>CAZRGV010000022.1:22593-28991 GCA_964599655.1 uncultured Isosphaeraceae bacterium | reverse complement strand
GCACTGGCCGAAGGTCAGGCCGGTGGCTCGGAAGACGAGGCCGATTTCGTCGCTCACCGAGTTGGAGAGGTGGGCTTCACAGACGAGCTCGAGATGTTCGGGAACCAGGCCGGTTTCCTCGCGAAGTTCTCGGCGCGCGGCGTCCTCGTCGGATTCGCCGTCGTGGGCGCCTCCTTCGGGAATTTCCCAGGAGTAACGGTTCAGGGTGTAGCGATACTGGCCGACGAGCCAGACGCGGCCTTGATCATCGACGGGGAGCACGCCGATGGCGCGGTGCTTGAAATGGACGACGCCGTAGATCCCCGGCGAGCCGTCGGGCCGGACGACCTGGTCTTCTCGCACGGAGATCCACGGGTTGTCATAAATCGGTCGGGAGCCGAGCGTCTTCCACGGGTTGGAGCGGTCGGGCTCGGACATCGCGGGGGGGCTCCGGTGATCGACGGGTCTCGTCAAAGCGAAGCTTGGAGCGTCACGCCCATGTCGGCGGGGCTCTTGGCGACACGAATTCCGGCGTCCTCGAGAGCGGCGATCTTGTCGGACGCCTTGCCCGAACCGCCCGAGATGATGGCGCCGGCGTGTCCCATGCGCTTGCCGGGCGGGGCGGTTTGCCCGGCGATGAAGGCGGCCAGCGGCTTGGTGAACTGGCCCGACTTCTTCAAGGCCGCGGCCTGTTCCTCGGCATTGCCGCCGATCTCGCCCATCATCAAGACGGCGTCGGTGTCAGGATCGTCCTGGAACATTCGGAGCACGTCGACGAAGCTGGTGCCGTTGACCGGATCGCCGCCGATGCCGACGCACGTGCTCTGGCCGATGCCCAGGTTCGTGAGCTGCCAGACCGCCTCGTAGGTCAGAGTGCCGGAGCGGCTGACGACGCCAACGCGTCCCGGCTTGTGGATATAACCGGGCATGATGCCGATCTTGCACTGGCCGGGGGTAATCACGCCGGGGCAGTTGGGACCGATCAGTCGGACATCGGGATGATGGGCCTTGAGGTAAGCGACCGCGCGGGCCATGTCGACGACCGGAATCCCCTCGGTGATGGCGACGACGAGCTTGATGCCGGCGTCGGCCGCTTCGAGAATGGCGTCGGCGGCGCCCGGGGGCGGAACGAAGATCATGGTGGCGTTGGCGCCGGTGGCCTTGACGGCCTCCATGCAGGTATCGAACACCGGCACGCCGACGGCCGTCTGGCCGCCCCGGCCGGGCGTCACGCCGCCGACGAGGTTCGTGCCGTACTCCTTGCACTGCTCGGAATGAAACGCGCCGGCCTTGCCGGTGATGCCCTGGCAGATCAGGCGGGTGTTCTTATCGACGAGAATGCTCATAGAATCCTACCTGTATGACGTGAAGGCCACGCCGTGGTGGTCAGTCGATGGCGTGAAGCGTGTGAACGGCGAGGGGCCCGCGCCCGGCACCGTGGGTTTTCCATTTCAATGCGGAAGGAGACAAAATCCCGCCAGTGCTCCAAGGCCGTAGGCGACGGGAGCGAGGTAAACGAATCGGGCGATCGGTCCGCCACGTTGAAGCTCGCCCGTTTCCCGAGTCCGGATCAGGATTCGTGCCCAGAATCCCAGAAACAACAGGTGAGCGGCGGTGAGCGCAACGATCATGCCGAGCCTCGACCAGGGCCCTCCACGGAACGAGGCCACAGTGATCAGGCCCAGTAGGAAATAGAAGGCAACGAACCCGTACATGGTTCGAACCGTTCTTCGGGGCAATCCGCGATGGCCGGGGGAAGTAGGTCACGTCAGGCCACGCCCCTGGCCGCCTCGACCACCTTCTTGGCGGCGTCGGTGAGGCCGTCGGCGGTGATGATCTTGCGCCCGCTTTCCTGGATGAGCTTCTTGCCGGCCTCGACGTTCGTGCCTTCGAGCCGGACGACCAGCGGGACTCGGAAATCGAGCTCGTCGTAGGCGGCCAGGAGGGCCGAGGCGATGATGTCGCACTTCATGATGCCGCCGAAGATGTTGACCAGCACGGCCTTGACCTTCGGCGAGGAGAGCAGGATGCGGAAGCCTTCGAGCACCTGGTCCTTGTTGGCGCCGCCGCCGACGTCGAGGAAGTTCGCGGGCTCGCCGCCGTGGTATTTGATCAGGTCCATGGTGCTCATCGCCAGGCCCGCCCCATTGACGAGGCAGGCGATGTCGCCATCGAGCTGCACGTAGCTCAGGCCCGACTGGCTGGCTCGAAGCTCGTTGGGGTCTTCCTCGGCCGGGTCGAGGAACGCGGCGACCTCCTTCTGGCGAAAGATCGCGTTATCGTCGAAGTTCAGCTTGCAGTCGAGGGCGAGGACGTCTCCCTTATCGGTCACGATCAGGGGGTTGATCTCGGCCAGCGAGGCGTCGCGGTCGAGGAACATGCGGACGAACGCTTTGAAGAAGACCACGCCTTTCTTGGCGGTGTCCCCTTCGAGGCCGAGCACCTTGCAGATCTTGCGGGCCTGGAAGTCGAGCAGGCCGGTGTTGACGTCGATCGGCTCACGGTGGATCTTCTCGGGCGTCTCGTGAGCGACGGTCTCGATCTCGACGCCGCCCTCGGTCGAGGCCATGAGGACCGGGCACTGCAAGGCGCGGTCGATCGCCAGGCCGAGGTAGAGCTCACGGGCGATGTCGTGGCCGACGGTGACGAGCACCTGCTTGATCATCTGGCCTTCGGGGCCGGTCTGATACGTGACGAGCGTCTTGCCCAGAAGGCTCTCGGCGGCCTTGCGGGCCTCGTCGCGCGACTTCACGAGCTGCACGCCCTTGGCCATGCCTTCGGGCCTTGGCTTGCGCCCGCTAGCGATTTCCAGGGCCAAGGCCCGATCGTCGTTCGGGCCGATCGCGACTCCCTTGCCGCGTCCCCCGGCGTGGACCTGGGCCTTGACCACCACCAGAGGCGCCTTCAGCGCGTCGAACGCCGAGGCCGCTTCGTCGGGCGTCCTCGCCACGATGCCTTCAGGCACGGCCACCCCGGCCGCTTTCAGGAGATCCTTGGCCTGATACTCATGAACTTTCATCGTGAATCGCCGTTCCCGCGGGGTGTTGAACCGCCGCCTTTCAGGTGTTTGTCGAAGAAGGTTTCCACCGATCGCATCACGCGAGGGCCGCCGAATCCATGCCCGGCGCCTTCAACCACCTCGTACCTCACCTCCACGCCGGCCGTTTTCAGGGCCGCTGTGAGTCGCTCACTCTGGTTGGGAGGAACCAAGGGGTCCTGGTCGCCATGCATGATCAGAAAGGGGGGATCATCATGAGAAACATACGTGATCGGATTGGCCCGAGCGACCTTGTCGGGGTTCTCGGCGATCGGCCCGCCGATCAGGAGGGATTCGGGAGAGTCGGGCGCGTTGTGCGTCATCCGGCTACCGGCCTCGTCCATCTTGAGAAAGTCGGTCGGTCCGAACCAGTCGCAGACAGCGTCGACCCGGCTGGAAAACTCGGGCCAGCCCCCCTTCCCTTCCAGGTCTCTGACGTCGCCTGTCGTGCCGAGCAAGGCGACGAGATGTCCGCCCGCCGAGGCTCCCCAGACGCCGATCCGGTCGGGATCGATCTGGTATTGCTTGGCCTTCGCTCGAAGGAAGCGAATGGCGCATTTGCAATCTTCAAGCTGCGCCGGGAACGTGGCTTCACGGCTGAAGCGGTACTCGATGCTGGCGCCGACGTACCCCTTCGACACGAACGGCGCGAGCAGGCCGATGCCGCTGTCGCGACTGCCGCCGAGCCAGGCGCCGCCGTGAATCCAAACGATCACCGGCAACGGGCGTTCGGGCGGTTGTTTGGGACGCAGAATGTGCATCCGTAAGGCGCGGTCTCCGCCCTGGCCGTACTCCACGTCACGGATCAGCTCGACATCGTCGGGCAGAACCGCGGCCTTTCGATCCTGGGCGAAGGACGCGGAGGCGCAGGCGACCATCACCAGGACCCAGGGCCCTCTGGATAGCCAAACCCTCATCGGTGCACCCCTCGACGCGTTCGCGGAAGCCGGCGTTTTCTCCGGATTGGCCGTTTTACCAAACCGTTGGCGCCGCGACCAGACCCCAGCTTTCGGGCCAGGTCTTGCGATGCGTCGGTTCCAACGGCCGGGAACGGCTCAAAAGTTCTCAGGACTCGCGACGGATTCGCTGCTCGACGAGGGACGACGTTCGGGGGAAGCGCAGCGAATCGCGGTGCGGTTGCCAGGCCAACGACAGGGGGATCGGACCGATCTCGGGACGGTCGGTGTACTGCTTGAGAATATGGAAGGATTCGCATGAGATCGCGTTACCGAGCACGTTGAACGGCGCGGCCGGGCTTGGAAGCCAGGGCTGGTCTTCCTCGCGGACGGATCAGCTCGGGGTGCAGCTCCATGGTGATGCCCGACCATCCCCGATCGGAAAAGGGGCTTGGTGACTGACGGAAAGACCGGGTCGTTCGCCCCGGAGTCGACGCGAAAGCCGTCGTCGACGTCGCGGAAGACGCGGTTGAGAATGACGTCCTCGTGATTCCGCGCGTACGAAGCGAACTTGTCCATAACGTCCCGCGGGTTGAGCCAGCGGGTGGTACGTTCCTCGTCCACGATCCCTTCAGCGCCATCCAGACCATCGACAGGGCGAAGGATGGCGCGAGGACGTTCGAGGAAAACCAAGGAAGGGTCAACGCCGCTTTCGAGGCGGCGAACCGGGCGAGCGGCGCGCCTCGTCCTCGACTTCGCGCTCGATCCGGGCGATCTCCTCGGGAGTCGGCACGAACCCGCCACGTCCGCTGAGCTCGTCCAGGGCTTCGAGCTCGTTGGCGGCGTCGCCGAAGATTTCGAGCCAGTGCTTGGCGTCCTGGGGCGAGGGGCCATCCAGTCGGGCACGTTCCTCGGGTGTCGGCGTGGTGGTCGAAGGTTGGCTTGGGCGTCGTTTTCGGTCTTCGAGCATGGAGAGGAACTCGTCGCAGGTCAGGTCGTTGGCGCCTCGACGCCGCGCCGCCTGACGAATGCGGTGGTCGGACGAGACGACGGACAGGCGTTTCGGGGCGGAGTCGGTCTGGATCAAGTGCTCGATGCGCTCGTCGGCCTCGTCATCTTCGATGGCGAAATCGACGGTCAGGCCCTTGTGCCGGGTTTGTCGAGAAACCTCGGCGGGGGCCTCAGAGGCGTCGAAAACGATGGTTGTCTGGTGAGCGTCGACCGGCCCGAGCGCGGCGGCCAGGTTGTTGAGAAAGCGGTGCCTCGCCTTGCGGAGACCGTCGGGACCGAACCGCCGATTCATGAGGCCCATCGCGTGCATCAGATTGTAGCCGTCGATCAGGTAACGCATGGCGGCCGATCGGATGCGAGGAGCGAGGCGGCTCGGTGTCGGTTTGTGTCTCCATCCAAGGAAAGATACGCGCCAAAAACCATTGAGGCAAACGACGCGGGGCCGCCGATCGTTCAGGTCCAGGAGGACAGGACCGCGTCGTCGACGTTCGGGAAGACCTCGACGAGCATCGGCAGGCGAATCCGTTCGAGGAGGGCCAGGATTCTCGGATGAACCCGGCAGATCCGAAGGCCGCCGCCGGAGCGATCGAGACGAAGGAAATGGGCCATCAGGACGCCGACGGCCCGGCTCGACATGGCCGAGACCCGCTCGAGATTGACCACGACCTGCCGCGGAAGGGGTTTTTCGAGCAGGGCCAGAAGCTCAAGTCGCAAGGGGCCGATGGTCGTTTCGTCGAGCAGTCGAGGGGCGAGCGGCGTGATGATCAGGACGTCCTCGACGCGTTCGGTCTTCAGGTGGAGGAGGCTTGTCTCCACGTCGAAGCGCGTGGCTTCCTCGGATTGAGGTTCCGCCAGGGTGAATCCGAACCGTTCGTCGTCGTCCTCGGCGTGTTCGTCCTCGTCGCGGAGCCAGCCGGCGATCTGTTCTTCGGCGACCGTCGGTTCCAGCCCCTGGTCCGAGAGGATCACGCCGAGCCGCAAGGGGCCGACGTGGATGACATCGCCGTCGGAGAGTTCCACTTCCGCGTCTCGGAGGAACCGGCCATTGAGGAAGGTGCCGTTGGTCGTCGCGAGATCGCGGAGGAAAAACGCGCCGTCACGCGTCTCGATGCTCGCATGAGTCCGGCTGACCGTGGGGACGTTGACGCGAAGCTGGCAATCCTCCTGGCGGCCGATCACGAACGGATTCGTTCGAACGCGAAGAACCTTCCCTCGCTCTCGTCCGTTCTGAATCTTTAGACCGAGCGTCAGGGTCGCGAACGGAGCCACGTTGTCGTCCAGGGGACAGGCGCCGGATTCGACGTCGGATTCGGCGGAACCTTGATCCATCGAAGCATCTCCTCGGCGCGTCAGGGCCGAAAGGATGGCAATGGGCAGCGGTCGTGGGTATTCGGTCTCCGGCCAGGGGCTTTCCAGGGCCGAGGTCTCGTCGGGAAACAGGGCGATCCGATCGTTGAGGCCAGTCACGGCGAAGA
>CAZRGV010000022.1:1839-22574 GCA_964599655.1 uncultured Isosphaeraceae bacterium | reverse complement strand
TCTGGCCGGAGGCCGCAGAGCTTGAGCATGCCGGAGTCGGCCGAGGCGCAACGCCGGTGGGCCGCGGCGACCGCCGCCACGAACTGGCTCGACATCCGTTCGACGGCCGCGAAGTTCAGAACCACGCGGTGATGACCGGCGGCGAGCAGGTCCTCCAGCTCCTCCGCGGCTTCCCGAAGCAAATTCTCCTTCAAGAGCATCTTGTCGATCAGCCTGACCACCGTGATGTGCCGGACCTGACTGACGCGAATGCGGGACCAAACGTTGGAATCGCCGGGATTGCCGGAACCGGACGAGTTGGCGGAGCGGCCCGTCTTCCGCAGCGTCGGCTCGATTCCCAGCAAGGCTTGCCAAACCGGGGACGCATTGGTCTTGGTCTCGTCGTCGAGGTTGCTCACGAGCCAGTCTTCGATCCGACGCTCGGTGTCGTCGAGCCGGTCGGAGGTGATCGGCGCGCACAGGCCGGGAACCGCGCCCAGGCCGGGGGGCGCCGCGAATTCAGTACGCGGCATGGCCAAGCGTCCTTCGCCAGAGGAACACGGGCGAATCAGGATGGCGGACGGCCCTCGGCCGTCGTTTCAAGGGATTGCCGGGTGGCTCGGCATCGTGGCGAGTCCCGATATTCCTTTAGGCGAGCTTCCGAGCGCGGTTGGCCGAAAAAAATGTTCCGCAATTCGATCGGAGTCCTCGTCCCGGCCAGGGATCGACGGATGCGTGATCGACTGATTGCTCGATTCGTGCCCTCGACCGACCGGGTCTCGAAGGGGAACAACCAGGAAGAGGTCGGTCGAGCCCCGAGACTTGTCGGTCAGACGTTGGCGGGTTCGCCGGGGGTCTGGATGATTCCGCCGAGGGTGAAGCGGATCTCGCCGGCGACGATGGCCGTGTGGGCCCGGCCGCGAACCTCCCAGCCGCCGAAGGGGGTGTTGCGGCTCTTGGAGTGGAATTGCGACGGGGTGATGGTCCAGCGCGCCTCGGGGTCGATGATCGTCACGTCGGCGTCGGCGCCCGGCTTGAGGGTTCCCTTGGGAATGCCGAGCAGCTCGGCGGGAAGGATCGTGAGCTTGCGAATCACGTCGGGCCAGTTCAGGTGTCCGGGCTCGATCAGCGACTTCACGGTGATCGGGATCAAGGTTTCCAGCCCGACGATCCCGAACGGGGCGAGGTCCAGTTCCCGCATCTTCTTCTCGGGAGCATGCGGCGCGTGGTCGGTCGCGATCAGGTCAATCGTGCCGTCGGCGAGCCCGCCGATGACGGCCTCGACGTCGCTCCAGGCGCGAAGCGGCGGGTTCATCTTGAAGTTCGAATCGAACGCGCGAAGGCATTCATCGGTGAGCGTAAAGTGGTGGGGGCAGGCTTCCGCGGTGACGCGAACCCCTCGTCGCTTGCCTTCTCGAACCAGCTCGACGGATCGAGCCGTCGAGATATGCTGGATGTGCAGGCGCCCGCCGGTGATCTCGGCCAGCCGGATGTCGCGAGCGACCATGATGTCCTCGGCCGCGGGAGGCATGCCCTTGAGGCCGAGCCGCATCGACTCGAATCCCTCGTTCATCACGCCGCCGACGGTCAGCTCGGGAACCTGGCAGTGCTGCATCACGACCCGGTCGAACATCTTGGCGTATTGCAACGCTTGCCGCATCAGCGAGGCGCTGGCGACCGGTGCGCCATCATCGGTGAACGCGACCGCGCCGCCGTCGACCAGTTGGCCAAGTTCGGCCAACTCCTTCCCCTCTCGCCCCTTGCTCACGGCGCCGACCGGAAAGACGTTCGCCTTGCGCGCCCGCTTCGCCTGGAGCACGACGAACTCGGCCGCCCCCTGGGTGTCAAGGGCCGGAATCGTGTTCGGCATGCAGGCGACCGAGGTTACGCCGCCGGCCAGGGCGGCGGTGGCTCCCGTCTCGATCGTTTCGTCCTCCTCGTTGCCGGGCTCTCGAAGGTGCACGTGGGCGTCGATCAGTCCCGGGCAGACGATCTTCCCCGACGCGTTGATGACCACTTCCGGCTCAATGTACCCTTCCTCGCCGACGGCCAGAACGCGGCCCCGGCTGAGCCAGACGTCGGTGATGCGGTCGATGTTCTGGCTGGGGTCGATGACACGCCCGCCGGTGATCTGGATCGTTCGCATGACTTCGTCTCGTGTCGTCTCGTCCGTGGAAGGGCTCCGCCGTGGAGCGTCGATACGGGTGTGGCCGGTCTCGCCGCGAGTCGGGCCGGGACGGTTCAAGGGGCCGTCGAGCCACTTTTCCCGCTGACGAGGTAGAGCACCGCCATCCGTACGGCCAGGCCGTTGGTCACCTGGTCGAGGATGGCCGAGTTGGGGCCGTCGGCGACCTCGGGCGTCAGCTCCACGCCTCGGTTGATCGGGCCGGGGGCCAGGAGCAGGAGGTCCTTCTTGCCCCGTCGAACGCGCTCCTGGGTCATGCCGTAAAGTCGGAAGTACTCGGAAACCGAGGGAAACACGGTCCGCTGGTCGCGCTCGAACTGAATGCGGAGGACGTTGACGACGTCGAGCGCGGGGAGGACCTCGTCGAGGTTGTACGCGATTGCGCAGCACAGCCGTTCCATGCTCGACGGCACCAGCGTCGGAGGTCCGCAGAGAATGACGCGCGCTCCGAGCTTGGTTAGGCCCCAGATATTCGAGCGAGCGACCCGGGAGTGCGAGATATCGCCGACGAGGCCCACGGTCAGGCCCTCGATGCGCCCTTTCTTACGTCGAATCGTCATCAGGTCGAGCAGGGCCTGGGTGGGGTGTTCGTGAGCGCCATCGCCCGCGTTGATGACCGAGGCGTGAACATGCTGCGCGAGAAGATGCGGCGCGCCCGGAGTGGAATGGCGGACCACCATGATGTCCGCGCCCATCGCCTCGATGTTCTTCGCCGTGTCGATGAAGGTTTCCCCTTTCGACAGGCTGGAGCTGCCGGCGGTGAAGTCCTGAACGTCGGCCGAGAGACGCTTGGCCGCCAGGCTAAAGCTGGTGCGGGTCCGGGTGGAGTTTTCGAAGAAGAGGTTGAAAACGATTTTACCAAGCAGCGCGGGAACCTTCTTGCGATCCCGCTCCGACACTTCGGCGAACGAATCGGCGGTGTCGAGAATGGCGAGGATCTCCTCCCGGGAAAGGTCCTCCAGGCCCAGCAGGTGCGAGCGGGTCCAAGCCAGCGGCGCTGAGGTCCCGCCCGTGACCGGGGCGGGTGGCGGCATCAGGGTGGGTATCCTCGTCATGGCGGTCGATTCCCCTGCGAAGTTCGAAGCGAGGGGGGCGGTCCAGGCCGAGAAACACGCAAGGCCGCCCGCCTGGACTCCCTTGGGCCTAGGCGTCGGAAACGCGGACAATCTCTTCAACCGGATCGACCGGCGGGATCCGGACAACGACCCGCTGTCCGGGCAAGGCGTCGCATCGCAGTCCGACGTAATCCGCCCGGATCGGAAGCTCGCGACCGCCGCGATCCACGAGCACGGCCAGCCGCACGCAGGCCGGCCGGCCGAGGTCGCAGACCGAGTTGAGCGCTGCGCGAACGGTTCGGCCCGTGAACAGAACATCGTCAACCAGAACGATTTCGGCGTTATCGACCGAGAACGGGATCTCCGTCCCCCGGAGGACCGGCCAGCGGTTGTTCCGATCCAGGTCGTCGCGATAAAGCGTGATATCCACCGCGCCGACGTCGATCCCCTCGCCAACGCTCGATGCGAGAATCTCGGCGAGCCGAGCGGCGATCGGAACACCCCTCGTCCGGATTCCCACCAGTCGCAAGGGGCTCCCCGACTGACGACCCCCGGCGATCTCGGCGGCAAGCCCGGTCAAGAGCCGCTCCATACTCTCCGCGTCGCAAAGCCTGGTCTCGCTTCGTGGCATTACCGCTCTCCGCGTGGCGACGCGGCCTCGTCCGTCGCGATCGTGGCCGGGATCGTAGCAGGTTCCCTGTCGGCCCCGCAAGCCGACCGGTCGGCACTCAACCGATCCGACCGCAACCGGGCCCTGCCTTTCATCAGAATTATGGACGATTGATCAACCCGAGGCAGGAATCTGATATCATGGATGTGGCCCCGGGAAACATGTGGTATTTTTAGACGGCATCCGAGCCGATACCGGAGTGGGCCGACGGGTTCTCGTCGAAGGACCGTAGAGGAGGTCGAACATGCGACCAAGACGGCATGGCAAGCCGCACGTCGAGGGACTGGAGGCGAGGGCCCTTCTCTCGACCATGATGACCGAATCCGAGCCGAATAATCGGCCATCCCAGGCCAACGTGATCAAGGTCGACCCCGCCGATGGCAAGGCGGTCATCCAGGGCAGCTCGGTCTGCCTCTGCGATCGTGACTATTACACCTATACGCCGAATACCCTGAGCCAGATCGACCTTTCCGCGCTTTCGCAGACCAGCACGCTGCGATTTACCCTTCTGGTGAAAGACGCGGCGGGCCGCGTCCTCTTTTCCAGTGGGGGCGGGCGTCAAGGGGTCGATCAGACCGCGGCGCAATTCACGGTTCACACCAACCAGAAGTTCTACATCGAGGTGGTTTCCAGGGGTGAGGGCCTCGGGAATTACACCATCAACTTCATGGTCACCGACCTGAAGCCGCCGATCGGCGGTGGCGGAATCGGGACCCCCGAGCCGCCCAACGTCCTCAACGAAACCGAGCCGAACAACACGCCGCCCCAGGCGAACGCCTTCGACCTGGGAAACGACGGCATGATCCAGATCCAAGCCGCCATCAACGACCTCCAGGATCGCGACTACTTCACCTTCGTCCCCAGGGTTTCCGGACAGGTGAGCCTGCAACTGACGCCCCAGGGCTGCAACCCCGCCGTGATCGTCCGAAACCAGGCGGGAACCGTCCTGTTCGCGAGCCCGCATAGCAAGGAAGGCGGCGCCTCGGGAACGTTCCCGGTTCGCGCCGGACAGCGAATCTTCATCGAGACGACCACACAGGGCCGAGGCATCGGCGATTACTCGATCGACCTGCAAGAGACCGTCCACCAGCCAGGTCAGCCCACCACGCCCACCGGGCTGGTCAACGAAACCGAGCCAAACAATACGATCACCACGGCGAACGCCTTCGCCCTCGATGCCTCGGGGAACGCCGTTCTCTCCGGCACCATAAGCCCGACCGACATCGACGTCTTCACCTTCACGGCCCCCTACTCGGGACAACTCAGCGTCTCGAACCTCACGCCCACGGCTCCCTTGACGGTTCAGTTCTTCAGCAACCCGCCCTCGAGCAGCCTCCCCACGACCGCGCAATCGCTCGTGTCGGGAACCCCAGTGACCATCCCAGTCTCGCAGGGTTCCAAGTATTACCTGCAACTCGCCGACTCCGGCGGATTCCTGACCCCCTACCAGGTGTCCCTCATGCTGACCCGAAACCCCTGATCGCTCGTTCCGAGGGATCGGGCGCGCGGGGTACGTCTTTCCTCCGGGGCCGGTCTGACTTACGATAAGAGTCTTGAGGCCAACGACCGGTCCCGGAGGTTCGACGTCGCGATGAAAATTATCCTGGCCAACCCTCGAGGCTTCTGCGCGGGGGTGAACATGGCCATCGAAAGCCTGGAGCGGGCCCTCGACCTCTTCGGGGCCCCCTTGTTCGTCTATCACGAGATCGTCCACAACAAGTACGTCGTCGAGCGGTTCAAAACGCGAGGCGTCGTCTTCGTCGAACATCTGGACGAGGTTCCCGAAGGCTCCCCCTTGCTCTACAGCGCCCATGGCGTCTCGCCCCAGATCCGAGAGCAGGCCCGGCGGCGACGGCTCAAAGCGATCGACGCGACCTGTCCGCTCGTCACGAAGGTCCACCTCGAGGCCGTCAAGTACGCCAGCGAGGGCTACACGATCATCCTCATCGGCCACGAAGGACACGACGAGGTCATCGGCACCATGGGCGAGGCGCCCGACCGAATGATCCTCGTCGAAACCGCCGAGGATGTCGAAAATCTCGCGATTAATCCGGAAAAAATTGCCTATCTTACTCAGACGACGCTGAGCGTCGACGATGCGAACGTCGTGATCGCGGCGCTTCGAAAGAAGTTTCCGCAGATCGCCAACCCGCCCAAGGACGACATCTGCTACGCGACGCAGAACCGTCAAGATGCGGTCCGGCAGCTCGCGACCCAGGCCGACCTGGTTCTCGTGCTCGGCAGCCAGAACAGCTCGAACAGCCGCCGCTTGCAGGAAATCGCCAACTCGCTCGGTCCGCACGCCCATCTCATTGATGGCGTCTCCGAGATCGATCCGTCGTGGCTGGAAGGGGTTGAGACGATCCTCATCACCGCCGGCGCTAGCGCGCCGGAAGACGTCGTTCAGGAATGCCTCGACTATCTCCAGAAGCAGTACAACGCCACGATCCAGGAAGAATGGGTGCGCGAGGAAAGCGTCCACTTCCCCCTGCCGAAGACGCTTCGAGAATTGTTGCCGATCGCCGGCAACGGGCCCTGATTGGTCACGCAACGTCTCTCGCGGTTCGTCAGATCAACCGCGAGAGACCCGCGCGATCAATGGTCCTGGCCATTCCAAAAGGTTTCGTCATCCGCCAGTTCCGACCGCGATTTGAGGAGCTCGTGGTCGCTTTCGGCTCGCTCGAGCTCCGTCAAGAAGCTCGAACATCCCCGGCTCGCATGCACGCAAAGAAGCGTGACCTGGAAGGCGGTTAGGGCCAGCAGCGCGGACGAGCCCAGGTGGATCAGGAGGGTTTCCAGCGTCAACGGGCGGAGGCGAAGCGGCCAACCGGCCTCCCATCGCGTCCCGATCATCATCAGGAACACCCAGACCATCACGCCAATCGTCGCAAAGGCCCGCGTGATGAGGTAAACCTCTTGACCCCCCTTTTGGCCCAGATGGTCCAGAACGTCGCGAGCCAGGCTGGCGAAGAGCAAAAGCTCGAACCACTGGAGGACGCTGACGGCCTGCTGGACCCAAAGGTTCTGGAGGACCGGCAGGATCACGCCGAACGTGCGGCCGTGATGCGACACCCACAACAGCACGTCGAAGGCGTTAAAGCAGACGAGGAGCACCGATCGCCGCCGCCATCGAGGTTCGCTCCAGCGGCCCACTAGCAGCAGCGAGCCAACGAACGCGCACCAGGTGATCGTGGAACCGACGATCCAGCTCCAACGCGCGTCCTGGACGACGTTCAAGAGGTCGAGATTTCCCCCGAACTGAGCGAACAGGGTCAGGACGATGTCGGCGCACTGAAGTCCGAGGGCCACGGCCGCCAGGACAAAGCCGAACCGGCAAAGCCGATACCGCGGCTTGGGATCCTCAAACAACGGACTGTCCCAGTCGGTCGGCGTTGTCGGTTCCATATCTCTCCGCTCGATCTTCGGACGTCCGCCCCCGCAACCGCGATTATAGACGGCCCGCGGACGTCCCGCCAATCCAGAGACCCGGTCGCGTCAACGGCTCGTGATCACCAGAGCGATCTCGCCCCAGGCCCTCAGCGACTCGGCCGGGCGGGTCAGGGCGGAGACCTCCACCACCAGCTCCAGCGTGTTTCGATCCTGGAGCAGGTGCGTCACGGGCATCTCCACGTGCTCGATCCTCGTGGTCAGAATGGCGATCTCTCGACCATTCAGGGTTGCCGAACGGAGCCCGGCAATCTGCCCGAGTCGGAGCAGAACCGCTTCGGATTCCGGATCGATCCGAGGCTTCTGGAAGCGCCTGGTCAGGCGAAGCGGGCCGGAGTGCGTGTTCAAAACCGTGGGCAGATCGAGTGTCCAGGGCGCGTCGGAGCCTCCCTCCAGGGCCTGGGCGGTCCATGCCTTGCGGAGCCGGATGAGATGTTCAGACATGGCGGCACCGTGAGCGAGGTCGCGTGATCGGGAACCCGATGATTGCTCTGGTCATGATTCGACCAAAGGAGTATAGTCGCAACCTAATCTTAAGCAGATCGGGTCTACGCCTAGACGAGGAAGACGGCTCACGGGCGGTCCTGGGCCCCGTAAGCCCGCATTCTGTTAACCCCTCCGAATCGCACCCCCGCGTCGGCCAGACCTTGAACGCCCTCGGCCCCGCCCCGAGTCCTCGTCGGCGGTCCGAACTGGCGATCCGGCGTTGTTGGACGGATCGTCCCGGACATGCCTGACCGAAGCTCGGTACCAGACCGTCGCAGATGCCATGAGCCACGGCCACCATTCCGCCGTTCCCCGGACCCGCTCGCTGACTGGCGTCCAGATCCTGGGCACGGGAAGTTATCTCCCCGAGCGGGTTGTCACGAATGAGGATCTGCGGGATACGCTCGGATTCGACCCCGAGTGGATCGTCAACCGCACGGGCATTCACGAACGCCGGTTCGCCTCGTCGCACCAGGCGACCAGCGACCTCTGCGCCCAGGCGGCCTCGCGTTGCCTGAAAGCCGCCGGCTGCGAGGCGTCGGAGGTCGATCTGCTGGTTCTCGGCACGATGACCCCGGACATGGCGTTCCCGTCGACGGCGTGCCTGGTTCAGGACCGGCTCAAGCTCAACTGCGCGGCGTTCGACCTTCAAGCGGCCTGTGCAGGGTTTAGCTACGCGCTGATCGTCGCCAGCCAGTTCGTGGCGGCCGGAACGAGCCAGCGGGCGCTGGTCATCGGCGGCGACTGCAACAGCCGCGTCATCAACCCGAGAGATCCCAAAAGTTACCCGCTCTTTGGCGATGGTGCGGGGGCCGTCTTGCTCGGTCCCGGCTCGCCCGAGCAAGGGATGGTCGCCTACCAGTTCGGGGCGGACGGCTCGGGGGGTGACCTGTTGAACCGCCCCGCCTGCGGAAGCCGGATGCCGCCGTCGGTCGAGGCGCTCGAACAGGGCTTGCAATACCTGACCATGGACGGTCGCGCCGTCTTCAAGTGGGCCGTGCGCATCCTGACCGACTCCACCCAGGCGGTGCTGGCCAAGGCCGAACGCACGGTGCCGGACGTGCGATGGTTCATCCCCCACCAGGCGAACATCCGGATCATCCACGCCGCCAGTGACGTCCTCGGGTTCCACCGCGACCACGTGTTCAAAAACCTCGACCGCTACGGCAACACCTCGGGCGGGTCGATTCCGATCGCGCTCGACGAAATGCTGCGCGCCGGCCTGATCCGTCGAGGGGACTTGCTCCTGACCTCCGGCTTCGGCGCGGGTTTGACCTGGGGCACCTTGCTCTGGCGTTGGTGATCGAATCGCGGCCTGGAACACGAACCACGGCCGGGCGAGTTCTCCTCTCCTCGGAGAACTCGCCCGGCCCGTGTCACGTTGCCTTGGCCAACGATCCGGACGACCGGCCGATCAGGGCCGCGTCAGAACCGAATGGGCTCTCGCGGGGGAATTCGGGGGCGGCAGGTGACCGATCTTGGTCCGGGCGTAGACGCCCGCTCCAAGGTAGTTCAACGCCGTGCGACCACCGGTGAAGTACGCCGCGCCGAGCAGGTTGCCGCGAATCACGCCCGGACCGGCCACGTCGGTCGTCGTCTGCGTGAGGTCGGTGGGGTGGAAGTTCGCGGCGTCGCCGTAAACGTCTTTCGTCGGCCGGTACGAGGCCGAGACCACCGAGTCGACCAGATCGCCACGCTGCTTGAACCGACCGATGTGACTGGCCGCTCGCACACCCTGGAGTCCGGCGATGTACGACTTGTAGTCGAAGCCGGTCTTGATCTCGCTCGAGAGCGAGTTGCCCACGATGTCGACGCTGCCGATCGAACCCGTTGACGTAATGGCCGCTGAGGTCAGGGCGTTGCCCGGCCGGACGGCGTAGTTGGGATACCCCAGGCGTTGCGCTAGCGCCGGGTTCTGGGGCGTTTGCAGGATCAGGTTGTTGGGACCGGCCTGAATGTGGCCGATGTTCGTGGAGGTGATGAGACCTCCCAGCAGTCCGAAGCTCGGATAACCCCGCTGCGCGTCGTTGTAGCCGAGGTTTTGAGAGCTGGTCAGCACTCCGGTCGGGTCACCGAGTCCTCGACGGAACTTCAGGCTGCCGATCGGACCATTGACGTCGAGCCCAACCCCGTCGGCCGTACCCCCGAACTCGGCCGATCCCAGATGGTTCAGGCCGCTTGGCTGGCTCTGGAACGGCACTGTCGGGTTGGCCGATGGCGGAGGCGCGGCGTTCTGACCGTTCTGAGGCTGGAACGGCAATCCCGCACGAGACGCCACCAGATTGCGGGCCGATCCGGCCACCTTGAGCTGGTCGATTCCCAGCGCCCGGATGGCGGTGCGTCCGGTGACACTGACATTCGGGAAGTTGAACTGCTGGCCCGGGTTCTGAATCGCCGCCGGACCCGCCGAGACCATCTGGAGCTTGTGAAGCTGACCGTTGATCTCGAAGTTGACCGTCGGCTGCGTCTGCGGCTGACCGTTCGGAATCGACGGCAAGGCGCTGTTGACGACCGTGTTGTAGACGCTGCCGATCTTGATGTTCGGCCTCTGTCGCAACGGCGTGCTCGGATCTCCGATGACGATCTGGATCGCCTGAGCGTTCGCCGCCTGGTCAAACACCCCATTGATGTTGTTGAACTGGAGGGTCGTCACGCCTCCGGGAAGGTAGATCGCCGGCCCCGTGTTCGGAGGCTGGCCCGCAATCGGCGTGACGGGCGAGACCAGGTTGAACCCGTTGAGGATGATCGACTGCACGCCGTTCTCGGCGGTCAGGTAACTGAAGTTGATCGTTCCATCGGTCTGAACGCGCGACGAGGACGTGACCTGTCCCGTCACGTAGGTTCGTCTTGGGTCGCTCCCGATGATCTGGATCGAGTTGATCTCGTCGTCCAATGATCCGTCGTTGGGGGTAATGTCGGTCACGATCACGGCGCCTGGGCCGTGAACCGTGATCTGCCATTGATCCCCTTGACGATCCTGCCCGGTGACGACTTTGCCCTCGTTATTCGTCGACTGGAGTGCCAGAGGCCCGGACCCGATGGGATGACCCAGCGTGATCGGTGCCGAGAAGTGGCTGATGGTCCTCGGGGCGAGGTCGCTGGGGATGTAATTGCGCCCCATCGCCATCGGGCCACTGCTCAAGAGCTGTCGGGTTTCCAGCGATTCAAGGCCTGAAGCAATCGTGCGCCGGACCGCGCTGGAACGTTCCGGCCGCCTTCGCGTGCTCCCCGTCATTGAGTTGACTCCCTCCGCGAGCCGCTCCGGGTCTGGTCATCCCATCCGGCCGCCAAAACCCGATCCGTTGAGTCGGATCGCTACCGCGACGGATTTGGGGCGATCGGACGTTCCCATCACTCCAAACCGCGACGGCGCAGCGACCTCGGTCCTGCCCCTATTTCTCGGTTGCCCCCGCGAACTGACTTCACGGGCGATGATAATTTGGGAAAACCGGGGTATCGAGGAAAACAGCGGAAGCGATTGAAGCGATCGACGGGATGGGTCAGGTGTCTGAGAATGGATCAAGTGCGCCGGGAAAACCTTCAAGAGACGCGGGGGATGAGGCCGATCTTGAGGAATTGAGTTCCCCCAACACGGGCCGAAGGATTGCCGCCATGACGGGTTATCGCGTTTCGGTTTCGCTGGGTCTGATGCTGGTCGCGGTGGCGGCCTGCGGGCTCGGATGCGCTCATCACCGCGAGGCATTCTACCCGAACCAGTCGGGCGTGCACGTCCGGGCACCCTTTGTCGACGTGAAGGTGCCCACCGGGAACCGTCCGTCGCGCGACGAATTGGGGTCGATCGGCGACCGGAGTGCCTGGACCGACCGGATGGACGAGGAAGACTGAGGCGTCGGGCCAGCCGGAGCGCCGTACCCTATGGGTCCGATCTCGCCGCGCTCGCGTTACCGACCGAGTGCGGCGCTCGGGCAGAAGGCGCCTTCCGCGACGGGACATCGCGTTCCCAACGCGAACGCGTGCTGTTAAACTGGGGAATGCGCGGTCGCCGGTGTTTGGGCCGGTCGATCTCGATGGTCGAGTCTTCGCGCTGAGACAGGAGCCTGGGTTTGAACCGATTGTGGCTAGCCCTCCGGGCCTTCTGGCGAATCCTGACCGACGCCCAGTTCGCGACGCGGGTGGAGTCGTTGTTTTCCCCCGCGCCGAAGGGCCCTGACCTTCGCGTGCTGACGGTCCTCCAACGTGACGGCCGCCTCGTCGACTTCCTCCAGGAAGATATCGACGCCTATTCCGATGCACAGATCGGCGCGGCGGTGCGTGATATTCATCGAGGTTGCCGCAAGGCGCTTCGCGACTATCTGACGGTCGAGCCGGTCCTTTCCGCGGCGGAGGATGCCGAGGTGACCGTTCCCAGTAACTTTGATCCGGCGGAAATCCGGCTCACGGGCAATGTCGCGGGCTCGCCGCCGTTCAAGGGGGTTCTGAAGCATCACGGCTGGCGCGTGAAGGCGGTTCACCTGCCGGCGATTCCGGGCACGCGCGACGATTCCTCCGTCCTGGCCCCCGCCGAGGTGGAAATCCCCTGAATCGGCCCAGCCGCGTCGGCTTCGACCTCGCCGTTGCGCCCGACTTGCGGCGTCAGGTTCGGATCTGAACTCGAGATCAACGGATCGCGCACGCTCCGCTCGATCGGAGCCGGAGACTTCCCCTCGACGATCTCCAAGCGGGAGCACCCATGTCGCGTTATGTCGTCGGCATTGACCTTGGAACCACCAACAGCGCCCTGGCGTTCGCCGACAGTCGCGAGGCGGCGGACGAGGCCATGCCGCCCATTCATCACCTCTCGATTCCGCAGATCGTGGGCACGAACGATGTCGGGGAGCGGCCGGTCCTCCCATCGTTCTTGTATCTTCCGGCCGAAAAGGAATTCGCCGCCGGGGCGCTCGACCTCCCCTGGAAGAAGAAAGGGGATGCCGTCGTGGGCTGGTTTGCCCGGGAACACGGCGCCAAGGTGCCCGGACGCCTCGTCAGCTCGGCCAAAAGCTGGCTCTCGCATGCCGGAGTCGATCGCAAGGCGGCCATTCTGCCCTGGGCCGCGCCCGAAGACGTGAAAAAGATTTCGCCCGTGGAAGCCTCCGGCGCCTATCTGGCCCATCTTCGAGACGCCTGGGCCGCCAAGGTCGCCGGCAAGTCGGCCGAGGACCGGCTCGGAAAGCAAGAGGTTCTGCTGACCGTTCCCGCCTCGTTCGACGCCGCCGCCCGGGAACTGACCATCGAGGCCGCTCGGTCGGCCGGCCTCGTCAATGTGACCCTGCTCGAGGAGCCACAGGCCGCCTTTTACGCCTGGTTGGCCACCAACGGTGACTCCTGGCGCCAGCACGTGAAGGTCGGCGACATCCTCCTTGTCTGCGATGTCGGCGGCGGAACCACCGACTTCACGCTCATCGGCGTCTCCGAGCAAGACGGGGATCTCGCGCTCAACCGCCTGGCCGTCGGCGAACACATCCTGCTCGGCGGCGACAACATGGACCTCACCCTGGCGCACGCCGTGGCGGCCACCTTGCCCGATGGCATGGAAGGCCTCGACCCCGTGCAGCGCGTGGCCCTGACCTTCGCCTGCCGCAACGCCAAGGAAGACCTCTTCTCCCACCCGGACAAGTCCTCGTCGCCCGTCACTGTTCTCGGCCGAGGCTCCAAGGTCATCGGCGGATCGGTCAAGACGGAATTAACGCGTGAACAGGTGAATCAGGTCCTTCTCGACGGCTTCTTCCCAAAGTGCGCGTCGACCGACATGCCCGTCCGGGGCCGACGCCTCGGCCTCACGGAAATCGGCCTCCCGTACGCCGCCGACCCGGCGATCACCCGCCACCTCGCGCGGTTCCTCAGCCGGCAAGGCGGGTCGTTGCACACCGAAGGGGGCATCGTGAAACCTTCGGCCGTGCTGTTCAACGGCGGCGTCTTCCAGGCCGAGCCGCTGCGGCAACGGGTCATCGAAGTTCTTTCGTCGTGGGCGGGTGCCGCAGTGCCCGCGCTCGTGGCGGCCGACCTGGACCTGGCCGTGGCCCATGGGGCGGCGTATTACGGCCTGGTTCGGCAGGGGAAGAAGGGGATTCGCATTCGAGGCGGGGTTCCCAGGGCCTACTACATCGGCATCGAGTCGTCCGCGCCGGCCGTTCCGGGCGTTCCCCCGCCGATCAAGGCGCTTTGCGTCGTCCCGATGGGCATGGAGGAAGGGACCGAGGCGGACGTTCCAGGCCCCGAGTTCGGACTGGTCGTCGGCGAGCCCGCCGAATTCCGCTTCCTGGGCTCCACGGTGCGTCGCGACGACGCCATCGGGACGGTGCTCGACCGTTGGGCTCCCGAGGAGCTTCAGGAACTCGACCCGCTCGTGACACAGCTCGGCGTCGAGGACGGTCGGGAAGGCGAAACGGTTCCCGTGAAGCTCCACTCCCACGTCACCGAGGTTGGCACGCTCGACCTCTGGTGCGAAAGCACTCGAGGCGATGGCCGATGGAAGCTGGAGTACAACGTTCGGGAATCCAGCGGCGATTGAGAGAGGAATCGGCGCGAACGATGGCCCTCGAAGATCAATTGTTGACCGAAGCTCGGAACCCGGCCTCCGAGGCGATTGACACGCTCGACCCCGCCGGGATCGTCGCGTTGATGAACGCCGAGGATGCCCGTGTGGTCGAGGCCGTGCGCGCCGAGTCGCCGGCGATTGCTCGGGCGATCGAACTGATCGCCGACCGATTCCGTCGGGGGGGCCGTCTGTTTTACGTGGGCGCGGGAACGTCGGGGCGGCTCGGCGTTCTTGACGCCTCGGAATGCCCGCCCACGTTCAGCACGCCGCCGCAAATGGTCGTTGGCCTCATCGCGGGCGGGCCGACCGCCCTGACGCGCGCCGTCGAAGGGGCCGAGGACCGCCCCGAGCAAGGCGCGGCCGACCTCGAGGCCCGCAATGTCTCGGATCGCGACCTCGTCGTGGGCATCGCCACGTCGGGCCGAACCCCCTACGTTCTTGGAGCCGTCGATCGAGCCAGACAGCTCGGAGCCTTCACCATCGGCATCGCCTGCAACCGCCCCAGCAAGCTGGGGGAACGCGTGGATCTGGAGATTGCCCCGTTGGTCGGGCCCGAGGTCATCGCCGGCTCGACCCGGCTCAAGGCCGGCACGGCGACGAAGATGATCCTGAACATGCTCACCACAGGCGCGATGATCCGCATCGGCAAAACGTTCGGGAACCGCATGATCGACCTCCAGCCTTCGAACGAAAAGCTGCGGATTCGGAGCCGTCGGATTCTCCGAGAGCTGGGACGCATCGACGACGCGCAGGCCGCATCGCTGCTCGATCGGTGCGGCGGGCGGCTCAAACCGGCCCTGGTCATGGCGCTGGCTGGGGTCGACGCGACCGAGGCCCAGCGGTTGCTCGACGCCCACGGTGGACAGGTTCGAGAGGCCGTCAAGGCCGTCACCGGAGTCGATCCGCGATGAGCGACGAACCTTGCCTGATCGGCATCGACGGTGGCGGAACCTCCACGACGGCCTGGATCGCGGACGAGACCGGCAATCCGCTCGGCAAGGGCATCGCCGGTCCCTCCAACGCCAAGGCGGTCGGTATCGAGGCCGCGCTTCAGGCGCTGGATTCGGCCATCGCGCGGGCCTTTCAGGAGGCCGGCCGGGAGCCGAGGACCGTCGAGGTCGCGTGCCTCGGCCTGGCCGGGTTCGATCGGCCTGATGATCGAATTCTCCTCGAAGCCTGGTCGTCTCGAACGGAACGTGCGAGACGCCTCGTGCTGGTCAATGACGGCCACCTCGTGATTGCCGCGGGCACGCCCGACGGCTGGGGGCTCGGTGTCATCGCCGGAACCGGCTCGATCGCCGTGGGCCGCGACGCGAACGGCCGGACCGCGCGATCGGGAGGCTGGGGCCACCTGATCGGCGACGAGGGAAGCGCCTACCTCGCAGTCATCGACGGCCTTCGCCGCGTGGCACGTCACGTCGACGGTCGCGAGCCAATCCCCCAAGGGGCCGAGGAACTGACCGAGGAACTCTGCCGGGCCCTCGGCGTCGCCGACCCCTCGGCGATCGTCTCGGCGATCTACGCGCCCGGCGTGGATCGAACGCGCATCGCCAGCTTCGCTCCCGCCGTGACGGCCGCGGCGGCACGAGGCTCGGAGGCCGCGAGACAAATTCTTCGCGCGTCGGGAGAGGAACTGGCGAAGGCCGTCCATGCCGTGGCCGTGACCTTGTGGGGCTCCCATCCCCGGCGAGCCCCCCTGCCTCTGGCGCTCGCCGGAAGTTTCCTCCTCTCGTCGTCCCTGGTCGCGGACCGTCTGGTCCAGGCGCTCGACGAACTGGGAACGCCGGTCGAGGCACGCCGGGTGCCCGATCCCGCCGCCGGCGCGATCACCCTGGCAAGGAGGGCGCTGATCGCATGATCCCGCGCGTCCAGACCGGTCTTGATGTCCTGGTGGAGCAGGATTTCGCCCCGCTCAAGGGACGCCGCATCGCAGCTATCTGCAACCCAACATCCGTCGATCATCGCCTGCGGCACCTGGCCGACCTGTTGCGACAGGCGAGTGGTGTGGAGCTGGTCGCGCTGTTCGGCCCCGAGCACGGCGTTCGCGCCGAGGCCCAGGACATGATCGGCGTTTCCTCGGATGTGGATTCTCGCACGGGCGTTCGCGTCCATAGCCTTTATGGAGCCGATGTCACGAGCCTGACGCCGACGCCCGAGCAGCTCGAAGGGATCGATCTTCTCCTCTTCGACGTGCAAGATGTCGGCAGCCGCTACTACACGTTCGCCGCGACGATGCTCTACGCCCTGAAGGCCGCCGCCGCTCTCGGCATCGCGTTCCTGGTGCTCGATCGCCCCAATCCGATCGGCGGCGACCGGGTCGAAGGGCCAACGATCCAACCCGGCTTCGAAAGCTTCGTGGGAGCGCATCCGGTCCCGATCCGGCACGGCATGACGGTCGGCGAGCTCGCGAGACTCTATCTGGCCGATTTGAAACAGAACTTGCAGCTTGATGTGATCGCGTGCCGAGGCTGGAACCGCTCGATGTCCTGGGGCGAAACCGGCCTACCCTGGGTTTTGCCCTCTCCCAACATGCCGACGACCGACACGGCCCTGGTCTATCCCGGCGGTTGCCTGATCGAGGGGACGAACCTCTCGGAAGGCCGGGGCACGACCCGCCCGTTCGAGCTCTGGGGGGCTCCCTGGCTCGATCCCTACCGGCTGGCCGAGGACGCGGCGTTCCTGGAACCAGCGGTCTCCTTCCGCCCCTGTTCGTTTCGTCCGACATTCCACAAGCATCAAGGGCAGTCGTGCTTCGGAGTGCAGCCGCACGTCGCGGATCCCGAACGATTCTTTCCCGTCGCGACGTACACCTGGCTTCTCAAGCTTGCACGCGAGCAGGACCCCGAGGAATTCGCCTGGCGAACCGAGCCTTACGAGTTCGTCCGCGAGCCCATCGCCATTGACCTGCTCTTCGGCTCGGACCGGGAGCGACGGGCGATCGAGGCGGGCGCGCCCCTTTCCGACATCGTCGCGCCCTGGCAATCCGAGGAAGCCGCGTTCGTGGAGCATCGAGCGCCCTTCCTGCTTTATCCCGGCGAGCGTCCAGCGCAAACGAGTGCCGATTTGCTTGAGATGACGAGGATTCCCTGACATGGATAAGACGATTCTGCTCACGATCGACGGCGCCGTGGAGCATCCGTTGAACCTGGCGTTCGAGGACTTCGAGGCGATCCCCGACGCCGACCGGGTGCTCGACGTCTCGCGGTTTCAGCCGAAACGTAAGGGAGACGGCGTCACGCTCGAGTCACTGCTCCAGCGCGTCGTTCCCAGGTCCGAGGCCAACTACCTGACCTTGCACGCCAGCAAGGATGATTTTCATGTGTCGATTCCCCTCGCGCCAATCCGCGCGGAGGGGATCGTCGTCTATCGGCTGGGCGACCGGCGACTGACCGCCGAGGACGGCGGCCCAGTGCGGTTCCTGATCCGAGATCCCGCGGCCTGCCACACCGACGAGCTCGACGATTGCGCGAACGTCAAGTATCTGGATCGGATCGAGCTGACGGTCCGCCGAGGCCGTGACACGCGGCCCGTCGATGACGCGGCCCACGCGGCGCTCCACGCCCGCCAAAACGAATCCTGAGTTCACTCGAGAATCCTCCGTTTCGTCCCGCCATCATGGCCCAAGCAGTTCGATGAAACGGAGGGTGAGGATCACGATCGAGACCGCCGCGAAGATGACGACCGCCACCAGAACGCCCGCCGTGGCGATTTCCCGAGCGATGGTCGGGCCTGGGGCCTCCGCGTCGCCGAACGCTCGGGCCAGGGTATCCACCGCGCTATGAGCCAGCTCGGCGATCAGCACCAGGCCCGCGGCGAGCAAGAGCAGGCACCACGGAAACGGTCCCACGCCGAGCAACGCGGCCGTCAAGCCGATAAACAGGCCCCGATAGGCATGGGCGAAGAAGCTGGAGTCGCCCCGGAAGGCATGCTTCAAGCCCCGGAGCCCCGCTGTGAGCTTCTCGCGAAACGTCCGGCGGCCGGCGCGCGCGGCCCAGGTGGGCTCGCTCGCGAACTCGGCGAGGCGGGCGTCGAGATCGGCGTCGTCCACCACGATCACCCCCGGAGTCTTCGCGACTTCGGAACGATCCGAGGGCGACCGATCATCAGGCTCGTCGAGGATCGTCATCATTGGGTTGGGGCAAACCGGGAGTCGAACCGAGTGCCCACCGCCGAGCCCAACCGGGCGCTCGGGCTGAACCGGGGGGCGATTTCGAAACCGAACGTGTAATTCTGCCGCTGCGGGTCAACCGTCAGGCCGATCGACGTCAGGAAGTCGGCCGTGATCTTGGTCAAGGAGACGGTCGATCCGAGCAGGATCGCGTTGCCGAAGTCATACGAGGTCGCGAACGACGTGTACCACTTCGGGCTCAGCCAGTAGTTGTACGCGAAATTCAGGGCCGAGGTCGAGATCGGTCCGGTGTTGATGATCGAGTACGTAATGTACATGCTGCCACGAGGTGGCCGGTTGATACTCAGGCCGGCGCTGATGACGTTCAGCCCGAACGGGTCGTTCGTGTGCCTGGGGTTGCTCACCAGGATCGGGTTGCCCTGGATGTCCCAGAACTCGAACCAGCCCTGGGAGACGATGCTCGTGCGATCGCCGATAAACCACTCGAAATTGTACATGTTCTGACCAAACGGCTTGCCGAAGTTGTCGCGGCTGGCGTTGGGATAGTAGGTGCTTTGCAGGTCGAGCACCATGTAGTCGATGATGCGACGTTTGCCTTCGGGCCCTCGCTTGGTTTGGAGCCGCTGGTGAATTCCAAACTGGACCGTCTGCATGTTGCCCAAGACGTCGGGCGTCCAGACCACCGGCGAGTAGGCCCGGCGGAGAATTAGGAACCGCGGGTCATACTGCATCGGCAAGATGCCGCCGACGTAGTTCGTCAGGGCGAAGTAGCGCCGGACGAACTCGTACGTGTCGTCGTCAAGATTGTCCTGAATGCCGATCTGATTGAGCGAAACGTTCGAATAGGCGGTCCGGAAGTCCACGTCGAAGTTGACCTTGTGGGCCAGTCCGTGAACATTGAACAGCTCGCTCTCGACGTTCGGGAACCGCCGCCAAATCATCACGTTGGCCCGCGCGCCGACGGCTCCCCAGGCGCGTCCGAGGGTCCGGTTGCCGAGCTGGTTATCCCAGCCCATGAGCTGCCCCTGACCATACGGGACGATCCGCAGGAACTTGAGATCCAGAGGCATCTCGATCTGCTGCGTCGTCCAGGCCCGGCCCGACTGAAACGGCCCGCTCGTGTTCGAAATCGGGTCATACGGCAGGAACGCGAAGATGTTCTTGTTGTTCACCTCGTTGGCGGTGTGAACGTTCGCGTAGTCGACGCCCCAGTTCTGCGAGTAGCTGAAGAGGCGGCCGAAAAGCGGGTCGCTGAGGCGATAGTATTCGAACTTGGGCAGCCATTGCGTGTCGGTCACCCACGGCATGATGTTGACCTGGCCGGTCAGCGTCATGGCCGTATTGCCTCGCTGTCGGATCATGTAGGCGAGGGTGTCCTGATCGAGTCCCGAGTCGAAGAGCCGCTTGTAGTATTGTTCCAGGAAGTGGCGGTCGGAGTACCCGCCGGCCTCGACCTGAACGCGGAAATCCTCGTCGTCCGCCGCGTCAGGGCCGAGCAACGATTGCATGTGTCGGAACAGGAACCGGCCTCGCTCGCGCTGGAACGAGGGGACCTTGGTGCGCTGATACCCGCGCTTGCCGGCGCCGGGAGGTCCGTAGGTGACGACCGCCGGACCGCTACCGAGCACGTCGAGCCCGCTGTCGAGAATGCCCCAGACGTCGAAATAGCCGAAGTAGTCGCGTCCACCCACTCGGGGCAGCTTCTTGTCGCCGAAGGGATCGACCAGGTCCGCCAGCGGATCTTGACCGTACCAGCCCAGTTCCGAGCCGAGCGCCGGACCTCGCATGCTGAGGTAATCGACGTCGAAGTTCCAGTTATCAATGTTGTTTGGCTTTCGCATGTTCAGCAGCTTGAAGGTGCTGAAGTCGAGCATCACCTGATGGCCGAAGTAGCTTCCATAACGGTATCCAAAGTTACGAAGTGGTGGATCGAAGTCGTCGGTGGCGACAATTCGGGGCCAGTAGAACACCGGCACGGGGCCGATGAAGTAGAAGTTCTGCCGGGCATCGATTTGCCAGACGGTATCCGTCGCGTTCGGAGGGCCGACGCGCCCGCCGGTGGCCGGATCTTTCAGTGGCTTTTCGACGGGTGTGATGTCGACGGACTTGCTGTTGAAGCGATAGCCCGGGATCGGAAAACGGCTGCCGGTGGTGGTCGTGTCATCCGCGCTGACGAGCTGTGGACCGAGCTTCAGGCTTCCGTCGGGCATGCGGATCGGGGCGCGGTACTGGCTGATGATGGAGCCCTT
>CAZRGV010000022.1:0-1822 GCA_964599655.1 uncultured Isosphaeraceae bacterium | reverse complement strand
GCGCGTAGAACTTGAACTCGCCGTCGAGTCCGACAAAGCGCTCGGTGCGGAAATCGTAGTAGGCCCGCTTGGCCTCGAACGCGGTCTGGTCGCCCGTTCCGGCGACCTTTAACTTATCCTGTCGCATGATGACATTCCCCTCGAGATAGACCTCGAGTGGGTGGTCGGCGCTCTGCGACATCGGCCCGGCCGATGGGTTGGGAACCCCGCCCTCGCCCTGTTCGGTGCGGTGGGTCCAGATCACCACGTTATCCGCGGCCAGATCGACGCGACCCTGGCCGGGAACCTCGGACACAATGATGACGCCGCCCCGGATCACCCACGCAAGCTCTCCGTTCGCTTGCGGCAGGCTCTCGACGAGCAGCTTCTGACCGCCGTAGCGAGGCGAGATCGACCAGGTGCGCTGGGTTTCCGGCAGCAAGGGGGGAGGATTGGCCCGGTTCGAGGCCCCCATCGGAGGCGGCGGCACCTCGCCGGGAGGCAACGGCTCCAGGTCGGTCGGCGGAAAGTCGTCGGGATTGACCCCGCCATCCATCTCCTGGGGAGACGTCGGCGCATCGGGGTCATCGCCGGGCGGAGTCTGGATCGGGCTGTCGGAGAAACCCTGGTCGCCGAACTGAACCTGCCGGACCTCGGGCTCGCGGGGGGCCGGAGCGTCTGCCGGCGGCTCGATCGCGGGGGCTTCCCTTGCGGAGGTCGGCGCCGACGGCGGAGCCTGTTCGCCCGAAGGGATCGCGACAGTCGCGCTCGGAGGAGGGGCGATGTTCGTGTTCGAGGGCTTCGGGCTCGGAAAGCCCCGAGCCTTGAGGTCCAGGTTCGCGATCGGCTGCGCCAGCGCCTGCACGCCGGACGAGGAGTAGGCCGCCAGCTTGGCGCTTTGTTGGGTGGTCAGCTCCAGGCGACGGGACGGCAACGGCGGGCTGTCGGGCTCCGTCGAGGTCGCGTGCCCCTCGGCGTAGGCTTCGATCCGGGCCGATCTCGCGTTCGACGACGCGGTCAGCGGGCTGACGCGGACGAGAATCCGGTCGGCCCGAAGTCCGGTGTCGGCCCCCTGGAACACCGCGGCCCGGCCTTCGAGCAAGACCCAACGGAGAGACCCCTCGTCCCAGTAGCGGACGCGGTCGGCGCTCATCTTCACCGGGTCGACCGTCGCGAGGGAGGCCGAGGGCAGGGCGAGTCCTTGGGCCCGGACGGCCGTCGCCGTCGTCGCCGAGGCGACGAGGAACAGCCACATCCAGGTTCGAACCCGGCCGACGCCGTCGGGCTGGTCGTAACCCCGCAAGGTTTCTCTCCCCTGTGCAACTTCGCGATCGAAGGAGCGGGCCTTCCCTGGCCCGCGCTCTCGAAGGCGACCATCGTCCGAAGCGCCTCGGCGGTCGCGATCGGTGATCCCACCACTCGCGCGAGGCAACTCCAACGTTCGTGCCGGTTCAGGGTGTTGGCTCGGTCGGGCCGTGACGTGACGGAGACGGGACGATCGGCGGGGAAGTTAGCCACTCGCGCTACGGTCGTCAACCCGAGAGAAGCACGGTTTCGGCCGTTCCTCAAAAATGCCCGACCGGTCGGAAATAGTCCGAAGTCTGGACGTCAACGAACCGATAATCCCAAGTTCGTCCACGAGCCGATCCGGGCCCCTGGCGGGAAGAATCGGCGGTGACAGCTCCCGTCCCGGCAGGGTGCTCTCCCTTGGACGGCGGTTGGCACTGGTCAGGAGGCCATTTCTAGGTGGCACTGGTGGCTTGTCCACCAGTGCTCTGGACGGTCGTTGAAGACTCTGGTGGACAAGCCACCAGTGCCACCCGACCGTGGGGGAAAGAGTGTA
>CAZRGV010000021.1:15451-59069 GCA_964599655.1 uncultured Isosphaeraceae bacterium | reverse complement strand
AGGCCCAGCATCCCCCGTCGACCGCCGCCCACGGGCCAACTGGCATCGCGCAACGCCGGCAGGCCGGCTCCGAGGCCTCTCGAAGCTCCTGACGACACGATTCGCAAAACACTCCCGCGACCACCTCCCCGCCGCAGATCGCGCAGTCCTGAGGGAAGACTAAGTCGTCCAGTCCCCCAAGGAGGATCCGACTCGCGTTTTGAAGCCAGGGCAAGGGTGTCACGTCGGCGTCCGTGTCACGTCGGGCATTGCTCCGGATCGCGAATCACTGCCTTGGAGGGTAGTTGGTTCGCGCTGGAAATCCCGATTCTAACCGCTGCGCTGACCTGTGCGCAGATACGGCTCAAGTCGTTCGCGAAGATTGTAACGCGCCCTAGCCAGGAGCGACTTGATCGCCGCCTCCGAACGACCCATCACCTCGCCGATCTCCTGGTAGCCCATTCCCTCGAACTTGTTCAACAGGACCGCCATCTTCTGATCCTCGCCAAGCTCGTCGAGGGCCTCGCGAACGACTTCCGACAACTCGACTTTCCGCATCTGGGCCGAAGCCGTGCCGTCCCGACTGGGAACCTTTTCAGCCGCCGGCCTCGTCGATGTCGAATCGGTGCCGCCTGACTCCAGGCCCACCGTCGGGTTCCGGCCCTTGCTGCGCAGGTGGTTCATCGCCAGGTTGTTGGCGATGGTGAACAGCCAGGTCGAGAACTTCGCTCTTGGCTTGTACCCTTTTCGCGCTTTGTAGACCCGAAGCAGCGCTTCCTGCGTAAGGTCCTCGGCCTCTTCAAGGTTTCCTACCATGTGCAAGAACACGCCTAGCAAACGGCTCTGGTAGCGGCCGACCAGAACCTCGAAGGCCCCTTGCACGTCGTCTCGCACCTGAAGCATCAGCCGGACATCGGGGTCGCGGACTTCCAGCTCCTTTTCCAGGTTGTCGCCGGCTGTCACGGGCCGCCCCTCCGCGTTCGCCTCTCTGCTCAACCGGCTCCCCGCCAGTCAATTGTCCGGACCCGCCGCTTTCCCTCGAATCGCCTTCGAATCGGGCGACTTCGCTTCGATCCCGTTCAGCCGTTCGGAGCCAGGGACAACACCCCGGAATCGGCTTTCGTTTCCAGACGCCGCCGAAGCTGCCCGCAGGCCGCATCAATTTGCCGTCCCTTGGTCTTCCGCACGCTGACACTGATCCCGTGGCTTCGCACGATCGACACGAATCCTTGGATCGAGTCGGGTGTCGGCCGCTGAAACGGCAAACCCGCCACCGGATTGTATGGGATCAGGTTCACGTGGGCCTTTCGACGGGCCAGTAGTCGTCCCAGCGCTGTTGCGTCCTCGGGTCGATCGTTGACGCCCCGCAACAGCACATACTCGAAAGTAACCTGACGGCCGCTGCGCTGGAAGTACGCGTCGGCCGCCTCGACCACCGCGGGCAATCCCACTCGCTGATTGACCGGCACCAGCCGGTTCCGCACCTCCTCCGTCGCCGCGTGGAGTGAGACCGCAAGATGATATTGCCGATCCATCTCGGCCAGTTTATGCATTTTTTCGGGTAAACCGACCGTCGAGATCGTCACCCGACGCTGCGAGAGCCCGAGACCCTCCGGCGAGCAGATCCGATCGAGCGCCGGGATGAGATTGTCGAGATTGGCAAGGCTCTCCCCCATTCCCATGACGACAATGTTCGTCAATCGTTCCTCGGCCGACAGGAGGTTGCGCAGCCGTAGCACTTGCTCGACGATTTCTCCTCGCGATAGGTTGCGTTCAACCCCTTTCAACCCACTGGCGCAGAAGACGCAACCCATGCCGCAACCGACCTGCGTGCTGACGCAGACCGTTCGCCGGTCGTCCTCGGTCATTAAGACGCATTCGATGCGTCGTCCGTCGAGGCATTCCAGCAGCAGCTTGTCCGTCCCGTCCGGCGCCACGTCATGGTGCGCCACGTTCGTCTGAAAGACGATCCACTCCGCCTCGAGCTCGTCTCGCAAGCGTTTGGGAACATCCGACATGCACGAGAAACTCTCGGCACGTCGTTCAAAGACCCACCGCATGACTTGCCTGGCATGAAAGCGCGGAAAGCCGCGGCCGGCCATCCAATCGGCCAGTTCGTCGGTGCTGCGGTCGAGCAAGGGTCGTTTCATCGTCATCCGGCGGGCAAATCGGAATCGGCATCTCCTGAAATCATATCGCTCGGCACGGCGAAAAGCGATTCATCCCTGAGGGATCGCGTCGATTCCTCGCTCGCGAGCGCGGTGCGTACGGCACAACGCCAAGAGGCCCGCCAGGTCTTCGGCGCGAGCAAGGGGCGCGATCGAAGGAGGTAACGTGACCCAGCCTCGACCGCTCCCGAAACGATCTGGACACCTCCGCATCGAGCAACGCCAAACTTGCGAACGCCTCATCGGTTGCACCGAAGGAGACGTCAGACCGCCAGAGGACGCACAGCGATCCCGAAAAACGCGCCCGACGTGGTAAGGGGCGCCCACCGAACTCCTTACACTGCAAGGGATTCAGTGGGCCGAACCAAATGGGCGACTTGTGGACCTTCCGGCCACATGGCATCAAACGGTCTGATAGCCCTGGGCGTACTTTTCACGACGGGCCAGTTCGAGATCATGCTCGACCATCATGCGGCAGAGATCCTTCGTATTGACTTCCGGCTCCCAGCCGAGCTTGGTCCGGGCTTTGCTGGGATCGCCCAGCAGAACGTCGACCTCGGACGGCCTCATGTAGCGCTGGTCGAACTCGACGAAGTCGTGGTAATCGAGGTCGAGCATGCCGAAGGCCCATTCGAGGAACTCGCGGACCGAGTAGGTCTCGCCGGTCGCCACGATGTAGTCATCTGGCTGATCCTGCTGGAGCATCATCCACATGGCGCGGACGTAGTCGCCGGCGAAGCCCCAGTCTCTTTTGGCCTCGAGGTTGCCCATGACGAGCTTCTTCTGAAGCCCTTCCTTGATGCGGGCCGCGCCCAGAGTGATCTTGCGCGTAACGAACGACTCACCGCGACGAGGGCTCTCGTGGTTAAAGAGGATACCCGAGCAAGCAAACAGGCCGTACGCCTCCCTGTAGTTAACCGTTTGCCAGTGAGCATACAGCTTGGCGCAGGCATATGGGCTTCGGGGATGGAACGGGGTTTCGAGTGTCTGCGGAGGCGGTGCCGAGCCGAACATTTCGGAGCTGGAGGCCTGATAAAACTTCACCGGCTTGCTGTTGTTCAGATGTCGGACCGCTTCCAGGAGACGCAAGGCCCCGAGCCCGACGACGTCGGCCGTGTAGAGTGGCTGGTCGAACGAGACCCGGACGTGACTCTGAGCCCCCAGGTTATAGACCTCATCGGGCCGCACCTGCTCCATGACCATGGCCAGGCTCGAGGCGTCGGCGAGGTCGGCGTAATGGAGGTGGAATCGGTCGCGATATTCCGGGTTCGACGTGATGTGGTCGATTCGCTGCCGGTTCAGGCTACTCGACCGACGGACCAGGCCGTGAACCGTGTAGTCCGGCTTGCCAAGCAAGAACTCGGCCAGGTACGAGCCATCCTGCCCGGTGATTCCGGTGATCAGTGCGTGTTTCATCGGGAGCGATCCTTTCGATCTCGAGGCCAACGGGCAGGCGGCGATCCCTCGGTGATCTCCTCGCCACGTCAGGGAATGTAGTAGTTCGCTCGATCGTCGGGCAAGAGCGGCTCGAGGGCGCTGAGTAGTACCCCGGCGAATTCTTTCAGGGCCTCTCCGTCCGGGTCCGACGCTCCGGGACAGAAGATCTCGACTGTCAACCCGGAACCTCGAGTCGTGCGTCCATGGCTACTCCGGCTGGCGATCGGAAGGGATCGCGCAAAGTGTTCCAGAGGGCCTTCTCCAAAAATGTAGTACCAGAATCCGATACCCTGAACCATATCACCTTGAGCGTAAGAAAGCCGCATCAACGGCAGGGGCTTGCCGTTGTTGCGTTCGATCGACAGGACCCGGGTGAGCGACTCGATCTTCGACCAGCCACCGGAGGGCAGGCAGATCTCCGGCGAGTGCCGCAAGTTGAGTCCATGGACCGAGTAGTTGATCCAGAGTTTGAACGTACGGCCTGGCCGTGCCGGATGCTCGTAAACCCGGTTGATATGGTCATCACACTGGGTCCGCTCGAGAATCTCGGGATCCATCGGCTCGTCGCGTCCGATCCACCCGCCAAGGGTCATCGGCAGGCTCGACAGCGGCCGCTTCAACGGGGGCCGCGACGTCTTGTAGCCGGCCTCGAGGGCCGTTTGCGCGCCCGAGCCGAGTGCCAGGATCGCCAGCCCCAGGATTGATCGTCGTGCCAGGTCCATCGGTCCGAGTCCCCCCTTCCATCAATGCTGGTCGCCGTCATCGGAGCCAACGCTGGACACGCTCGGAACCAAAGCATTCAAGAACGAACACTCGGCCGCCAGCAACGCCAGTCCGAATCCCATCATCAACAGCCCTTCCAGCGTGTGGTACTTCCCCATCGCGAACTGAGGATTAATATAGTACATAATCCAGCCTGTTAATGTGACTCGCAGAACATTCGCAGTCAGGGCAATGGGGATGGAGGAGGCGATGACAACCAGCCGGAACCAGGCAGGCCGGCTCGACAGGAAGGCCACGGCGGTGGTCAGGGCGAGGAAACCGGTGAGTTGCCGCATCCCGCTACAGGCCTCGGCCACGAACATCTGCACGTCCCCTGGCAGGGTCATCATGTTCCCCTGACAGAGCACTGGGATTCCAATCGCGTTGAGAAGCGCGGAACCGAGCCGGCTCACCAGCAGTTGCAGCGGGGAGGCAATCGCCGAGTAAAGCGCGATCGGCAGAGGCACCATGAAGACCAGAAAGAATAGCGCGAAGCCGTAACGCCGCAGGGCATCCGATCCCGCGATCAGGCCAACGACCCCCGCCAGACCCAGCAGCAGTGACAGATCGCTGACAATGCCGACCGGGACCACGGTGGTCACCAACCGGCCCAGCATGGCGACGACCAGCAAGGCCGAACCCAGGAGCAAACCGCCACGGACGGTCGTGGGGCCTTTCCGTGCGGCCTCGTTGGCGAAGTAGAGGCTGATCAACGGTACGAGGAACCCGTGGCTGTAGTTCTCGTCGGTCGACCACGTGGTCAGGAAGTGGCCAACAGTGGGCAGAAAAGTAACCCCGAGCACGACAAGGCACCCGGCCGCACCCGCGAGACCGACCCGCCCTGGCCCTCTCGCCTGTTCGATGAGCAGTCGTGCGAGGGGAAACGGGTTGTCAGGCGTGTGAGGCCGATCCGTGGTGCTGGCGGTCAGGGTCTCCATCGCGTCGATCCTTCCGGTTGGGAGCAACTCTACTGTGTCGGGGTCCTCGTCGAAACCCGGCCCTTCCGGCCTCAGGGAACAGCGGACCGTCCTCGATCGAGAGTCTCGACCTCGCCACGACCAAGGGACGTCTCGTCGCGACGATCGATCGCCGATCGGCTTTCGGATGGTGCGGGCGGTCGCGCGGCCCGGGCGTTGGCGCGAGCCTGTCGCATCTTCACCAGATTATTCTGGCTTGCGTAAATGTCAGAAAGGTTGTTCCACCATGTCCGGCGAAGATCCGCGTCGGGCATGGCGTCGATCGCGTCGAGGTAAAGCCGCTCAGCCTCCTCCCAGCGGTCGCGGACAGCCATCGCCTCGGCGCGACAGGCCAGATGGACGGCGACCGAGCCACCCCGGGGAGGCCCCTCCTCGGCGGCCAACAACTGGTTCAGGGCCCGTTCCGCCTCGGAGCGGCCCTCCTCCTGAAGCACCCGGAATGCCGCCAGCAGCACAGGCCCGTACGGCGGCAAGGCCGCAGACCACTCCTCAAAGGTCCAGCCTTCGCGACTCGAAAGGTCGCGGACCATCGGTCCGATCAGGTCTTCATAAGGCATCGTGTGCCGACGATCCGGGAGAATCCCCTCGGCGTCAGATCGCTCGGCCCGTCGAGGGTCGGCGCATGTGATCATCTCCAGCGCCTGGCGGTACTCGACGAGCGCGGCCTCTGTCTCTCCAGCCGCAAGCCGTCGACGGGCCGTCCAGGCAAAGGCGACCACATCGCGGCTCAGGCCGAGTTCCGACACAGGACGGACGAGGCCGCTCTCCACCCCCTCGACCGGAAGGTTGGCCATCGCGAAGCGGACCCCCGCATGCGACGGCGACGTGTTGCGGGCCAGACCGAGCAAGAACCTGGCCTGTTCCTGACGGTCGGGATCGCCTTCGAGCCGCCCCAGGGCCAGCGCCTGAAGGTAGAGATGGTCGGCCGTCGTACCCCACCACGCCGGTCTCGGAACCGGTTCAGTGTCGATCCCTCGCGGTGGAATTCGTTCGCCTTGCAGTAACCGGTCGGCGAGGGTCCCCTCGACTCGCAGATCCTGGCTCCAGGTCCAGGAGAGCACCAGTCCGACGACACTCGCTAGGAGCGCGGTCGCGGCCATCGGAGGGATCATCAGCCAGGCGGGAATCGCCCAATGCTCCGGCCTTCGGGCGACGGTCGGTTCCGGCCGCCTCGGCTTCGATCGGGAGTCGGCCCGGACCGGTTCGACAGCTCTGGTCTCATGGGCCTCGAGGATCGTTCTGGCACTCGGCCAGTCCTCCCGGTCGAATCCTGGAATGCCCTCCGGAGATTCCGAGGGCGGCCCGACCAGCATCCGGGGCGAGTCCGACGGACGCTCCTCGGTGGTAGGAGGAAGCGGCGGCGGCGCGGTCTCCGGCCGAGACGTTACGGGCGAGGCGCGTCGAGGTTCGGGAGCCTCTGGCTCTTGGAACTCGAACGGGGAATCGCCCCACTCGTCGATCGTTGGCGCTCCAAGGAGATCCGCGTCATCCTCGCCTTCGACCTCGTCCACCTCAAGGGTTCGGGGAGCTTCCCACGTGTTGGCGACAGACGTTCCCTGATCGGTCTCGGGAGGCAGCCTCGTCACCGAGCCGAGCTTGATATCAAGGCTCGGATGCTCCTCATCCTCTGCGGGCGTCGCCCGAATCGGAGCCTCGGGCTCTCCTCGCAACGGCAATGCCCCACTCGCAACGGGTCTGGCTTCCGTAGAGGGAGCCGTCGCGCGTTCGGTTTCCGTCACGGAAGCCGGGCGAGGAGATGCGTTCGACCGCGCCCGAAGGCTTTCGCCAGCGGCCCGCCAGCGTCGCTCCCATCGGCGTTCCTCACGCCGGGCCTTGAGCCAGCGCTCCCGACGTTCCAGGCTCGTCCGCCATTGGGACAGCCGCTCGCGCTCCTCCTCGAACGACGTTCCCTCGGGACGGTCCAGAGCGGCCGAGCGCGCGTCCGGGAATGGGCGGTCTCTCCTGACCCCGTGGTTGAAATCAGATGAAATTATCTCCAACCCAAGGTCCGACGGCTCGACCAAGATCGGCTGGCGGAAGGATCCAACCTCGATCCCTGATCCCGCCTGAAGCATCAGCGAAGTCTCACCCACGCGGAATTCAACCCCAGGCATCAGTATCTCGGAATGTTCGAGAATATGGTCGCCCATCACGACCATTCCTGAGGAACCGACCGGCTGAACGTACCACCGGCCGGCCCGACGGCGGAGCACGCATTCCACCTCGGCAAGTCCCGGATCGTTGAGCCGCACCTCGCAGTGAACACCACGGCCAATCCGAACCGAGAGGCCGGGCAATTCCATCACCCGAGCCGCGATCGAGTCGCGATTCTGGATATGAAGGAATGTGGTCCCCGGCATAGTAAACTCCATTAAACATCGGATTGAAACAGTATAATATTAAAATTCAATTTGAGCAATTTAACATAATAAATCTAACCATATTCCACAAAAAGGTCGGTTCCTCCCGCCAACCAGCGGTTGCAGGTGCCTCCCACGGCAGCGGCGGCCACGGCAATCGCCGTCAGTTCGACCGTCCAGTGCACGGCCGAGAACAGCGCAAAGCCGGTCAAAGCGCCAACCAGGCCGAACGCCAGTGCTCGGTCGGCCGTACCGACCCGTCGCAGGGCGCCTGGGAGTCGCCAAAGACACCAGAGCGCGCCGAGTCCGAGCAGGATCAAGCCGATCGCGCCTGCCTCGACCCACCACTGAAGAAAACTACTCAGGGCGGTCGTCTGGGAGAGGTCCTGCGACTTGTAGAGCGGGTAAACCGAGGCGAAGCTGCCCAAACCACAGCCAACGATGGGGACGTCTCGGGCGATCCGCAGAGCGTCTCGCCAGACCTGCTCGACCGAACCCCACGATTCGCGAAAGGCCAGTGGACTCGAACCCGCAGGTCGGCCCAGCGCATCCCCCATCGCCACTCCGACTCCGATGGCGATCAACGCCAGAAGTGTCAGGCCCGGAGCCATCCAACGCAGACCGGTTCCTCGGGACGCCGGAATTCCGGCCAGGATCAGGCCCGCCGCAAGCGGAAGGCTCAACAGCAGACCGGCGAGATAGCCGGAAAGCCCCGCTCCGGTGACAAGCAACGCGGTCAGCAGTGTGATTCGCCCCCAGCCCCCATGATGGCGGAGCCGATCCGTCAGAGGCTCGCGACTTCCTCGCGGGGCGAGCGTTTGCAACGTTGAGCCCAGTAGCAGGGGCAAGGCGAGAGCGGCCAGCGCGAGGTACGCGCCAGGCCCTCCCAGCAGAGGGCCGATCGCGAACGGGCGATCGGGTCGGACGAGAGCCATCTGAGCCCCGGGACGAAGGGGATCGCCGGCCAGGCGAAGGACGGTCGCGTTCGGTGTCGTCAATTCCTCGGCCATCGAAGGTGCCCAGGGTGGAGCCTTTCCCGGTTGCAAGAACCCATAAAGACTGCCTTGCTGACCTATCAGTTGTACGACGCCAAAACCCGTACATAGCCCGAACGCTGCGATCACGCTGCCCCAGATCAGTAACAGCCGTCCCAGGCGATCGGCGAAGTGGGCCGCAACGCAGAAGAGCGAGAGGCAGGCGATGGCCCCCATGAGCCATCGCAAGGTCGCCGCCCGATCGGTCGTGAGAGGAATGCGGCTTTCGGTCACGTCAACGGTCGCGGAATCCGCCTCCGGGCCCTCCTTGACACTGGCGACGAGCGGTCCTCGGATCGTGCCCGCGAGAGGCGAAAGCCGGATCACGAGTCTCGAGGGCATTGGCAGAAGCTGGAACGCCGCCAGCCCCAGGGCCAGCACTCCCAGAGCCATCAAGGGGCTCTTGAGCAAACGGCAAGACCCATCCAGCGCCGCTCGCGCCAGTGAAGCGAAAACGAGCCATGCGGTCGACATCGCTATCGCGGGGCGCGCCCACCAGACGGAGCCGCCAAAGGCCACCACAGTGCCAAAGACGATCGCGACCAGCAAGACCGCTACAACACGATCGAGGATGGGAACCAGGCGCTGTCGCAGGGTCAATGGAGCATCTCCTGCTCAATCCTCGGCCCGACCGCCGGTCGCCGTCGCCGCCGGTCGGGTCGAGGGGGCATCCAAGCCTCGTGTCGTCGATGGTGGACGATCAGACAGCTCTCCTGGGAGCGACCCCGCGATCGTACCAATCGCGTAATCGCTAGACCAGTTATTCAAATCTTCACTCAAGCTATTGAAGACAAGTCCAGCGATCCGGACGCGAGATTGTTCGAGCATTTCCTTGGCACGCCGCAGGGGGCGTAGTTCGTGGGCGCCGGAGCGGACGACCAGAAGCGTCGCATCGGCGAACTGGCCGAGCATCCGACAGTCGGCCAGGCCGAGCACCGCTGGGCCGTCGAGGATGACCCGATGGTAGTGGCCGGAAAGGGCGGTGATAAGCTGGCGCAGCTCCAGACTTCCGAGGATTTCGATGGGAACGCCCGAAGGATCGCCGCAGGGCAGGAAGCTAAGGTTCGTAACCTCGGTGCGGACGACGGCCCGCTGCCAAGGCATCTCGGATCGGAGGACATCGACAAGTCCCAGGTTCGGCTCGGCGTCGAAGACCTCAGCCAGGCTGGGACGCCGAAGGTCGCAATCGACGAGGATTGTCCGCTCCCCGGCACGGGCGCAGGTGGCGGCAAGGTTCAAGGCGGTGGTGCTCTTGCCCTCGCCGGCCTTGGCGCTGGTGACAAGAAGAGTGACGATCCGTTCGCCGGACCGCTCGGCCCCGATAAGGCTGGCTCGGATGTTGCGGTACGCGTCGGCGTCGATCGAGTCGGGAACGCTTGGCGTCCAGAGGTGGCCGCCGCGTTGCATCGCCGACAGCCGCCTCATCCTCGGCACGACACCGAACAGGGGCAAGGTTAGGCCCAAGGTCAACTGTTCGGGAACCTTGACCGAATGATCGAGCTGTTCGAGCAAGCAAACCAGTCCGATCCCCAGACCCAGGCCAAGGATCGAGACGAGTCCGATGAGCAGCGGACGGTTGGGACGCACTGGCGCGATTGGGTCGACGGCGCGCTGGCGGATCTCGACGGGCGCCTTCTGCGATCCCGCGAGGATCTCGAACTTCGCCAGCCGTTCCTGAGTGGCAGCGATCAGTTGCTCGGTTTGCTCGCGAAGCTTGATCAGCGAGATGTACGACTCGTACTGCGGTAGACTCGCGTGCAGCCGCCCTTGCTGTGTTTCCAATTCGCGCTCAAGCTTCTGGATTTCCTCACCGGCTCGCGTGAGGGTCATGGCGGTCATGTCAGGCGCGGCAACCGTCTGGGCTTGGGCCGCGCGAAGTCGCTCGATCTCGCCGATCACCCCGTTGAGCTGCCGTGTCAGCCGTCTCGCGTAGGCGTCGTTTTGGAAGTCGCGAACGGTCCGCTGAAGGTACTCGAGTTTCTCGTCGAGGTTTTGCTTGTACTTGATCAGTTCAGCAATCCGGCCGTCGTCTGGCGAGGGAACCGCCTGGGCCCTGAGGTTCGGCCACATCTCGACGAGCCGCCGTTCATACATCAGATCCTCGAAGCGGATCTTCTTCTGGAGCAAGACCGACTTGAGGTTGAGATATTCCTCTTCGACGATATTTCGGCCCCCGGGCGCGAACAGCGAGGTCTCGGCCAGCAGTTTGTTGATATCGGCGTCGATTTTCTTCCGTTCGTTATAAAATTTCGACAAACTCTCACGGGCTAGCCGAATCGATTCGTCAATTGTTTGCTGGCTGTCGTCCTTGGTCTTGTTCACAAAACCAACCAACAACGCGTTGAGCAGCTTTGCGACGCGATCGGGGTCCCGCCCTTCAAGGAAGACCTGAAAGAAGGCCGTTCCCTGCACTCGTTTGGTCGTAAGTCCGCCGAGCAGCTCGGCGGCGGGATCTCCGCTCCCCTGCCCGGCGCCGAAGTCGCGGGCCACGCTCTCGGCCAGGTTCTTGCCATGGAGCTGAGCGATCAGGTTGAGGACGAACTGTTCGGTGTTGTCGCGGTTGTAGCTGGCGGCGCTATCGACGATGACGGTCAACGCGGGATCGAAATGCGGTGGAACGATCTCGATCTCGGCATCGGCCTGATAGATCGCCGGCATCCGGACGATGAACGCCGAACCTCCCAGGCTGACGCTCAGTGCGATGAACAGGACGACCCACATGCGCCGTCGCAGAGCCCTCGCGAAGTCCCCGGGCGACTTCGCGTGTTGCAACTGAGGAACAAGCGCGTGGTGGCTGCCCGCGCGCGGGGGAATCGAGACGCCGGAAGAGGCGCTTCCGTACGGCTGGATGATTCGATCCATGAATCAACCCTTTCCATCAGTCTATTTATCTCCATACCAGATCTGCCTCGCCATGGCGGAGGGGCTCCGACCAAGGGCGCCTCGGAACCAGCCCAGCGGGTCGCGGCCCGGAGGAACCGGCTTCAGAGACATGACCGACGTCGCGGCCACGTTCGACCCGGTACCGTTTGGCGTCGTGACAGGATCGGTGAGTTCCTCCGTCTCGGTGAGAGGCTGAGGCAAGGGAGAGGCCGCCTCTTCGAGAAGGCGTTCGAGACGTTGCGCGGTGGCCAGAGAGAGCCGTTGAAGGGATCGGAAAGCGATATCCGCCGCGAGGATTGACTCGGACGACTGGTGGAGCGAGACCGTCAGCTCCAAATCCTGCCCGCTCGGAAGCCGGAAGCTCGCGACCGGGCCCGAAACGGGAGGGTTCCCAATCGGCTTGCTAGAGCACGACATCACGGTTCGACCGTCCTTCAGGCAGGTCATCTCTAGGCGATCACTTCCAAGTAGTCTCGAGGCATCAAGCAGGGTCGCCCAGATGCGCTCGGTATCGTTACAAAGCTCGATTTTCTGGATCGTCTCCCAGGTGATCTTGGCCGCCGACCGTTCCTGTCGTTTGCGACTCCGGCGCTCTCTGAGGTCGGAAAGAAGGCTGGCCAACTCGTCCCGACGGCTTGTCAGAATCAAGAGGAAGGCCAAACATCCTGACACGCCCAGAATCAACGCGAGGAATTCGTTCATCCAGGCCACGCCCAGGAGAACGACGCCGCAGAGCCCAGCGGTGAAGAAGTAAAGCACCAGCGCGGCCTGCGGCGGCTTCAGCCCAAGGCCGATCAGTAAGTGATGAATGTGCCGGCGGTCCGCCGAGCTCAGGGGAAGATCGCGGAGCCAGCGACGGAAAATCGCCATCGCCGTGTCGGAGATTGGCAGGCCCATCGCCAGGATCGGGAAGAGGATCGAGACGGCCGCCGGACCCTTCATCGAGTCCTGAACGCCAATCACGCCGATCAGAAGCCCGATCAAGAGGCTTCCGCTGTCCCCCAAGAAAATGCAGGCCGGGTGCCAGTTGTAGAGTAAGAAGCCCGCCAGCCCGCCGGCCAGGGCCGCCGCCAGGGCCGCCGAACCGTAGTTCTCCTGGTGAATCGCCACCAGCATCAACGTCCCGCTGACCAGCAACCCCACTCCCGAGGCCAACCCGTCCATGCCATCGATCAGGTTCCAGATGTTCATGCACCCCAGGAACCAGAGCATCGTTACGGCGATGCTCGGCAGATCAACGGTCAACCGGTGGTCCAGTACCGAGAACGAGGTAGGGTAGCTTAAGGGAATCGGAATCCCGAGCAAGACCACGCCTTCGATCCGGATGCCCCCGGCAATCAGCACCAGTACGGCGAGGGCCTGCCCCAGCAGTTTCGTCTTGGGTCGCATACCCCGGGAGTCGTCGATCACCCCGACACCCAGGATGATCAGCGAAGCGGTCGCCACCGCCCATTGCCGAGGCCACCAGATCGAGAACGCCGGCCAGTCCCGAAGATAGCCGCCGAGAAGGATCGGCAAGAGGCTCAAGCCCAACCCAAAGGCCAGGCCGAGCCCCCCCATCCGGGGCACCGCTCCCTTGTGGATGCGGCGAAAGTGGTCTGGCCGGTCGATCGCCCCAGCCCAGGCGGCGAGGCGAGTGACCAGAGGCGTGGCCAGGACACACCCCATGAAGCCCAGCGCGAAGACCAGGAGAAACACGTTTCTAATCATAAATCTGCCGATTCCATCAACGCGGGGAATATCCGAAGAGCTTGCCTACATGCGTGGATGTTTCTGCGGCGAAACCAACGAGACGAGTCGTTCTGGCGGTAACTTCTACGGGTGTATGGGAGTCGTGTGACGCGGAAGACCGACGAACTCGAGGGTCAGACCTCGACGCGGCCAGGAAAGGTGATTGAGCGACGAATCGTTCCCTGCGTCCGATCGGCGATCGTGGATCGTAACGTTCATCGCGGGCTCGCACTCACTCGGTCGGTGTCGTCGATGGCCGGTGCCAATCTCTTTGGATCGATTCCCGCCCAGGATCGCCGGGATCTCCCGGCGCGTCTTGCTCAGTATGTGAGGAACCCGATTTCGGGTCAAGGCGGAATCGCGGTGCCTGAAGAAAGACAACGCGTGCTTCATGATTGCAACGTAAAGTCTTCAAGAACCGAAGGATAGAAACGGATCTCCCGGCCCAGGCCGGCGTTGCCGTCTTGACGATCAGGCGGAATCCGAGGAACGGCTCGGGGTTGTTCGACCCATCGTCTCTGGATTCGACGGGGCATAGAGACGTCCCTCCCAAGAGGGGTTTTCGAGGACGAATTTCGTTTGCGAGAGCCGGCTCACCATCGCCTGAACGTTGTCGGACCCAGTACACTGGGTTGGGTCAATCGAGAGACAGATTCCCCCTAGCAATCACTGTACCATGGAATCACGCGATTTGGTCCTTGGCACGGCCGGACATATCGATCACGGTAAAACGGCCTTGGTCCGCGCGTTGACGGGAATCAACACGGACCGACTTCCGGCCGAGCGACAACGCGGGATCACCATCGATTTAGGCTTCGCTGCTTTGAATCTAGGCAATCATCGAATCGCGATGGTTGACGTGCCGGGGCACGAGCGATTCATCCGCAACATGCTGGCCGGCGCCACGGGCCTGGACTTGGCTCTGCTGGTGGTCGCGGCCGACGACTCAGTGATGCCGCAGACACGGGAGCATCTGGAGATCCTTGGTCTGCTCGGGCTGTCCTCTGGCCTGATCGCGCTCTCGAAGTGCGACCTGGTCGATGCGGGCTGGCTCGATCTGGTTGAGGAAGACCTCCGTGGGATGGTGGCGGGAACCTTCCTGGATGGGGCGAAGATCGTCCGGACCTCGGCGACGACGGGCCAGGGAATCGAGGAACTCAAGGCGGCTCTGGCTCGACTCTGCGACGAGTTGCCCGAGCGTTCCGACGCCGGCTTGTTTCGAATGGCGATCGACCGGTCGTTCACGGTCGCCGGTCACGGGACGGTGGTCACGGGGACGGTCGCCTCGGGGGAGGTCGCCGTGGGCGATGAGCTCCAGTTATGGCCCGAGGGGCGATCGGTCCGGGTTCGTGGGTTGCAGCGGCACGATCGGCCGGTCGAGAACCTCGGTCGTGGCTCTCGAGCGGCGATCAATCTCGGCGGCGTGCATCATTCGGAGATCCGGCGAGGGCAGGAACTGGCCACTCCCGGATATCTCGATGCCACGCGCGTCTTGGCTGTCGAAGTGCGGGCCTCCGCCGACGCGCCCAGGATCCTCCGGCATCGTGGCCGTTACAAGCTGCACCTGGGAACGGCCGAGGTCTTGGCGACCTTGACCCTCTTGGGCGCGAACGAACTGGCACCGGGCGAATCGACGATAGGCCAGCTTTTCGTGGCCGAGCCCGTGGTGGCCGTTGGCGGGCAGCCGTTCGTACTTCGGGCCGAGAGCCCGTCGGCGACCTTGGGCGGCGGGCGCGTTCTTCAACCGTTGAGCCGGAGGCTCCGGCGGCGCGATGCGCCGACCTTGTCGAAGATCGAGCGGTTGCGGTCGCCGATCGCGGTCGATCGCGTCTCCGCGGCACTGGCGCTTCGAGGACTCCAGCCCTCGACGGAAGCCATTCTGAGCCGTGACACCGGGCTTGACCTCGATCGAGTCCGGACGGCGATGGCGGAACTGTCGGCCTCGGGCGAGGTGGTGGAACTCCCGCTCGGACCTCGGCGGTCGGTCCGCGTTCTGAAGGAAGCGGCGACTGAGCTGGAAGATCGAGTTCTCCGGGCGCTGGGACGCCTTCACCAGGCGCGTCCCCGACAGTCGGCGATCCGACGCTCCCATGTCGCCGCCGCCTTGCCCGACCTGGAAAGCGACGCACTAGTCCTGGGGATACTCGACCGACTGTCCTTGGCGGGCAAGGTGATCGCGGACGATCGAACGGTCGCGTTGCGAGGCCACGAGCCAAGGCTCAGCCAGGCGGAACGTCGACTCAAAGACCAGATTTACGAGACCTTCGTTCGAGCCGGCCTGAGCCCGCCCGATCTGGCCGAATTGACGAGTCTGTGCGGCTCGAGAGCGGCCGTCCTGCCCGAATTGCTCACCTTGCTTGTGGACGAGGGACGGATCGTCGAGCTCGGCCCGGGGCTGTATCTCAGCCAGGCTGCGGAAACCGAAATGCAAGGTCGGGTTCGCCAGCGGCTGTCCGACGGTTCGGGAATGACGATGGCCGACCTTCGCGACCTGCTCGGGACGACCCGTAAATTCGCCGTTCCGTTTGGCGAGTATCTCGACCGGATCGGCCTGACGCGTCGAGCCGGCGACGTGCGTTATCTCGCCTCGAACGTCGAAGTGTCTTCCACGCCCTGAGGGGAACTCTTCGATCCAACCCGGCACTCGTTTCCCTGGCATAAGAGTTTATGAGTGAGTCGGACTTTCGTCGATTGCCGCCGGTGCACGCGGTCCTCGACGTCCCTGAATTGTCCCAGTGGAAGACGTCCAAGGGCCGCGCCGTGGTTGTCGAGGCCGTGCGGCAGGCGCTCGACGAGGCCAGGGTCATCCTGGCTCGGGGTGAGCCGATCGACACCAGCTTGCCCGCGATGGCCCAACGCGCGGCGGCGATCCTGGCATCGTCTCGCTGGAATCTGAGGCCGGTTTTGAATGCTTCTGGCATCCTGATCCATACCGGCCTTGGCCGCTCCCCACTCGCCCCGGAAGCGGCCGAGGCGGTCGATCGGGTGGTCCGCGGCTACTGCAATCTGGAGTTCGACCTGGAAACCGGCGAGCGAGGGCGTCGAACCTCGGGAATCTCCGAATTACTTCGCCGATTAACAGGGGCTGAGGCGGCGACCGTTGTCAATAACAATGCCGCGGCGACTGTGCTGGCGCTTCGGGCCATGGCGGCGGGGCGCGACGTGATCGTTTCGCGCGGGCAGCTCGTCGAGATCGGAGGAAGCTTCCGGCTTCCCGAGATCTTTGAGGTCTCGGGCGCCCGGCTCCGGGAGGTTGGAACCACGAACAAGACCCGGCTTTCCGACTACGAACGGGCCATCGGTCCCGAAACGGCCGCGCTACTTCGTGTTCATCCGAGCAACTACCGCATCGTTGGCTTCACCGAGTCAGTCGCGATTGCCGATCTGGTCTCGCTGGCGAGGCGGCATGGGCTTGTCGCGATCGACGACATCGGCTCCGGGGCCCTGGCGCCTGGGCGCCCTCCCTTGCTGTCGGACGAGCCGACCATCGCCGAGGGGCTCGCGGCGGGGGCCGATCTTGTACTCTGCTCGGGCGACAAACTGCTGGGTGGTCCTCAGTGCGGACTTTTGCTGGGCTCGAAGGCCGCGATCGCGAAGGTCTCATCCGACCCCTTGATGCGGGCCGTTCGCGTCGACAAGATGACCTTGGCCGCCCTCGAAGCAACGCTCCGGCTGGCGTTCGACCCCGAACGGGCGAAGCAGCGAATTCCGCTCTGGGCGTTCTTGACCACGCCGTTGGACTCGCTCCGGACACGCGCCGAAGAACTGGCCGAGACGTTTCGCTCGGAACTGGGCTGGAACGCCTCGGCGATCGAGACGACGGCCTTTCTCGGAGGCGGCAGCGTGCCCGTCGAGTCGATCCCGACATGGGCCGTCCGGGTCGGCCCTCCCTTCCCCGAGGCGTTCGGATCGGAATCGGTCCTTGCCAGGCGGCTTCGTCTGGGCCATCCGCCTGTGGTGACACGCGTCCAGGGCGGCGCCGTGCTCTTCGATCTTCGGGCGGTCCCGGCATCCGACGATCCGCGACTGCTCGACGCCGCGCGTCGCGTTTCGACCGGGAAAGAGGAGTCCTCGACGCAACCTTGAGGATCGGGAGAGCGACGCGGGAGGGGCGTTGTTCTCGGCGGTCGGGGTCGTTATTGTGACCGCTCGACGCCCGTCTCGGGGGATCATCGAGAAGGCCCTAATTCATGGATGCACGACGACGTTTCGACGTCGACTCGGGAGGATCGGCATGCGAGTCTGTCGCTTCAACATCGACGAGATGACCCTCAACGGCTTCTTCGCGGACAACCGTGTGATCCCGATCGACCAGGCCGTCGACGCCTACTGCGATGAGAAAGAGATCGAGCTGCTCATCTCGGCCGGGGAGGACCTGCTCGACCTTCTCCCCCCAAGAGGGCGCTCGTTTCTCGCGGCGAGGGAACTGGCGAGCTGGGTGGAAGGGCTGGACAGCGATCGACTCGAGGAACTGTCGATCCCGATCGAGAATGTGCAGCTCCTGGTGCCGATTGCCCAGCCTCCCAAGCTCCTGCTCCTGGCCGGCAACTACGCCAAGCACATCGAGGAACACGGCGGAATCGCCGCAGAACGCGCCGAAACCTTTCCTTACGTCTTCATGAAACCGCCGTCGACCACCCTCACCAACCCCGGCGATCCGATCGTCATTCCATCGGTCTCTCCCGACCATATCGACTGGGAATGCGAGCTCGGTGTCATCATCGGCCGGGAATGCCGGAACGTTGAGGAATCCGATGCCCTGAAGTACGTAGCCGGCTACACCGTGGTCAACGACGTCAGCGACCGGAAGTTCACTCCGAATCCGGGCCGAAAACCAAGGGAGCGCGACCGCTTCTTCGACTGGATGCACGGCAAGTGGCACGACACATTCTGTCCGATGGGGCCTTGCGTGCTCTCGGCCGACGCTGTCTCTGATCCTCAGGCGTTGCCGATCCGCCTGAGCGTCAATGGCGAGGTCATGCAGGATGCCTCGACCTCGCAGATGATCTTCCCGGTCGCGGCGGTGGTCTCGTTTCTCTCGAAGTTCGTCACCCTGGAACCCGGCGACATCATCTCGACCGGTACCCCGTCTGGCGTCGGTTCCGCGAGAGGCCGGTTTCTCAAACCAGGAGACGTCGTGTCGGCGACCATCGAGGGGATCGGGACGCTAGAAAACCCGGTGGCCGGCGAGGAATCGTAACGCGAGCGGGCGTCTTGGAGCGACTCCGGGTATACTGATTGAGGAAGAAAGTCGGTTGGGTCGAGGTTTCCCGCTGGCGTCGAAATCGGGGGCGCGGTCTCGCAGTTGCTGCGTGATCTTGCCTCCTTGCTGAAGGTAGACACTGTGTTTCCCTGCGCGTGATCGGGTTGCCCGGTTGAGGTGGATTCGATGTCCGAGTTTCGCAAGCTGATGGTGGCCAACCGGGGCGAGATCGCTATCCGGGTTTTTCGATCCGCCCACGAGCTGGGCATGCGGACCGTGGCGATCTACTCGCACGAAGACCGGTTCGCCATGCACCGGCTCAAGGCGGATGAAGCCTATCAGGTAGGCAAGGCTGGTGAGCCGATCCGAAGCTACCTGGACATCGAAACAATCATCACGCTCGCCAAGGAAAAGAACGTCGACGCGATCCATCCGGGATACGGCTTTCTTTCGGAGAACGCCCAGTTTGCCCAGGCCTGCGCCGACGCGGGCATCACCTTCGTCGGTCCAAAGCCGCAACTGCTTCGGTTGCTCGGCGACAAGATGGCCGCGAGGCGGGTCGCGCACGAGGCGGGTGTGCCGATTCTGGGCGGCAGTCCCGACCCCGTCGAACCCGGTCCGAAGGCCCACGCGCTGGCCGACTCGCTGGGCTATCCCGTCATCGTCAAGGCCTCGATGGGCGGCGGCGGGCGAGGCATGCGCGTCGTCGAGTCGGCCGATGCCCTGGACGCCTCGCTCGATCAGGCCCGACGCGAGGCCCAGACCGCCTTTGGCGACCCGTCGGTCTTCCTCGAACGCTTCATCCGGCGCGCCAAGCACATCGAGGTTCAACTGCTCGGCGATCGGCATGGCAATCTCGTCCACCTTTTCGAGCGCGATTGCTCGGTCCAGCGGCGACACCAAAAGGTCACCGAGATCGCGCCAGCGTACAACCTCGATCCGGGGCTCCGTAACGCCATCTGCGAGGCCGCGATCGCCATCGGCCGAAAAGTCGGTTACGACAACGCCGGAACCGTCGAGTTCCTCGTCGACGTCGATGCCGGGACGTTTTACTTCATCGAGGTCAATCCGCGCATCCAGGTTGAGCACACCGTCACCGAGATCGTCACTGGCATCGACCTGGTCAAGAGCCAGATTCTGATCGCGCAGGGGGTTCCTCTGTCCGATCCCGAGATCAACATTCCCGACCAGAGTGCCGTGCGGACCACAGGCTTCGCGTTTCAGTGCCGGATCACGACCGAGGATCCCCAGAACAAGTTCACTCCCGATTACGGCCGAATCACTCACTACCGGTCGGCGGGTGGGCTCGGCATCCGGCTCGACGGCGGCACGGCCCTGACTGGAGCGATCATCACGCCGTTTTACGACTCGCTCCTCGTGAAGGTCTCCGCGAGCGGCCGGCGGTTCATCGACGCCGTTAACCGCATGGAGCGGGCCTTGCAGGAATTCCGGATCCGAGGGGTGAAGACGAACATCCCGTTCCTGCTCAATGTCATCAACCATCCGACGTTCCGAGAAGGCGGCTGCACCACCCGTTTCATCGACGAGACGCCGGAACTATTCAAGTTCCCCTTGCGCCAAGACCGTGCCTCGAGACTCCTGACCTTCGCCGCGGAGGTGACCGTCAACGGGTTTCCCGGCGTGACCCGACCTGCGGGGTATTCCACCCTGACGGAGCCAGCGCCTCCGACGTTCGATCATCTGAAACCTCCGCCTGAAGGCTCCCGCCAAGTCTTCCAGCGGCTTGGCGCCGAGAAGTTCTCGACCTGGATCCGGGAACAAACCCGGCTGTTGTTGACCGACACGACCTTCCGCGACGCCCATCAGTCGTTGCTGGCGACAAGGCTCCGCACGCGAGATATGCTTCGTGTCGCCGACGCCTATGCCCGCCTCTGCCCCGAGATGTTCTCGATCGAGATGTGGGGCGGCGCTACGTTTGACACGTCCATGCGGTTCCTCAAGGAAGATCCCTGGGAACGCCTCGCTCGGCTCCGCGAGAAGATTCCCAACATCCTCTTCCAGATGCTCCTTCGAGGAGCGAACGCGGTCGGTTACACCAGTTATCCCGATAACGTGGTGCGAGGCTTCATCAAGGAAGCAGCCTCGGCGGGCATTGACCTGTTTCGCGTGTTTGACTCGCTGAACTGGGTTCCCAACATGGAGGTCGCGCTGGAGGCCGTGCGGGATTCGGGGGCCCTCTGTGAAGCGGCGATCTGCTACACCGGCGACATTCTCGACCCGAACCGCCCAAAGTACAATCTGAAATACTATGTCGAGATGGCCAGGCAGCTCGAGAAGCGAGGAGCCAACCTGATCGCCATCAAGGACATGGCGGGACTTTGCAAGCCCTTCGCGGCCGAGCGGCTGGTCAAGACGCTTCGGGAGGAAGTGGGTCTCCCGATCCACTTCCACACGCACGACATCGGTGGTGCCCAGGCCGCCAGCGTGCTGAAGGCGGCCGAGGTCGGTCTCGACATCGGCGATGGCGCGATCGCCTCCATGTCGGGCCTGACCTCGCAGCCATCCTTGAACTCGATCGTCGAGTCGCTCCGGTTCACCCCAAGGGAAACCGGCGTCAATCCGCAGGCCCTCATTGGCGTGAGTCGTTACTGGGAAGAGGTCCGCGCGATGTACTCCCCCTTCGAGTCGGGCCTCCAGTCCCCCTCGGCCGAAGTCTACGCCTACGAAATGCCCGGCGGTCAGTATACGAACTTGTTCCAGCAGGCCAAGGCGCTCGGTCTCGCCTCGCGATGGGTGGAAGTCTGCGAAGCGTATGCCAACGTCAACATCCTGTTTGGCGACATCGTGAAGGTCACGCCATCGTCCAAGGTCGTCGGTGACATGGCCCTGTTCCTCGTCGCTAATAATCTCTCGACCGAGGACACGCTCGACCCCGATCGCGAGCTGGCCTTCCCCGAGAGCGTGGTCGAGTTCTTCGAAGGCCGGCTGGGCCAGCCCCCAGGAGGCTTCCCCAGGAAGCTCCAGGAACGCGTACTCAAGGGCCGTACGCCTCTGACCGAGCGTCCCGGCGCGAAGCTCCCTCCCGCCGATCTAGAGGCGGCACGCGAGAAGGCAACCGCGCTTCGAGGCGCTCCTGCTAGCAACGGCGACGTCCTGAGCTACCTGCTCTACCCTCGCGTGTTTCCTGACCTCGCGGCTCATATGAGGTCGTATGGAGACACCTCTGTCCTGCCCACGCCGATGTTCTTCTTCGGCCCCGAGCCCGACGTCGAGAACCTCGTTGAGATCGAGCCCGGCAAAACCCTGATCGTCAAGCTGCTCGCCGTCGGTGAGCCGCACGCGGACGGGAAGCGGACGGTCTTCTTCGAACTCAACGGCCAGCCTCGTGAGGTCTCCGTGACCGACCGCTCGCTGGCGTCCTCGGTGCGTGAAGCCCCCAAGGCCGATCCTTCCGACCCGAACCAGATCGCCGCTCCTCTACCGGGATTGGTCGTCGGGGTCGCTGTCAACGTGGGAGACCCCGTTCGAAAGGGGCAAAAGCTGCTCTCCATCGAAGCCATGAAGATGGAAACCACCCTCTACGCCGAACGGCCCGGTCGCGTGGCGGAGGTTCTCGCGGAGGTCGGCCGGCAGGTCGAGACGGGAGAGCTCCTGATCCGCATGACGCCGGAACAGGGCTGACCCCCCTCCTCGCAGCGATCATGGTTTGATCGATTGCGTTGGCGTTGCAGGGTTGTTGCATACCGAGAATCCACCCGCGCTCCGTCATGACCGACTCTCCTTTCCCCTTCGCGAAGACGATGATTTATCGCGAGGTCGTGGCCTCGACGAGCGACCTCGCCCGAGACTGGATTCTTCGAGAACACGTCGAGGAGGATTTCGCGCTCCCGTTGCTGGTCTGGGCCAGCCGACAGACCGCCGGCCGCGGCCGAGGTGAGAATCGCTGGTGGTCGGACGAGGGAAGCCTGACCTTCACCCTGGCGCTCGACCCCGCCGAGCACGGCCTGCGACCCGAGCACGAGCCTAGGGTCGCACTCACGGCCGCCGTCGCGATCATCGACGCCGTCAGCCCCTACCTTGCCGAACGTCCTGGCATCCGCTGGCCCAACGACGTCGAACTTCTCGGCCGCAAGCTCGGGGGAATTCTTCCCGAAAAGGTCAAAACGTCCAGAGGAACGCGGCTTTTGATCGGAATTGGCCTGAACGTGCGAACCAGGTTCGGGGAAGCCCCCCAGGCGATTCGGGAGATGGCGACCTCAATCGAATCAAACCTGAAACCGTCGATCGTCACGCCCGATCACCAGGAGCTGCTCGGGACAATCCTAGACCGTCTCGTCCCCGCGCTCGATCGGCTCGCGTCGAACGACCCCTCACTGGTCGAACAATGGACGCAGCACGATCAACTCCTGGGAAAGTCCGTCCGGATCAGGCTGGCCGAAGAAATCATCTCGGGGATCGCCGTCGGCATTGATCCTCGCGGTGGACTGATTGTGGCCGACACAGACTGGAAGACCAGTACCCTTTACGCCGGACAGGTGCTTCGCGATCGCGAGCATTCCTGAACAACGACAACGGGCCCGGTGATCGACCAAACCGACCACCGGGCCCGTGGCCCTCGACTTTGAAAACGAACTGGGAGACCTACCGCGAGGCAAGTTCCGGCTTCTTGCTCTCCGGAGCCTTGACACCCTTGCCGACCCAATCGATGAGGATCGGGCTGGCGATGTAGATCGTGCTGTAGGTACCCGAGAGAAAGCCGACAACCAGGCAGAACGAGAAGCCCTGCAGGCCCTCGCCGCCGAAGACGTAGAGAATGACCACAACGAGCCAGGCGGTCAACGAGGTCAGGATCGTCCGGCTCAACGTCTGGTTGATCGCAGCGTTGACGATGCCCGGCGTCAGTTGAGGCGACTTGCCCTTAATTTCCCGAATCCGATCGAAGATGACGATCGTGTCATTGACCGAGAATCCGATCAACGTCAGGAACGCGGCGACCATCGGCAGGTCGATCTTGTACGGCGAAATCGCGACCGCTCCGAGGGTGATGAGCACGTCGTGCACGAGAGCAACGACCGCCGCAAGACCGTACGTCACCGACTTGAAGCGGAGCCAAAGGTAGGCGATCATCGTCAACCAACTCGCCACGATGGCCATCAGCGCCAGGGTCTGCGTGTCACGAGCAACCGCCGCACCGAAATTCTCCAGGCGCTCGAAGAGCAGGTCCGGATCGTTCGGAAGAACCTCGGCCAGCCGTGTCAGCGACTGCCGCGACAGATCCTTGTCCAGGTTCGTCCGCACAACCAGGGTCTGCTGGATGGGAGCCTCCGAACTCACTTGCCGCTGGGGACGGATCACCTCGACCTTACTGTCTGGGTTAGCCACCTTTTCCTCGCGGAGAATGTTCACCAGGGCCGCCTGGACGGGTTCGGGAGCGACGTCGCGATTGAACGTCAGGGTGTAGCTCTGTCCGCCGGCGAACGGGTCGGTCACGGCGGTCGCGTTCGCCCCATCGGTCGCGGGCTTGGGAATGGCCGTGGGCTCACTCACGTTGACCGCGAGCTTCGCGAGACTGGATCCGAACTGGTTGAGGATGGCCTCTTGAACCTGGGTCGAATTCGACTGAGTCGTCCGGATGTTGAACCGGGTTCCCCGCCGTTCGCCTTCCACGTTGAGGCTCTCGACCGAGACGTCCGGCAACTTCGCCCGGGTCGCCTGAGCCCGAACGAAGGCCGCTCGTTGGCCTTCACTGAGCGATTTGATCTTCGGATCCTGGTCATTCAACTGAATGGTCACCAGCGTGCCGCCGGTGAAGTCAATGTTGAAGTTGTTCCCCTTTTGCGCCCCAAAGACGGCCAGGCCGATGAGAATCAGCACGATGGAGCCGATCTGGAAGTACTTTCGTGGGCTCGTGAAGTCGATGTTCGTCTTACCGAGCGCCTTCATCATCGTCAGACGCTTGAGGTAGCCTTTCTGATACCAGTACTCGAAGATGACCCTCGAAACATAAACGGCGGTGAACAGGTTCCAGATCAGGCCGATAATCAGGGTCAGGGCGAAGCCCTTGATTTCCTCAGTGCCGATCGCCCAGAGCACCATGCCCGAGAGCATGGTCGTGACGTTCGAGTCAAGAATCGTCGACCACGCGCGAGAGAAACCGTTGCGAATCTGCGTGCCGAGATTGGCCCCTCGCTCGGCCTCTTCCCGCATGCGCTCGAAGATGAGCACGTTGGCATCCACCGCCATGCCGATCGTCAACGCCAGGCCGGCCAGGCCGGGCAAGGTAAACGAGCTGCCCGTGAAGGCCATCGAGCCGACCAGAAGGATCATGTTCAGAACCAACGCCACGACCGCCACGACACCGGCGAAGCGGTAATAGACGATCATGAACAGGGGGACGACCAGCATCGAGATCGCGATCGCCCGGATCCCCTTCTCGATCGTGTCCTTGCCCAGCGTCGGCCCGATCTTCTCTTCCTGCAGCGGCACCGGATCAATACTGGCCGGCAGGCTACCGGCGCGGAGGATGTTGATCAGCTCATCCACCTGCTTGGCCTGCATGTTCTCGATAATGCCCTGGTCGCGAATCTCCTGGCGGATGACCGGGGCCGACATCACCAGGTCGTCGAGAATGATCGCCAGATGATACTGGAAGTTGCCCCCTTCTTTCGGCGTGTGCGACCCAGTGAGCCGGCCGAACTTGCGGGCCCCGGTCGGATTGAACACGAAGCCGACGGCCGGTTGAACCCGCTCGTCTTGCGTCGGATAAACATACGAGAGATACTCGCCGGTGACGTTCTCCCTGTCGAGCTGGTACAGCACGTAACGATCCACCAGCCCGAGACCCCTCGGCTGGTCGCGAATCGCCAGGTTTTCGTCCGCGAGAATCCGGCTCGGGTTGAGCACGATCCGGTACGACGAGATCGACTTGAGGTACGATTCCACCGACCCGATGTCGCGCGTTCGCGTCTGGCCGTCGGGACCGGCGAACTGGGCCCTCGACGGGTCAAGTTTCAGGGTATTGACCCCGTTGGAAACGATTGGGAGCGTGACAACTTCGGTCGGGTTACCCTGAGCGTCTTCCTTGGTAAGGGTCGCGGTCGCGCCGACGTAGTGGTCTCTCGCCCAGCTCTGGGTCGGGTCGGTGAGGACGTTTCCCTCGATCTTGACCCAGGGGCCCTTTGGATCATCCTTTTTATTTCGGGCGACAATCTCGGCGAGTTTCGCCCACTCGTACCGCCGCGGTGGATTGGTCAGGCCATTCTCGGACATGGCGCGCTCGATGGCCTGCTGGTCCGTGGTGTCACGGCGATCCGCCAGGATGCGGAACTCCATTGAGCCCACGGCCGTCATGCGCCGCTTGACCTCATCCACCTCCTCGGGACTGGCCTCCGGCAAGATGATTTCGACCCGATTGCTCCCCACCTTGCGGATCGGGATATCGAGCACGCCTTCCGGGTTGACGCGCCGCTTCAGCGCGGCGATCAGGTCGTCCATCTTGAAGTCGGGCCGGTTCGTCTCCTTGGCCTGGTAGACCAGGATCGTCCCGCCCGACAGGTCAATGCCCAGCTTGAGCTTTTCCTTGGGTGGCCACATGGCCGCCAGGCCCAGAAGGGTCAAGAGCCCGATGAGTGCGAACTTTCGGCCGAAATTCTTCATGATGTTTTCCTAACAACCCGCAACCCGACCGTCGCCCGGCCTGGCGGCGCGACCGGCACGAGCAACCCCTTCCAGGCAAACCCCTTGGACCCCGCTGAGAGTCCTCGTTCAAATCAACGTTATCAAACAGGTTCGGTCCGGCCGAAGCTCAACGGTCCAGGGGCCTAGAAGATGGCACGGGACCGGGTTCGCCGTTGACGGTGACCATACTGGCTCGGATTTCGAGGTGGCCGCATCGCTCGTGACTCACTTCGCGCTTCCCGAGGCCGAGGCCGCCTTCTCTTTCTCCTTCTCCGTCGTGTCGACCACCCGGGCGATACTTCCCCGGCTGACCTCCATCTTCACTCCCTTGTCGTCGTCAATCCGGAGGGTCACCCGATCCCCCTCGGTATCGATCGAGACGACCGTGCCGAAAATGCCCCCCGCGGTCACGACCCGGTCGTTTTTCCTCATGGCGTCGAGCATCTGCCGACGCCTCTTTTCCTGCTGCTGCTGCGGCCGCAAGATCATGAAGTAGAACAGGATAATCACCGGAAGGAACGGCAGGAGAGCGCCGAAGAGACTCCCTGCGCCACCCCCATCCGCAGCGGGGGCCTTGGCGGCGAACAGCGTGAGAATCGGGGCGATGAGCCCGGTCATGAGGTTGGTCCGTGCGTCTAGGAATCGGGCAGGTGTTGTCGAAGGCGCGGCAAGACGGTCGCCAGTCTCTTCCACGGCCGCGTGGCTGCCAACACTCTAATCGTTAGGGCCCCAGAGCTTCAAGCGCCTGGGACATAAACCGGACATAACCGTCGTTCGAAATCGCTTCCCGGGCCTGGCGCATCAGTCGGTGAAGGTAGGCCAGATTATGCAACGACGCCAGGATCGGTCCCAGCATCTCGCCGGCCAGGAACAGGTGGCGAAGGTAGCCTCGGCTGAACCGGCGACAGGCCGGGCAATCGCAACCTTCCTCGAGGGGCCTCGGGTCGAGTCGATGCGAGGCGTTTCGCAGCTTGACCGGACCGGTCGACGTGAGGCAGGTGGCGTTGCGGCCGTTGCGCGTCGGTAACACGCAGTCAAACAGGTCGATTCCCTGCTCAATCGCCTCGAGAAGATCCTGCGGCCGCCCCACACCCATCAGGTACCGAGGCCGATCGGACGGCAACCGGTGGGTGGTTACCCGAAGCGCCGTCCGAACCTCGTCCCGACTCTCCCCCACGCTCACGCCCCCCACGGCGTAGCCCGGAAAGTCTAGTTCGATGAGCCGTTCCGCGCATTCGGCGCGAAGATCCTCGTGACCTCCGCCCTGAACGATCCCAAAAAGGGCTTGATCGGGCCGTTTGTGGACATCCCGGCAGCGCTTCGCCCATCGGATCGTCCGGGCCGTCGCGTCGGCGATCTCCTCCTTCGAGGCGGGAAGCGCCGGACAGTGGTCGAGACACATCGCGACGTCCGCCCCAAGCGCCTCCTGGATGGCGACGGCCCGCTCCGGCGTCAGGTCGAGCAGCCGCCCATCCAGATGCGAGCGGAACGCCACGCCGGATTCGGTCAGCTTCCTCCGGGTCGCCAGGCTAAACGCTTGAAACCCGCCTGAGTCGGTCAAGATCGGTCCGTCCCATCCCATGAATTCGTGCAAGCCCCCCAGGGCCGACACGACCTGTTCGCCCGGTCGAAGCGCCAGATGGTAGGTATTGGCCAGCAACATGCATGTCCCCACGTCGCGGAGCGCGTCGGGGGTGAGTCCCTTGACAGTCGCCTGGGTGCCGACCGGCATGAACGCAGGGGTCTGGACCGCGCCGTGAGGGGTGTGAAGGATGCCCCGCCGCGCCCGCGAGGTGGCGTCGATTTTGGTCGGCTCGAAATAGACTGGACGGGGCAACGCTGGAATGGCTCGGCAAGGTTGGGCCACGGAACCGCCAGGGACGGGCTCACGGGGATCGACCCGGCTGGCTGGCTCCGTGGTGTCGAAGATCGGGCAAGGTTCGAACGTTACTCGTTCTTGAGCTTCAGGTTAAGCTGAGTGAGTTTTTCGCGGACCTCGTTCAAAGACGTCACGCCGAAGTTCTTGCACTCGAGCAATTCGTCCCCGGTGCGGTTGACCAGCTCGCCGAGGGTTTGAATGCCGAGCTTGGTCATGCACTTCCGGGCGCGGACCGACAAGTTCAGGTCGCTGATCGGCTTGGCCAGAAGCGCCCGTTCCTCGGGAGAAACCTCTTCGAGCTGGGCGTGGTGCAAGGCGGCCTGGGCGCGTTCGCCCCCTTCGAGAGCCATGCCGAGGCGGAGGCCCTTGGACGCCATCATCTCCTTGATTTCGGCCAGCGAGGTTTCGCCGAAGTTCTTGCTCGCCAGTAGAGCGATTTCGGTGGTGCGCGTCAGATCACCGAGTGTTCGAATGTTCATCTTGCGGAGACAGTTGCGGCTCCGGACCGAGAGCTCGAAGTCGGTGACGGGGATTTCCATCAACTGCCGCATGCGGTCGTTGATCCGCTCGGTGTCTTCGTCGTAGAACATGTCGCGGCTGGCGCGGCAGTCCTTGAAGAAGAGGCGGGCCCGCGGATGGTTCGGGTCGAAGGAGAGCACCTGGCGGTAGCAGTTCTCCGCGTCTCGGAACCGCATCTCATCCTCGTAGAGGATTCCCAGGTTGATCAGCGCGGCGAGCGGAACGGGAGGGCGTCGGGTGCACTGCTTGTAATACTCGACGGCCGCCTCGTCGTTGCCGTAAAGATCGTTGATGTAGGCCAGCTCGAACAGGGCGCCCGTGTGGTCGCGCTCCAGCTCGACGGCCTTTTCCAGCTCGGCCGATGCGCGCACGAGGTCTCCGTCGGCGGCCAGCAAGCTGCCGAGTTGGAAGTGGTACTCCGCCGTGTTGCCCGCCGTCGCGGCCAGCGACTCCAGCAGTTTTCGCGCCTCGGCCATCTTGCCGGCCCGTCGTAGCGTACCGACCCGGTGCAGTTCCGAGCGTTTGGGGTCGTAACCCGCCTTGGCCGCGGCCGCGAACGCGGCAGCGGCATCATCCCATCGCTGGAGATTCTCCAGCGCCAGTCCCTGGAAATAATGGGCCAGCCCGCTCTCGCCCGCCTTGGCAAGGTGGTCGAGCGACGATCGGTAGCGACCCATCAGGCAATCGGCCACGCCCAGCCGAAGGTGGGTGATGGGCTTCATCGACCCCTTCTCGCGATCGGCCATGGCGGCCGCCGCGTCCCGGAGCGTCTTGTAACGCGAGGGGTCGCGTCCCAGCACCTCTCGCAAATCCGCCACGGCCGAGGCGTCAAAGGGATCACGATCCAGAAGCTCGCGCACATCGGTGGTCATCTGCTCGGCCATGAGTCGTTCCTCTCGCTGCCGGTTTCGGGCCCCTCAAGGTCTCGGCCCGTCTCCACCCCGCGAACCCGTCGTCGACGACCGGCGATTTCGGGGCAAGCATTCCACTATAACGAACTTGCGGATGACATCAAGTTCACTCGGAACCGCCTTCGACCGCCGCCGCGGCTTGCCAGCCTGGGTGCCCCGGACTAGAATGCCGCCGATCGATTCCGGCCTTCTCCACCCCGCGGAACTGCCATGTATCGCGTGACCCGAGAGATCGACTTCTGCTACGGTCATCGCCTGCTTGACTACGACGGCAAATGCAAGCACCTCCACGGCCACAACGGTCGGGCGATTGTCGTCCTGGAAGGCCCCGCTCTCGATGAGCGAGGAATGCTTGTTGACTTCGGCGATATCAAGCACCACGTTCAACGCTGGATCGACCAGAATCTCGACCACAACATGCTGCTTCGCCGCGACGATCCGATCCTGCCGATCCTGCAAGAGCGTGGCGAGCGCGTCTTTATTATGGACGAGAATCCCACGGCCGAGAACATCGCGCGACTCATCTACGAAAAGGCCCTTGGCGCCGGATTGCCCGTCGTCGAGGTGACCCTCTGGGAAACACCTCACTGTCATGCCTCTTACACGAGCCAGGATTCCCGCGCCTGACGACGCAGGCAACGCCGAAATCGGGGAATCCCGCGCGTTGCTCGCGGTAGGTTCTGACTCGCGTCGAGCAAATCGGCGCCGCTCCCAGGGAGCACAAACGGCCGGTCAGTGATTGGGGCCGTGTCCGTGTCCATCGTCGACCGGCTCGATCTTCTCGACGTAGGTGTTTCGCTTGTAGGGGAAGACGTACTCGCTGACCCACCAGGAGGTCTCTCGACCCTCCATGGTCCCCTTGATCATGACGCCGATGAGCTTCTCGTGATCGTCGTGCGAGTCCGCCGGCTGGGTCGATGGGTGAATCCTCAGCACGACGAAGGCGACCGGGTTGAGGCCGTCAAAGGCGCTCTGCTCAATCCCGACGTACTCGACCTTGGCCTTCTCGTCCGAGTCCAGGGTTTTGAGGACTTGGATGATCGGCCCCGCCTGCATCTCGAAGAAGGCCTGGTTGGACGTACCCGGCTCCTCAAACGTCTTGCGAGCCTGTTCCGGTGTCATACCCCGACGTGCTTCCGGCTGCATCCGGTACCACAGGGCCCCGTTGAGGTCGCGACTATTGAGCAGCTCAACCAGCTCGGTTTTCGCGAACGCCTCGGCGCGTTGGCGCACCAGGAGCTGCTGCACGTAACCGTAGGTCATTGACGACAGCCCGAAGATCAGACCCAGAGCGATCCCGATCTGCGCCAGACCGCGGCCGGTCAGCACATCCGGTAGCTTCCGGATCCGCAGTTCGGCCATAATCCCGAAGCTGATCGCCAGGGCCGCGGCGACCAGGAAGCTTGGGTCCGCGAAACTCAGGCCGGCGATAAGACCGAAGACCAGGCTGGCGATCGCGAGCGGACTGATGGCCCGATAGGTTGGAATCTCGTTCTCGATCGGAGAGGATTCCTCGGCCTTTTCAACGGCGGGCGGGGCGTGAGGATCAATCGCCACGTTGCAAACTCCTGGCGGCGGTGAATGTTCGACCTTTTCGCAGGATCGGCGCCGGAATGATGGAGGAACCAAGAGGATGGGATGATCCGGGCGTCGTCCGCCTCAATTGAGGCTAAACGGAGCCGTCCCGATCGTCAAGCCTCAGCGGGGTGCGACCCGGAGCAAACCGAAGGGGAGCAACGTCGCCAGACCCATCCCGACCCAGAAAACCCCGAGAATCCATCCGATGACGTTCGTCCACGACCAAGACCGGCCGCTCCCGTGAAGCCGCCACCCGGCTAGCAGTACCGCCAGTAACGCCAGGCCCATGGGCTGGTAACCCAGGGGGGTGGTCCACGCCAGGGACCGAAACTCGCCACGGAGGACGGCCGCCAGGTCGTTGACCCAGACCAACAGTCCTCCCGTCATCCACAGCAACTCACCCAGGCCGCTCTCCGAACGGTCGCGGCGTGCCAGCACCACCGGGCCCACCAGCGCCAGGCAGCCGGCCACGGTGTACGCGTTCGCGAGCAATTCGCCGGGAGGCCAGGAAACCCGTCCTCTCGAAACGAGCAGCCAGAGGCCGTACGACAGCGCGGCGGCCAGAAGGACCGCCGTGGACAGGGGAGACGAAGCCACCGCGCTGGGCTTCGTGGCAGTGCGTTTGGCTTGTGATGACATCGGTGGTGGTGGATCTGGCCGGCGGAACGGGTTGGAACGTGAGGATCCTGGACCTGGCCCGCGCGCGGGCCAAGTCACCCCTGTCTTCGACCGATCCCCGTGCCCGAGATGAGCCGAATCTTCAATCCCGGGCAACTCGTGTCAGTACGAGGAGGACGAAGCCGCGGACGGCCCGTCCGACTCCACGAAGCCTTCCAGAAGCTGGTTCGGCGAACCGCCCGCAAGAATCACGTCCGCAGGGTCGATCTGCGAGGGATCGAGAATCAGCTCATCCCCCTCGTCGAGTCCCTCGTTCACCTCGAGCAGATCCAGACCGCCTGGCGAAACCTTGACCTCACGCCGCTCCAGGCCCCCGTGGTTCGTCACGTAGCAAACCTCCTGGCCCCCTTCCACGGTCAAGGCGGACGGCGGAATCACCAGCGCGTTCGGGTGATGGGCGGCCAGGATCTCCACCTCCGCAGTCATGCCAGGGAGCAAACCTTCGGGCACCGAATGAATCTGAATCTTGCAGAGGAAGTTCTTCACCTCACGGCTCGCCCTCCAGCTCCGAGGCGTGATCGGAAGCGAGGAAATCGAAATGACATGCCCCTCCAGGTGATACTGCGGCAGCGCTTCCACCCGGATCTGAACCGGCATGCCGATCTCGACCCGCTTGACGATCGATTCATGCAGTAAGGCATGAACCTCCATCCGACCGAGGTCGGGAAGGTAGAAGAGGTCCATGTGCTGGCGAACCACGATGCCCGCTTGAATTCGGGCGTCGTCGTCATCCTCGTTGGCATAGATCACAAAACCGTTGTGAGGCGCCCGGATCGTGCAACGCTCAATCTGGTCCTCGAAGTGCTTGAGCTGCTGCTCTCGGCGTCGCAGCCGAAGTTCCTGATACGCAAGCTCTTCGCTCGCCTTGTCGATCGTGGCCTGAAGGTTCTGGATGGTGATCGGTCCGCCGTAACGCTCAAGATTGCGCTGTTCCCCCTCGAGTCGCCGGAGATTGAGCTCCGAGCGGACCAGGGTCGTCTTCTCCTGGACGAGCTGGCCCCCCGAGATGTACCCGCGCTTGACCATCTTGTTGGCCCATTCGAGGCGATCCTTCTGGCGCTGGATGTCGGCCTTGTAGAGGACGATATCGCCTTCAAACTGCTGCTGCTGCTCCTTCAAAAGGCCTTCTTGGTACTCTCTCATAGCCATTTCGGCGGCCTGGAGGTCGAGCTTGGCCTTGTTGTAGTCGGCCCTGGCCTGCTCCACCTTGATCTTCTGGTCGCGGACCAGTTCCACGTAATCCGAGGCATCGAGCCGACAGAGAACGTCCCCCTTTTGGACTCGGGAACCATCTGGAATGATCTCGAGAATCGTCGACGATCCTCCCGCCGTCACGCGCCGTCCCTCGGACGCAACGCTCAGGTTCTCGAGCTCACACTCGATGAGCGTCTTCTGGGCGCTCTGGACCTCGCCGGGCGCGCTGAGCGTCACGTGAAGGTCCGTGCGACGCGCCACGACACGGGGAAGCGTCTCGTAGGACGGCCTCTTCCTCCAGTCCCACTTCAACCAGGCGAACAGGGCGGCTCCCCCGGCAAGAACGATCAGGAAGGAAAATCCGGTCAGGGCGAGTCCACCCCATCGGGAACGTCGCGTTTGATTCCGGCCCATCTCGAGAGTCCTTACGGGTTTCTTGCGATCCTGGTCGATCCCTCATGCTCGCGAAGGAACACGCACGATCGACGAAGGCGAGGCGGGTCAGGTGAGTGAGTGGAGGCGAGCGTGGGTGAGTTCACGGCAATCCGGCACGCCACGGTCGTGATCAACACGACGGGAGCCATTGTATAACATTCCTTGAAAACCGGCAACGATCTTTCTCGTCGTGAACCGGCCACGACAGCCCCGACCGCACGGTTTGGGTTGCGGAAGCCCCGGGACAACGATAACTTAGGGCAATTCGCCGAAAAATCGCTCCCTGAAACAATTCAGACAGGCAGAGTGAGTCAGGAGCATGCAACCTGTCGCGATCGGTCTGCTGGGGCTCGGAACCGTGGGTTCGGGTGTGGCTCGCCTTCTGACCGAGCAGGCGGAGCGCATCGCCCGACGCGCGGGACGGCCGATCTCCATCCGTTGGGCCGTGGTCCGGGATCCCGACCGTCATCGTGACGTGCCGCTCCCAGCCGACCGGTTGGTGACCGATTGGCGTCGCGTCATTTCCGATCCAGAGGTGTCGATCGTTGTCGAGCTTTTCGGCGGAATCAATCCGACCCGGACGATCGTTCGCGAAGCGCTGGCGGCCGGAAAGGATGTCGTCACGGCCAACAAGGCCCTGCTGGCCGAGCATGGTCCCGAACTTTTCGACGAGGCTCGACGCGCCGGCCGCTGCATCGCCTTTGAAGGCAGCGTGGCGGGCGGCATCCCGATCGTTCAGGCCCTTTCCGTCGGACTCGCCGCCAATCAGGTGCAGAGTCTCGCGGCGATCGTCAACGGCACCTGCAACTACATTCTCACCGCGATGACGCGCGACAGCCTCTCCTACGAGACGGCGCTCCGAAAGGCTCAGGAACTCGGTTACGCCGAGGCCGACCCGACACTCGACGTCGATGGGACCGACACCGCCCACAAGCTCGCGATTCTCTCGCAACTGGCCTTCGGCGCCGGCGTCACGACGGTCGAGATCCCTCGTCGAGGAATCGACGAGCTTCAGACCGCCGACATCCGCTTTGCCGCCGAACTCGGATACACCGTGAAGCTGCTCGCCCTGGCGAAGCTCGGCCCGGGTGGCCTCGAGCTTCGCGTGACTCCCTCCCTCGTCCGTCGAGGAACCCCGCTGGCCGATGTGAGCGGCCCCTACAACGCGATTCGCGTCGTGGGCGACGCCGTGGGAGACACCCTCTTCTACGGCCGGGGTGCCGGCGCCATGCCAACGGCCTCCGCGGTCGTCGGCGACCTGATCGACGTGGTCGTCGGTCGCTCGGCCCTGACCTTCAAAGTTCAGAACCTCTGGCCTCGGGATGCGCCGAAGCCCAGCCTGGCCTCCTCCAATCAGGTCCGAAGCCGGTACTACCTCCGTTTCACAATCGCCGACCGGCCTGGCGTGCTGGCCATGATCGCCCAGGTGCTCGGTCGCCACGCCATCAGCATCGCCAGCGTGATCCAGCACGACCCGGGCGACGACGACCATCCCGACGCGCCGGTTCCGCTCATCATGATGACCCACTCCGCGATCGAGGCCGATTTGGCCGCCGCGCTCGTCGAGATCGACCGGCTCGACGTCGTCCGCGCCCCGAGCATCTGCCTGGGGGTCGAGGATTGACGGTACGGCTCGACTCGTCACGGCAGCGCGGAACAATCCCAACAATCCTGTTATTGTGAAGAATCGGCCGGTCGGGCCAGGGACTCGATCGGCCCTCGATCGCACAAGCCAAACGACCCCGGCTCCGCCCCGCCACCAGAACGAGACGACCCCCATGAAGTACGCCATCGTGATCCCCGACGGCGCCGCCGATGAACCACAGGAATCGCTGGGAGGTCGGACGCCGCTCCAGGCCGCGAAGACGCCCGAGATGGACCGGATCGCTCACGAAGGGGTTCTGGGTCTCTCCTCCAACGTGCCCGACCGATTCCTTCCCGCCAGCGACGTCGCCACGCTGAGCCTCTTCGGCTACGACCCGATCCTCTACTACACCGGTCGCGCTCCGCTGGAAGCCGCGGCGATGGGGATCCGACTTGGCCCCGACGACTGGGCCATCCGCTGCAACCTGATGACCATCCTCGACGGCCGGATGACCGACTTCACGGCGGGCCACATCACCAGCGAGGAGGGACAGGCGCTCATCGCCGCCCTCCAACACGCCCTCGGACGCCCCGAAATCGAGTTCCACGCGGGCGTCAGCTACCGCAATCTCTTGATCTACCGCGGCCAACCCGGCGCTCCTCCTTTCCGCGACGACACGATCACAACCCCTCCACACGACGTCCCCGACCAACCCGCCGCCGACCACCTCCCTCGGGGAACTGGCTCCGAGCTGCTCCGCGACCTAATGCGGCGAGGCGCCGAGATCGTTCGAAACCACCCGGTCAACCTGGCACGGCTCGACGCCGGCAAGCGGCCGGCCAACGCCATCTGGCTCTGGGGCCAGGGCCAGGCACCGAGCTTGCCAAAGTTCGCCGACCTTCGAGGTCTGAACGCCGCCATCATCTCGGCCGTCGACCTCGTCCGGGGCGTGGGCGTCCTGGCCGGCTGGACCCGCATCGACGTCCCCGGCGCAACGGGCTACCTCGACACGGACTACGCCGCCAAGGGCCGTTACGCGATCGAGGCCCTCAAGTCGCACGACCTCGTCTGCGTCCACGTCGAGGCCCCCGACGAGGCCAGTCATGAGGGCCGCGCCGACGCCAAGATCGAGGCGCTGGAACGGATCGACCAGGAGATCGTCGGCCCCTTGCGAAAGGCCCTCGAATCGTACGGCGAATGGCGTTTGCTCGTCTCGCCCGACCATTCGACGATGCTCCGGACCCGAGCCCACGACCGGGCCCCCGTCGCCTGGGCCATGTGCGGCACCGGGCTGGCCGGTTCCGGCCTCCCTTACGACGAGATCGCCGCCCGCGAAGCAGGGGGACCCGTCCTGTCTGAAGGCTGGCGGCTCATGGACCGGTTCCTGGCCCCGGCGTGACGCGAACCTCTTCTCTCTCCGGAGTAACTGCGGTCGCGAATTCCTCCGCCAGAACCGGGCGGCCGGTCGCCAGCACGCGCTCGACAATCTCGGCCGCTCTCGTCAATCCGCCAGCCCTTGCGATCGCGTCTCGAAGCCGTTCCGCGTTCTCGCGGAACGAGGGCTCCTTCAAGACCCGGTCGATCGCGTCTCGAAGCCGGCTCTCCGTCAAGCGTCGAGGCGGAACGACGAGCCCCGCGCCCGACCAACCCAACCGAGCGGCCACGCCCGGCTGGTCGTTCGTGATCGGAATGGCCACCATCGGCACCCCGCGCGACAGCGATTCCAGTGTCGTGTTCATGCCGGCATGAGTGATGGTTAGCGACGCCCTGGCGAGCAGGTCCAGTTGAGGCGCGGCTCGGACGACGATCGGACGGCCCGGTAGCTCGCCGAGGACCGATGGGTCGGCCGAGCCGCCGAGGGAAATCACGAGCCTCGCGTTTCGCCCCTCGCACGCCCCGGCAATCGCGCGGAAGATCCAGAGCAGGCGGTTCTGAATCGTGCCGAGCGAGGCATAGATCAAAGGGTCCCCATCGAGGGCCTCGAACGGGAAAGGAACCGGGGCGCGGGACTCGGGGTCGGTCAGCGGGCCGACGAAGTGGACGTGCGGAGGCCGCCGAGCGGGGAACTCGAGTTCGGCGGGTTGCTGGCTGATCTGAGCCAGCGGCGAAAACCAGTCGGCGACCGACGCCTTGGGTCGAAGCCCGTGCGCCCGTCGGTACTCGGCCGTCATGCGGAGGACCGGCCTCGCAAGCCCCAGGACCGCGCCATGGGTCAGGCGGTTGCGGAGCAAGGCCCAGGGCGACCGCGACGGACCCCACGCGGTCACACCGGGCGGGAAGTCCGGGTCGGCGGTGATGAACAGAGCATTGGCCACGTTGACGAACGGCAGGCCCATCCGCTCGGCGATCGCGTCGCCCCCCATCGCCTGGTCGATCACCAGCACGTCGGGCTCGAACGGTTGTAGAGCCGCCGGCGCATCCCTGAGCAGGGTCCGCATCCATTCGATCCCCATCCGGATCGTGAACCGGAAGGCATCGAGCCCTCGGCGGCGGCCCAGTTCGGCGAAGATCTGAGGAATCGATCCTCTGGGGTAGTCCGATGCCCCAATCGGAGCAAACTCCAGATCCGCCGCGCGAACGGCCGGCTCGCCATCCGCCAGGGTCACAACCACGACCCGATGTCCACGCCTCAACAAAGCGCGGCCCAGCGCGTTCATCGGGTTGAGGTGTCCCGGCGCCGCCGGAACGAGCATGCCGATCGTTGCCATCAGACCGCGGTCCCTCTCATTCCTGAACGCTCCACCGGAACCGGAACGCCTGTACCAGAGCCGCGTGGGAATGACGAGGCCCCGACAATCTTGTATGCTGTTGCGTTGTCCGTGGGTTGCGAACCGTGGGCGGGCCAAAATTCGAACGCCCGTCCGAGCCTTTCGTTCAGTTTATCCGAGTCCCAATGCGCCGGCGACGCCCCTGACGCCGGGAAGAGAGAGAACCGTGTCCTTGCTGGTTCAGAAGTTCGGCGGAACGAGTGTTGCCGACAGCGATAAGATCCTGGCCGCGGCCCGACGCGCCATCCGTGCCCATCAAAAAGGGAACAAAGTCCTGGTGGTCGTCTCGGCCCGGGGCCACACCACCGATGAGCTGATCGAGCTCGCTCGCGAGATCAGCGAGCATCCCCCCGCCCGAGAGATGGACATGCTCCTCTCCACCGGCGAGCAGGTCAGCGTGGCCCTGATGGCCATGGCCATCCAGGAGCTCGGCGTGCCGGCCATCAGCTTCACCGGCGCCCAGATCGGCATCGTCACCGATAGCTTCCACACCAAGGCCCGCATTCGCAACATCTCGACCGAACGAATCATGCAGGCCCTCGACGACGGAAAAATCGTCATCGTCGCTGGCTTCCAGGGGATCGACGAGAACTACAACATCACCACCCTCGGCCGCGGCGGCTCCGACACCACCGCCGTCGCGCTGGCCGCGGTGCTCGGCGCCGATGCCTGCGAGATCTACACCGATGTCGACGGCGTCTACACCACGGACCCTCGCGTCGTCCCCGAGGCCCGCAAGATCGACCGCATCAGCTACGACGAGATGCTCGAGATGGCCAGCCTGGGCGCGGGCGTCATGCACTCACGATCCATCGAGTTCGCCAAGAAGTACGGCGTGCCGATCCACGTCCGAAGCTCGTTCTCCGACGCCTCCGGCACCTGGATCGTCGGCGAGGCCGACGCCAAGCGACTGGGACAGAGCGTCACGGGCGCGGCCCTCGTTAAGGATGAGGCCCGAGTCACCGTGCTCGGCGTCCCGGACCGGCCAGGCGTCGTGCACAGCCTCTTTCGCGCGATCGGCGAGGCGAAGATCGTCGTCGACATGATCGTCCAGAACGTCGCGACCGACGGCACGACCGAGGTCGGATTCACCGTCGCCTCAGGCGACCTGTCCGAAACCCTCCGTGTCACCGAGTCGGCCGCGCGCTCGATCGGAGCCAGCGGCGTCGATCACGACCCGAACGCCGCGAAGGTCTCCGTCGTCGGCCTCGGCATGCGAACCCACTCCGGCGTCGCCACCGTCATGTTCGACGCGCTGGCGAAGGCCGGAATCACCCCCGGGATGATCACCACGAGTGAAATTAAGATCAGTGTACTCGTGGATCGGTCACAGGCCGTGCAGGCGCTCCGGATCGTCCACAAGGCATTTCAACTCGACCAGGCGAGTCAGGACTTGCCGCGGGAGTTCACGCCTCGACGACTCGCGACACCGGCCACGGGGGCCGTCACCACCATCAATGGCAACGGTGGCTCCTCGCGGGTGTCGCCCGGCATGGAAGACCTGATCATCTCGGGTGTCGAGCTCGACACCGGCCAGGCGCGCGTCACGCTGCTCAACCTGCCTGACCTGCCGGGCCACGCCGCTCGCGTGTTCAAGAAGATTGGTGAGGCCGGCGTGTTCGTCGACATGATCGTCCAGAACGCTGGTCGAGGCGGGAACACGCACCTGTCGTTCACCGTCCCCAGGGCCGAGGCCGATCGCGCCGCGGCGGCGGCCGCCGAGGCGGAACCCGGTGGCAAGGTCCTCGTCGAGAAGTCGCTGGCCAAGCTCTCGGTCATGGGCGTCGGCATGCGAACCCACACCGGCGTTGCCACCCGGATGTTCGGCGCCCTGGCCGAGAAAGGGATCAACATCGCGCTGATCAACACGAGCGAGGTCCGCATCAACGTCGTGACCGACTTCGACCGTGGTCAGGAGGGCATCGAGTGTCTTCGCCACGCCTTCTCCTTACCCGAGAGCGCGACCAGTTCCGCGAGCTGACGCCGAAATCCCGAGCGAACGGATTCCCGCGACCCGCGCCTGGAACTCGCTCGTGTTCGAACCAACGAGGCCCATGAGCATGCCTGGGCTGTTCTGGAACTCTCTACGATCACGACGACCGGCGTACGTGTCGGCGCTCGCAATTCTGTTCCTGATCGGCCTGGCGCTCGGCCATTTCGCCGATGTTCGTCGCGCGCTCGAGTCGGACGACCTCGATCATCGCGTCTGGCGGTGGGCGGTCCAGCATCGCGATTCCTGGCAAGGGCTCACGGCGTTGTTCTTGTGGGTCACTCGCCTGGGAGATTGGCCGTTTGGTCTCGCATTCGTCGTCGCGGGGGCGTGGTTGCTCTGGATTCTGGAGCGACGAGGCGCTTCCGCGGTCGGGCACCGCGCCTGGATCTTCTGGTTGGGCGCGGCCCTCGGATCACGATTGCTCAGCCTGGGCTTGAAGGCGTGGTTTCAGCGCGAGAGGCCCTTGGCCCCGTTTCGCCTGGTCGCGGAGACCTCCTTCAGCTTTCCCAGCAGCCACAGCCTCTCGTCGGCGACCTGCTTCGCCGTCGCGGGCGTGCTGATCGCAAGGAGCCTCGGTCGCAACCGCGTTTGGCACCGGAACGTTTTGGTCGGCGTTTGTGTTCTGATTCCCTTGCTCATCGGCGCCAGCCGCGTCTGGCTTGGGGTTCACTACCTCAGCGACGTCGTCAACGGCTGGCTGCTTGGGTCGCTTTGGGGACTCCTCGCTTGCGCGATCCATTTCGACTGGCTCTCGCTCAGGAAGCGCCCCGGAACGAGCTGAGCCAGGGTCGGCGATTCTCGTCGCCTGTCGCCCGGCCCGCTTGACGCTCTCGACCGGCGAGCGATATTGTGGGAGACGCTCCGGGGCATGAGGCTTGTTGTGCGCGCAAGCCGGTCCCGGGGCGTTTGCATTTTGGCGTCGAACTCGGCGGGAAGGTACACGTGGCACGCGACAAGGTGGTTCTGGCCTACAGCGGTGGACTCGACACGTCGGTCGCCGTCAAGTGGATCAATGAGACATACGGCCTCGACGTGATCGCCTACACGTGCGACCTCGGCCAGGGGCAGGACATCCACGCGATTCGGGAGAAGGCCCTTCGCACCGGCGCCGTCGAGGCCATCGCCGAAGACGTGCGAAACCTCTTTCTCGACTACTTCGCCTTCCCCTCGCTCATGGCCGGGGCCCTCTACGAAGGCAAGTACCCGCTGGCCACGGCGCTCGGTCGCCCCTTGATCGCGCAGCTCATGGTCCGTGTCGCCAAGGAGCATGGCGCCGTCGCCGTGGCGCACGGCTGCACGGGCAAGGGGAACGACCAGGTCCGCTTCGACGTCACCTTCCAGACCCTCGCCCCGCATCTCAAGATCATCGCCCCGGTCCGCGAATGGAAGTGGACCCGCACCGAGGAACTCGCCTTCGCCCAAAAGCACGGCATCGACGTCGAGGCGACGAAGGAAAAGATCTTCAGTACCGACCAGAATCTCTGGGGCCGCTCGATCGAGGCCGGCATCCTCGAAGATCCCTGGGTCGAGCCGCCACCCGAGACCTACCAGTGGACCGTCGACCCCCGTAACGCCCCCGACGAGCCCGAGGAAGTGGAGATCGGCTTCGATCGCGGCCGTCCCGTCTCGCTCAACGGCAAGGACATGGACGGTACGCCGCTGGTCGAGGAGCTCAACGCCATCGCCGGCCGCCACGGCGTCGGCCGGATCGACCACATCGAGAACCGCCTCGTCGGCATCAAGTCTCGCGAGATTTACGAGGCCCCCGCGGCGATCGTCCTGCATGAAGCCCACCGCGAAATCGAGTTCCTCACCCTCTCGAAAGACGCCCTCCGGTTCAAAACTCACGTCAGCCAGACCTATGCCGACCTCATCTACAACGGCCTCTGGTTCAGCGCCCTGCATCAAGACCTGATGGCCTTCGTCGTCTCGAACCAGCAGTACGTGACCGGAACCGCACGGCTGAAGCTCTACAAGGGCCATTGCATGATCGTCGGCCGAAAGAGTGAGCATAGCCTTTATCGCCACGAGCTGGCCACCTACGAAGAAGGCGATCAGTACGACTCCACCGCCGCGCAAGGCTTCATCAAGATTCACGGCCTGATGCAAACCACCCAGGCCAAACACCAGATGCTCAAGGGGACCGGCGGCCAACGTCTCGAGCTGCCGACCATCATTCCGCCCGAACCTGAGGCAAAATGACGGCGTCCGAAGGAACCCGTTGACTTTCCCCAGGGCGATTTCGAAGGGTGTCCGGGGCCGTTCCGAAAGGGAGCCTGACCGAGCGATCGACCAGACATCTCTCCTCATCGGGGCGGCTCTGAACGAAAGTCCCACGTTCCTCGAGCCCATCGCCGACAAGATCGAGGGGTCCCCCTCGATGCTTGGCATGGTGTTGCTCCTCATCGGCGGCGCGGCCCCGCGGTTGCCAACCCGCTCGCGTTTGGCATCGTGGATCGAAGTCCAGAAGAATGAAGAATCTCCTGATCCAGGATCAGCAGTCGGGTCCGTGAAGGCCGCAAGGACGCGGTCTCACATGCCCTGCCCCGTCGCCGATTCTCGTCGTGCGTTCTCCGCCAGCGTTCGTTCGAGCCACTCGAGCGCTTCCGCCTTGCTGTGGATCAATCGACTGAGCTGGGCCTCTCGAACCTGTTCGAGCAGATCCTTGAAGTGCGGGCCAGGTTCCAGGCCCAGGCGCTTTTGCAGGTCGTGCCCCGTCAGCAACGGAGGCGGGTTGATCGGCCCCTGGGGCTGGCTCTTCAGATACCACTCGCAGTAGTCGACCTGGCTGGCGTCGCCGGTCGAAGCCAGGGCGTCGGCGCGATGAAGCGCCAGCAACTCCTCGATGCCCGGCGAGGCTAGCATGCGCTTGAGGTTCGACTCGCGAAGCTCTTTCGCTTCGCCAAGATACTGGTGATACTCCACCAGCCAGCAGACGCGGTCGCGCTCGGCGTTGGCTAGCTTCAACTGACGGCAGATCGTCTCCGCGATCCGCCGCCCGACGATCTCGTGGTTGTGAAACGTCACGCGACCGTCCTTCCGTCCCTTCGTCAAGGGCTTGCCGACGTCGTGCAGCAAGGCCGCGAAGGCCAGCGGAAAACTCGGTTCCGCCGGTAGACATTCCAGTACTAACAACGTGTGATCCCAGAGGTCGCCGCCGGGTTGCCTCGGCTTATCCTGCCGCAGGCCCTTCATCGGGACCAGGTCGGGCAGAATCGCCGCCACAAGCCCGGTTTCAAAAGCCAGGTCGAGACCTCGCGCACGGCTGGGATGCACCAGCATCCGCCGCAGTTCCTGCGCGATCCGTTCAGCCGCCACGACCCGAACCTGCGAGGCCATGGCGACCAGGGATGCTTTCGTGGCGGGGTCGAGCGTTAGGTCGAAGCGGGCCGCGAACCGCACGGCGCGGAGCAATCGGAGCTTGTCCTCGGCAAACCGCTCCGAGGGCGTGCCGATCGCTCGCAAGACGCGAGCCTCCAGGTCCTTCCGGCCACCAACGTAGTCGATCACCTGCCCCGAAAGCGGGTCGAAAAACATGCCGTTAATGGTGAAGTCCCGGCGCGAGGCATCCGCCTCGGCCGAGCCGAACGTCACCGACGACGGATGCCGGCCGTCGAGCTACGCGCCATCACTCCGAAACGTGGCCACCTCGACCTCGCCGGCCCCCCGAGGCCCGAGCACGCGCACGACGCCAAAGCTGACACCGACCGGCACCGTCCGCCGAAACAGCCGCATCACCTGTTCGGGCGTCGCGTCCGTCGCCACGTCATAATCCGTCGGGTCGAGACCCAGGATCAGGTCTCGCACGCAACCGCCCGCCCAGAACGCCTGAAAGCCCGCCTCGCGAAGGCGGGCCACAACCTCGGTCGCGAACTCTCGGCGAATGTCTGTCATGGCGAAACGTTA
>CAZRGV010000021.1:0-15441 GCA_964599655.1 uncultured Isosphaeraceae bacterium | reverse complement strand
CCGGTAGAACCGCCGAGACTGGAAGGAACCCGAATCTTCAGTTCGTTGGCTCGAGGCTCGATTCCACCTCGCCGATCGTTCGGATCGCGACCCGAGTGCCGCCATAACGACGGAGGTCCCAAAGCTCAGGGTCGGGCAGCACCTCGGTCTCGAGCTTGTCGGGATACTCGACGACCAGCGTCGAGCCATCGGGCAACCGGCCAATCAGCTCCGCCAGAGCCGTGGCGAAGCGCTTCGGATGGTTCTGAAATTCCCGGTACGGCGGGTCGAGGAAGAACACCACGGGCGTGTCATCGAGAGGCGTAAAGTTCCGCAGCCAGCGGTAGGCGTCGCCCGTGACCACGGCGGCCCGGTCCTGGTAGCGCAACGTGGCCAGGTTGCGCCGGATCAACGAGGCTGTCTCACGGTCAATTTCGACGAACACCGCCCGGCTCGCGCCCCGGCTCAGGGCTTCCAGCCCGAGCGCCCCGGTGCCGGCGAACAGATCGTAGACGATGCAATCCTCGATCCGATCGCCCAGAATGTTGAAGATCGACTCCCGCACAAGGTCGCTGGTCGGACGGGTATGGCGATCCGCCGGACCTTCGAACTTATGCCCTCGACGCTGCCCGGCGATGATCCGCATGGTGGCGACCCCTTTTCGAGAGTCATCGCATTATACCAAGAGTTGCCATCCGCCGCGAACCGGCGAGGACAATCGCGGTGGAGCGACGGCCCAATCACCCGTTCCTACCGTGCACAACCGGTCAGTCGGGCCTCGCTCGACGGGTACGGAACCCAGCGTCATCCCTGGATCTCGTCAATTCGATCCATTGATCGGCCGGCAGGTTCGTCGCGGCGGCCTCCCAGCGATGGTCGCGGCGTCGCAGGTCGTTGACCGCCACGAAATCGATTCCGAAGAGGCCGAACTCGTGCGGGCCGGAGCCGTCCAGCAGGCTCGACAGCAGCACGCGGATCACCACGCCGTGCGCCACGACGACGACCGTTTTTCCTTCGTGCCGGTCGGCGATTTCTTGAATACGCGGCACAACCCGGTCCCGAATCATGACGAACGACTCGCCCCCTTCGTGCGTCGCATCCAGTTCGCCGGCCATCCACTGGGCCTTGGTCGCCTCATAGATGGCCCATCCGTCTTGCCGAAGCGCCCCGCTCAGTGGGCCCATCCGGCGCTCGTGCAGTTCCGGGATGACGCGCGGCTCCAGCCCCAGGCCCTGGGCGATGGGACGGGCCGTTTCCAACGCGCGCCGCATCCCCGAGCAATAGACCGCCTCGGGCTTCGCGAGGGCCAGAAAACGGGCCGCGTTCTCGGCTTGCCGGACCCCTCGCTCTCCCAGGCCCACATCCGACTCGGCCCCATGAAATCGGTCGGGGGCCGCCGTCTCGGCATGACGCAATAACAGAATTCTCGTCTCCAAAATCGACTCACTCCTCAAGGTTTCGGTTCAAAATCCGGACCCGTCCCGGGACGTCGACGCGCGTCGGTTCCCCAAGAGTTTTGCACACACTCGACTCGATCCGGTACACTGGCACGGGGTCGAAGACGACCTTGCCCATCGGAACGGATCCGCTCCAACGGGGTTGCCCAGGTCGAGCCCCGACCTCATGATAACCTGTCGACCTGGATCGCGGCCTGGCTCGGCCGCACCCTCTCCCCCTCCCAATCCGTGAGGCCGCGTCATGCTCAAAGGGTCGAAGTACCGCACGATTCTCCTGTTCGGGATGCCTGGCAGCGGCAAGGGCACCCAGGGAGCCGTCCTTGGCCAGCTTCCCGACCTTGTCCACGTCTCCTGCGGCGATATCTTTCGCAAACTCCCCAAGTGGGGCGAGCTCGGTCGCGAAGTCGTCCACTATACCTCGCAAGGCGCCCTCGTTCCCGACGACCTGACCGTCCGCATCTGGGAGCGGTACATCAAGATCCTCGAGCTTCAGGAACTGCTTCTGCCCGGCGTGCATACCCTCGTGCTCGACGGCCTCCCCCGAAACTACGCCCAGGCCGAACGCCTCGACAATGTGCTCGACGTCATCCAGATCTTCCACCTGAACATCAGCGACACCGAAAAGGCCAAGGAACGCCTCCGCGCCCGCGCCCTTCGCGAAAACCGCCTCGACGACATCAACGAGGAGGTCATCCAGCGCCGCTTGAAGACCTACTACGAAGAGACCTTCCAGACCCTCAGCTTCTACGACCCCGACCTGATCTGCGAAGTCGACGCCTCGCAGTCTCCCCTCGACGTCCTCCGCCAAATCGTCGACCGGCTGTCGGATCTCTACCATCAACGCAATGAGGTTCGCTCCTCGGCCCTGTCACGCTGACCGCTCCGGGGACACGGATGGCTGGTCCGTCCGTGCCGCGGGCGCCCCCCGCGACGTCGCCGGGGGCTTGCGGACTCCGCGTTTGTGGGTAAGGTGTTAAGGTCGCGCGGCGGCCCAACTCATGGCCGTCGTGTCACCGATCGGCGGCATCCTCTCGAGACGCCCGGTTCCGCCCAGTCGGGCCGTTGACCCGGGCGACGCTCCAGAGACCACCACGTCCGAAGCGATCCGCCTCGGCCCCACCCAAGGTCAGGACGGGAGGAAAGGCGATGTCGGTCGATCCGACGCCAGAGCCCGAGTTGCAAGGCGATTCCCCCAAGTCGTCGCCATCGACGTTTCATCCCTATGTCCCTGATTTCGTCAAGCTTCCCGAGTTGACATGGTCCGCCGTGCTTCTCGGCTCGGGGCTCGGCATTATCTTCGGCGCGTCGTCGCTCTACTTGTTCCTCAAGGTCGGCATGACGGTCTCGGCCTCGATTCCCGTGGCCGTCCTCTCGATCACGATCTTTCGCGCCTTCTCGAAGGCGTTCAACACCCGACGCGCCTCGATCCTCGAGAACAACATCGTTCAGACGGCCGGTTCGGCCGGCGAGTCGATCGCCTTCGGCGTCGGGGCGACGATGCCCGCCCTCATGATCCTCGGCTACGACATGGAGCCGACGCGCGTCATGATGGTCTCGGTGCTCGGGGGCATCCTCGGCATCCTGATGATGATCCCCTTGCGACGCGCCTTCATCGTCAAGCAGCACGGCACGCTCCCCTACCCCGAGGGAACCGCCTGCGCCAAGATCCTCATCGTCGGCGAGCAGGGCGGATCGAGCGCCAAGACCGTCTTCACCGGCTTCGGTCTCGCGTTCGTCTATCAAACCTTGATGGAAGCCTTCCGCCTCTGGCCCAAGGAGCCCGAACACGCCATCACCGGCATCAAGGGATACGAGAAGGCCGTCTTTACTGGTGAAGTCTCGCCGGCCCTGCTCGGAGTCGGTTACATCATCGGCACGAGGACCGCCTCGATCATGGTCGGCGGCGGCATTCTCGCGGCCCTCGTGCTGACACCCGCCATCGCCTACTTTGGAAGCCTCTCACCCCAGCCGCTCGCCCCAGGCACGGTGCCGGTCTCTCGGATGAGCACCGGGCAGATTTATTCGAGTTACGTCCGTTACATCGGCGCCGGAGCCGTCGCTGCGGGCGGCATCATCAGCATGATCCGCGCCTTGCCCTTGATTCTCGCCGGCATCACCGGCGGCCTTCGCGACCTCCGCTCCGGCAACGGAATTGGCAAGACCGCCGGCGAAGAGGCTGGTCGCACCAGCCGGGATCTACCCTTCTGGGTCGTTGGGGTCGGGTCGCTCGCACTCGTTGCGGCCATCGCCAGCTCGCACTTGATCCCCACGAATCTCGCCGGCCGGATCGTCGGCGCGGGCATGATTCTCCTGTTCGGTTTCCTGTTCGTCACGGTCAGCTCTCGACTGACCGGCGAAATCGGCTCATCCAGCAACCCGATCTCGGGCATGACGATTGCCACCTTGCTGCTGACCTGCTTGATCTTCGTCATTCTGGGCTGGATTGGCGAGCAATACCGCGTCGCGGCCCTCTCGATCGCCGCCATCGTTTGCATCGCCTCGTCCAACGGCGGCACGACCTCGCAAGACCTCAAGACCGGCCACCTCGTCGGCGCCACGCCCAGGGCCCAGCAGCTCGCCATCCTGGCCGGAGCCATCAGCTCGGCCGTCTTCATCGGCTTCACGCTCCTGCTCCTCAACAGCGTCTACACCGACGTCACGCCCGACCCTCAATACTTGCCAACCGTCAAGGCCCCTGTCGCCGACCTGACCACGTCGGAAACCGGCCCCGACGGCAAGTCCTATAAGGTCTGGTGGGTCTCGAAGGCCACCGCCGAGGCGAAACCCGGTCGTTACCTCGTCGATCCCGATTCCGGCCAGGCAAAGTACCGCGTCGATCCCGGCATCGGCGGCATCGTCACCCGACGCCCCGACGGCTCCGAGGCCGAGAAGTTCAACCCGCCCCAGCCGGCCCTCTTCGCCGTCATCATCGACGGTATCATGACCAAGGAACTCCCCTGGGTGCTCGTCGTCCTCGGCGCGTTTCTCGCCATCGTGGTGCAACTGACCGGCGTCTCCGCCCTGGCCTTCGCGGTCGGTGTTTACCTGCCGCTCTCGACCACGGTGCCGATCTTCTGCGGCGGCCTCGTTCGCGCGGTTGTTGATCGATCCCGCAAGATGACCCCCGAGGAATCCGACTCCAGCCCCGCCGTGCTCATGTCCAGTGGCCTGATCGCCGGCGGCTCGATCGCCGGCATCCTGATCGCTCTGCTCGCCGTCCTGGTCCCGACGGTCAATTACTACTCGACCGAGGATCTCCCCGTCTCCAGGGCCGATGTCGCCACGCTGGAGGAGACAAAGCCGGGCCCCGATGGCAAGGAATTCAAACTCTGGCACCTCACCAAGCCCGAAGGGAACGACATCGAAGGGGACTACCTCGTGGATGAGTCGGGCAAGGCCATCGCCCGGGTCGAGGCCGGCAGCGCGCTCGACCTGGGCCGTCGGTTCTTCCGCCGAGCTTGGCGGGAGCGGCACTGGCCTTCGGTCGCGGCCTTCTCCGTCCTCATCCTCGCCCTGCTCTGGGTCGGCCTGCGCAAACCGTCGCCCGCGGAACAGATCGGAGGGCCGACTCCCGACCTCTCCCGCGAGGGAGAAGTCGCCGGGGCCCCGATCGAACCCTCCTAGCGCCCCGAAGGTGCCCCTTCGAACAAGCATCCTCGCGGCGTCACGCAACACCGGGCATCGTGAACCGCACCGATTCGCGCAACACACTTCGTTCCACCCGCGCTCTGCGGCTCGACAATCTGGGAGAGACCTTCATGATCATTCGACGTCGACTCAGCTCACTGGCCGTTCTGGCCGCTTTTCTCTGCGGAGGCAACGTGATCGCCGATGAGGGAATGTGGGTCTTCAACAACCTGCCACTCAAGACCTTGAAGGAAAAGTACGGCTTTTCTCCCTCGAAGCCATGGATCGAGCACATCCAGAAATCCGCCGTCCGGTTCAATAGCGGCGGATCGGGCTCGTTCGTCTCGCCCAACGGCCTGGTGATGACCAACCACCACGTCGGCGCCGACACGCTTCAAAAGATTAGCACACCAGAACGCGATTACTACAAGACCGGCTTCCACGCCCGAACCCTCGACGAGGAGGTCAGGGCGCTCGACCTCGAATTGAACGTGCTCGTCGACATCCAGGATGTCACCGGTCAGGTCAACGCCGAAGTCAAGCCCGGCCTCAGCGACGCCGACGCCGAGATCGCCCGTCGCAAGGCCATGGCCCGCATCGAGAAGCAATCGCAGGAGAAGACCGGCCTCCGCAGCGACGTCGTCAAACTCTATCAAGGAGGCCAGTACCACCTTTACACCTACAAGGTTTACACCGACGTCCGGCTCGTCTTCGCCCCCGAGTTCGACATCGCCTTCTTCGGTGGCGACCCCGACAACTTCGAGTATCCCCGGTACGACCTCGACGTCTGCTTCTTCCGCGCCTACGAGAACGGCAAGCCCGCCAAGATCGAGCATTACCTGACCTGGAGCCCCAACGGCACGCGGGACGGCGACCTCGTCTTCGTGATCGGCAACCCCGGCCGCACCAGCCGGCTCAACACGCTGGCCCACCTCGAATACCTCCGAGACACCGGCTTCCCCTGGATCCTCGACTTTCTCAAGGACCGCGAGCAGTTCCTTCAGCAATACTCGGCCCGTGGCCCCGAGCAGGCCAGGCAAGCCAAGGAGTACCTCTTCGGCATTCAGAATAGCCTCAAGGCGCGAACCGGCGGACTCGCCGGCCTGAAGGACGAGGAATTCCTGCGCCGCAAGGCCGACCAGGAAGCCGCCCTTCGCAAGCGAATCGCCGCCAATCCCGAGCGCCAAAAGGCTTACGGCGACGCCTGGGATAGGATTGCCGAGGCCGAGAAGATCGCGGCCCAGATCCTCAAGCCCTACAACCTGATTGAGCGAGGAGTCGCCTTCGACTCCGAACTCTTCCAGATCGCACGCACCATCGTGCGACTCGTTGAGGAAGACACCAAACCCAATGAGGAACGTCTCCGCGAGTATCGCGACTCGGCCCGACGCTCCCTGGAGCTGGCCCTCTACTCCTCCGCCCCCATTTACCCCGAATTCGAGAAGGCCAAGCTCGCCCACTCGCTCGCCTACTGGAAGAACCTGACGCCTGACGACCCGATCCTCGAGCGTGTCCTTCGGGGCCGCGACCCCGCCGAGGTCGCCAACTCGCTCGTCGAAGGCTCCAAACTGGCCGATGTCGAGGTGCGCCGCAAGCTCGTTCAGGGAGGCACCCAGGCCGTCGCCGCCTCCGACGACCCCATGATCAAGCTGGCCCTGGCGGTCGACGCCGACGCTCGAAGACTCCGGAAGATTCGCGAAGACGAGGTCGATGGAGTCGAATCGTCGCAGTACGGCCGGATCGCCAAGGCCCTCTTCGAGGACCAGGGAGACTCGGTCTACCCGGACGCGACCTTCACCCTCCGGCTCGCCTTCGGCACCGTCAAGGGCTACGAGCTCGACGGCAAGTTCATTCCGCCTTACACGACCATCGGCGGCGCCTTCGAGCACGCCGCCGCCCACGGCAACGAAGAGCCTTACAAGCTGCCCGAAAGCTGGTTCACGGCGAAGCGCTCCGGTCACCTCGACCTCAAGACGCCGCTGAACTTCGTCTCGACGGCCGACATCATCGGCGGTAACTCCGGAAGCCCCGTCGTCGATCGCGAGGGCCGCGTCGTCGGCCTCATCTTCGACGGCAACATTCACTCCCTGGTACTCGACTTCGGCTACGACGATAAGCTCGCACGCGCCGTCTCCGTCGACTCCCGAGGCATCGTCGAGGCCCTCAAGTCGATCTACCAGGCCGAGAACCTTCTCAAGGAACTGACCGGCTCGAAGAACTGAGCCGTCGCCGATCGACGATCGTCACTCAATCCAGGGCCATCTCCGACGCGAACCACGACGGAGATGGCCCATCGCCATTCGAACGCGAGCAAGAGACTCACAACGACATGCGACGCATCTCCCACATCCCTCCCCACGCCGGTTTTGACCAACGTTGTTGTTAAGATCCTTGGGTCGTGAGCGAAGACTCTGGCAGAGGAGTCCTTCCGCCAGGGATCGGCCAGTGCCACGGGTGGCCCTCGTCACATGCCAATGGGAGCCGCCCACGCCGTCACCTAAGAATCCGGAGAGTCGAACGTCGACTCTGAAGGAAGCCTTCAAAACCGCCAGGGACTCGGCCGAGATTGCTAGAGGTGCGTGCACACACTGAGGACTTTTCGTGCAATTCGTGCGGCGTTCCCGTGCGGCCCGCAACGGCGTCGGAGAACTCAACTCGCGTTTCGTTCATAGGTTACGGCCTGTTCACAGGAATTTCTCCATCACTCGGCGTATGATTCGCGTATCATCCTCGTGTGTTCCGGAGTGTTCCTGGCCGTTGCCGCGGAGTGTTCGTGTTCTCAAGGATTCATTCCCTCAAGACTCCCAACGGACCGACCCGGAGCGTCGTTTGATCCCCAACCCGACATCCTACCGGCGAAATTCCCCCTCACATAAGGATGAGAGGATGACAGCAACCGCAACCTTGTCCGTCCCCCGGACGACCTTTCACCGGATGTCCTCCGTGCTGCTGGTCGATCGCATCGAGCCCTGCCTGGAATTCTGGGTCGAGCGCCTCGGCTTCGAGGTCCGGCTTCAGGTTCAGGGCCCCGACCACCTCGAATTCGTCGTCCTCGGTCGCAACGGCGTCGAGTTGATGTACCGCACGATCGACAGTGTCGAGCAGGACACCCCGGGCCTCATCGACACGGAGCAGCACCAGCCCTGGTCGGTGCATTACCTCGAGGTGGACGACCTCGACGACCTTCTGCCTCGACTCGAAGGGGTCGAGGTGGTGGTGCCCGTTCGTGAGACGATCTTCGGCACCCGCGAGGTTTTCCTCAACGAACCGTCGGGCCGCATTCTGGCCCTGACCTCGCGGATCCAGGATTGAGCGAAAACGTCATCTTACGAACGGATGCTTGACGAGGCCCATATGTTCGGCTGAGATGGGGCCAGGTGGTTGATCCCCTGGCCCTTCCCTTTTTGCGAGGCCCTGAACATGCGAGCCATCGACCGTCGACAGTTCCTCCAGGAATCCTTGATCACCGCCGGCCTGGCCGCCACCGCCGCCTCGGCCCGCGCCGCGGACGACGACAAAAAGCCCAGCGCCGCCAAGGCCGGACCCAACGACGTCGTCCGCGTCGCCGTCATCGGCGTTCGAGGCCGAGGCATGGAGCACATCCGGGGCTTCGGAGACGTCAAGGACGCCAAGGTCGTCGCCCTCTGCGACTGCGACAAGAACGTCATCGCTCGCCCGATGCAAACCGTCGAACGGCAGAACGGCTCGGCTCCCAAGTATTATCAAGACATTCGCAAACTCCTCGAAGACAAGGAGATCGACGCCGTCTCGATCGCCACGCCCAACCACTGGCACGCCCTGGCGACCATCTGGGCCTGCCAGGCGGATAAAGACGTCTACGTCGAGAAGCCCGTCTGCCACAACGTCACCGAAGGCCGCCGCATGGTCCAGGCCGCCGAAAAACTCGGCAAGATCGTGCAGACCGGGACCCAGTGCCGCAGCCACAAGGGCATCCAGGACGCCATCGCGTTCCTCCACTCGGGCAAGCTGGGCAAGGTCTACATGGCCAAGGGCCTCTGCTACAAGCCCCGAGGCTCCATCGGCATCAAGCCCGACGGCCCCGTCCCGGCCGGCCTCGACTACGACCTCTGGTGCGGACCCGCCGAAAAGCGCCCCTTCAACGCCAATAAGCTCCACTACAACTGGCACTGGATCTGGAACACCGGCAACGGCGACCTCGGCAACCAGGGCATCCACCAGATGGACCTCGCCCGCTGGGGCCTGAACAAGAACGAGTTCCCCCGCGCCGTGCAGTCCGCCGGCGGCCGCTACGGCTACAAGGACGACGGCGAGACCCCCAACACCCAAACCGTCAACCTCGAGTTCGACGACTGCCTCCTCCAGTTCGAGGTCCGCGGCCTCCCCACCAACGACGAACTCGGTGTCCGCATCGGTGACATCTTCTACGGCACCGAGGGCATCCTCGCCATCTCCAGCTACACAACCTGGCAAACCTTCATGGGCCCGAAGCTCGAGAAAGGCCCCGGCGGCACCGGCGGCGGCGATCACTTCGCCAACTTCATCCAGGCCGTCAAGGCCCGCGATCCGAAGATCCTCCACGCGCCGATCCTCGACGGCCACCTCTCCAGCTCGTACTGCCACCTCGGCAACATCGCCTATCGCCTGGGCCGCAAACTCCAGATCAACCCCTCCAGCGAGTCGTTCCTCAACGACCCCGAGGCCGACCGCATGCTCACCCGAGAGTACCGCCCCGGCTTCGTCGTCCCCAGCAAGATCTGACGACGTCTGAGTCTGTCGATCAAACCGCCTCTCGCAACGCCCGGCGCCACACCCGCCGGGCGTCGCGTTTTCCGCCCCTCACGCGCGACGGCCCCGCAAACCCTCCGTCACACCAGCCAGCCCGGCCGAAACAGCATCACGAGCCCCAACGCCAGGATCACCAGCCCACTGACCAGCTTGAGCCAACGCCCCTCTCGCTCTTGCAATCGCCGTCGCGAAAGCGTGACCACCACGGCCGTCAAAAGCAATGTGTCATCAAACATATATGCTATAATATAAATACACAAATATATATAGTTTTTCCATAATGGAAATTTTTGATAGGCCAGGATCTGCGTGTAGAGCGCCGGCAATCCCGCCGTGCAGAGCAGCTCGATCGTGTTCACCAGCACCGCCAGCACGACCGCACCGGTCAGGGCCGCCGTCAGGTTCTCGGCCGAGACGATCTTGCGCACCCGTTCGTAAATCCCCGGCTTCGCCGACTCGGGAATCGAGAACGAAATCCCCTTCTTGAACGCGAAGAAATCCTTGACGTTCACCAGCCCAATCAAGGTCGCGAGCAACCCCAGCACCACCTGGGCCGGCCGGGCGAAACCGATCAATAAAAACACGTTGAGCCAGGCTGCCATGAACGCGAAGTAGGCCAGCCCGCTGACCGCCACAAATGTCCCCGCGATCAGCACGATCTTCCAGCGATCCCGAAGGTTCACCAGCACCGTGAGCAGGAAAACCAGCACCCACATCGCGCAGGGGTTGAATCCGTCCACCAGGCCGATCAGAAACGTGAACGCTGGCAAGCCGAGTTCGCGGACCCGCAACCGCCCGAACACCGGCACCGTGATCTCCTCCGGCGGCGGAGCCCGCTCCGCCTGAAGCGCCGAGGGGGGCCGATACACTCGCCCTGGCTCCGTCGCCTCGCCCGGCAACTCCGCCTCGCCCGGAATCTCGCCCTCGTCGGGAGCCGCCGCCGATCGAGGCTCGGCCGCCGGAACCTCCCCTCCAGTTTCGCCCTGGAACGCAACCAAACGAATCCCGTTGTGTCGAGATCGCCGCAACGCGGTCGATCCCTCGGCCGATCGCGAGGCCGGCGGCTTCGCAGGAACCGACTGCCAAGGCGCCGAAACCGCCTGAAGCAACGACTCGATCTGACCCGACGTCGCCTCGTCGTTGTACCCGACGACCACGCGTCCGCTCAGGTAAAAGACCGGCAGGCTCGCCGCCTGAACCCCCGCCGATCGCGTCAGTTGCTCCATCCAGGTCCGCGCGTTGACGTCGCGAGTCACCTCGTACATTCGCACGCGCAATCCCGGATAACGTCTCGACACATCCGATAGATACGCCTTCGCCTTCGCGCAACGCGGGCATCCATCGCGAATGAACACATGCACCGTCAACAGATCCTCAATCTGTCGACCGGCGCGGGCCTCGTCTTCAAACCCGGTGATCAACTGCTGCCCCACATAGATCGCGGGCACTACCGGCTTCGGCACGCCGAAGTAGTCACAAAGCCGCTTCAACCGCGACCGGTCCGCCGCGTTCTTCACCACATCGCGCCAGACGATGTGCAGGCCCGCTCGCTTCCGTTCCAGCGTCGAAAGGTACGCCCTGGCCCGTTCGCACTGCTCCGAATCCTCTCGCAAAAACGCCTCGATCAGTACAACCCGGCGATCGTCCTCCAGGGCCTCGACCCTCGACGACCCGCAAACAACCATCGCCCCCACCAGCAGGACGGCAAACCCCCATCGACCGCCCTCCCCATCCCACGGCCCGCCCCGCCAAGCACCCTTCCCCGTCCGGTCTCGCTCCCGATTCATGGTCGGCATCCCCCCGGACCCGCCACCACCACCTCGGACGTCGTGGCGGCTTCTAACTCGCCCGAACCCCTCCAACCCCCAATCCCCGTGAACCAACTCGTCCAACCGGGTCCGTTCGCTCCGAACTCCTGGAAAACACAAGACCCCCGTCCACGGAAAGATCCGCGACAGGGGCCCCCATCGGCAGCCAACACCGCCCTTCGCGAGCAGGTCAAACCCCATCCTATCTTGAATTCCCCGTCGTCCACAAGACGGAAACGAATTCGATTCAAACCACATTTAATATTATTATGTATACACATAATGCGTAGGTTTAAACAACAATGGTTATTGTATAGTTTGCATTTGTTTATCTTTAATATTATATTTGTTTTTATTGTTTGAATCTTGGCCTGATCGTTCGATTAAAAAGTTCTCACCAGGTTCGCGGTTGCCTTGCCGGCCCGGATCCGAAGAATGTTCGAGCAGAACGTCGCGGACCCGCGCATCCACGTCGAGGAATCCCACGGCCCGCGAGCCGTTGGCCATCCGATCAAGGAAAGCGAGCCGGACCATGGAACGAACCCATAGCCCCCTGCACGCGCTTCAGGAGCTGTTCCACAGGTACTTCCTGGCATGGCTGCTGGGGTCGTATCTCCTGGCCGCGGTTTGCCCCGCGCCCGGACTCTGGATCCGGAGCCTCTCGCTGGGAACGATCGCCCTGCTCGGGGAATCGACGCGCTTGACCCTGCCGATGCTCATGCTCGGCGTCTTGCTCTTCAACGCCGGGCTGGGCGTTCGTCTCGACGAGCTTCGATCCGTCGCGGGTCGTCCCCGTTTGCTGCTGGCAGGACTTGCCGCGAACCTCGCCCTGCCGATCGCGTACATCTTTCTCGTCTCCGCCGCCATGACCCTCTGGCACAACGCCGACGAAGTGCAGAACATCCTGGTTGGCCTGGCGCTCGTTGCCTCGATGCCGATCGCCGGCTCCTCCGCCGCTTGGTCGCAGAACGCCAACGGCAACCTGGCGCTCAGCTTGAGTCTCGTTTTCGCCACAACCCTCCTCAGCCCGATCACCACGCCGGTCGCCTTGCACGCGGTCGGCTTCATGACGCGGGGCGACTACGCCGAGGACCTGCACGAGCTGGCCTCGCACAGCACCGGAATCTTCCTGACCGTTTGTGTCGTCGCCCCCACGGCCCTCGCGTTGATCGGTCAGGCCGCGCTGGGGCCGGCCAAAGTCCGCGCCGCGAAGCCCCTGCTCAAGCTCGCCAATTCCATCAACCTGATCCTGCTCAATTACTCAAACGCCTCGGTCGCGTTGCCGAAGGCGGTCGCCCACCCCGATCCCGACTTCCTCATCGCGATCTTCGCCATCGTGATCGGCCTCTGCGTGCTCGCCTTCAGCGGCGGCTGGCTCCTCGCGCGAATCTTCCGCGGAACCCCGTCCGACCGGATCGCCCTGATGTTCGGCCTGGGTATGAATAACAATGGAACCGGCCTGGTCCTCGCCTCGCTGGCCCTGGCCGATCACCCTCGAGTCCTCCTCCCGATCATCGCCTACAACCTCGTCCAGCACCTCGTGGCGGGCGGGGCCGACTACCTCCTCTGCGTCCGTCCCTCGCGATCGCCCGAAGCCGGTCCCCAGGCCCGTTGAAGCCGTCGCGAATGCGAACCGTGACCCTCTCAAGTTCAAAACGCCCACCGAAGCCGTCGCGCGAAACGTGTGACCGCGCGCCGCACCGCGATCGTTCCTTCGTCAAGTCGCCCCAAAAACGCCACGAACGCGCCCCGACGTTATCCGCCAAAGGCGCGATCTTGAGCAAGCAGACCCTCCTGGCCGCGATCCGACGACGACACCACAAACATTTGCAATAATATAAATTAATAAGTTTCATCATATTTCTTTTTTACTAAGTTGTAGATTAATCTTAAATTGCAACTTTGTCGCCAACGCGACAACCAGCGCCACTGTGCCTCGTCCGGCTCTCGTCACGGTTCATCGCATCGTGCATCAAGCTCCGTCGCGTCATCGAAACAGGCGCGAGGGAATTCCGCCGATCGAATCCGAGGCTCGCCGCACAACCACGCACGCCCGACGCAAACCACGAACGGGAGTCCGCCGCGCCTTGACACGAACCCGCTCCAGATTGGTTCAAACCAGAATAAAGATTCCTCAACGAATCATCCAAGATCCAGGTCGTCTTCCCCGGATTTCTACACAATCAAAGCGTCAGGATCGACACAACCAGCATAGTTTAGAAACTTTACCTCATGTTCCATTCATACCTTTATGTTCGTAACATAAGCAACATCATTAAGTTCTGTCGATCCGCCTACTCTCGAACGGAAACCCCAGGTCGGCTTCACCCCCGGCACTCTCGCGCCTTCTTTCCGGATCAACGGGCATGCGCCGCCCCGTTGCGATGGTCGGATTCCCACGAATCGGACAATTCGGCCGTTTGTCGCGCGAATTCTGTGTTTCGCGGCTCCCGATTGGGCTACAATGATGTCTTGCCGAGGGTGTGAGAACGAAGGAGTCTCCCTGCCCCTCGCAGAGACTATCACCAACTACGAGGAGTCGCACATGGGCTTCCTGGGCTTCGGGGGCCGGAGTGAGTCGTATCTCATCGTGGTCACGTACGAGGGACCGGGCCGCTTGCGGCTCAATGGCAATCACCTCAAGAATAAGCAGACGAAGAAGAACGCCGCGGCGCATGAGGCGACCGTCTGCTGGCAGGAGTTCGGCAAGGGGGGCGTTCCCCGCGATCAGGGCCTGGGCCCGGCCGCTGGCTCGCTCAAGCCCAGCGAGGCCGAGCGCCTGCTCCGAGAGCTCATCCGACTGCCAGAGACGCGCAAGGTTCTTGAGGACCTGGCCTCCGGCCGCGACATTTCCGGCAAATGGCTCACCTGGGGCAAACCGAGCGAGGCCGAAAAGCCGACCGCGCAACGGCCACGGTAATCGAATTCCGGACCATTTCGTCCGCGCTCCCCGAGCGCGCCGAGCGACGGCTGCGTCCTTGAATGTCGTCTCAAATCGGCGAGGGTGCGCCGCGCCCTCGCCTCAATCGGGTCGTCTCTCCGAGCCTGGCCATCGTGATTCGAGGCGCCTTGCCTCTCCGGCCTCGTTCCGTGATGCCAGAACCCGATGTCCCATCAGCCCATCCCCCCTCCAGCCGATTCCAACGGCACAATCCAACCCTCGTGCGCCGTTTTTTTTCGCGGATCGGCATTTTTTCCCAAAATAACCCGATAGTTTGAGCCCGACCTTTCGATCTTACTTTTAAACGCGACGGTTGCGGATCGCCATGGCGGCCGTCCGCGTCCGGCGAAACCGGCATCCCGACGTGGAAAACCGTGAGATCCTCAACCATGACGATTTCCATTCTCGATCCGACAGAAAAACCCCACGAAATCGAAAACGTGATCGAAACCGAACCCGTTCTCGACCAGACCAACACCGTTCTTACCGAGGATTCGAAGCAACTGGCCCGTTGTCTTGAGACCTGGGTCGCCGGGCTCAAGCCGAGCGACGAAGTCGAGCACTTCCTCGTCCAGCGCGTGGCCACCGCCTCGCATCGGATCCACCGCTGCCAGGATTTGGAACTGTCCCTCCGGGTCGTCAAGAGCCTCCGCGCCGAGATCTGCTGGGACGACGACCGCCGACACGAGGCGTCCGAGACCGCCGACGCCCTCCCTCGCAAGCCCCAGAGGACCGTTCGCCGCCTCCAGCGCACGCCGCAAGGTTGTGAGATCCTCATCGAGAACTGGACGCTTCTGCTCGACGCCGTCCGCTCGGCCGGCGACTGGAACGAAACGCAGCGGTCGCTCGCCTTCGACCTGCT
>CAZRGV010000020.1:57497-60856 GCA_964599655.1 uncultured Isosphaeraceae bacterium | reverse complement strand
ACGTGATCTCGATCACCGACGGCCAGATCTACCTCCAACCCGACCTCTTCTTCGCGGGCGTCCGGCCGGCGATCGACGTCGGCATCAGCGTCAGCCGCGTCGGTGGCAAGGCCCAGATCCCGGCGATGAAGAAGGTCGCCGGTGGCCTGCGGCTCGACCTCGCCGCCTTCCGCGAGCTGGAAGCCTTCGCTCAGCTCGGCACCGAGCTCGACAAGGCAACCCAGCTCCAGCTCGATCGCGGCTACCGCATGGTCGAACTCCTCAAGCAGCCCCAGTATCAACCGATGAACGTCATCGATCAGGTTCTCAGCCTCTTTGCCGGCACGGAAGGCTACCTCGACGACGTGCCGGTCAAGGACGTTCAGCACTGGGAGTCGGAGTTCCTTCGATTTATCCACGAACAGAAATCGGAACTCTGGAACCAGTTGAACCAGGCGAAGAAGATGACCGACGAGATCGTCAGCGCCGTGAAAGCCGCCCTGGGCGAATTCAAGCAACGCTATCGATCGCCTTCGGCCGAGCCCGCCACGGCTGGTGTTTGAGAAACCTTGGCGGAGGGCCGACGGCATCGAATCGTCGCCGGCCCTCCCGGATCGCGGAGTGCCCGTTCCCCGAACCCTAGACCTGTCGAGCCCCCACGATGGCCAAGGCCCGAGCGATCGTCAAGCGCCGCAAGTCGGTGCAGAACATCCGCAAGATCACCCGAACGATGGAGCTGATCGCCACCGCCCGGTTCCGGAAAGCGCTCACCCGCGCGACCGAGGCCGAAGCGTACACGCGCAAGATCAGCGAGATCGTGGCCGACCTCGGGGGAACGGGCATCGGCGTCTCACACCCGCTGCTCGAAGTCCACGACCCGATCCAGCGATCGGTTCTCCTGGTCCTGACCAGCAACCGCGGTCTGGCCGGCGGCTATAACGGCAACGTTCTTCGCCTGGCCATGCGGAACCTTCATGATTCGCAAACCGAGGGCGTCTCGGTGCGCCTGGAAGTGGCCGGCAAACGTGGCATCTCGTTCTTTCGATTCCGGCAGATCCGGCCCGATGCCACGTTCACCCACTTTGAAGACCGGCCTCAATTTCACGAGATCGAGACCATCGCCAACCGCTACATCGAGCTCTACGTCAAGGGAGAGATCGACCGGGTCGACGTGGCCTATACCCGGTTCGTCAGCTCGGCCAAACAAGATGCCGTGCTGGAAACCCTCCTGCCGATGACGACCGACCAGATGGGCCAGGTCGGCACCTCACGTTCCGCCAAGCCGACCGCCGGCGGGCCAACCGCAGCCGCTCCGTCGAAGCGTGGTGAGCGCGTCCCCTACGAGTTCTTGCCCGATGCCCGGAGCATTCTCGAGGAAATCGTTCCGGTCTCGTTCAAGGTCCGGCTCTTCAAGTGCTTCCTCGACGCCGCCGTCAGCGAGCAGATCGCCCGGATGGTCGCCATGAAGGGAGCCACCGAGAACGCCGACGACATGATCCGGAAACTGACCCGGCAGTACAACCGGGCCCGACAGTCGCAGATCACCCGCGAGCTGGCCGAGATCATCGGCGGCGCCGCGGCTCAAGGCTGAACCTTTGTTACCCTTGTGTCGTAAATCCTACGCCAGAACCGTTACCCCAGCACGATGGCCCTCGCGGGCTCGTTGAACACGCCGATCGATTTGATCTTCAAGAGGCGTTGGCGGTACTCTGGCAATTGAGAAGACCCCCGATTCCTTTCCCATGGTGAATTGAACAAGGAAACCCCCCAGATGGCCACCGCCACCGCGACCGGACGGATCGCCCAGGTGATCGGCTCGACCTTCGACGTCGAGTTCGAGGAGGGGCACCTTCCCGAGATTTACAACGCCCTGATCGTCGACACCGAGGAAAAGGGGGTGAAAGTTCAGCTGACCGGCGAGGTTCAGCAGCACCTCGGAGGCAACCGGGTGCGCTGCGTCGCCCTCGGCTCGACCGACGGCCTGGTGCGTGGCGTGCCGGTCGTGGATACCGGCGCCCCCGTCAGCGTGCCCGTCGGCAAGGAAACCCTCGGCCGCGTCTTCAACCTGCTCGGTCAGCCAATCGACGGCCGAGGCGATGTCCACACCAGCGAAACCTGGCCGATCCACCGCGAGCCCCCCTCGTTCGAGAACCTCTCACCCAAGACCGAAGTCTTCGAAACGGGCATCAAGGTCGTCGATCTGCTCACCCCGTTCGTCCGGGGCGGCAAGATCGGCCTCTTCGGCGGCGCGGGGCTGGGCAAGACCGTCATTCTCACCGAGCTGATCGCCCGCATCGCCAAGGTCCACAGCGGCTTCTCGGTCTTCGCCGGCGTCGGCGAACGAACCCGGGAAGGCAACGACCTCTGGCTCGAAATGCAGGAAACCAAGGTTGGTTCGTCCGGCAAATCGGTTATCGACAGCACGGTCATGTTCTTCGGTCAGATGAACGAGCCCCCCGGCGCCCGCTTGCGAGTGGCCCTCTCGGCCTTGACGAACGCCGAGTGGTTCCGCGATTCGACCGGCGCCGACACCTTGCTGTTCATCGACAACATCTTCCGCTTCAGCCAGGCGGGTTCCGAAGTGTCGGCCCTGCTGGGCCGCATGCCCTCGAACGTCGGCTATCAACCCACGCTCGCCACCGAGATGGGAGCCCTTCAAGAGCGGATCACCTCGACGAAGAGCGGAGCCATCACCTCGGTGCAGGCCGTCTACGTTCCGGCCGACGACCTGACCGACCCGGCTCCGGCAACCACCTTCGGCTTCCTCGACGCCTTCATCGTGCTCTCCCGCTCCATCTCGGAGAAAGGGATTTACCCGGCCGTCGACCCGCTCGGCTCGTCGTCGCGCATCCTTGATGCCCAGTACGTCGGCCAGGAACACTACGAGGTCGCCCGCCGCGTGCAGTCGATCCTTCAGCGATACCGCGAACTGCGAGACATCATCGCCATTCTCGGCATCGACGAACTCTCCGAAGACGACAAGCTGCTGGTCGAACGGGCCCGCCGCATCGAGGTCTTCCTCTCGCAGCCGTTCCTGGTCGCCGAGGTCTTCACCGGCAAGGAAGGCAAGTACACCCCGCTCGCCGACACGATTCGGTCGTTCAAGGAAATCTGCGACGGCAAGTGGGACCACCTGCCCGTCAGCGCCTTCCGTTACGTCGGCGCCGTCGAGGAAGCCGAGGAGCAGGCCAAGAAGATGGCCCGTTGAGCCCTTCCACGCCAGACAAATCGCGAGGGAGGCAGGGACGCCATGGCTCCCGCCTCCCCAACCCAGTTTCGCGTTTCCTCCCCAAGCCAGACCATTGATGAGGTGAGACGGCGATGGCGACGGCCGACATCCAGGACAGCACCGCCGGCAAGAAAGCAGCCTCCGGCAAACC
>CAZRGV010000020.1:0-57452 GCA_964599655.1 uncultured Isosphaeraceae bacterium | reverse complement strand
CGTCATCGACGAGATCGTCGATTTCGTCGCCTTACCTCTCTTCGACGGTGAGCTCGGCGTGCTCCACGGCCGGGCCCCGTTAATCGGCCGGCTCGGATTCGGCGAGCTGCGAACCACACTCTCGACCCTCACCCGGCGCTACTTCATCGACGGCGGATTCGTCCAGGTCCGAGACGACGTGGTCACCGTCCTAACCAGCCAGGCCTTGCCCTCGCACCGAATCGATACCGCAACCGCCGAGCAGGAACTCGCCCGGGCCCGCGCCCGCGTTGCCACGACGGACGCGGATCGGCTCGACAAGGCCCGCGCTCTGGACCGCGCCCGCGCCATGCTCCGCGTCGCCTCCCGGGGCGCCTGATCGCGTCTCGTTTGCGCGTTGCCGGAGGTCGAACCGATCGTTGTGCATCACGACAACCGTCGCGATGGCTCCATCTCCCCAGCCGATTCCGACGGCCTGGAGAAAAACCCAACCGACTCGTACAACGGAACAGTCAGCCAGTCCAGGCCGCTCCAGGCGTGGTGGATGATTGTCACATCATCCCCTTCGAGCAGAATCTCCAGGAATCCGGGCAGGTTGAAGCCCGTTGGGTCACGGAGCAGCGGCGCGCCCGCGTTCACGCACAGCTGACCCGGTAACCCCGGCGGCGTGAAGGCCCAGGCCGCATGCACATGGCCGCAACAGAACAGGTGCGGTCCAATGCCCGAAATCCAGGCCGCCACATCCGTTGCGTTCTTCAACCGTTTGGACGCCAGTTGCCGCTCGTATCGCGGCGGTGCGGCCAGCGGGTAATGGCAGGCGACGATCAGCCGCCTCGGCCGCCCCTTCGCCAGAGACCGGGCCCGTTCCAGTTGCTCGGGCGGGAGGTAACCGCTCGCCGTCAGGTGGGATCGGGTCGGGTCGAGCCCAAGAATGGCTGTTTCCTCATTCAGTCGCCGCAACCACGGAAACGTCTTCGAAGGGGCGAACTCGCCAAAGAATCGTTCGAATTTGCGACGACGCACCGAGCGCGACGTGTAGCGGTCGTGGTTGCCCGGCACTATCGTCGCGCGGTCCCGATCGTCGAGCAACCCGGCCAGGGCCGACCGGGCACCCCGAAACTCCTCGGGCAAGGCGGTCGTTGTCAGGTCGCCAGTAATCAGCACATGATCAGGATTCAATTTCTGAACACGAGCCACCACCTCGTCGAGCCGCTCGAGGCGAAACTTCTTCGCCCGGCCCGTGAGGAGCTCGAGCAGACCGACCGATCGCTTGCTGAACAAGCGGAACGGGTTGAGCGGAATGCGCCAAACGTGGATGTCGGACAGGTGGATGATTCGCAAGATCGTCTCGCGTGGCAGGGGTTCGTCGGGCCTGGATTCGAATCCTGGGCCGCGAACGCGCGGACCTCACAAGTGCCAGTCGAGCCAGCCCACCAGAATATCGTACGCCGCATGCGTGCCAACCGCGATGCCGAAGCCCCGGACCACGAACACCCAGGCGAAATAGACTCCCGCCATCCATCGGAAAATGAACGCGTACCAGGTAAACGCTTCGCCCGGAGTCCCCGCGTGATGCGCCATCGAGAACAAGAGCGCCGAACCCGTTACGGCCAACGTGCTGGCCAGCACCTTCGGCGCCTGGAAAACTCGGAAGACGCCATAGGCCAGGGGCACCAGGGCCAGTCGGAAGATCGCTTCCTCGTAAACTCCCGCCCCCACGTAGCCCAGGATCGGAGCCATCGCCGTTTGGGCCGACAGCACCCGATGCGGATCTTCCAACCTCGCCAGCCCCAGATCCACCAGCCGGCTCAACCCAATCAACGCCACCGCCAGAACCAGGCTCTCCATCGCCATGGCGACCAGGCATCGCGGCCGGAACCGCCATTGGCGACGGTCGAAGACCTGCCAACCCAGCAAGGCCAGCACCAGCACCAGCGGGGGAAGCCAGCGATCGGTCAGACCGACTGTGGCCAGTCCATGCCGGACCCAGGCGTCGACGCCCGTGCGCAACGCCGACGCATCCGAGCCTCCGAGCCAGATCACCCCAACCTCATACAATGCCAGCCATGGCAGCACGAACGCCAGGCTCGGCAACGGTCGACGCGTCAGGCTCCAGTAGGAAATCTCCGCCGGAGCCGGGCGCGCGGCCTCGCCCCACCATCGCTGGTCATAGCCAAACCGGGACCGGGTCGGCCGAACCGCGCGACCCGGCGCTGATCCTGTCGGTGTGGAGGTACGCACAGTCCTTTCAGATCGGCCCGCGCTGCCGGAACGGTTGAGCCGTCGTGGAGGATTGTCAACGATTTCATCGCCGTCAAAAAATTCGAAAAAACCGAAAGGAACGAAATCTCACCGCCCCTTGTGACCCGGGAAACCGCCCGCTAGGATACAGAACTGGGAACCGATCCGAGGGGTTGACCGGGTCGGTTGTTCCCCCCACAATGACTGTCCCGACCATTCAAACGACTTCCGCCCTGTTTCAGGGGAAGCCGGGGTCGAGCTCGAACCCGGCGGCCCCCTGCCGTCGTTGGCTTCGATTCGCCACGGCGACGCGGCGTGTTCGTTTGTGCCCAGACGACGTGTTCCGGGTACTAGACCCGTGTTGGGGAGGATTGGCGCGTGACTTCGCGGTTTCGCCTGGCCCTGATCGCCGGGGCGATCGCCTTGACTGGATGTGGCGACTCCGGCTCCAGCCCACTGAGATACAGTCGAAGCGACTACCTGACCGAGACCCTCAAGGCCAAGCCCAAACTCCGGGCCAAGGTGCTCGAAACGACCTCGCGACTGTTCGGGCCCACGCCGGACCAGATGCGTGTCCCGGTCGGAGCCGGCCTGCCCGAAGGCGGCGCCCGGCTCGCCGCCCAGGTTGTTCTCGGTGAAGAGAAGAACGTGACGCCCAAGCGGCTCGTCTACCGCGTGCCGGGGCCCGAGCCCGGAACGGCCGTACAGCACCGGCTTCGTGGGGGTTACTCGCTGTATCGGCAGCACTGCATGCACTGCCACGGCGCCTCCGGCGATGGACGAGGCCCGACGGCCCCGTTCCTCTGGCCTCCCCCGCGCGACTACCGCATGGGGATCTTCAAGTTCACCTCCACCACCGGTAGCGGTCCCGACAGCAAGCCGACCCGTGAGGACCTCAAGCGCACCCTCCGCGAGGGCATTCCCAACACCTCGATGCCCTCCTTCGAGTCGCTGCTGACCAGCGACGAGATCGAGCAGGTCATCGACTATGTGATCTTCCTCAGCATGCGAGGTGAAGTCGAGCGAGGGCTCGTTTACCTCGTTGCCGAGATGTCCGACGAGGAAGCGAAGGACGCCCTGCCCGAGGAGGACGTCCAGATGGCCACCGAGGTCGTCTTCAATCGCTGGAAGAACGCCGAGTCGACCGTGCTCAACCCGAAGGTTCCTCGCGTTCCGGCGACCGCCGAGAGCATCGCCCGCGGCAAAGCCCTCTTCCTCGGACAGAAGGGGCTTCAGTGCTACGGCTGCCACGGCCTGCAAGCCCGAGGCGACGGCGATAGCTTCGTCTCGCAGGAGGCCTTCAACAAGGCCGTCTTCGAGGGGAACTCCAGCCGAGATCAGGAACGAATCGCCGAGCTCAAGAAGTACGCCGAGGAGAACAACAAGAAGTGGGGAGACGAGTGGGGAGACGCCCTCCGCCCCGCCAACCTGCGTCTCGGCTACTACAAGGGCGGGCGACGGCCCATCGATCTCTACTGGCGAATCGCCAAGGGAATCAATGGCACGCCGATGCCCGCCCACCTCGGCAGCCAGCTCCAGACGGATGAAGAGGTCTGGGACCTCGTCAACTTCGTCCTGGCCTTGCCTTACGAGCCTGGCCTGCTCGACGGCGCCGTGCCCGCCCCGCCCGTGGCCGGCGCCCCCGCGGTGGCGCAGCGAAATCCGGCCGAATCGTCCGATCGTTGATCGAACCGGCCATCCCGACCGTCCTCGACGAGCGGATTCGGTTCGAGCCGATCCCTCGCCGATTCGATACGAGCGAACACCGAGCCGCCTGGCGGCCACGCACCCAGACCGATCGATCAAGGGAGCGATTTCGTGCGATACTGGAGCCTGCTCTTCCTGCTGGCCGCCATCCTCGCCGTCGGGGTTTATACGTACGCCCCGTTCGATCCGGAATGGTGGCTTCCCCAAAACGTCTCGACGCGAGGGCCGCTCAAACTGGGCGCCGACGTCGATCACCTCTTCATCCTGATCCTCTGGATCACCGGCCTCGTCTTCATCGGAACCCAGATCGCCCTGGTCTGGGCCACCTGGCGCTTCGTGGCGCAGCCCGGCCGTCGTGCCGACTACTTCCACGGGAGTCAGCGGCTGGAAGTCATCTGGACCATCATCCCGGCGGCCATCCTGGTCTTCATCGCCCTCTATCAGATGGGCACCTGGACGGCGATCAAATTCCGCTCGTCGCAGCCCAAGGTTCAGCCCCTGGCCGAGATCACGGCCCGACAGTTCCAGTGGATGATCCGCTACCCGGGCCCCGATGGCCGCATCGGCACCGAGGACGACCTGCACACCGTCAATGACCTTCGGTTCGTCAAGGATATGCCGATCGTCATCAATCTCAAAACCCGCGACGTCCTGCACTCGTTCTTTCTACCTCAGTTCCGGATCAAGCAAGACGCCGTCCCCGGCCTGACGATCCCGGTCTGGTTCGACGCCGACGAGGCCACCGCGCCCGGCAAGCCGTACGACCTGGTCTGCGCCGAACTCTGCGGCTGGGGCCATTACAAGATGCGAGGCACCGTGACCGTCTACAACACCCAGGCCGAATTTGACGAGTGGATGAAACAGGCCCTCATCGAGCAGAACCGCTCGCAACTCCCGACGACGGTCGCCGCCAACCAGGGGGAGAAGTGATCAACCATGAACACCGACAATCACCCCACCAACGGTTCCGACGGACAGGGTCAGGCACACGCCTCGTCTCAGGAACACGGGGCTCATGGCGGGCACGGACACGACGATCATATCCATCCGGCTCCGTCCAACTTCCTGACGCGCTACGTCTTCTCGACCGACCATAAAATCATCGGCATCCAGTTCCTCTTTTCGGGGCTGATCTTCTTCATCCTCGGCGGCCTGCTGGCGATGGCCATTCGCTGGCAACTGGCCTGGCCCTGGACCCACATGCCGGTTCTCAGCGACCTGATGGAGAGCCAGTGGCAGACCGGCGGCAAGATGCCACCCGAATACTACAACAAGCTCTTCACCATGCACGGCACGGTGATGATCTTCTTCGTGATCATCCCGCTCCTGACGGGCGCCTTCGGCAACTTCCTGATCCCGTTGATGATCGGCGCGCGGGACATGGCGTTCCCGAAGCTGAACATGTTCTCCTACTGGTTCATGTGGCCGGCGTTCATCATCATGCTGCTGTCGTTCACCGTCGAGGGAGGCGCCGCGGAAGCCGGTTGGACCAGCTATCCGCTTCTGGCCCTCTTCCGCTGGGCCACGCCCGGTTCGATGAACGGCCAGACCCTCTGGCTGATCGCCCTGCTCTTTGCCGGCGTGTCCTCGCTGATGGGGTCGATCAACTACATCACCACGATCATCATGCTCCGCGCTCCGGGCATGAAGATGTTCCGCATGCCGATGACCGTCTGGGCGATGTTCATCACGGCGATTCTTCAGGCGTTCGCCTTGCCCGTCCTGACCTCGGCCCTGGTGATGCAGCTTCTCGACCGGACCATCGGCTCGAACTTCTTCACGCCGGTCGCCTGGTCGGTGGCGAACTCCCCCGGCCCGGTCGGCGGCGGCCAGACGCTCCTGTGGCAGCACCTGTTCTGGTTCTATTCCCACCCGGCCGTCTACATCATGATCCTGCCGGCCATGGGCGTCGTCTCCGACGTCATCAGCACCTTCAGCCGTAAGCCGCTCTTCGGCTACAAGCCGATGGTGTTCGCCATCGCCGGTATCGCCTTTCTGGGCTTCATCGTCTGGGGCCACCACATGTTCCAGTCGGGCATGAACCCGGCCCTGGGGGCCACGTTCATGCTCTCGACGATGATGATCGCCTTGCCCAGCGCCATCAAGGTCTTCAACTGGATCGCCACGATGTGGGGCGGCTCGCTCCACTTCACGTCGGCCATGCTCAACGCCGTCGCCTTCGTGGCCATGTTCATCATCGGCGGGTTGTCGGGCGTCTTCATGGCGGCGACACCCGTTGACATGCACATTCACGACACGTACTTCATCGTCGGCCACATCCACTACGTGCTCTTCGGCGGCAGTACGTTCGGCATCTTCGCGGCCATCTTCTACTGGTTCCCGAAGATGTTCGGCCGGATGATGAATGAGACCCTCGGGAAGATCCATTTCGTGCTGACCTTCCTCTTCTTCAACGGCACGTTCTTCCTGATGCACATCATCGGCATGCACGGCCACCCTCGCCGGATCGCCGATCCCTACGTCTACAACTTCCTCGACGTCTCGGGCATCCACTTCATGAACGAGTTCATGACCTGGTGCGCCTTCGGCTTGGGTCTGACCCAGATCCTCTTCGCGGTCAACTTCTTCTACAGCCTCGTCGCTGGCCCCAAGGCGACCGAGAACCCCTGGCACGCCAACACGCTGGAATGGGCCACAACCTCGCCGCCCCCGCACTACAACTTCGCGACGATCCCGACCGTCTATCACGCCGCCTACGAGTACAGCGTTCCCGGCGTCGAGTCGGACTACCTGCCGCAGACCGAGCCTCGCCCGGCTTCGGCTGGCCCGCTGGATCCGGTCATGGCCTGAGCGAGGCTCGAAATTCCGATGTCCGCTGTTCCTCCACAGGTGACAGATTCTCGATCCATGGCGGCTCCGCCCCGCCAGCTCGAAGTCTGTCCCCTGTTCTTCCCAAACGATCCCGAATGAATTCTAGCTCCCATCGCTCGACACGAACTTCCGACGAGTCGCCGGTCTACCGGCCAGGACCGCACTGGGTGGCCCTGCTCGCCGCCCTGCTGACCTGGCCATTGCTCCTGGTCGGCGGAACGGTCTCGGTCTATCGCTTCGGCATGGCCGTTTACGACTGGCCGACGACCTTTGGCGTGAACATGTTTCTGTTCAACATCTGGCAGGCCTCCTGGGCCGTGTTCGTCGAGCACGGACACCGGCTCTATGGCTCGATGGTGGGCCTGGCCTGCATCATCCTGGCCGTCTGGTTCGCCCTCGTCGAGCCCAGGCGATGGATGAAGGTCCTCGGAGGCGTGGCCCTGGCGGCGGTCATTTTCCAGGGTTTCCTCGGCGGCTATCGCGTGCGGCACAACTCGACCAACCTGGCCTTCTTCCACGGTTGCTTCGCGGAGGCCTTTTTCGCGCTCATGGTGGCGCTCGTCGTGCTGACCGGTCGGGGCTGGCTCTCGGTTCACTCGTCGCACGCCGACACGCAGCACCTGAGACGCCGATCGCTCGTGACCCTCTTCCTGATCTTCCTCCAGATCATCGCCGGCGCGTATGTTCGCCACTTCGGAAGCGTGTCGGCCGTTCTCGTTCACGCCGTGCTGGCGACGGCGGTTTGGGGGCATGTCGCCTGGCTCGCCTGGCGCATCGAGCGCCATCGAGACTCGCTTCCCGCGTTGATCCCCTCGGCCCGGGCGATGGCCCTGGCCGCCACGCTCCAGATCGTCCTTGGCGTCGCGGCGTGGTGGGTGCTCCGGCCCTTCGATGGCATCCCGCGAGAGGTCTCCCTCGGCCAGGCCCTCCTCCGGGTTGGCCACCAAGGGGTGGGGGCCTTGCTGCTGGCCGCCTCGGTCGTTCTGACCCTTCGCGCCTTCCGCCAGCTTCGTTCGTTGCCTCGCGGCTCGGCCGAACCCGACGCGCCACCTCTCGTCCCCTCCCACCGTGATCTGGAGGCGGTCGCATGAGCATGAAATCCGCCCTGTCGATCGCCCCTCCGGGGCTCGCCGAGCCTCGCCCCAGCTTCGAAGGAGACGCTCACTCCGGCGCTCGGAGCCGAGACGAAGGCAAGCTGGCCTCATACGTCACCCTGACCAAGCCTCGCATCATCCTCATGGTCCTGCTGACGGTCGTGGTCGGCTTCGTCCTGGGCGCGCGGGGCAGCTCGCATCCGGCGACCTTACTGCTCACTCTGCTTGGCACGGGCCTCGTGGCCGGCGGCGCGAGCGCCTGGAACCAGGTGCTCGAACGTTCGAGAGACGCCCGGATGCGGCGAACCGCGTCTCGACCCTTGCCCACGGGACGGCTCGCACCGGTTCCGGCGGGCCTGTTCGCCTCGGTGCTCACCGTCGTCGGAGTGGTCGTGCTCGCCCTGGCCGCCAACGAACTGGCCGCAGCCGTCGCCGTGGCCACGTTCCTGCTCTATGTGGCGGTGTACACCCCTCTGAAGGCGCGGACGACCCTGAATACCGCCATCGGCGCCGTGCCTGGGGCATTGCCGCCGGTCATCGGCTGGGTCGCGGCCACCGGGCGGCTTGGTATCGAAGCCTGGGCCCTGTTCCTCATCGTCTTCCTCTGGCAATTCCCCCACTTCCTGGCGATCGCCTGGATTCATCGCGACGACTACGCCCGAGCCGGCCACAAAATGCTGCCCACCGTCGACCCGAAGGGGGCCATCACAGGCCGGCAAGCGACATGGTACGCCTTGATCCTCGTTCCCGCGGGACTGCTGCCCGCTGTGGTGGGCCTCGCCGGGAACCTCTACTTCGCCGGAGCGCTAATGCTAGGTCTGTATTACCTGGCCACGGCCGCCCGGTTCTGGTTCGATGTCTGCGACCAGACCGCCCGGACCCTGCTCCGGGCCTCGTTTTTCTATCTCCCCATTGTCCTCTTGCTGCTCCTGTTGAACCCGATGCCGGCCTGAGCCCAGGCCGTGGCCCACGCCGACGAGGGATACTCGACGCTTCGACGGACCCATGACCCCGGACGCTGATCGTTCCTCGGAACGCGAGTCCTTCCGCTCAACTGAAGGTGGATCCAAGATGGCCCATGCTCCCGCCGCGACCCCAGTCGAGTCTCCGCCGCAACGCCGGGCGACCCTCCATGCTGCGCCGGTCACGCCCGGAAAAGTGGCCATGTGGCTGTTCCTGGCCACCGAGATCATGTTCTTCACCGGCCTGATCGGCTCCTACATCGTTCTCCGGTCAGGCAGCCCGCCGACCGCCTACAGCAACCTGTTCCCCCCGGCCACCGACCTCTCGCGGCTCGAAGACCATAAGGGCGTGCTCATTCAGTCCGTGGGCCCGAACCACGAACGGGTCACCGAGATCGTTCGCAAGGCCAAGAACCTCTCCGAGGCGGAAGCCGAGCAGATCCTCCACATGGCCCCCCACGCGCTGCTCACCCCCTTCGAGCCCGACAAGGCCGAGGCCCTGCTCAAGGAACTGGAATCGGCCGGCGCCACCGCCGAGATCGAAGGGCTCAAAACCTACAACTGGCCCAAACCCTACGACCAACTGACCAACCCCCTCAGCATCGACCTGACTGCCGTCAATACCTTCATCCTCATCTGCTCGTCCGTCACCATGGTCCTGGCCCTCTCGGCCATCCAGGACGGAAACAAGCAGAAGATGATCGGCTACCTGGCCGCCACGGTCCTGATCGGCTCGACATTCCTTGGAATCCAGGTTTTTGAATATTACGAGCTGATGTTCGGCCACCATTACCCGCCCGGCATCAGCGCCACGCACCACTTCCGGCCCGCCGCAAGCCTCTTCGGCTCCTGCTTCTTCACCATGACTGGCTTCCACGGTGCCCACGTCGCGGGCGGGGTCATCCTCCTGACCTGCATCCTCATCGGTGCCCTGATGGGCAAGTTCACCCAGCACAATCACAGCCCGGTCGAGCTCGCCGGCCTCTACTGGCACTTCGTCGACCTGGTCTGGATCATCCTGTTCACGGTCGTCTACCTGATCTGATCTGACCTGATCTGAACCAATCCGATCCGGAGAGCCGGTCCATGGAACCGCATAACCTGACCTACGAGCAGGAACAAGAGATCGAGGCGCATGCCCCCTACCTCAAGGTCTGGGGCGCCTTGCTCGTCTTCACCGTTCTGGAATACCTCTACGCCAAGGCGGTCGACACCCAGTACATTCCGGTCGGTTTCGCCATGCTCGTGCTCGGCCTCATGGCCCTAGCCACGATCAAGGCCGGACTCGTCGGCTACTACTTCATGCACCTGAAGTTCGAGGGCAAGTGGGTTTACTTCATGATCGTCCCGGCCGGCATCCTGGCCGCGATTCTCATCATCGCCCTCTTCCCCGACATCGGCATGCACGCCTCCGGTGACCCGAACCTCGAGGAAGAAGCCTACTCCGCCCCGCTGATCCCCGGACCGGCCGACGCCCTCCGAGGCTGAGCGGAGCCAACCACCCCGATCTTCCGCCCGATCCAACGACGGGGGTGTGCGACCTCCCGGGTCCCACCCCTCGAGTTCCATTGAGCCCATCACCAGTCCCGTGAACGCGTCCTACCGTCTTGGTTCCTGGATCGTCTCGTTGACCGTCGCGGTTTCGGCCGCGCTCTGCGTCGCGTTCGTCAGTCCACGCCCGGCGCAACCCGTCGCCTCGGCGGCCGAGGCTCTTCAGGCGCAACCCCTCCCACTGGGCACCTTCCAGCTCAAGGAACGATCGGGCCGCGACATCACACAAGCCGACCTCGCCGATCGCGTCTGGCTCTCGGCCTTCATCTTCACGCGATGCCCCTCGTCCTGCCCTCGCATCACGGCCGTCATGAAGGGCTTGCAGGCGAAACTCGCCGACACGGGCGTCCAGCTCGTCAGCATCTCCGTCGATCCCGAGCATGACACGCCCGAGGTCCTCACCAACTACGCCAAGGGCTTCGGCGCCGACCCCGACCGCTGGTGGTTCCTCACCGGTCCCAAGGAATCCGTTTACTCCTTGATCCTCGACCAGTTCAAGGTTCCCGTCTCCGAATCGACCGAGGCCGACCGCAAGGCCGGCGCGGAAGAGGTTTCCCACAGCGCCCGAATCGCCCTGGTCGACCGCGGGAACCAAGTCGTCGGCTACTTCGACGCCAACGACCCCAAGGCCGTCGCCCGACTGGCCGAGAAGGCCCGTTCGCTCGATAACGTCTGGGGACACCGCCTTCCTTCGATCAACGCCGCGCTGAACGGCTCGTGCGCCTTGCTCTTGCTGCTGGGCCTGGCACTCATTCGCGCGGGCAAGGTCAAGCCCCACATTGTCTGCATGTCGACCGCCCTGGTCGTCTCGGCTCTGTTCTTGACTTCGTATCTCGTCTATCATTTCCTGGTGGTAAAGGGGAGTGTTCCCTTCCAGGGCGTCGGCCGGCCGGTCCGCATCCTCTACTTCACGGTCCTGCTCTCGCACACGGTCCTGGCCGTGGCGGTTGTCCCCCTGGTGGCGATCACCCTCACCCACGCGATCCGGAAGCGGTTCGCCTCGCACGCGAAGATCGCCCGAGTCACGTTTCCGATCTGGCTCTACGTGTCGATCACCGGCGTCGTCGTCTACTGGATGCTTTACCAGATGGATTTCTCGGCCGCCGCCGAGCTGGTCTCTTCGAACGTTTAGGTCGATTTCCAAACCGTAGAAGGTCGATCTCCTCGTGTGGTCGGACTACTATCTTTACTTCTTCCCGATCTTCCTCGTCCCGGTGATCGTGGTGGCGTGGCGAAAGCGGAGGAAACCATGAAAGCCACAATTCTCGCCCTCGGCCTGGCCCTTCTGCTCGTCCTCTTGCCCGCCGACAAGGCGTCGGCCTGCCCCAACTGCAAGGAAGCCGTCGCCTCGCAAAGCCCCGAGGAAGCGCAGCGCGTCACCAACGGCTACTTCTATAGCATCCTGTTCATGATGGGCATGCCCTTCCTCGTCGTCGGCACCGGCGGCTTCTTCATCGCCCGAGCCGTCAAGCGAGGCGTCTTGCCCGAACTCTGAAGATCGCTCAGGTTCGCCGGTCGATCCGGCAAAAATCCGCCACCACGACCCATCGCCTGCCGCCGCTCTGATCGTGTTCGAACCTGCGGGGTGTCTCGCATCCTGCCCGTCCTCGACCCGGCCCCATGACTGACATCGAACGTGCCCGGGACGCCATCCACCAGGCCCGACACGTCGCCGTGCTGACCGGTGCGGGCGTTTCGGCCGAGAGCGGCCTTCCCACCTTCCGGGGCGCCGGCGGACTCTGGCGAGGCCGCGACCCGATGTCCCTGGCCACTCCCGAGGCATTCGCCGCCGACCCGCAACTTGTCTGGGAGTTCTACAACTGGCGTCGAGGACTCGTCGCCCAGGCTGAGCCCAACCCCGCCCACCTCGCCCTCGCCGAGCTTGCTAGACGCGTTCCTCGCCTCTCGCTCATCACCCAGAACGTCGACCGCCTCCATCAACGCGCCGGCAGCCCCGCCGTCATCGAGCTGCACGGGAACCTCGCCGAGGTCCGTTGCACCCGTTGCGAACGCACCACCGACCGAGGCACCGAACCTCTACCCCCCCTGCCCTCGTGCGACGCCTGCGGCGGCCTGCTCCGCCCCGCCGTCGTCTGGTTCGGCGAGGCCCTCCCCGCCCTCGCCTGGCAGGCCGCCGAACGCGCCGTGCTCGACGCCGACCTCCTCCTGATCGTCGGCACCAGCGCCCTCGTCTACCCCGCCGCCAGCCTCACCCACACCGCCCGCCTCGCCAACCACCCTCAGTTCGTCATCGAGATCAACCTCGAACCCACCCCCGCCAGCGACTCCGTCGACATCGGCCTCTACGGCCCCGCCGGAACCCTCCTCCCCAAACTTCTCCCCGAGCCACCCTCTTGAACCATCAGCCGAGTCGAGGAGCGAGGAGAGTCGAGGAGCGAGGCAGTGGCCAAGGCTCCGTCTTCACCCCCCCGCTCATCGAACCGGACGGGTGTCGGGCGGCACGGGTGGCTTGTCCACCATCGCTCCGAGTCGCGACGACGCCCCAGAAACGGCTCGACGCTCCCGCAGCCAGACCCTGACTCGAATCCTGGGATCGAGAGGACGCCCATCCATACTCCGTCCCCGCGATGCCTTTTCACGAACTCGCCCCACCCATCGCCCCGCCAAAAAAATCGCCAATCAACCCGATACTCTGGACCCGTTTCCTCGATGATTTCAGGTAGAGAGACGGGCGACCGTCGTCCCGCCTCCAGGTCCCGACCTCGGCAAGACGCCCGAGCCAATCGCTTCGCTCGGCCGATTCGCTCGAAGAGTGGGTGCACGCACGATGTCGAGCGTGCATGCAACCCGAACATCAGGCGGCGACCTCGTCCCGCTCCCCGAATGAATCCGGAGTTCGAAAGAGCAGAGTTCTCACACGAGTGCCCGAAGCCATTTGACAAAACGAACCCAACGCTCAAGTCCAAACAAGCATGCATACCCTGCGATCGACGCGACAATCGGAACCCTCCGGACCGACGGTCCCAGGTCGGTCCGCGCGCCCTCCCCGAGGCTCGCGAGACGTTCGATCTCGCGGGACCGTCGATGACGAAACGTCGCGTCCGGGTCGTCGGGAAGATCACGCGCACGGCGCGCCGAACGAACTCCTCCCGATCTTCGCAAGAATTTTCCAAGAAATATGTTACGGCAATCGATCCGTCGAGAAAAACGCGCACCAACCGCGCACAGGGCCCGTTCTGAGCGCGACCTCGGGCACCGTCCAGTGCCTGCCGACGCCCGCCGAGCGTTCCAATCCGCGTGCGACGCGAAGGCTCCCGACGGATTCCGCCCCGAACCACAACCTACCCGGAATCGCTTCCAGGTCCGCCGGAACTCGGCGATGTTTCTCCGACGAATCACGCGCGCACCGCGCGCCAAACGAACTCCCCTCCCTTGACATAAACGTCTGGGCACAGGGCCGTTCCGTCAAACCGCCTCGCGAGGAAAACGCGCACCAACCGCGCACCGGCCTTGCGTCCATGGCGCACCGTGTACCCCTCGAACCGATGCTCCAGCCGTTGTCTCGCCCTCTGTTCCCGATCGCACGAACGAACTCCGTCGACAGCGGGCAACCACTGGCATGCACCCGGTCATCATCGGCCCGCACGGCGCGCCGAACGAACTCCTCCGTCTCGCCGCAAAAGGAGACATTCTCTCCGTTTCCGACGATCGACCTGCCGGAGAAATCGCGCACCGCGAGCGCACCGCCCCCATCTCGGACGAGCTTCCCAGCGATCGAACGACGGGCCGGGCCGGTTGTTCGCGCCGACCAACTCCACCCGTCTCGGGGTCGAATCGGCCGGCGCGCCGAGTCGATGTCAGGCGTTGATCAGGTCCTGCACCACGAGCTGAGCGAGCGGGCTACCCAGGCCGGTCACCAGGTCGTAGCCCGTCCCGGCGCGGTTCCGGCCGGCGCGGCCACTGGTGATATCATGGTAGTGGCTTGTCGACACCTGCTGGTAAAGTGCAGGCAGCAGCTGGCTGGCTCCGTCGAGGGTCGACTTGCCGCTGGCGAGCCGCCCCTGGTCGGCCAAGGCCACCAGGGCGGCCCACTGCGGAGCCCCCGCGCTGGTTCCCCCCACCTTGTACCAAGCATTCGTGCCACCGGAGCTATCGAAGACGTAGACGCCGGTGTTCGGATCGGCATTGTAACCCACGTCGGGGTTCGCCCGCCGGGCGTAGCTCAGGGCCGACTGGAACGCCGGTTTCGCCTCGTAATTACTGACACCACCGCCACTTCCGCTCCAGCCGGTTTCTCCCTTCCAGCTCCCGTCCGTGTTGATCTGGAGGCTGGTGCCGCCCACCGAGACGACCGTCGGCGAGATTGCCGGCCACGAGATCACGCCCCCCGAATCACCCGACGAGGCCACGAACGTCACGCCAGCCTGCACCATGCGCGAATCGTAGGCGGTCTCACCCGAGAACTCGCCGGAGCCCCAGCTCAACGAGACCACGTCGGCGTGGGTCTTGGCGTAATCGACGGCGGCCAGCAAGTCGTCGAAGGAGTTGGACTTCGCCTCGACCAGGAGGATATCCGCCCCCGGCGCGATGGCGTGGGCCCATTCCACGTCAAGCGCGATCTCGCCCGCCCAGCCGCTGTTGTACGCCGGGAAACTCGTTCCCCCGTTCTGATCGACCTTGGTGAAGGTCGGCACGTTGTTGCCGGTCGTCGTATCCATCGCCGGCAACGAGAATTGTGCGCTGAAGTAGTTCACATCATTGAAAATCGTCGGATCATCGTAGGCATCGACGATCGCAATCGTGATTCCCGTGCCATCCTGCGTCAACTTGTCGAAGCCGTAGGCGCTCCGGATCTGCTGGGGGGTGTACGGAGAGCTCGATGGGCTCGGCTTTCCACCGCCAACACCCCCCCGACCATTGGGCTGGGCAAACGGATCGCGGTGGAAACCTCGAAGATGGGCCATGCTCTGCGCATGGGGCGGTTGCAACGACGGCCGGAACTGCTGCCGGACTTGCAATGCCTGGAGCCGGGCGTTCCAGACCTGCTCGCGATGGGCAAGCGCCTGGGCCAGCCGAGGCCGATCGGCGGCGAGGCTCTGGAGGATCGCAAGGCCGGGCCGCTGCTGCGTCAGCGACGTGGTCGGGGGCGAAACCGGCTGAGCCAACCGACTTGTCTCGGCCACCACCGGGCGCGTCGCAAGACCGCTCCCGAGGTTCGAGAGAATCTGCGCGTGAAGCAGTTCTCGACGTTCCAACGACTCGACATGGATGGTCCGAGTACGTCGGGCAGACGTCGACCGGACGCGATCGTTGCGCGGCATGAGGTGCAAGCTCCAGTGGGAAGGGGGAACGAGACGACCACCACGAAACGGGGGATTCGAATCGAGCCAACGTGGCGATCGGACCCAGCCTGCTTCACGGAAGGCTCGTCCGGGGAACGAGGCGGGGGGGATGGGGGATCCGAGCAACCGATGATGTTCGCAACCCACGGCCAGAACGACCGTGGACCAGATCCTGGACCGAAAAACCCAGGGATTCAGGCCGAGCATGGCGATCAACCATGTCGTCCTGTTAGGAATGACAAAGCGAGAGTATCGAGGGAACAAACCGCCCGTCAAGAACTTGCCCGGAAAATCGGGCCAATGGGAAAGCCAACCCGACCGCATCGATCCGGCCGTATGGATTACGGCTCAAAAGCCATGGACGCTAAAATGGTCACAAAAATTTCTATCATTGTTTTCAATGATAGATCACGGCTCGTACGGACCGACGTAGCCGGAAGGTTTTCGTCTGAGCCGTCGTCCCGTGGTGGAAACCTTCGGGCGGTCGGCGAGATCGGGGCGCGCGTTCGCGACGGCGGGCACCGAAACCCGAATCCGATGCCCACCAAGATTGTTGCCGGGTTGACGTTGGATGGCGTGGCTTGGACCCGAAGCGCGTTACAGACTCTTCATATATTCGATAATCGCTCGTTTCTCGTCGTCCGAGAGGTCGGTCCCGTACTCATGGCCCACGTTGTGGTTGCCGGCAAGCGTGGCGTCGAAGTCCGGGAACCGCCCTCGCTGGTTCTCGGGAATCAGGTCGGGGTCGGTCACGTAGCCCAGCCGGATCGGGTCGTACTCCCGGTGGCCGATCGGGAACGTGGCTGGCCGCTTCGAGGCGGGCTGGAGCAGGTCCCAGAGAGTCGGCACCGAGCCATTGTGCAGGTAAGGGGCCGTGGCCCAGGGGGCGACGAGGGGCCGGGCGACATAGGTCCCGGTGGTTCGCCACTCGATCTTGTCGGGCGGCAGGTCCATTTTCTCGCGATCGGCCTCGGGGATGTTGTTGTCCTCGAATGCCTTCTGGGTGAATTCGCCGGCCACCTTGCGAAGCGCCTGGGCGAACTCGGTCCCGCCCGAGCCATCCGGATTGCGCCCGACCTTGATGGCGAAGTTCCTGGCCCGGCCCGGATCGGTCCCGATCTTCTCGAGCGGATGGAGCTGTTCACGACGCCGGACATCGGGCTCATCGGGCGACACGTGGCACGAGGCGCAATGGGTCTTGTAGAGTCCTTCGCCCTGCTTGGCGAGGATCTTGTCGATCGAGCCGAGCATCGCCTCGGGCCACTTCGGCGGCTCGATCTTCCGGGCCAGCACTTCGAGTTCATACAGCTCGCGGGGCAAGACGGTCGACGACATGGTCTCCGGATCGAAGACGGCTCCAAGGCCCAGCGACTGGCCCACGTTGCGCTGCATGAGCGTGTTCGTGTTGCCGTCCCAGTGAAGCCAGACTGTCTGGTTGACCTGCCAGAGATGCGGGTAGCTGACCGGCGAGCTGGCCGGGATGAAGTCGGACGGAGGCAGGACCAGATCGCGAATGCTCCCAAAGGCATCGATGCGGCCAGGCCCTCCTTCGGGCTTCGTCTCATGGTGAAGCTTGTCGAGCTTGACCAGGAAATCGATCCGGGCCTTGATCAAGCGGGCATCCACGGTCAGGTCCTCGACGCTGTGTTGAACGGCGTCGGCGTCGATGCCAAGGCCTTTCAATTTGCCTTCGAGCACCTCCTTGTCCTGGAGCGCACGGACCAGGCTGTCAATTTCCCCTTTGAACTTCCCGGCAAGCTTCTCACGGAGCTGCGCCCGGCTTTCCTTCGACTTGAGCAAGTCCAGCTTTTCCCCGGCAGCCTCCTTGATCTTGTCGAAGAGCGAGCGTGCCCGCTCGGCAACCGTCTGCTCAGCCCCCTTCAACTCCTCGGTCTTGGCCTTCAACAAGTCGGCGAGCATCACGATCAGCGCCTTGGTCGACTTTTCCATATCCGAGCCGGCCTGCTTCCCGAGCCTGGCGAGGAAGGCCGCCAGCCCCTTCGGATCCGAGGCGGTTTCCTTCGCCGAGGCGAACAGCTCAAGATAGAACCCGTTGAGGTCAAACAGGTTCGGCGCACCGACAATCAGCCGCTCCTGCCCCTTGTACGTCATCTTGCCAACGTGGCAGGCCGCGCAGTTGATGCCGACCATCTTGCCCAGGAACGGCACGCCACGAGACTCGTGCGCCGTCAGGCCAATCGCCAGCCCGAGCTCGTTGTCAGGATCGGGAATCAGGCCGAACCGTTCGGGCTCTTCGAGGAAGGGCCTGTGCGTCTTCGAGCTCTCCAGGGCGCGAATCCAGAGGAGAGGGTAAAGCTCGCTTCCCTCCGCCGTGTGGAAGAACGTCTGCCTCTGCGAGGCATCCAGCCCCTGGATCACGCTGGCCGAAGTCGTTGCGGTCCCACCGGCACCGCCCGCGGGATCGCTCGCCCCGGGTTTTGGGGGCTCCGGCGTTCCCGGATCGCCAATTCCGCAACCCCAGAGGAGCGACAGGGACAGGCTGAAACTCAACGCCAAGCGGAACATCGCACGTCCCTCCCTCGACCCGATCGAACCGCCACGTTCGGTCAACATACCCGCGTCATTGCCTTATACTACACAGAAGCCCGGCTGTTCGCGGTGTTGTTCCCGATCCGAGCGCTTTTTTTCGCAAACCGCTTCGGCGGCCTCCTCTCCCGAACGGGTCAATCCCACGATCGTAACCCTTCACCGATCGTCACACAGGCAATTGCGACAAGCCGTTTTTCAACGAATTCTTCAATTGTAACCTCGGAACGTCGCCGAGGTTTCCGGCGGTTGGGATGGAGGGTAAGCTGGCGAGATGGGATCACCTCGAGGCCGAACAAAGGAGCCCGCGCCATGTTTGAGGATGTTCTGGAGAGGCTCGGTCTGCGAGAGGTCAACAGTGGCGTCGCCGCCGGGAAATGGTTCGATCGGCCTGGAGGTAACGAGATTGCCTCGATCAACCCGGCCACGGGCGAGCCGATCGCTCGGGTCCGGATGGGCTCGGCCGACGACTACGACCGGGTCGCCGAAATCTCCGTCGACGCCTTCCGCCGTTGGCGATCGATTCCGCCCCCAAAGCGAGGCGAGGTGATCCGGCGGCTCGGCCTGGCCCTTCGCGAGCACAAGGCCGACCTCGGCCTGCTCGTCACGCTCGAAGCGGGCAAGATTCGCTCCGAGGGGGAAGGCGAGGTTCAGGAAATGATCGACATGTGTGACTTCGCCGTGGGCCTGTCCAGACAGCTCCACGGCCTGACGATCGCCAGCGAGCGGCCCGGCCATCGGATGATCGAGCAGTGGCATCCGCTCGGTCCCGTTGGCATCATCACGGCGTTCAACTTCCCGGTGGCCGTCTGGTCGTGGAATGCCGCCATCGCCGCCGTTTGTGGCGACTCGATGATCTGGAAGCCATCGCACGAGACGCCGCTGACGGCCATCGCCGTGCAGAACATCGTGCACCGAATTGCCCTGGAATGCGATTGTGAAGCTGTGTTCAGTCTCTGTGTCGGTGGCGCGGAGGATGTCGGCGAACGGATGATCGCCGACGACCGGTTGCCCCTGATCTCAGCGACCGGCAGTTGCCGGATGGGGCGTCGCGTGGGAGAAGTCGTGGGCCGTCGAACCGCTCGCGCCCTCCTGGAACTTGGCGGCAACAACGCCGCCATCGTGACCGCCGACGCCGATCTCGACCTGGCGCTTCGCGCGGTTCTCTTCGCCGCCGCCGGCACCGCTGGCCAGCGCTGCACGACCCTCCGCCGTCTGATTCTTCAGGAATCGATCGCCGATGAATTTCTCGACAAACTTATACGCTCGTATGCGAGCATACACATCGGTAATCCCTGGGAGGACGGCGTGCTGATGGGCCCGTTGATCAATGACCGAGCCGTTGAAACGATGATGGCGGCCCTGGAGATCGTCCGATCGCAGGGCGGCGAGATCCTCCACGGGGGCCGTCGCCTCGACCGTCCCGGCTGCTTCGTCGAGCCGACGATCGTTCGCGCCCGGCCCGACATGCCGATTGTGGGTGAGGAAACCTTCGCCCCGATCCTCTACGCCATGACGTTCCGCGACCTCGACGAGGCCATCGCGATCCAGAACGGCGTCGCGCAGGGCCTCGCCTCGTCGATCTTCACCGAGCAATTGCGAGATGCCGAGCGCTTCCTCTCGGCCGAAGGCTCCGATTGCGGGATCGCCAACGTCAACATCGGCACATCGGGGGCGGAGATCGGCGGTGCCTTCGGCGGTGAGAAGGCCACTGGAGGCGGTCGCGAGGCGGGCTCCGACGCCTGGAAAGCCTACATGCGACGGCAGACCTGCACCATCAACTTCGGCGGTGGACTCCCCCTGGCGCAGGGCGTGCGGTTCGACCTCCCTGCCGATTGAGCCATGCATCGGAGGTGTGAAGTTCCAGGGGCGCGTGCCTCTCCTCTGGACTTCGGAGTCGCATAAGCTTATAAGAAGAGAACTGGGCTTGCGGCGCTCTCGGCCGATGACGTACCGCACCGTCCGTTGCGAGCGGGTTGCTCGCCAACGAGTTGGCATTCCCTTGGAGGAGCCAAGCCATGACCTTACGCTTCCTGGCCGTTTTTCTCGGAATCGCGCTGATTCTGGGTCACTCGATCCCTACCCTCGCGCAGCAAAGAGGTCAATCGGCAACGGCTCGCAAGAACCGAAACGCCAGGTCAAGCCCACCAAAGGCGACCAGCGAATCGAAGAACAGCTCCGAGGCGGATTCGGCCGGAACGGCTGGCACATCCACGGAGTCGACCGACACGGACAAAAAGGACGACGCCAAGGCCAAGCCCAAGCTTGAGAAAGCCACGTTCGGCGGCGGATGCTTCTGGTGCATGGAAGCGGTCTTCGAGCGAATCCCCGGCGTCAAGTCGGTTGTCTCGGGCTATTCCGGCGGCAGTATCCCGAACCCCTCCTACGAAATGGTCCACACCGGTCTGACCGGCCACGCCGAGGTGATCCAGATCGTCTTCGACTCCGAGGTCATCCCTTTCGAACATTTGCTCGATTACTTCTGGATCAGCCATGACCCCACGACGTTGAACCGGCAAGGACCGGACATCGGCACCCAGTATCGCTCGGTCATCTTCTACCACTCCAAGGAGCAGAAGGAAGCCGCGCTGAAGTCGTACCAGAAGGTCACCGCCTCCGGCGCTTTCGCGAGCCCGATCGTGACTCAGCTCGTCCCGTTCACCAAATTCTACCCCGCTGAACGCTACCATCAGAACTACTACCGCAATAATCGAAACGCGCCTTACTGCCAGGACAACATCGTTCCCAAGCTCATGAAGCTTCAGTACAAGCTTCGAAGCGAACAGATGCAACAAGACAAGAAGTAAGTCGATCGAACCTTGGGTCGCCAGGAGGTAACAGGCATCCTGACTCCGAACCGAACCATCGCTTCAAGGACATTCAGAAACATGCTTACTCGCCGAGAGTGGTTTTGTCGATCCGCGTCCGCTCTGGCCGGCCTGACGCTCGCTTCCCAGTTCCGAAACCCCGTCGCGAGAGCCCATCCCTCCCTCGCGCCCGGCTCTGACCCCGACCGGATCCAACCGTACGCGAAGAACCCCTACTACTGGCAGTACAAAGGAGAACCCATCCTGCTGATCGGCGGCAGCAAGGACGACAACCTGTTTCAGATTCCTGACCTCGAGTCCCACCTCGACGAGATTCAGTCCGCGGGCGGAAACTACATCCGCAACACGATGAGCGACCGCAAGGACTACGGCTTCGAGGTCTACCCGTTTCAACAACGCTCCGACGGCAAATACGACCTGGAATCGTGGAACGAAGAGTACTGGGCTCGATTCGCGAACCTCCTGCAAGGAACCCATGATCGCGACATCATCGTCCAGATCGAGGTCTGGGACCGCTTCGATTACTCGGGAAAAAACTGGCCGCCTCACCCTTACAATCCCAGAAATAACGTCAATTATAACAAATCTCAATCCGGCCTTGATGACGAGTACACCGATCACCCTGGCCGCAACCGGCAACCCTTCTTCTTCACCACACCCCACCAGCGCAATAATCGCGTCGTCCTCAAGTACCAGCAGCGGTTCGTTGACAAGATGCTCTCGTACGCGCTGAAGTACAATCACGTTCTTTATTGCATGGACAACGAGACGTCAGGGCAAGAAGCCTGGGGCGCCTACTGGGCGGAGTACATCCGCAAGCGGGCCAGCGAGATTGGCCGTGGCGTTTGTCTCACGGAAATGTGGGACGACTGGGACCTCAAATCCGCCCAGCATCGGCTCACGTTCGATCATCCCGAACGCTACGAGTTCATCGATGTGTCGCAAAACAACCACAAGAAGGGTCAGGAGCACTGGGATAACTTCCAGTGGGTTCGCCACTATATCGCAAAACGCCCGCGACCGATCAACACGGTCAAAACGTATGGCGCCGACGGCAATACTTTCGGTCACACGAACCAGGATGGAATCGAGCGGTTCTGGCGCCACCTGATTGGCGGCGCGGCCTCGGCCAGATTCCACCGGCCGCCGTCCGGACTCGGCCTGTCCGCTCCCGCCATCGCCACTCTCAAGGCGGCGCGCAAGCTCGAATCGCGGATCAAACTCTGGGACGTGGATCCCGCCAACCACCTCCTCACAGACCGTCGACCCAACGAGGCCTACCTCGCCGCGAAGCCCGGCCACGCGTACGCTTTGTATTTCCCCGACGGCGGTTCGGTCGGTCTGAAGCTCGATCAGGCTCCCGGCGATTACACGCTTCAGTGGATCGACATTTCCAGGGGAGATTGGGCCGAGAAGTCGACCCTCAAAGGCGGCCAGACCGTCAGGATTGACGCGCCAGGCAAGGGGAATTGGGTCTGCGCTCTGGTCAAGTGATCCGACGCAACGAGGCGGTGGTGAATTGGTCCGCGCGCCCTCGATCGGCCCCAGGCGGGACACCCGGGTCGAAAGGCCCAGAACCCAGTTCGATGACCGCTCCCGGCCTCCTCGGGCCGAGATGTTTGTTTCGTTCCATGCGGAACGACAACGTCTCGCCAAACACAACACCTCGAAAATGGATCTCGGTTTTCTGTCCTGGAGATTAAACTGAGGTTGAATCGTGCGAGGTCTCACACGCCGAGACATCTGTTGACCGCGTTCACACCTCGATGCAGGGGAAGGAGGATTCCCGTGCTGAGCCTCGGCCGAGCCCGGAGCCGGACCTGTCAGTCGTTGTCGAGGCGGGCGTTCCTGCAGGTGGGCAGTCTCGGAGCGCTCGGCCTGACGACGGCGGATCTCTTCGCATTGCGGGCCAAGGCGCAAGGAGCGGGTTCGCCGCCGGCAAAGGCGGTCATCTTGCTCTGGCTCTGGGGAGGGCCGAGCCACCTCGACACGTTCGACATGAAGCCCGACGCTCCGCTCGAGTATCGCGGGCCGTTCGAACCGATTTTCACCAGCGTTCCTGGGCTGAGAATCTGCGAGCTCTTGCCCGGCCTGGCTCGCCGGGCACACAAGTTCGCGCTGGTGCGAAGCATGCATCACGAGTCGAACGACCACGGCGTCGCCGGCACGATCGCCCTGACCGGAAGCATCGCCGGCTCGATCAATCTCGGCGGCCAGACCGCCTCAGGAGTCTTGCAGCCCAGCACGGGAGCCATCGTCGGCCGCTTGCACAAGGGGAAAACGCCTCCGTTGCCGCCTTACGTCATCCTCGGCAACTTGCTCCACCAAGGCCACAAGCGGGTCGTCGGCGAAGGGGGCGGACTGCTCGGCAGCGTCTACGATCCGTTCCGCATCGACTACGAACCCGGAGTTGGCCTGAAACTCCCTGACGTCGAGTTGCCCGAGAACGTCAGCGCCGAGCGGCTCGGGGCGCGATGGGACTTGCTTCGCAACCTTGACGGTACCTCGTCCGGCACGCTCCGACCCGCCGCCTTGGCCACCATGGAACGTCAGTACGAACTGGCCCACACGCTGATCGCCTCGAAGTCGAGCCTGACGGCCCTCGACGTCGATCGCGAGCCGCAGTCGGTTCGTGACGCCTACGGACCGCATCGCTTCGGCCAGTGCTGCTTGATCGCTCGTCGCCTGGTCGAGGCCGGCCTGCCGTTCGTTCAGGTCAACTGGAGCACACATGTCGAGTCGCAGGAAGATGCTGGCGACGGCGGCTGGGACATGCACGACCGGAACTTCCAGCTCATGGAAGATCGTCACGGCTGGATGTTTGATCGGGCCCTCTCCGCACTGCTCGACGACCTTGACCAGCGAGGAATGCTCGACTCGACCCTCGTCGTGGCCGTGGGAGAGTTCGGTCGCACCCCGAAGATCAACGAGAAGGCGGGCCGTGACCATTGGAACCACTGCTACTGCGCGCTTCTGGCCGGCGGTGGCGTGCGAGGCGGCCGTGTCGTCGGAGCCTCCGACAAGCACGGCGAGCATCCGACCGACCGACCCGCCACCCCGGCCGATCTCGGCGCCACGGTCCTCGCGCGTCTCGGCTTCGGCGCCTCTGACTTGACCGGTGTGGGGCTCATTCCGATGGGCCGTCCCATCGAAGAACTCTTCTAAATCTCAAACTTGATTTTTTGATTTGGAAATCTCGTGAAAACGCACATCTGGAATCTCTGTATCCTCGCCGCAGTCTGCGGCTCGGCCTCGGCCCAGACAGGCCCTCTGCTCCGCCACACCCAAGACGGCCTCGACAAGCTCCGTCCTTGCTGGTCGCCCGACGGAAAACAACTCGCCTTCGCCCGTCAAGAATCCGACGGATCTCACATCTGGGAATACCTCCTTGAGGCGAGTGATCCGTCGACGCTCCGCCGCCTCACCGACCGCAAGACCCCCGACTACAATGCGGTCTTCTCGCCCGACGGCAACCGCCTTCTCCTGGTCGTCGTGCCACAGTCAGGTACGCAGGGGAACCTCGACATCGCCGTCGTGAACGCCGACGGATCAGCGTTGAAAACCGTGGCCGGGGACCGTGGCGGCCGGCTCTCGCATCAGGACTGGCCCTCATGGTCGCCCGACGGCAAGCGTTTTGCCTTCAGCTCGACTCACGAGGGAAATCAAGAAATCTACATTGCCGAGATCGAGAGCACGAATCTCGCGCGACTGACCCAGAGTCCAGGGATCGACGCCCATCCTTGCTGGTCGCCCGACGGCAAGCGGATCGCCTTCGCCACCGACCGCTGGGGCGGCCTGGAGCTCGCCTCGGTCAATACCGATGGAACAAACCTCACCCGACTGACCGAGAGCCACGGCCTCGACGACTATCCCGCCTTCTCCCCGGATGGCGAGCGACTCGCCTTCGTCTCGAACCGCGATGGCCAGTTTGAAATCTACGTGATGTCGGCCAGCGGTGAGAACCCGGTCAATGTCTCGTCCCACCCGCTCCGAGACACCTTCCCCACCTGGACTCCCGACGGCCAGGGAGTCACCTTCGTCTCGAACCGCGACGGCGGCTTCGACCTCTACACGGTTCGGCTCGGAACGCCGTGAGAGGTCGTCATTCGCAGCGAACCGAGAATCCGAAACGTCACGCTCGATTCCACGATAAATTCTCAAGAACCTTCATTTCGTTGCCATTCAATCTGACCAGACTGGCCAAAGTTCTCTTCAACCTCGACGCGAATCAATCGAGGGACTCTCAGGCCGCGTTCTTCGATTGATTCCCGCAGTCGTGAGGCGATGTAGTCGGCCAAATGTTCGGCCGTGGTGTTCGCCACGGGTAGGAGCACGCACTCGTCGCGAGGGAAGCTCCAGTGCCGTTCCTTATAGCGGGCAATGACATTCGTGCCGCTATCTTCGAGGTGGATTCTCGTGCTCTGGGTCGGTAGGAGCATCCGGTGGTCGAGATCGGCCACGATCGCCTGTGTCAGGTCTCGCAGAGCGATGAAGTCAAAGACATAGTAATTCTCATCTAGGTCGTCCTCGACCTCGACGGCCGTCCGGTAGTTGTGGCCGTGGATCCGCTCACAATGATCGCCGTTGAATGTAATGAAATGTCCCGCGCTGAAGACCAGGGAATCCTTGGTCACGCGCACTTTGTATTTCGACATGAAATGCACTCCATTGATTACGTGGCGGAATTCCGATTCTCAATCGCGGCGAAACCTGAGCACGACTCACGGTTCGAGGCGGTTGGATCCGTCGTTGAAGATCCGACTCCAATGAGACGGCACTTCGATTTTCCCCTCGCGAAGCGTGAGGAACAAGGCGGCGCAGACGAGATCCGCGGTTGTCCCTGGATTGCGAGCGTGGCCGTCGTCTCGTAACCAGGCGTCGAATTCCTGGAAGCGAGCGAGCGACTCCGGGGCGTCCGGCCAGCCGATGGCCAGGAGTTCTGAGGCGCGTCGGGCCGACTCGGTGGCGATTTTTGGGCCTCGCTTGCGTGCGATCAAGGTATCCGGAAACCGGGCCATGAGCGTCAGGTGGGTCGCCACGATGGCCGTTTCCAGCGAATGGCCGGCGTCGATCGAGGCCCTTAGCGTCGCCCTCGCCGGATCGAAGACCTCGGCGAAGTTGTCGGCGTATTGGCGGGCGACGAGGTCGCGGTCAGCGGCTAGTCGCATCGCCTCGACGAGTGTGACTGTCGGTTCCTCGGACACGTCCTGCGCATCCGCCGTGCCGAGTCCGCCAGGCCTCGCCAACCGGATCGCGCGATAGACAAGACGGGCGTCCTCAACGGTCGTTGCGGCAAGGACTCTGCCAACCCCTTGGCGAGGCTCGACACCGTCAGGAATCGCGGCGAGCGGGGCCAGGAGCAGGATCATGCCGAAGTTGGTGTTGGTCGCGACGAACCTTGAGACATCCTCCACGGCCGCAAGAACCGATACCCCGACACCTCGCTCGCGAGCCAGGTCGATGCCTCGCGAGATCGCCGAGGCGCTGAGAAGAAAGTCGATCAGATGGGCGTCATCGAAGTCACGGAATCGGTGAACGTTGCCTGGCTTCCGAGCCATGACTTCGAGGAGGCAGGCGACGCGGGCGAGTTCTCCGGGAGAGTGAATCGCGAGGCTCAACGTCGGCCCTCCCCCAGCAATTCAGACAAGATCTCGACCGCCACATCCAGTCCGGTCGCCGCCGCCAGGCCCTTCCAGCCAGGCACTGAGTTGACCTCGAGCACGCAGAGCGCATGCTGATCGGTCGGCAAGAGGTCGACACCCGCGATTCTCGCCCCGACAGCCCTCGCCGCTCGGATCGCCAAGCGTTCGGCCTCTGGGTCGAGCGAAATCGCTTCCGCCCTGCCTCCCAGCGAGAGATTCGATCGCCAATGACCCGAGGCCGGGAACCGGCGGATCGCCCCGATCACGCGATCGCCGACCACGAACGCGCGGAGGTCGTACCCCGGATTGGGCACGAAGGTTTGTACATACAAAACAGCCCCAATTCTTTCCAGGGTAAAGAATGTCCGGCGCGCGATCTCCAGGTCGGAGACGCGGATCATGCCTCGCCCCTCGGAGCCGAACAAGGGCTTGACGACGACGTCTCCGCCAAGGGCCTCGAACGCCTCCATAGCCTCACGGGCCGACTCACCGGCCCAGGTCCGCGGCACTGGCAGGCCGGCCCTGTCGAGCCTTGCCAGGGCGAGATACTTGTCCACGCTCGCCTCGATCGCGCCGGGTGGATTCAGAACGGGTATGCCCGACGCCGCCACGTGGTGCAGCGCATCCATGCGAAAGACCACTTGCTCCAGGGTCCCCGGCGGCATCATCCGCACCAGCACGCCATCCACCGCCGACAGGTCGATTCCACACGCCTCCACCCGCGAATGGCCGGCCCCCACATGGCCGACGACCCTTGGAAACGGAACCGCGTCGAATCGCAGGTGGCGCCGTGCTGCGGCGCGGCGGAGATCCTGAACGTGCCAGCCAAGGCCGGAAACCAGGGCAACGATGTGAGGCATGGAACCATCGGGCCTTTGTGAGACACCTTACCAGAGCGCATCATGGCCCAGGAGCCGCCGAAGCAATCCGATCTGCCCGGCGTGGAGCATCTCGTGCCTCGCACACCAGAGGAGCGAGCCCCGTTTCGTCGTGAACAGCGGGTGTGGCCGGTGTGGTGGCGCGTCGAGATCACTTTCCGTGATGTTTGTCAATTCTTCAAGCGTTCGTGCGTGAACCCGATCAAGCACGGCGACAATCTCGTCGACGGACGGATACGACGACGGGTCGGGGTTGGGGACCGAGCCGCCCCCGAACAACTTGAGAAAGGATTCACCGATCAGCGCGGTGTCGCCGGGCTGGATTCCTCGAATGCGCTCCAGGGCAAGCCGGTACTCGGCCATCGCCACATGCCCAACTTGCCAGGCGATGTGGGTCACGCCTTCGTGTGGCATACGGAACCAGTCGCCCGGGGGAACGTGGGCGATCAACTCTTTCGAGTAGCGGCGAGCGGCTTCAATCTGTTCGATAATCACTTCAATAACGGTCATGTTGGGCTCGACCCCTGAGAATGACGCGAACCTCAGTAAAACGACCGGACGAGGATCTCGGGGACCGTCTGACCGAAGAGGTGTGAGCCGCCGGTCTCGACGTTCTCGAACAGGATCTCGGCGGGACTGAAGAGGTGCGGATCGACGGCGTAGAAGTCGTGGTTGTAGCGGGCGAAGATCGCCGAGAACGGCTCGCCATGGTCGCGAGAGGCCGACGACGGAACCTTGTGTCCCACCTGGAGCAAGCTTTCGTCGCCGCCCGTGACGAAGAGCACGACCCGGGCGCCATAGAGGATCGCGTCGTTGGTGCGGCCAATTGACGCCAGGTCGTCCTTGGCCACCGGCGGCAGCGGGGCCGTGCCGTGCGCCGAGACGATCCGAGACAGGTCGAAGCCCAGTTCCGCGAGTTTGTGGAGCGCGGTCTCGACGGAGCGGGCGACGATCTGCACGCCGGCCGAGAGGCTGGCCGTTGGCGCGATCAAGAGCGTAACCCCGGACCGTGCGACTCGGCAGCCCTCGGCCACCTTGGCGAAGATCTCTGGAGTCGGCGGCTTTCGGCCTTCGAGAACGCCAACGACGGCCTGAGCCTCCTCCCCGTGGTGGCCGATTTTCTCGAAGATCGGTTCCCGGCCGTGCGAGGCCCGCATTGGCCCCGAGCCCATCGCGAAGAACCCCTCGCCAGTCAGTTGCCAGCCCGCGTACTGACTCGCCAGGCAGGCCGCGACCGGATGATCGGTCGTGACCTGAACCACCGGACAGGGCCGCCCACCGACTTCGCCGGGCACAATCGAAACCTCCGCCAGTCCGGCCAGGCAGATTCTCGCCATGGAAAGCCCGGCGGACAGTCCGCCTGGGACCGCGATGCCGCAATCGACCATCCGGCCCCCGCCTTCCACCGCATGCACCGCCACCCGCCGTTCCTCGGCGTGCAACACCAGATCCTCGACCAGGGCCAGCGCGCGGGCGTTGAGATTCATTGGTCCTCTCCCGCAAGCTCAGATCGAAACATTCACGTTCATGTTGATATCCCCGTGCAACCTCGAGCGGTGCAGCTCGCGCGGGTTCCAGAGAAGGATCTCTCCCTGTCCGGACTCGGCCAGGTCGCCATTGTAGCGATCGAACGCGCCGACGAAAGCCGAGTCGGGCACCGGAAAACCCCAGTCGCGAAGCTGTCGGAGGTAGATCGTAACGAACACAGGCCGCATCCGGCCACTGCGAGCGAAGCTCGGCAAGATCGACAACGCGGGTGGATCACCAAAGAGAACGAGTGAGCCACGCTTCATCCCTAGCCCGAGGGCCGTTCCGACCGGTCCGAACGCGAAGATGGAGCCAGCGATCATGCCACGGCCCAGGCCATGGCCCGCCCCCCCCGATAACGCGATCAGCCCGCGTCGCATGGCCTGGCCGGCCTCATTACCGATCGCTCCTTCGACCAGAATCACTCCCTCTCGCATCCCTGCGCGGCTTCCGGGGTACGCCGATCCCAGATAATCTCCCGCAGATCCACGAATGTGAATCCGGCCTCCTCGCATCTCGGCCCCGACCCAGTGACCCGCCGGGCCGAAGACCTCGATCGTCCCTCCCAACATCCCCGCCCCAAGGTGCGAGCCCACCGGACCTCGCACCGTCAACCGGCCCGAGGTCATCCCTTGTCCGATCCGTGCCACGCGTTGAAGGTCCCCCTCGACGACAAGTTCCCCATCGCGGGCATCCCCCTCGACCTCAAAGAGCGAACCGAGATCGGCCGTCGTGTTGCCGACAGCCAGGGTCAACCCGGCTACCTCGGCCGACGAAAGGCCCACCAGAGTGTCGGGCCGCAGGCTCTCGGCCTCGACCGGAAGTGTCGTCGTGTCTCGCCAGCGAAGAGTCAGGGGCATGGATCGACTCTATTCTTATTTTTGATATTCCGATTCAATTTCAAAGGAATCGCCATTGTGCACATCTGCTTCATTCTGCCAGAGTGTCGAAGCCTCGCGAAAGGCCGGACGATTTTTGTCGTTCTTTCAGTAGCGGGAGAGGACGTCATGCAGCCGGATGTGATGCGGGCCGAGCTTGCCGCCGTAGTTGCCCGCCGTGATCCGCGTGATGCCAGGCCGGCAACCCGCGCGAAGGCCCTCGGCGGTCGCGCGCTCGACGGCCTCCAGCGTCAGGCCGTCGATCACAATCTCGTACGCGCAACGCACCCCGGCTGGAAGCTCGGTATCGACCAACCCTCGAAGACTCGGCGCGAAGGCGGTGTTCGTGCTGGCACGAAGCGCTTTGTACTTGCTCCCCACCTTTGATCCCGACCGGGCGATCCCCCCGGGGAACGGTAGGATCACGTCCGGGCAGCGCCTCATCGCCTCAACCGCCGCCTCCGTGGCCGACAAGGTCGTCGAGGCCGCGGTCCCGAGCAGGATGATGTTGCCGCCGGCCACGCCTTTGATCGTACCGAAGGTCTCCTCGCAGGTGAACTCGCCATCCATGACCGGCACACGCCAGTACCGCCGACCCGCCAGCCGTTTGCTCATCTGCCAGCCGTCGCCGAAGTAGCGAAGCCGCCCGCCGACATTGATCGTCTTCTCACCCACGGGAAGTCCGTTGTAGCAGGCCGTCGTCGGGCAGGTCATGACGCACTGGCCGACCCGGTTCACGAGCGCCTTTTCGAGGGCATCACGACTGAAGGCGAAGACCAGCACGCTCACGCCAGGGCGGCCGTCCGGGGTCGCCTCCGGCGAGAGGATCCGTTCGACGCCCGCCTCGGCGTCACAGGCGATGACGCTCGTGGCGTAACCGGTCATCACCTGAGCGGCGATTTCGGCCCATCGGAGGGTATCGGCCGTCAGGATGACTCGAGCGGCCGTCATCGGAAACGCCTCGGCAAACGTGTCGGCCACCTCGACGCCGTTTTCTTGGGCGCGGATTGATGACGGACGATCCAGTGACCCTGGTGGCGTGTTCGACATGACGTCAGGCTCCCCCCACGGGGACCCTCCGCGGCCTCGCCAAATCCTCATCCCGGACCGCAAAATTGGCGAATCGAATCGAGGCCTCCTGATTGAACCATGCCTTGATCGACGGCACGATATTCGTATCGAATCCCGGCGCGACGTAGAAAGACTGGCCTTCGGGCGTCGCTCGAAGTTCGCCATCGTCGACGACGATTTCACCGGCTTTGATCACATAACGCGGCATGGCAAACATGCGCCTCATGTCAACGTCGGGGGCGTAGATGGTCACGTCGCCGTCGGCCGCGAGACCAAGGTGCCCTTTGTTCGAGAGGCCAAGCATTCTCGCGGGCGCAGCCCTCGTGATGATCGCGATCTCTGAGAGACTGTACTCTCGAGGGAGATCGGCGAGGCCCGAACGCGCTCGCACACGAGCCGGTAGTTGCTCGAGCATCTCGTTGCGAAGACCGCGATCCATCAGGAGCGCGATGATCTGCGGATACGCCAGGAATGAGCCGCCGTTCGGATGATCGGTGCTCATGGCGACTTTCCAGGGGTCGTCGACGCGGAGGTACCACTCCAGGCCAATCGCCCACTGAAGCGCGTGCACGGCGTTCTTGTCCTCGTAGGTAATCGGAACCACGCCGCAGCCCGTTTCCTGCTCGACGTCGTGACTGAGCCACTTCCGCCCGGTCACGCTGTGCAGGAACTGACCAACCGGCCCGTCGGCCGTCATGCTCGTCGTGTCGCCAAAAACCACCTGGCCGACATCCACGGTCAGGTTCTCATGTGCGTTCACGTAGTCCGCGAGTGGTACCACTTGAGAGTCGATGCTTTTCGGATTCTCCAGCGAGCCTCCGTAGCTATGAAACTGGATGTGCGCCAGATGGGCTCGGTGGCCGTCGAGGGCCTTCATGAGTTCGAGCGTCGTCGCCGCGTTCCCTGGCAAGCCGAGGTTCAGGCCATGCACGTGAACGGGGTGCGGCAGGCCGCTCTCATCGACGGCCTCAGCCAGGCCGTTGAGGATTTGTCGGGGGGTCACGCCGAAGTGGGGCACCTCATCGTCAAGTGTCGAGACGTTCCCCTCGCCCTGCTTCCATCGCTCGATGCCGCCAGGGTTGACCACCTTGACCCCGAAGGCTTTCGTCGCGTTCAGGAGCCAGGCCACGTACGACCGGAGCCGCGCGCGATCGCCCTCGCGAATGCGATCCATCACGTAATGATTATTCCCAAGCAAGACAAGAAACGCTTTGTCGATCACGGGCGTGTCGCGGAATTCGTGATGCGCGTGCCGCGCGCCCAGCGGCGGAATGGCCGCGTCGACGGCCGTCGTGTAGCCGAGCCCCGCGTACTTGTACCCCGTGGCAAAGGTGCTCGGCACGCTCCCCATCCGTCCCGACCGTGCCGAGGGCGTTCGTCGCACGGGTTCGGCCCCTCGACCGTCCTCGGGCCGCATCATCCGGGCGGCGTTCACCTTCGAACCGGCGATGTGGCAATGCACGTCCACCCCGCCTGGCATCACCACGTTGCCTCTCGCGTCGATCGTGCGATCGGCCTTCGCGTCGGGATCGCTCGGCGAAGCGATGACTCGGCCATCGGCGATCCAGACGTCTCTCACCTCGTCGACCCCATGGGCAGGGTCGACGACCCGCCCGCCGGCAATTCGCAAGGTCGTCATGGTTCCATCACCTCCACCAGGGGAATCGCCAGTCCAGGCAGGAGGCGAGACTCGTAAGTGTCGAACAGCAACGTCACGATCCGCTCGCGGTAGCCCTCGGATGATGTCGTCGACAGAGTCACTTGCCTGGCGGGGCGGTCGATGAGCACATACTCTTTAACCCCGATCTGATGGCATAGGCGCTTCAACTCGACTCCCTCGCGTTGACGATCGCGCCTTGTGGGCTGAACCACCTCGAACACCAGGTCCGGCACGCGATGAGCATTTCGGTCCGGAGCGCCTTCGCGAGCCAGATAGACTCCGATATCAGCGACACGATCCGTGGCGTCGTTCACGGGAATCGCTGCTGGCACCTTAACCCTCGCCACGATGTCGGGATGCTCGGTCTTGTAGGCATCGAGCCGCTCGCGCCAGCGCCGAACGGTTTCCTCGTGATCGAGTCCGCCGGGTTCGACGACCACCAACCTCCCTTCGAGGCGTTCGAACCTCAGACCAGGCACCTGCTCCGCGGCGGCGAACTCCTCGGCCGAGATCGCCCGTCCGGCATCGTTCGGCCCCAGGGTCCGACGCTCCTTGGATTCCTGCTCGGAATTCGACATACCTCAGCCACTCCCCAGACGGAGCGATAGCCTCGCCTCGATCGCCTCGAGCCACGCCCGGTCCGTCGGCCGATCGGCGTGGAGCGCCGGTCGAAGCGGCAAGGTAAGCCCGTCGACCCGCATGACCGTGCCGGTCGCGTTGATGCCAGGCGTGGCCGACGCCAGCCCCACGGTCGGCATCGGCCCTCGCGAAGGATCGGTCGCGTCGGGCGCGATCACGACGCTCGGAATCCGCTTCAACGCCTCGATCGCCTCGTCGGGGAGCCATGTTCGCGGATCATCGGCGACGATCAACGCCGCGTCGGCGTCGCCTCTTGCGAGGCGATTCCTCGCCGTCGCCTCTCCGGGCAAGAACCTGGGAAACCCTCGTGAGAAGTCGACCCCAAACGGGTAGCCTGATTGCCAGGTCAGCACCGCTTCGGCCCCCGAGACATTCCCAGGCCCTCCGAGGGTCATCGCGACAAAGCGTGTCGATCGGTTGAGATCTCGCACCAGCGACAGCACCGCCTCGACATGCGCCGCGCCTTCTCTCGTCCGCTCGGGATTCGCCCCGAAGAACACGACTCCATAACGCGCCTGGATCATTCGATTCGCCAGTGCCCGCCAATCGTCAAACGCGCGCCCCGTGGCCGATTCAACCTGCTCGGGATCGAGCCTCGCTTCACGGACCAGGCCCCGGAGCGTCGTCAGGGCCGCAATCCGCGCCTCGGGCCTCACCAGCAGGAACAGGTCCGCGCGCTCTGAGGTCGCCGTGCGATCGGCATCGACCACGACGACGAACCGGCCCGCCCGACCCTCGGGGACGAACCGGCCTTTCGGCTCAACCGAGTACCGCTCCCAGTGCCTCGGATGAGTCGCAACTGGGTCCACCCCCCAGAAAACGACGAGATCGGCCCGGTTCTTGACTTCGCCGAGAGTCGCCGACACGCGACCGACCCGCTGAACAGCCAGCAAACGCGCCGAGGCCTCGAGATCGTTGCCCGGATCGATCGTCGCACCGATCCGGTCAGCCAGGCCAACCACCGCCGCCTGCGACTCGATCGTCGTTCTCGACAGCCCTAGCACGACCGGCAACCGTGCACCTCCCAGAATCGTGGCGGCTCGATCCACGGCCTCGTCCGCGGGAACCGCCCGCCCTTCGATGGTCGTGCTCGGTCGCTCGGTCCTCGAAGGATTGGCCAGGAACCACCCGCGCCCAAGTTCGCACGCGTTGCGAGCCTCGGTGATTCGCCCCTGTTCCACTCGAACCACGAGATCGTCGCAAAGACACCCGCAAGCCAGGCAGGTCACGTCCTCGACGATCCTCGGGTTCGATTCAGCGGCCATTCGACGAGAGCCCTTCGCACACTTCAGCAAACCAGGTCCAACCAACGGCCGTCATGATAACCGAGGTCCCCTCGCAGGCCAACGACCGGCCACTTCTCCGCAACTGGGTGTTGTGGGCCGACTCGCCGAGATTCCCATCAGGCGCCTCTTCGAGCAGTCCGGCGGGAACATCAATCCTCGCGATCATCGCGTCGAACGCGATCGCTCGACGTCTGATGTCGGAACGGTCGATCGCTCGAACTCGGTCATCCCCGGGGCGGGTGGACATGGGGATGTGGTCACGTCGTCGATCAGCAACGGGCCTGTCGGTTCGGTTCGCCGATCTCGGATTCATAATTGACTGAATCGCCACGGTATGCCATCCTCGAATTTCCGCCTTGCGTCGTGGAACTCCTTCGCCATTCCCCCTTGTTCCCACTTCCGATGAACCTTCACAGACTCTCCAAGCTGTTTTCCGCGAGTCCTGACCGAGCCTCCGAATTGCTCCGGTGCGCCCGGGACTGTCGTGGCTGGGCTCCGATCACCGCCGGATACCTGGGTCTGCGGGAGGTCGCCTATCCTTATCCTTTCCGGCTTCGCGACGGCGATTCCCTGACGCTGGAGCGGTTTGAGGATCTGACGACCGCCTGGCTCGTCTTCATCAGGCGCGACTATACCGTGGATCCGTCGAGTCGGGTCATCATCGACGCCGGAGCGAATATCGGGGCCTTCAGTCTCTTCGCGTCCCGGGTTGCGCCCGCGGCGAGGATCATCGCCCTGGAGCCGTTCCCTTCCACCTTCGAGCGGCTCGCGGAGACGGTCCGCGCAAACGAGCGAACCGAGCGAATCGTCTGTCGCCCCTGGGCCCTCGGCGGTGCCGATGGCCAGCGGCTCATGAGCGGACTTCCCATGGCCAGCCAGTTCCGCAGCCTGGAGGGCGCCCGACGATGAACCATCACGGTTTGGGGTGCCCGTCGAGGTCATCACCCTGGCAACCCTTTGGAATCGCGAGCGACTCGACCGCATCGACATGCTCAAGCTGGATATCGAGGGCGCGGAGTACGAGCTGATCGAGGCGAGTCCGACCGAAATTCTCCGCAAGATCAACGTCATCGCGTTGGAGTATCACCCAAACGGCTCCAAATCGGATCTCTTCCGTCGGCTTGACGAGGCGGGTTTCTGGCTGGAGCAAGACGAGCCCTCCACGGACGGCTATGGGCTCGCCACGTTCCGCCTTGAACGCTCGAAGTCGAATCTCGGCTGAGAGGCTCACGATGATCCGCGGCGACGATCGGCTCTCAGGCCCAGCGACCGCTGTCCCTCGTCGTGGTCGGCGGCATGCTCATGACACGACTGCTGACGCGCGACCTCATGCCCGTCCTTTACCGTTTCTACCCGGCGCCCGTGGGAACCTCGGGGAAGGTCGATCGCTGATCCGTGGTGCTCGCTTCGCGGACGATGTTCTGGCCCGCGACTCGAATCGGAGCAAGAACAAGGAGGGCCCGGCGCCGGGGTCCGACGCGACGGATTCCCCAACGCCTTGAGGAGGGGGAAAGGGTACACCCTGTCGTTTCGATCCGATCTGAAACCGTGGATGTGCCCTTTTTGACCCGCGATCAGATGAGGACCATCCGGTCTTGGAGCAGGAGCTTCGAGGTGGGGTCGTTCGCGTTGACCCGCCGCTTCTGGTAATAGAAACTCCAGGTCCCGGCAGTCGTATCACGGAACCCGACGACCGTGACGAGGTTGTTGTACCCGAGCGTCTTGTCGCCGTGCGACGCCACGTACGTGCTCTTCACCAGTGACCGATTCACATCGGCCCCACGATCATGGTGCTGCTGGTTGATCTCGGCCACCGTGAGAGCCTCGTCGGCCACGTTCGGGTTGTGCGGGTCCTTGTAGTTCGCGTGGGTGACCAGTGGCGAGGCGCCCGAGCTGATCGACAGGGAGCAGCCGTCCATCGTCGGCGTGAAGAAGTAGTCCGCGTCGTTGCCGAGCTGAACCGACCAGCACGACCCGGAGGACCAGGGAACCCAGTAGGCCCGGATCGGCCGCGCCTTGTCCGGCGTCTGATATCGGACGTCGAAGCCCGTCGTGGTGGGCGTGATGACCTGGTCACGTGGCTTGGTCCCCCAGGCCTTGAGGTCGTAGACCGGGACCGAGGTCTTGTGCGTGACCCCAAGCGTCGAGGTCTCGCGCTCTCCCTTCCGTGGCGACTTGACCAGGTCGAAGTCGTAGATCCCAGCGGCCACATTCGGGTCGACCACGGCGGCCCCGCCACGGTTCGGTACCCGGCCCCGCTGGGCCAGCACGGCCTTGTTGGGGTCGACGTGGTTGTTGGCAACCTTGATCAGGTCGGTGACCACCACGGCGACCTCGATGATGTTGTCCTTGAGGAATTTCGGACCGGCCTTCATGAACGCCCTGTTGGCACCATCAGCCATCACCACGCCCTCGATTGGCGGAAACGCTCTGACCTCGACGACGCCATCCGCAAGATTAATAGAACGACGATCGCGCCGACTAGCCCCCTCCCGCCGAGACGCTCTCCCTGTTGAGACGAGGAAGTCGTCAAAGTCCGGGAGGTGGGAACCGGCCGGCTCATCGCCAGCTTTGGCGGTCACGTCCACCGGCCGGACCCGCTGGGTGACATCCTCCCGATCGGGCCCTGTTGCGCCACCCTGGCCGTCCCATCTGGGTACCGGCCCTTCAGGCCATGCGGGGCTTCGTCGTGCTGGTTTTGATCACAGCCGGACGCGGAAGGCAAGAAAGATAGCTATCAGCAAAAACCATAGAATCAATATTTCTAATATATTGTGGATTGATAGTCTTTTTAAGTACTACTCGCTTTTTGTATCTGGTAAACACAATCGCCCCGGCCGTGGCACGAGAACAGACAATGAGTCGCCAGATGTCGCGACCGCTTGAGTTCCAGATCGTCGGATTTGGTTTTTTTATTGACTAGAATCAGTCGGCGTGTATTCAATAATTGTCAAAGGCCCTTTGTTCGAAACAGGGCCTGGTTGTCCGCGGTCCGAGGGGCACAAGCAATCTCCCCCATGTCCCTGGAGGGTCCGATGCGGATTCGAGAACGGGCAGTGTGTTGGCTGCTGGCGGCGACGCTGGTGGCGATGGCCGGGTTGTCGGGTTGCGGCTCGGGCGATGATCTCCCGAGACAGGCGATCTCGGGAACCGTCACCCTCGACGGGCAGCCGCTGGACAAGGGGATGATCCAGTTCTTCCCCGCCGCCGAGATGAAAAACGCGATGGCCGGGGGCACGACGATCCAGGGGGGCAATTACTCGATTCCCCAGAGCGAGGGACTGGTGCCCGGAACGTACAAGGTCATGATCTCCAGCGAAGGGGGTGACGTGAAGGCGGCACCCGGCGAAACCACGGAGGAAGGAGCGATGCCCGGCCTTGGGCCGTTGCACCCGCCGGATCGAATTCCGTCCAAGTACAATGCGCAAACAATTTTGACAGCCAACGTCACCTCGGAGGGCCCGAACGAGTTCAAATTCGATTTGAAGAGCCAGTGAGGCCAGAAGCGAATGCGGTCCGCCCTCCGATCGCTCCGAGTGGCTGGACCGGTCGTCGAGACCTCGCCCCGACGGCGGGGCGAGGATCACGGACCGTGCGGCATTTCATCCGTTCCTTGTTCCCCCGTCAAGGAGTCTCAGCGATGGTGCGTTCACGCCGCGGTTTCACGCTGATCGAGCTTCTCGTCGTCATCGCGATCATCGGTGTCCTGATCGCCCTGCTGCTGCCCGCCGTTCAGTCGGCCCGCGAGGCCGCCCGCCGTGCCCAGTGCACCAACAACCTCAAGCAGATCGGCCTGGCGATGCACAACTATCACGACGCGAACAACGTCCTGCCCCCCGGGCACCGGACGGCCGTCTTCGGCACCTTCCAGACATTCATCCTGCCGTACCTGGAGGGGAACCCGCAGTATAACGCGTACAATATGTACGGCCGCTACTGGAACCCCGGACAAACCTCGGGTGGCGGCAGCGGCCCGGCCAACGGGATCCGCTACGGCAGCCCGATCAACCTGACCGTCACCCGGACCATCTTCAATTCGCTGATCTGCCCGAGCGACACGCCGTTGCCGTCGAACCTGTCCGTCTATAATGGCGTGACCTGGCACAACTACACCGTCAACTTCGGCAACGCCGACATCTATCAGAGCCTGGGGACCGTGCCCGGCGGCTACACCGTGGGGATCTACCCCGTACCCTGGCTGGGTGCCCCGTTCTCCGACTCGGACACAACCCAGCGGTTCTATCCGTCGCGGGGCCGGTGCTACGACTTCGCTACGATCACCGACGGCACGAGCAACACCCTGCTGGCCGGCGAGGTGATCAAGGGCCAGGGAGGCGACCTGCGCGGCTTCACCTGGTGGGGCGACGCGGTGAGCACCTCGACCTACCTGCCGCCCAACAGCACCCTGCCGGACGTCCAGAATAGCGCAGGCTATTGCAAGTACCCATTCGCAAACAACCCCCCCTGCATCGCGGCCACGGCCCAGTTCCCCCCGACCTACGCCTGGCGCAGCCGGCATCCCGGCGGGGTGAACATGGCCTTCTGCGACGGCAGCGTTCACTTCATCAAGAACACCATCAATCTCTACATCTGGCGCGCCTTGGGCACGACCCAGGGGAACGAGGTCGTCAGCGCCGACTCGTACTGAGCGGCACCGCCGCTTCCCGGCCTGGAGATCCCCGCTGGACCTCGGCCACCCAACGCGACGCTTCCCGGACCGGGGCATGCTCGTATCACGAGCTTTGCCCCGGTCCTTTTTTGGCGCACCGCGAGTCATTGGAAATGGTCCTACTCTCAAAGGCAGATCCTCCAACGGTTGGCCACGGCTTGCCGCCGGACGACTGGCTCAACCCCGCCTGCCGAGGCATCGTGAGCAATCGACCTGGGTCTCCCCAAACCTGCCTGCCATGCGGAACGAAGGCGGGCTCATCTCCGCTCGTGGCCGCCGGAGGATCGCCTCCGCCTGATCCAGGAGGCCCGGAACAAGACCTAAGATAAATCATCCTAAAATTTTTTTACTAATGAGTTTAAAGATTTATTGGTAACAATATTGATCGCTCCCGAGGAGGACCCCGGCAAGCGGGCGACATGGGAGGAAATCAAGGCCCAGATGAGCTGGCCGCGAGGAAACTCCCGCTCACCCTCGAGGCGGGCGTCCGAGTCGAGATCGACGAAGCGTATGCCTAGTCGCAAAGGCCGCGGCAGGGTGTGGCTGGCAAGCGGCCCGCCTCGGATCGACTTGGGCCATACCGCTGGACGATCACGAACGTGGGCCAAGATACTCCACGAAATTATTCAACATGCGCCAAAATGGCGATCTTCGGAGGGTCAGCCAGGAATCGTCGCAATAAGAGACGATCCCCGCGGATTCGGGCTCAAGGGGTCTGAAAGACGAGATCGCCGGTGGCGTCATTGCCAGCGGCGTCTGTGGTGCGGATCATCAGGACATGAGTACCCGATTTCAGATTGGGGAGGCGGATCGTGAGCGATTCCTTGCGCGTGTCGAAGAGGCCGTCATCGGGGAAGACGGGGACCCAGTCGCCACCGTCGAGGGCGTAGGCGGCCTTGACCAGGCGGGTCAGGTCGTCGTTCAGGGTGGCCTTGATCGTGTCCCCCGCCTGGGAGACGGTCACGGTCGGGGCGAGGTGGTCGACGAGGAATGGCTCGCTGGTCAGGGTGCGGGTGAGGGCCTCGTCGGGAGGGTTCGAGGGTCGGTCGGTGGCCTGAACGCGAACCTGGTAGAGGCCGGCGGGGACGGCGGTGGTGTCCCAGGCGTACGCCTTTTCGGTGAGGGGCTTGCCGTTGTTGATCGCGACCCAGTCGGGCCAGCCCTCCTTGCGAATCGCCAGCGTGTACGACAGGTCATCGTCGTTGGGGTCGGAGGCATCCCACTTCAGGTCAAGGCGGGTCCGTCGCGTGGCGCCGTCGGCCTCGCTGAGGTCGGGGACGGTGATCTTGCCGATCTCGGGCGGCAGGTTGACGGTCTGGTAGCGGAGGGAGACAGCCTTCAACTCCGGCGTTTTCGAAGGGTCGTCGGTCGAGAGCCGGGCGCGATACTGGGCGAATCGGCCGTTGGGGACGCGAGCAATCGCGGAGGCCGGGTCGGTCTGGGGAGGCGACCAGTCGGACCAGGTCTCGTCGGGCTCGCCGACGTTTCCGGTGCGGACCTGCAACGCGAGGGTGGTTCCTTTCGGACATTCGGCCCGCCAGGTCAGGGCTCCGAAGCGACTGATGAGCTTGGTGTCGAGGACGTCGGAGGTGAGGGTACCGGCGTCGGCGTACCTGGGCGAGAGCCGGAGGACCGCGCCGGGGTCGCCCGCGCCGAGGAGGACATTCCCGCTGGCATCTTGGAGCAAGGCGAGAATCTGGCCGTGGTCGAGCCGGGCGATCGGGGCCGACTCGCGGCCGAGGTCGCGAACCTCGAAAAGGCGGCCTTCGGGCCCGGTGCCGATCAGGAGGCGATCACCTTGCCAGGCGAGGGCGAAGATCAAGGCACGGGCGCGGAAGATCTCGCGAGCGGCGCCGTCGGCCCCGATCCGGTAGACCACATTTTCGCCCGAAGGCCCCGAGCGAGGGCGCGCGGTACCGCCGGGGGTATCGCTCGACGGGCCAGGGCGTTGCGAAGGAGGTTGCTGAGCCGAAACCCGACGCGCCACGGTGAACACGCGGGTGTCGCGATGCGGATCGGGGGCGTTCTCGGTCGTCCTGTTGGAACTGGAGCGGGACGAACCGCGGTCGGAACTCGAGCCGTCGGCCGTGCCGGCGTAAAGCGCGCCGTCGGGTCCGATCCGAAGGGTGTGGATCTCGTGCTGCGGTGCGTCGTAAAGGACCGAGACCTTGCCGTCGGGTCCGACGCGGTAAATCAGACCCTCGCCGTCGCTGCCGGCGAAAACGGAGCCATCCGGGGCGGCGGCCACGCAGAGCAGGTGGGGGTGGGGGCTGTCGAGGACGAGCGTCCAGGAGGCCTCATCCCCCTTGGACCGTTTCCAGAGCTGGCCGTTGGGTCCCGTGGCGGCGAAGAGGGTGCCGTCGGGAGAAACCGCAAGGTCCCAGATGTATTTGACGTCCGGACCGGGCCGGGAGGCGGGATGCTTCGGGTCGGAGATCTCGACGACCTGACCGCTCGGGCCTGTGCCGGCGAAGACGCGGCCGTCGGACGCGGCGACGACACTGAGCACCTGCGTATCCTCGACGTCGACAGCGACTTCCCAGGGCTTGTCGGCCTCGCGTCGGAAGACCTTACCCGCGTCGCCCGTGGCGGCGAAGAGGGTGCCGTCCTTGGTCCGCGCGAGGGCCCAGACATGCGAGGCGTCCAGCGCGGCGGTCGGCTCGACCGAGCGGGCGAGGCGGAGGATACCGGCGTCGGAGATGACGACGTGTTCCGTCTTGCCCTTCTCGAAGGCCGACGCGGAGTCGTGCCGCCAGGTCTCGACCTTGGCGAAGGCCGGGACGCCGACAAGCGTCAGCGCGACGAACAAAAGGAGAATCGGCCGACCGATTCGCGGACAGGTTCTCATCGAGAGTTCCTCCTTGGGTTCCGAGAGTGTATCGCACGTCCCGTCGCGGAGGAACGCGTTCCTGTCCGGAGAAAGGCCAGAGGGCCTTTGCCTGGGAGTCAGAGGGAAAGCTCGCCGCGACCGAGTCGATTCCGGGCGGTGTGGACGTGGCAGAGGGCGATCGCGCAGGCGTCGGCGACGTCGTGCGGTTCGGGCAGGCGGTCGAGGCCGAGTTCGGTCCGAATCGCGCGTTGCATTTGTTCCTTGGGGGCCTTGCCGCTGCCGGTCAGGCTCTTCTTGATCCGGGCGGCGGCGTAGCCGAAAACCGGCACGCCACGGCTTTGCGCCGCCAGGATAATCACGCCTCTCGCATGGGCCATCAGGATGGCCGTTCGAGGGTGCTTGACGTGGCTGTGAACCTGTTCCAGGGCGAGGGCCCCGGGCGGGAACGCGTCGAGGATCTCGAGCACCCCTTCGTGGATCGTTTCGAGTCGACGGCCAAGCGTCGAGGAGGCACGGGCGGCGCGGATCACGCCGGCTTCCACGACGCGCACGGTTCGCCCGGAAGGCTCGAGGACCGCGTAGCCGGTCACGTTCAGGCCGGGGTCGATCCCCAGAACCCGGCCTGGAACCGGCAACGACGCGTCCTCCTTGCTCGATCCAGGCGCGATCATCGCCATCGATGGGGCCCTCCCTGGGATTTCAGACGACCTTGACGGTTGATGGTCTCGTGGCCGGACACGACGCTACGCGTCGATCTTCCAGTGCGTTCCGTCGGGGCGGTCTTCCAGGACCACGCCAAGTTCGGCGAGCCGCCTTCGAATGTCATCGGCCATCGCGAAGTTTTTCTCCTTCCGAAGTCGTGAACGGAGATCCACCAGCAGGTCGAGCAACGGAGCCGTCAGGCGGTCCTGGGCGTTCCGCGAGCGAGCTGGAGGACGTCGGAAGAGGCCGAGAATCTGGCACAGCTCCTTGAGGACGACCATCCCCTGGCGAAACTGGTCGAGGTCGCGAGGATCGCGGTCGGTCGCGTCGAGCCGGGCGGTATCGGCGAAGCGGTTGAGCGTGCGAACCAGTTCGTGAAGCGTGCCGAGCGCGCCCCCGGTGTTGAAGTCGTCGTCCATGGCGTTCAGGAAATGGCCCCGGAGCTCGGCAACCTCGCGTAGCAAGGCGGAGTCTCCCGGCTCGAAGTCGGCGCGGCGAGTCGGGGCGGGCAGGTCGTAGAACGACGCGCCGGTCAGGCGCTCAAAGCGATCGAAGAGGTTGCGGAAGGCCTGAAGGCTGCGGGCAATCTCGTCGAGACGGCTGGTGCTGTAGTCGATGGGGCGCCGGTAATGACTGGAGAGCAGCAGGGCCCGCAAGGTATCGGCGTCGTGTGCTTCGAGCAGGTCGCTCATCTGCACAATCGTCTCGGGGTCGGACTTACTAATCTTCTTGCCGCCCTTGGTGAGCAGTCCATTGTGCAGCCAGAACGTGGCGAACGGCTTGCCCGTGTACGACTCGGACTGGGCGACCTCGTTTTCATGGTGGGGGAAGACCAGGTCGAGGCCGCCGCCGTGGATGTCAAAGTGCTCGCCGAGGAGCTTCATGCTCATGGCGGAGCACTCGATGTGCCAGCCGGGGCGGCCGGGCCCCCAGGGACTCTCCCAGGCCGGTTCGCCAGGCTTGGAACTCTTCCAGAGGGCGAAGTCGCCGGGGTGACGCTTCAGTGAGGTGGGCTCGATCCGGGCGCCCGCCTGGAGCTCCTCGGGGTCGCGGTGGCTGAGCTTGCCGTAGTCGCGAGACCGAGTGACATCGAAGTAAACGTCCCCCTTCGACTCGTAGGCGAAACCCTTGTCGATGAGGCCCTGGGTCATGGCGATGATGTCGGCGATGTGCTCGGTGGCGCGCGGCATGTGGTCGATCCCGTCGACGCCGAGCGCGTCGAGGCACTTGAGGTAGTCGGCCGTCACGGATTCGGCCAGCGCCTTGACGCGGGCGGCCATGTCGCGCTCAGTGGCCCCTTCTTCGCGAACGCGCTGAATCAGCTTGTCGTCGACGTCGGTGATGTTGACGACCCAGGTGACCTCGAACCCGCAGTAAACGAGGTAGCGCTTGATGGTGTCAAAGATGACCGGTCCGACCATGTGGCCGACGTGGCTGGGCGAGTAGACCGTTGGCCCACAGACGTACATGCCGACCTTGCCGGGCTGCACGGTCTGGAACGGTTCCTTGGTCTGGGTCAGCGTGTTATAGACGCGGAGCGACATGGTCGGACGGCTCGTTGACGGTGACTCGGTTGAAAAGTGAGCGGACAAGCGGAATCTTCGTCGTTTCCCAGAAACGCCGTGATGGGATCGCGTCGGCGTCCTCATCGCGGCGAGACCGGTTCGCAGAGAACCACGGCCTCGCAGGAGATCGCCTCACCCCGGCCGATCGGCCCGACATGCTCGCCGGTCTTCGCCTTGACGTTGACGGCCTGCTCGGAAAGGTCGAGCAATCGGGCGATGTTGGCGCGGATGGCCGGTTTGTGGGGTAACAGTTTGGGAGCTTGGGCGTGAATGACTAGGTCGCAATTGACCGGCCGCCAGCCGTCGCCCCGAATACGATGGACGACCTCGGAAAGCAAACGACCGCTGTCCAGGTCCTTCCAGCGAGGGTCGGTGTCGGGATAGTGCTCGCCGATGTCTCCAAGGGCCGCGGCGCCGAGCAAGGCATCCGCGAGGGCGTGCAGCACCACGTCGGCGTCGGAGTGGCCCATCAATCCCCGTTCGTGCTCGATGCGCACGCCCCCCAGGATCAAGGGACGCCCCTCCACCAGGCGGTGCGTGTCGTGGCCGATCCCTACGCGCACTCGAGTTCTCCCTTCCCGATCCAACACCGTCTCCAACCGCCGGAACTCACTCAGGGATCGTACCCCGCGATTGCCCACTTTGCCAATCCCCGGGCATGCCGGTAGGAACGGGCTTCCCATTTTCGATGAGGCCGGTGGATGGTTTGGGAAGTTCTATCACACTCTCTGTACAAAATACCCGGATCTCGGAAATCCGCGGCAAAAACATGAAAGATTTTATGTCGTTCCTGGAAAAGATCTTATGGGGAATCGAGGAAAAAATCGTCCACCTCGGCATGGACGGTGCTCTACACTCCCTGACGTCGCGGCTGAGCCAGTTGCGATGAAGATTGACAGCAGACGCAGGATCTCAATCGACTGACACGGAGGGGAACATGCTCGTCCTGAGCCGCAAGCTGAACGAGAAGATCGTCATCAACGGCAACATCGTGGTGACCGTCGTCAAGATCGACCGGAACCAGGTCCGAATCGGTATCGAGGCCCCCGGCGATGTCCCGGTCTTCCGCGAAGAGATCCTGTCCAATTTTCGCCCAGCCGTGGCGGACGCGTCCCTGATGGTCGAAGCCTGAGGCGGCCAGGCGTCGTTCCCTTTGGCGCTCCCTTCACAGGAAAGTCGGGTAATGACTCGACACCCGCGCGGAGCTGGCGTAGTTTAGTCAGCGGGACGACGCGTGTCACTCCCGATTGGGAGAGCTGGTACGACCAACCCAGGAGGGCCGGATTGATGCAAGGCCACGACGCACAGAGGGCGGAGAACGTCAATCGTCGCGAATTCCTTCAGACCGGAGCCGTCGCGGCCGCCACGGCGGCGACGCTCGCGTCTGGCTCGAGCCGAGCCGCCGACGACCAACCGGCAGCGAAGACGACGTTACCGCGCCGCCCCCTGGGCAAGACGGGCGTCGATGTCACGATTCTCAACCTCGGTACCTGGCGCAACCCGGGACTTGATCGCCTCTTGCGGTTCGCCTATGCGAACGGCGTTCGCTACTACGACACGGCCAAGTCGTACGGCTCGGAACCCGGGATCAAGCGGTGGTTCCAGCAAATGCCCGAGGTCCGCAAGGAAATCTTCCTGGTCACCAAGGATTCGCCTCGCGAGCCCCGGCAGCTCATCCCGATGCTTGACCAGAGGCTCGAGGCGCTCGGCACCGACTACATCGACCTGTTCTTCATTCACGCTCTGGGCGACCACGACCCGGATGCCGGCGTGACCTGGCCCAAGAGCAAGGAACTGAAGGAAACGGTCGAGACGATCAAGAAGTCGGGCAAGGCGAAGTTCGTCGGCTTCTCGTCGCACCATAAGGACCGCGCTGCGTTTCTCCAGAGTGCGGCCGAAGGCGGATTCCTCGACGCCATCATGCTCCAGTACACCCCCTGGCTCGACAAGGACGCCCCCTTGAACAAGGCGCTCGACGCCTGCTGGAAGAAGGGGATCGGCCTGATTTCGATGAAGCAGGTGGCCGGGCAGTTTGGAAACGCAACCCAGGGTGGCCCACTCGACGAGGTGATCAAGCGCGTCCCGGCTCTCAAGCAACGGAACCTTTCGCCTTACCAGGGCCTCTTGCACGCGATCTGGACCGACGAGCGGATCGCCAGTTCGTGCGTCTCGATGCGGAATACCGATCAGATTCGAGAAAATGTCGACGCCGCGCGACGCTTCGAACCGCTCAAGGAAGCCGATATCCGCGCCCTTCGTGACGCCTCCCTCGCTCACGGCCCGACCCTCTGCGCCGATTGCGACGGCCGTTGCTCGGCCGCAGCTGGCACGAAGGCCCGCCTCGGAGACCTGACACGCTACCTGACGTATCACGACCACCACGGGTATCGGGGTGAAGCGCGCCGCCTTTACGCCGAGCTGGCCGACCACGAGCGAGACTGGAAGGGGGCCGACCTCGAAGCCGCCAGACAGGCGTGCCCCAACCACCTTGACTTCGCCCAGTTGCTGCCCAAGGCCGATCGATCATTGGCCTGAACGATCGGATCAAGTTTATGCGTCCGGGACGACCGATTCATGCCAGTTCGGGTTGATTCTCGGCCCGAGACCTTGCACAATATCGGTTTTCCCGGACGATCGGGCCGAACACGATGGGACCAGGCGGGCGTTCTCGCCCGAGCGAATCGAACCATGAAGATCAAGACCAAGCATCGCAAGAGCGCGAAGTGGCGGAAGAAGTGCGATAGCTCGCCCGTCGCCAAGGGCCGTCGACCCAAGATCCAAGGGGTCCGCAACCCTCGCAAGCGCAAGCACCGAGGCGGCGTCGGTCTCTGAGACGCGACTGGCTCGCCGAGATTCCAAAAACGAACCCACCCGGCTCCGGGGGTTCCTTTCTCGTTGGAGAGGAACACCCAGAGCCGGGTGGGTTCGTTTTGTGTCGCGACGCGACGTGATCAGACCAGTTCCGCGATCGGCGCGAAGTTGTGGAGGTCGAGCAGGTACATCGGCCGACCGGTCCGATCGGGTACCGTGGTCTCTGGGCCGATGCCGAGGTGATTGTACAGGGTGGCGAAGACTTCCTGGACGTGGACGGGGCGATCCTTGGCGTAGCCGCCGTCGCGGTCGGTCGCGCCGATGACCTGGCCGGTGCGCAGGCCGCCGCCGGCAAGCATGGCCATCGAGACCCTCGCCCAGTGGTCGCGCCCCGCATCCTTGTTGATCCGAGGCGTGCGGCCGAACTCGCCCCAGACGACCACGGCCACGTCCCGGTCGAGCCCCCGGTCGTGCAGGTCCTGGATGAGGGCCGACAGGGCCATGTCGAGCTTGGGAATCCGCACAGCGTTCGACCGGAAGTTGTTGCCGTGGGTGTCCCATCGGCCGAAGGAGATCGAGACGCAACGGGCACCGGCCTCGACCAGGCGGCGGGCCATGAGGAAGTGATCCATGCAAAGCGGCGGGCCGTCGGCCTCGTTCTTCATGTCGCCGATGCCGTACTTGGCCCGGAGCTTCGGATCTTCCTTCGTCACGTCGAGAGCGTTGGCCAGCTTGCTGGAGGTGAGGATCTCGAACGCGGCGCGGTGGAATGCATCCATGCCCTCGATCGACTCGGCCACCGTGTCGAACCGGCGCCGAAGATCGTCCACCTGGCTCAGCAGCGACTGGCGGCGGTTGAGCCGGTCGAGGCTGAGGCCAAGCTCGGCCGGGTCGACCGTCTCGCCGCGGAACGGCGCATAAGGGGCATGCGCCAGGCCGAGATAGCCAGGATGGCCCGGGTCACCCCACCGCATCTCTCGGGTCTGGGGCGAGAGGCCGACGAACGGCGGCACGGCCGGGTCGACCGGGCCCTTCAGGTATGAGAGGATCGACCCCAGGGCCGGGCGGCCCAGTCGCTTGAAGGGGGTCTCGGTATAACCGGTCAAGCACTGATAGGCGGTGTGCTCGTCGCGGCAACCGACGATCGACCGGATGATGGCCAGCTTGTCCATCATGGCGGCGAGCCGGGGCATGTGCTCGCAGATCTGGATGCCCGAAACGTTGGTGTCGATCGGCTTGTAGTCGCCCCGAATTCCTTCGGGAGCATCCATCTTCAAGTCGACCATGTCCTGGTGCGGCGGGCCGCCCGCCAGGAAGATCATGATGACCGCCTTGTGCGACTTGCGACGAGGGCCGGCCTGCGCCTCGGCCGCGAGGAGCTGGGGCAGGCTCAGGCCGCCCATGACGAGGCCGCCGACCTTGAGAAAGTCGCGACGGGTCACGCCATCGCAGTAGCCGCCGTGTGATGGGCCGCCGATGGTCAGCATCAATCCCTCCCGGTCCGCGCGGGCATCAACGGTGGGTTTCAACAATCCTCCAAATGACAATTATCGTCCATCGATCCGCCTCGCACAAGCCAGAGCAACCGACAAGCCGCAGGCGGTAGCGCGGGCCGATGGGGAGACGCTTGCCGTCGGTCGACGCACGTTGCGACGCTTTCTTTAAAAGAGGCTGGAACCGCCGGCCGCTCGCGCGACATTACTGGGGAATTCGGAGGCGACGGACCCGGGAGGACGCGACCCTTGGCGAACGAACGACACGGCGTGATCGGGCAGCATTTCCGCACGCTCTACGAGTCGGGCGCGATCGGTCGCCTGACCGACGGCCAGCTCCTAGAGCGGTTCGCGACGGGCCGCGGCGAGGCGGCGGAGCGGGCGTTCGCCCTGCTCGTCGAGCGGCACGGGCCGATGGTCTTGCAGGCTTGCGGGTTTGCCGGGGTGTGATCGCGAACTCGGAGGATGTCCAGGACGCCTTCCAGGCGACCTTCTTGGTCCTGCTCCGCAGGTCGCGCGGGCTCTGGGTCCGCGACTCGCTGGGCCCCTGGCTTCATCAGGTGGCTCTCCGGACCGCCTCCTGCGCCCGGGCCGTCGCGGCGCGTCGCCGGCGGCACGAGCGTCAAGCGGTCCAGCGGGCGACCTCCGGGCCGTCGCAAGGCGATCCCACGAACAGCCGCGACTGGGAGGGGGGTGCTCCACCAGGAGATCAACCGGCTCCCCGAGCGGTATCGCGTGGCGGTCGTCCTGTGCGACCTGGAGGGTCAGACCCACACCCAGGCGGCCCGAAACCTGGGGTGGCCCGTTGGTGCCGTCAAGAGCCGCCTGGCCCGCGCCCGGGAACGGCTCCGAGCCCGGCTTGTCAACCGCGGCCTGGCCCCTGCCGGCGGGCTCGCGGCGGTCGTCGAACTCGCGACAGGAGTGTTGAAGACCATGATGCTCGCCAAGTTCCGCGTGCTGGGCGTCTCGTTACTCGTCATCGTCATCGCGACAGGCGCCGGGATTCTTGTCCGCGGCGACGGCCCGTCCGCCGCCCAGTCGCCGGAGATTCGACACAAGCGCGCCGACGACATGCCCGTCTTCGAGGCCACGACCGGTACGCTGAGCTTCATCGTGACCGACCGGGGATCGGATCGCTGGAGGCGTCCCGATCCTCAGATCTGTTCAGCGAGGTCGAGGGTCAAACCACGATCCTCAGGCTCCTGCCCGAGGGCTCGAGGGTCAAGCGGCTTCGGGTGGCGCGTCGTGACCCTGGGCCTGGCCAACGAGGAACTCGTCGAGGTCCGCGAAGGACTCCAGGACGGCGACCTCGTCGCCGCCGACCCGATCTCCCTGATGAGCGAGGAGGAGCGTCGAGCGCGCTTTGGCAAGTCGACCAAACCGGCCGAACCACCCACCAAGACGTAACGACGCCTTGGCCTCAAACGAGTTCCTGGATCGGCTCCAGCTCGTCGAGCAGGCGCATCGGGCGGTTCCCGCGGTCGGGGACGGTCGAGGCGGGGTCAATTCCGAGGCTGTGGTAGAGAGTGGCGAAGACTTCCTGGAACGAGACGGGCCGATCCTTGGGGACCTCGGCCCCCTTGGTCGTGGTACCGATGACCTGGCCGGTTCGCAGGCCGCCGCCGGCGAGGATCGCGAAGTTGTTCGCGGGCCAGTGGTCGCGGCCGGCATCCTTGTTGACCTTGGGGGTGCGGCCGAATTCACCCCAGCAGATCACGGTGACGTCCTTTTCCAGTCCTCGAGCGTACAGGTCCTCGATGAGGGCCGACAGGGCCATGTCGAGCTTGGGCAGGCGCTCGCGGCACTGGCCGAAGTTGTTGCCGTGGTAGTCCCAGCGGCCGAAGCCCAGGGTCACGCAACGGGCCCCGGCCTCGACCAGCCGGCGCGCCATGAGGAAGTGGTCCATGCAGCAAGGGCCGCCGTCGTCGACCGGCTTCATGTCTCCGATGCCGTACTTGGCCCGGAGCTTCGGATCTTCTCGCGTCACGTCCAGGGCGTCGGCCAGCTTGCTCGATGTGAGGATGTCAAAGGCGTTCCTGGTAAAGGCGTCCATGCCCTCCATGGCACCGCTGGAGTCGATGTCACGTCGTAGGTCGTCGAGTTGTCGCTGCAACGACTTACGATTTCCGAGCCGGTCGAGGGGGAGCCCCTCGGGCCTGAGGTTCGCCAGGTCGTCTCCGTTGGGCGTGAACGGAGCATGGGCCAGACCGAGGTAGCCAGGGTCGCCATTATCGGCCCAGGGTCGATGTCCCATCGAGGGTGAGAGGCCGACGAACGGCGGCACGGCCGGATCGACCGGCCCTTTCAAGTACGAGAGGATCGACCCCAGCGCGGGGCGGCCGCCCTGAACCTTGCTGATCTGCTCGGGATAGCCGGTCAGGCATTGCACGGCCGCGTGCTCGCCTCGAGCGCCGACGACGGTTCGGATGATGGCCAGCTTGTCCATCATGGCAGCGAGCCGGGGCATGTGCTCGCAGATTTCGATGCCGGGGACGTTCGTCGCGATCGGCTTGAACTCGCCACGGATCTCCGCCGGCGCGTTGGGCTTCAGATCGACCATGTCCTGGTGCGGCGGGCCGCCGGGCAGGAAGACCATGATGATGGCCTTGTGCGAGCGGCGAATACCCGCCTTTGCCTCGGCCTGGAGGAGTTGCGGCAGGCTCAGTCCGCCCAGGGCGAGGCCGCCGACCCTGAGAAAGTCGCGTCGCGAGACGCCGTCGCAGAATGCTCGGTGGGCTCCGCCGCGGATGGTCAACATCGCTCATCCTCCCCGAAATTATTCGGCCTTTCCCGAGAACGGGTCCGCCAACCGCCGTTCCGCAAACGTTTAACATTATACGATCAGGCAGGCCAGATCGCAAACCCCAAGTCGAACCCGGACACGTTGAATGGTGGGTTTGGTCCGGTGGGGGTTCTCCGGCGATTGCCGGCGTTGCGGGTGGTATGCTGGGGCCGTTCGCCCGATGAGTCGAACCGAATCGAAGCGAAATCCTTTCCGAGTCGGAGACCGACCGTGGCCGAGTTTACCTACTGCTTGAACACCAGCACGATCCGGCCGACCCCGTTGCTGGAGAAGATCCGGATCGCCGGGCAACTGGGGTTCGAGGCGATCGAACCTTGGAATGTGGAAGTCGACGAGTACCTTCAGGGCGGAGGCACCCTGGCCGATCTGAACTCCGCGCTGGCCGATGCGGGCCTCCAGGTCGTGAGTATGATTGCACTTCACGATTGGATCAATTCGGAAGGGGAACAATACGATCGAGCGATCGGTGAATGCCGACGACGGATGGAGCAAGCCGCGGCGCTCGGGAGCCCGTTCATCGTGGCGAGTCCGCCCCGGGAGGCGGTCGACCTGACCCGTGCCGCCGCCCGTTACGCCGACTTGCTTCGCCTCGGTCGCGCGTGTGGCGTGAGGCCAGCGATGGAGTTCCTCGGCTTCTCGGAGGGTGTCAAGGATGTGGCTTCCGTGAAAGCGATCGCCGAGGGCTGCGGCGATCCTGAGGCGACCGTGGTGGCCGACGTCTTCCATCTCTTGCGAGGGGGCGGCTCGATCGACGACCTGCGATCGCTCCGGGGCGATCAGATCGCGATCTTCCACATCAATGATCTGCCCGCAACGCCTCCGCCCACCGAACAGACCGACGCCGATCGCGTCATGGTCGGCGAGGGGATTGCCGACCTCCCTCGGGTGATTGCCAACCTCCGGACGATCGACTACCACGGCCCGATCTCGCTCGAATTGTTCAACCCGACCCTGTGGGCCCAGGATCCCAAAGAGGTTTGCCGCGTTGGCCTGGAGCGCATTCGGGCTCTGACGGATGGCTGAGCCGAGCAAAACCCTCACCGTTGCGCCTCGCGCGCTCGACCCATGAGTGGACTGTGCATTGCCTGTGTGTTGGACTTTGGTATAACAAATCGGTCCCTCGAACCGCGCCCGCGAGGGGTCGTGGGCGCGATCCCACATGCGATTCGATCGAATCGGCGGAGGCGCGCCCATGAGTCGACCTCATTCAGAAAGCTGGTCCGACGCCTCCGTTCATCCTCGGTTCTCCCGGCGTTGCGCCCTTCAGGCCGGGACGATCGGCCTGCTCGGCCTGGGCATGAATCATCTGGCCGGCTTGCGCTCGGCCGCGGCCGCAGATCGGCCGGATCCGAAGGCCCGGTCGGTCATTTACATTTTTCTGTCGGGTGGGCTTGCTCAGCACGACAGCTTCGACCTCAAGCCGGAGGCCCCCGCCGAGATTCGCGGCGAGTTCCAGCCGATCGCCACGAGCACGCCGGGCATCCACATCTGCGAGCACTTGCCCGAGCTGGCGAAGCGAAGCCACCTCTGGTCGCTCGTGCGGTCGCTGACGCATCCGTCCAACGATCACTCGGCGGGTCATCATATCATGCTCACCGGGCGATCCGACTTGCCCAGGGGCTTCGACCCGGCCCGGCCCAGTTCGACGGACTGGCCCTCGATCGCCGCCGTGGCCGGCGCGGTCTGTCCGTTGAGGAATAACCTGCCGCCGGCGATCGTTTTGCCCGAAAAGCTCATCCACAACACCGGAAGGGTCATCCCCGGCCAGTTCGCCGGTGTGATGGGATCGCGGCGTGACCCCTGGTTCATCGAGGCCTCCCCTTTCGACCCGACGGCCTACGGTGCCTATCCCGACTTCGAGTTCGATCATCAGGAGCGCGATCGGAAGCCCAGGGAGAAGCGCTTCGAGGCCCCGAGCCTTTCGCTTCCCGAGGAGTTCGGCGTGGGGCGGCTCGCGGGGCGGCTAGCCTGGCTCGATCTGATCGACCGCCAGCGAGACATCCTCGACCGGGGGGCTCGGGCCGGGTCGTTCGACAACCACCGCCAGGCCGCCATCTCGCTGCTGACCGACCCAAAGGTGCGACGGGCCTTCGACGTCGTCAACGCCGAGCCGAAGCGGCTCGACCGTTACGGCCGGAACGCCTTCGGCTGGTCGCTCTTGATGGCCCGGCAGCTTGTCGAGGCGGGTGTCAGTCTGGTGCAGGTGAATCTTGGCAACAACGAGACGTGGGACACCCATGGCAACGCGTTCCCACATCTCAGGGACAAGCTCTTCCCGCCGACCGATCGCGCTCTCTCGGCCCTGCTCGACGACCTGGCGTCGAGCGGCCTGCTGGACTCGACCCTGATCGTCATGGCCGGCGAATTCGGCCGGACCCCGAAGATCTCCCACCTGGCCCAACATTACAAGCTCCCCGGCCGAGACCACTGGGGCCGGGTGCAGACGGTCTATTTCGCTGGAGGAGGCACGGCCGGCGGCCGCGTGGTCGGCTCATCCGACCGGATCGGCGGCTACCCCGCCTCCGACCCGCAAACCCCCGAGAACATGGCCGCCACGATTTACCGGTCCCTCGGTATCCCGGCCACTGCGGCCTGGCACGACGAGCTCGATCGGCCCTTCCAGGTGTATCACGGCGACCCAATCGCCGGATTGTGGTCATAAACCCAAAGTACGAGGCACCCCGACGATGATCTTTCAGGACGACGCCCAGAAACAGGCCCTTGAGGCGATTGAGAAGGCCGGCGGCCGCGTGTACCGTGACGACAAAGCCGAAGGGAAACCCGTCGTCGATGTCACCCTCGGCGCGACCAAGGCCACCGATGCCGACCTCGCCGCCCTCAAGGCGCTCGATCACCTCAAGAAGCTGATCCTCAATGGCACCGCCATCACCGACGCGGGTCTGGAACAGATCAAGGATCTCAAGAGCCTTGAACAACTCTACCTCGTGGACACGAAGGTCACCGACGCCGGCCTCGAGCACCTCAAGGGGCTTGAGAACCTGAAGATCCTTAGCCTAGTTGGCACCCAGGTCACCGACGCCGGCCTCGAGCACCTCAAGGGGCTCGGCCATCTACAGGAGCTGTACCTCTTCGGCACCAAGGTGACCGACGACGGTCTCAAGCCACTCAAGGACGCGATCCCCAAGCTGAAGATCGAGAAGTAAACGCGCTTTTGCCGAGTGTTTCCTGGATCCGTCGCGAGAGTCGAGTCGCGCTCAGTCCTCGCTGGCGGCGCGGTGTATCTCCGTCCCGTCCGTCAGCACGGGCGCGGGCTCGCCACCCTGCCCGGAAGCTGCGGTGAGTCTGGCACCAGCCCTGCCGCTGAGCCAGGCGGTTGGAGCCAGAACCAGCAGGAAGCCGGCGAAGGTCAGGGGAGTCAGCGAACGTCCCCAGAGAGCCACGTCGAAGCCCATGCCGAAGACCACCTGCGTCAGGCCGATGACGGCGATTCGCGACGGAGTGCCATGCGCGTAGGCCTTCGTCAGGCAGAACTGGCCGATCGTGCCCGAAAACGCCACGCCGAGCAATAACAGCACGGTGATCGGGTCGAGCAGGGCGGTGGAGATCGCGTCGGGCCGGGTCAGGAGCCAGCCACCCGCGATCAGACTCGCCACCCCGGCGAAGTGCGCCACCACCGCCTTGGTATCAACGTGTCGGAGTCGGTGCAGGCCGAGCATCGCGACGGCCGACGAAACAGAGCTGATCAGGGCCACGGTCGCGGCAAACCCGTTGCCGCCAAGTTGGGGCCGCTCGATGAGCGCGACGCCAACCAGGCCGCTGGCCACGGCGACCACTTCCCTCGTGCTCGGCGGCTGGCGGAGCAACCAGGCCGTCATCAGCACGATCCAGAGCGGATACATGTTGCTGAGCGTCAGCGCGTCGGCGACGGGCAGTTGCGTCAGGGCGAAGAAGTTGCAGACCAGGCTGAAGCTGCCGGCCAGGCTCCGGGTCCAGAGCGTCGGCGGGTTCCAGACAACGAGCTGGACCCCCGACGCCACCGCGAGCGTCGCCGTGGAGGCGAACATGAACAGGGCCCGCACCAGGGCGACGACCAGCCAGTCGCATCGTGGTCCGAGCGCGTGAGTGAACGCCCCCATCGCGGCGAAGGCAACGGCGCCGCCGAGCATCCAGAAGCCCGGCCGAACATCGGGCGCGCTCATGACGCTCTCAAGGGGCCGACGGGCTCCTTCTCGCGACGTCTCCTCACAAACTCCTCCCGCCACCTTCGAGCCCGGCGTGTTCCCTTCTGAGTGAGTTGCCCTTCCATCTTGCCGATCCGGACCAGAACGCGGAAGAGGGGGAGCATCGCTTCGATGGAAATAAGATCGTTCATTCTTTGATTGCGATCTCGCGGGCCGGCCTAGTACTGGGCGTTCTCGCCCTTGTCCAGGGTCCTGAGACGTGAGAGCGCAACCATCCCGTCACCGTCCCAACGCAACCCGCTCCGCTTCGACCGCGGATGGATCAGTTGCCTTCGCGATTGCCGTGGTAGCAATCCGGCTCCGTCAAGTCATCCACCTCCGGCAGCCGGGGTCACCGTCGGCGTTGGCCAGATGGACGAACCATCGGCCTTCGAAATTGGGGAAACAGGTTCAGGCGCCCCGTCTTGGAAAGCAATCCACCGACTTTCGAAGCGCTCACCCGTTGCTGAACCCTCTGTCAGGGAAGGGCCGCTCCGGTATAACAAGACGATTGGCGGTCGACGTCCTGGCCAGGTCGGAGATTTCTCCCCGTGCGACATGCTTGCCTCCGGTCCCGAACGATGCGTACCGCCGTCGCGGTCGTTGCGAGGCAGCAAGGAGATCCACGCGCTGTGCCTCCTGTCCAGAAGCAGCACCTTCCGGGCGACATCGTGACCGAGGTGCGTTTCTCGACAGCCCCCGCTGGCAGACCGTCAAACTCGCCCCGATACCGCACGAGTGACCGGAGGAATGAGCCGTCAGGCCCGGCCCCGCCCTGACGGCCTGCCCTCGCAACCGAGGAACCCAGTCATGCAGGGTCGATCAGTTTTTCAAGATGCGCGGGCTTACGAGCAGGTTCCGGACACGGGCGGCGTTCTGGCGCAGGCCGGCGGCGATGTTGGTCGCAACACCGAGCCGCAGTTGACCGACCGCCAGGTTCCGTAGGGCCGCGAGGATCGGAGGCCCCGAGCCGCAGCGGGTCCGGTTGGCGTCCTCGCCCATCGTCACGTCGCGGACTCAGTGCAGCCGGTTCTCGATCCTCCAGTGGCCCCGCGCCCAGCCCAGCAGCGCCGCCGCGTCGGCCCGCTCGCGCGGCACGCTGGTGATGATCAGCTGCACCTCGACGATCACCTCACCCCCGGCGGCCACCGTCCGCTTCAGCAGCCGGACCTGCGCCACCCCCGGCCAGCCGAGGTAGCCGTTCAGCGCTGTCGTGGTCCGCAGCACCCGCCGCTCGACCCGCCCGCCGTGCTTGTCCAGGGTCACCGCCGCGTCGGCCGCCTTCTTGCGGCTGTAGGGGGGAAAAGGCCGGCCCGAAGGCGGCCTCGATGTCGGCCTTCAGGGTCGGCTGGTTGGCGTCGACCTTGAGCAGGTCGTGGCCGCCGTCGTCGACCACCTGGGCGCAGAGGTCCCGCTGGCAGCAGGCCGCGTCGCCGGTGACCACCCGCACGAGGCCATGCTGTCGCGCGCCCGCGACCCGCAGGGTTTCTGCCTGATCCACGGCGACACCAACCCCGGCAACATCCTGTCGCCCCGCAGCGGCGCGGGGCCGGTCTATCTGATCGACCGCCAGCCGTTCGACTGGTCGCTCACGGTCTGGCTGGGTGCGAGCGACCTCGCCTACACCATGGTCCACTGGTGGGACACCGAGCCGCGCCGGCGCTACGAGCAGGAGGTGCTGCGGCGCTACCACCGGGCGCTGGGCGAGCGCGGCGTCGCGGGCTACAGCTGGGAGCAGCTGCTGGGCGACTACCGGCTCGCGGCCGTCCAGAG
>CAZRGV010000019.1:33936-62146 GCA_964599655.1 uncultured Isosphaeraceae bacterium | reverse complement strand
ACCGAACCTCGCGCTGGCCGGCTGAGTGGCGCAAAGCGTTCGAAACGCAACATATTCTAACGCGATTCGGCCTTCGCCGATCGCGGGATGGAGAACGTGCGGTCCTTGAGATCGAGGGCGTCTGGAGGGTCCGGCGCCATGGTTTTCCCCGCGCGTTTACGAGCCTTGGACCAGGGTCTAAAATAGAGCCATGAGTGAACAGACTCACCCCATCCTCATCGGTTGCAGCGGCTGGAGCTATCCCGACTGGGAAGGGCCGTTCTACCCGCCCGGCCTGCCCGCCGGCGAGTACCTCGCCTTCTACGCCGACCGCTTCCCGATCGTCGAGGTGGACAGCACCTTTTACCACACGCCGAGCGCTCGGATGGTTCGAGGCTGGCGAGACCACACGCCCGACGGCTTCCAGTTCGCCTTGAAGGTGCCTCGCGTCATCACCCATGAGAAGCAGCTTCGCGACTGCCAGGCCGAGGTTGACGGCTTCGTGTCGTCGATCGAGCCGCTCGGCGACAAGCTTCGGGTCGTCCTCCTCCAGATGGGCTACTTCAACCGGGGCGCGTTCGCGTCGCTCGACGCTTTTCTGGAAGTGCTCGAGGCGTTCCTGAACGCCTGGCCCCGCGAGAAGGCGCCCCTGGCCATCGAGATTCGGAACCCTCGATGGGTGGGCGAGCCGCTGCTTGGGCTGCTACGCGACTACAACACCGCGTTCACGCTCACCGCGCAGAAGTGGATGCCCTCGCCGGCCGAGATCGTCGCGAAGCACGACGCGGTGACGGGCCCGCTGGCCTTCGTCCGGCTGATCGGCGACCGCGACGCGATCGAGAAGATCACCACGACGTTTGATCGCGTGGTCATCGACCGATCGGCCGAGCTCGCCGAGACGGCCCGAGTGATTCGCGATCTGGCCCGTCGCGTACCGGTGGTGGTCTTCGCCAACAACCACTACGCCGGCTTCGCCCCCGAAACCGCCCGACAGCTTCGCGCTCTGCTCGACCTGCCCGAGCCCGTTCCGCCCGAGCGCCCGAGAACCACGTTGTTCGACTGAGAGAGACGATCATGAACCCGGAAACCCGGACCGAACCCAGCGCGACGCCCGCCTCGGCTCCCGACGCCTGGGCCGAACGCCAGCGGTACTGGCAGCGTCGATTGGGGCGACTTCGCCTCGGCGCCGAACCCCTGGAGGAACAGCTCGACCGCTACCGGCGCGTCACGCTGGCCCTGACGCTCGTGCCCGCCGTCATCGCCTTGATGTTCGTCGCGCTGTTCACCGCGTTCGGGGCCCCCGGCACCGGCCTCATCGTCGCCGGCATCCTGTACATCCCGCTGGTGACGCTCGCCTGGCTCGATTTCGCCCGCCTCCGGGCCCGGGCCGCCTCGTACCTTCGCGAACGCGACGCCCAGGAACCCCGCCATCAACAACCGTAGGGTGGGCATCGCCCACCCTCCTTGTCAGGAACGATGGACGATGCCCACTCTACCTTAAGAATGTTCACGTGTCATTCGAAATAGACGTGAATCAAACCTAGCGTGTCTCCCCTCCTTGCGATCCCAAGGAGGGGAGACGCCAGATTCAGGCCAGGGCGCAGGCTTCGAGGAGTTCATCCTCCTCCTGCTCGTCGAAGCGGTGGTCGGTCCACTCGTCGGCGTCGGCGACGCTGGCTTCGAGCTCGGCCTTGAGCCGCTTGCGGGCGGTGTGCAGCCGACGCTTGATGGTGCCGACCGGGGCCTCCTGCGCCTCGGCCATCTCGACCAGCGACTGGCCGTGGATGTAGAAGGCCACGAGGGTCTCCCGATCCATCGGCTTGAGCCGGCCCAGGCCCTCCCAGAGGCGGGTGGCCCGCTCGCGGGCGATCAGCTCGTCCAGCGGCTCATCCCGGCGCGCGCCGGCCCCTTCGAGGACCTCGTCCTCGACGCTGGCGGGCGGCACCCGTCGCGTGGCCCGGTTGATGGCCATGCGGACGGCGACCTGCCGCAGCCAGCCGGCGAACCGCTCCGGCTCCCGGAGCTGGCCGATCCGTCGCAGGACATGGAGGAAGACCTCCTGCGTCAGCTCGGCGGCCTCGCTCGGGTGTCCGAGCCGGTTCAGGCAGATGGCGTAGACGGTCCGCTGGAACTGTTCAACCAGGGCACCGAAGGCGTCACGGTCGCCCCCCTGGGCGCGGACAACAAGCTCGGCGGTCTGGTCCCACTGGGCCTTCAAGACGGCGTTGCGGTCGCTGGCGATCACGGGTCGATTCCCCATCCTCAGGGGTGGGCGCCGTTGTGCCGGAATGCCGCCAAAGGCTTGGCAAAGCCACATGGCACAAGCGCGGCGCTGGTCGCGTTCACGGCACCGGTCGGGACGCGCGGCCTCTGGGTCCCCGTCCTCCGGGGCGATCGCACGGGATCGCCGCCCACAAGGGAAGGACGGACCAATCGGGCCGGTCGCCGCGACAGGCGGCCGACGGTGGACGGCACGACGCGGAACGCCAACAGCCGGAGGAACTCGGCGAGAAGCGCGTGATCCGCGCGGAACCGACCGCCAGATGACACCCTGGGAACAGGCAAGGCACTCAGGACAGGATGAGACGGCCCGAAGGCCCCGAGGTCATCGTCCCGGTGTGGCCCAACCGAGGGCTATGTGGTCTGGGGGTCGATTCTCACCCCCCCGACGCCAGTGCGGCGACGGGGGCGAAGGTTGCTCGGTCGGTCGTTCGAGCACAGCCCAGGGCGGCAAAGGCTCCGCGTTCCTGGAGCCCGGAGTCACGAAACCTCCGCCCCGGTTTGGGCTGAGGTTTCCGTCCCGGTTTGACGGAACGCGGCTGGCCTTGACCTTGCGGTTGGCCCGGTGCTCGACCGCCTACCGTGACGCCTGGAAGCTCCAGGGGTACGGCGGGCGGTGTCTCGGTCACGACCTCGACCCTCGCCCTGGCCTGATGGCTCCCGAGGAACCACCAGGACCCGGAGGGTGAGCACGGGGGCATCGACATCGGATCTCTCGGAATCGAAATCCTCGAGGCATCCGGATCGCCAATACTCCCGTCGCGCACGTGGGATACGACACGCTGAGGATGGGCGTGGCGGAGGCGCAGGGTCGGGGTACCGTTGTTGAGGTTCGCCAGGGCGGCGAACGACCGCGTGCCGAGGTTCAGCCCGTTCAGGTTGGCCGACAACGTCCGGTTCAGGCGGTTCAACATGGCTAGACCCTCACGTCCGCCAATCAGGCGGTAGAATAGATGAGAGACAGCACGGGGACGGCGGCCGATCGATTCAGCCGCCGAGGGGCGCCGGCCCGTTGTCTCGTCGGGCCGGCCTCGATTCGTTCAGAGGACTTGCGTCCCGTCTCCGACGAACTCCCTGGAGGGTTTGCGAAAACTCCCCTTCCCACGTTCCTTGAAAATTTGGGGGCACATTGCCCGACAGCGTCGACGTGACGACCGATGGAGAGTCGACGCGCCGACAGCCGTCCTGACAAGATGATAACGTTTCGGGTTCGCGCGAATTCAAAAAAATTTTGGGTTCTTCGTTTCGACCGGTCCGATCGATTCTTCGACGCGTTCGTTTCGAAGACAAGTCCAGGGCCGTTCAGCGACGGAACACCTGAAGGAAGGGGCCGTCGTGAACTTCCTCAAATCCCTGGTCGATTAGGATTTGTGGCGCGAGGTCCGGTTTGCGAAGAAAGACCCAGCGGATCGACCGATCCAGGTGGTACGGGTAGCCTTTGGGCTTGTTCGGGTCGAGGATGTAGCTGTAGAGCCGCTTTCGGGACGACAGCGGCGCGGTGACGTCGTACACCGCCAGAACGCCATCATCCGGCCCGACGCGGTCGATCCATTGCCAAATTTCGGCCGCTTCTTTCTTCGAAATGGGATAGGGGATCTGTTCGATCCGTTGGTCCAGCAACCGCTTGGCGCCGATCATCCCGAAGGCCGCCAGGACCCAGGCCGCGGCGAGCAAGAGGTGTCCTCTCGGGACTTTACGGGCCACCACGCCCAGCCGGGCGTAGCCGATCAGGCCGGCGGCCAGCACGACGGCCGCCATCGGCGCGGCGTATCGAACGTGGTGCCACTGCTCGGTGCCGATCAGCCGCAAGGCCCATCGCCCGCTGGCCAGGCTCCAGACCCAGGGCAAGGCCAGAATCGCCACCCGGGGAGCGATCCCCGACAGGACCGCCCACGATCCCATGCCGACCAGGAGGAAGTCGAGCGACGTTCCCAACGTCTGGAGCAGACCGGCCTTCGGTCCGCCGAACTGTTCGAGGTACTGCCGCGGCGCGGCGGCTCCGACGACCAGTCCGAGGTAGCCAAAGAAAACGAGGAACATCCAGCCCAGTCCCAGGTAAAGCAGGTTCCGGGCCCATCGGTAGCGGTCGGCGATCGTTTGCGGCTGGCGAGGCGGCAGGATGGCCATCGAGGCGACCAGCAGCGCGAACTCTTGCCGGCAGGCCAGCAAGCCGACGACGCCGAGCACCGTGAGCCAGACCGAACGGCTCCGGACGCCGTGGAAGGCCCAGATCACAAAGGGAATCGCCAGTTGCAGCTCACGGAAGTCGTTCCAGACCAGGGGCCAGAGCAACGGTGTGACCGGCACCAACGCGACCGCCGACAGGGCCATCGCCAGCGATCCCGACTCGGCCAGCACCAGGCCGAACGCCGCCGGCAGGCACCACCAGACGACCACGTTCTGGATGACCAGGAGGGTCCTCGGGTCGGGAAAGAGCCGGTAGAACGGCACGATTGCGAACCGCACCGGCGCGAGGTAGTTGGTCTTCCAGACGGAGGGACCTTCCTCCGCGTAGGCGGCCAATGGGCGGACCGAAAGGATGCCGTCGCCCTGGGTCAGGGCCCAGAGCCACTGGTTGTAGTAGGCCAGATCCCACGACCAGCCCGTGCGAAGGTCGCGGTAGCGTTCCAACGCCTGTCGGGTGGTCAAGGCCGTCAAGGCCGCCATCAGGGCCAGCACGGCGACCCAGGCCAGAGCCTTCCGCATCCGATTGCCTCTTGCCTCGACCTCCCGCATCGCCTCCCTCGCCATCCGTCCCGGCCAGGCGCCAGCCGCCCGAACTCCGACGATTATCGGGAACTCAGGGGTTCCTGGCGAGACTCAACCGCCGGCCCAACGTCCGGCGAAGCCGTCGCGATGAAACCCGACCCGACCGGGAAGATACTGGCGGGCCACCTCGCCCATGCGGTCGCGATAGGCCAGGTCGACGGCCGACGGATCGACGGCCGCCATCGCGTCGGGTAGCCGGGTCTTGCGGGTTCGACGCCCCTCGGGCGAGCCGTCTCCTCCGACGAAGTGGTCGAGCACGACGGCATCGGCGACCTCAGCGATCCGGCCGAAGAACCGGTTCGGGTCGGCAATCGGCAACAAGGGGGACACGGTAATCACCACGAAGAGCCCCGCCGCTTTCAAGGCCCTGGCCGCCTCGAAGCGGTCGGCGACCGAACTGGCCGAGGGGGGCAGGCCGGGCAATCGGTCGCGGTCGGTCTCGATCGAGATGTGACAACGGAGCCGGCAACGAGTCGCCAGGGTGGTCAGGACGTCGATCGCGGTGTCGATCCGGTGCGAATGCGTCTGGACGATCAGACCGTCAGGAGGCCGATCGACCATGGCCTCGAGCACGCTCCGAGTCACTCCGAAGCGGGCTTCCTGGGGGGGGAATGGCTCGGTCGCGCTGGAGAGGAAGACCACGAACCCGCCGCGGCTCCGACGGGCCCAGGCCCGCTCTCGGCCGTACCCATTCCGATAGGCGTCCGCCGCCCCGTCGCGAACCTCCAGAAAGCTCCCCCACTCGCGGCCCTTCGTGACGTAAACATTGTGCTGGACGTAACATCCGACACCACACAGAGACCGTCCGAACGGGCATCCTCGATAGGGCTGGAGCGAGTGCGAGCAGACCGTCTTGAGGTAGCCCGAGGAGCGTGTGAGCACCGACCGGATTGTGGCTCGGGTGGTTTGCATAAAGGGGAATGCCTCGCCTTCGATCAAGAGGCAGGCATGCGTCGCTGCTTGATGCGGTCGAGGTTCACCGGGCAGCGCGGGGCCTGGCCCAGGAGGATGCGTCGCACTTCCTCGGCCGTCTTGCGGCGGAGCTCGACGAAGCCCTCAATGCTGTAGAAGGCCGAATGCGGCGTGAGGATGATCCGGGGATGGTGCCGGATGCGGTCGTCGTCGAGCGGTTCGCGCTCGACCACATCCAGACCGGCGCCGAGGAGCCGGCCCGAGTCGAGGGCGGCGAGCAGGGCCTCTTGATCCACGACGGGCCCTCGGGCCGTGTTGATCAGGATGCTGCCGGGACGCATCCGCTCGAGCGTTCTGGCGTTGATGAGGTGGTGGCTCCGCTCGTCGAGGTAACAGTGCAGGCTGACGAAGTGGCTCTGTTCGAGCAGGTCTTCCAGGCGATCGACCCGACGTACCCCGAGGGCCTTCTCGATTCCGGGCGCGATGTACGGGTCGTAGATCACGACGTCGAGCCCGAAGGTTTTGGCCCGAAGGGCGGTCGCGGTGCCGATCCGGCCACAGCCGACCAGGCCGAGGGTCTTGCCTCGAAGGCGGGGCGAGTCGATCGTCGTGCGATAGTCCCAGCCCCCCTCGCGGATCGCACGGTCCGAGGGAATCAGGTGCCTGGCGATGGCCAGCAGCATCATGATCGCGTGATCGGCGACTTCCTCGGTGCCATAGTCGGGGACGTTGCAGACGACGATGCCTCGGGCCGACGCGGCGGAGAGATCCACATTGTTGTATCCGACGCCGGCCCGCACGACGCCGAGGCAGCGGTCGGCCAGGGCGAAGGTGAGGTCCGTGAGCAACGGGATGTCGTGGTAGAGGATCAAGGCATCGGCATCCTTGACCTTCGAGGCGAGGTCCGCCTCACTCCGGGCGTGGGCCAGGTCGAGGCGGGCGAGCCCTTCGAGAACGGGCGACTCGATGCGGGTCTCGTCAAGGAAGTCGGCGATCAGGACCTGGAAGCGTTCAGACATCGTAGGGCTGCTCGTGGGAGGTCGGTATCGTATCTCTGGAGACCTGGTATTGTGCCAGCTCCGGCCTGGAGAACCAATCGACCACCGCGCCTGGATCGGCGACCGCGAACAGGGTGTCCCGGCCTTCGGCATCACGCAGGGCCAGTCGATCGGGCACGCCGAGGACGAACGTGCCCAGAGGCCGTCGCCCGGGAGTCGTGGTGACCGATCGAAGCGCGTCCAGCGGCAACGACCAGGGTTCCAGGTCCCAAGCCCTCGGGAAGAACCAGACCATCTTGCTCGTGAGGATCAAGGTTCCGGGCCGCCAGCCCCGACCCGAGGCGCGACGGGCCGGAGCCTCGTCGACGATCCACTCGTTGGGGTCGAGGTGGAAGCCCAGGGGGGTCTCGCTCGATCCGATGCCTTGCACTGGGTTGTACCAGGAGCCGACGATGGGTCGGATCAGGAACCGGATGAACAGGTCGAGGGCGACGGTGACGAGAGTCGCGATCAGAAAGGCGCGGTAGAGGGCGCTCGGGGTGAAGTAGAGCAAGGCCGCGAGGCGACGGCCCCGGCGTCCGCCGCGGAACCAGAACCGGACCTTGCCCCAGATCACGATTTCGGTCAGGCCGAAGGTCAAGAGGAAGACTCGCCAGAAAACGGCGCCGAAGGCCAGCCGGATGGGGGGTGTTTTCATCGGGCGTCGAACGGGGTTCGGGGCGGTCCGAGATCGTGGATCGCGGTTTGGGTCGTGGAACGGGCCGACCTCGCCATTGGAAACGATTCGCTCGCGAGATTCCAGAAACGATCGGGTGAAACGGGTCGCGAGCGGGCCGCAAGGCCCGTACAATCGGCCGATCCCGTGGCGATGGACGAACCGGAAGGGGGGAGATGCGAATGGCTCGGATCAAGGAACTGCTGGCTCAGGGGAAGACCGTTCGGATGTTCGGGATCGGGCAGTTGCTCCACCCCAAGCTGATCGAGATCGTCGGGGAGCATGGCGGCTTCGACGCGCTCTGGCTGGACGGCGAGCACGCGGGGCTCTCGATGCAGCAGATCGAGCTGGCCGTTCTGGCGGCCCGAGCGTATGGGCTGGACAACTTTGTCCGCCTGCCGGCCACCGATTACGCGGCCGTGATGCGACCGCTCGAAGCTGGTTCGGGGGGCGTGATGATCAGCATGGCGCGTTCCGCCGCGGAAGCGGAACAGGCCGTGCGATGGGCCAAGTTCTGGCCCCGAGGCGAACGAGGCATGAACGGGGGCAACCGCGACGGCCGATTCGGCCTGACCCCGCTGGCCGAGTACGTCGCGAAGGCCAACGCCGAGACGTTCGTGGGAATCCAGATCGAAACCGCCGGCGCGATCGCGTCGGTCGCCGAGATCGCCGCCGTGCCCGACGTCGACCTGCTGTTTGTCGGGCCCGCCGATATCAGCCAGGTGCTTGGCGTGCCGGGCGACTTCGAGAACCCCCGTTGCCTCGAAACGATCGAGAACATCGCCCGGGCCTGCCAGGAGGCCGGTAAGCCCTGGGGCATCGTGCCAAGAGGGCCGGAGTACGCCGAGCGGATGGCGGGCTGGGGCTGCCGGATGTTCGTGCACGGCTTCGACGTCCACGCGGTTCACGCGGGGATTCGAGCGATCAAGCAGCGGTATCCGGCCTTCTACCCAGAACCATGAACGACGGATCGCCCGTCGTGGCGGGCGATCCGAGCGCGAACGGAGCTCCGCGGGTTTGCCGGTCAGGGGCTTCCGCTACTGGACGGAAGCGACTCGCGGAGCCCTTGCATCGATTGGGGCGCCGTACGGAAGTTCTGGAGCCAGCGGACCGTGCCCTCGTTGACGCGGAGTCTCAGCAGGTCGCGGTCGCCGGGCGGGACTTCGCTCGAGATCCAGGCGAAGGCTTCCTTGGCCAGTCCCCGCTCCCCTTGCGACTCCGCCACGGCACCCAGGGCCCGAAGCTGTCGCTGGCGGTCGGGAATGAGCCGGGAAACGGCTCTCGCGTCTTCAAAGCGGCCGACGGAGATCAGGCTGTCGATCAAGACGTTGCCCAGGACGATGCGAGGGTCCTCAAGCGAGATCGAGGCGACGGCCCGGACGGCCTCCTGATACGTTCGGGTCGCCCCTTCGGCCTGGCTCGGATCGGTGTCTCGGGCCTGGGATTCGGCCAGTCGAATCAGGGCGTCGGAACGAATTTCGGGCTGGGGAATCCTCAAGGCGATCTGCAGACCGCGATCGTACTGCGCCGAGGTCGCGGCGCTGGCGACGATCCGCAGCAGGGCCTGATCGCGCCAGACGGGGAAGTCGATGGTCATGGCGTTCCGCTCGGCCGTGGTCAGCATGGCGTCGGCCAACTGTCGGAACGGGTTGGCTTCCTTGAGCTGAGGGCTGCGATACTCGGCGGTATCGATGGCGTAACGGGCGATCGTCTGGCTGTTGATCGACTGGTTATCGGCCGCTCGGTAGAGGGTCTCGCTCCGGAAATTTTCGCTCTCGATCTTGCTGGCCAGGTCGTAGGCGTGGGCCATGGCGCGGCGTGCGGCGTTCACGAAGGCGATGCGATCCTCCTGCGAGCGCGGCGGCCTCGTGTCGGTCAAGATCCGATAGGAGTCGTCGACGGTTCCCTCGCGGATCGTTTCCTCGGCCAGCGCGATCGAGGTGGTGACCAGCGCCATCAGTCGGATGTCACGCACCACGCGATCCTGGACCAGGATGGCGGATTGACCGCCCTCAATGATGGCGGTCTGGGCATCGTCGAAGTTGTTGGAGAGGATGAAGGCGCGCGCCGCGCGATCGAGCGCCAGGGCGCGGTCGGCGGGATCGACGATCGCTCTTGCCTGGGGCAGCAGGAGCGCGTCGACCTCGGCGGCCAGCTTCGGGTCGAGAGGGGTTCGCCCGCTGACACCGAGGGGTTCGGCGGGAATCCCGATGAAGGGAGCCGACGATGGGTCGTCGGGAAGGCCGGCTGGCATGCGAACGCCCGAGGCGTTCGGAGGATACGGCACGTTAGGGCCTGGCATCGGTCCTTCGAGGAAACCGCCGGGAGGCGTGGAGAGCGAGTCGATTCCCACACGGGTTGAGCTGGGAGACGACCCGGGTGACACGCCGGCTGAGGTTCCGGCTCCGCTCCCGGTGGAGATATTCGTCTGGCCAGGATCGGTTTGTTGCGCGGTCGCGACGGCCGGCATGGTCAGGGCCAGGCTCAGGCTCAATCCCAATCCGAGGGCGGCGGGGTGCGACTTCGGGAAGCGTGGTGCGCGTGACATGGTGGCCAGATCCCTTCGGGAACACCAACGCGAACCGGGCCCTTGACTCCGGGCCGATCGCCGCGATGGTTCGGACCAAAAGTCGGTCCACTTCACTCGAATCTTTCCTCCTAATTGCATGGCGGTCAAGCGCCAAGACGCGGATGGCTGGCGTCGGCTCGCTCACGTGGGGGACGTAGGGGTGCAGAGTTTGCGCGGCCGGAAGGCTCACACGGGAACTGAAGCCGGCGATCGGCGCGTGTCGATAACGTCGATACGCTGGCTTGTGAATGGTACCTGGCCGCGACGCAAACGAGAGGAGCGGCTTCGATGTTCCGACGGTGCTTCGGTGTCCTGGCGGCGTACCGGCCGGGGGTTGTCTTCGATCAGGCAGGGATGTCACGGGCCGCCACTTGGGCCGGTCGACGAGATCGGACGCGGAGACGATGGGTCGTCCTTTTCGTGGGGGCTCTGATGATGCTTCCGGGCTCGACATCCGGGTTCGAGGGGCGCGGCGGGGGTTCCCGCTTGCGTGCAGGAGCGGCCTTGACGGTCAAAACGCTCCTGAGGATGGGGCCGGACGAGCTGAACGCGCTGTATCAACAATGTCCCGTGGGGCCGGTGCCCTCGGGCAAGGTGCGGGGGCATGTCCTGGTCCGGCCGGGCTCAACGCTGGCTCCGTTGATGTCGAAGGGGGCCCGAATGCTCTGGCAGGGTAAGATCTTTCGAGACGATGGGACGGCCATCAACCGCTTTTTCGGGCTGCGGATGATCCGGGCGCGGATCGATCAGGGTTCAAGCTGGATGGACGGCGGACCCGCGTTGATCCTTGACTATCAGCACACGTCCAGGATTTACGCGAAGTACCGGGACGAGATCCGGCAGGTGGCCCCGGGCCTTTATCTCGGCGTCATGTACGACCGGACGACCCCTTGCCCGGCGATCAAGCTCTACTTCGCGCTCGAAACGGTCTGTCACTGAGGCGAAATCGGCGGGAACCAACGTCTTTCGAAGCGAGGGCACGGCCCAGGCTGCCGCGGACAGGTCGATCGCCCGCGTCGACTCAGGAGGACGCGGGCGGGTCGGGCTTCGCGAAGATTCGGCGGGTATTGTCGAGGAGAACGCGACGTGCGAGGTCGAGGGCGCGGTCGGTCGACCATCGTTGGCCCCGAACGGCGTCGTCGGCGAGCGTCTCAGCAAGGACGCGCCGGTACATGTTGAACTTCGGCAAGATGAATTCGAGCTTGTACGCGTCGGAGTAGTAGCCGACCTGCTTGACCTTGGGCACCGCTTGAAGCCTGGCTTTCAGGTCGGCCGCGATGAACGCCGGGATGTTCGAGTACCACCAGTGTCCCAGCGGAACCACGTTGGGGAAGATCCAGGAGTAGGCGACCAGCTCGGGCGCGGCGTCGGGAGAGAGCGTGGAAACCGGGAACGTGACGTTGGCGAAGTGGTTGAACAGGTCGCGGTATTCGTGCAAGCTGACGCGGCGGTCGAAGAGGTCTCGCCCGCCGGAGACACCGGCCGGGTAGACGTTGCGGATGGGGCCGATCATCAGGTCGAACGGGAGATGGAACTCGGCGCAGAACTCGGCGAGGGTCCAGAAGACGAACTGGCGCACCTCGGCGTGCTCCTCGGGTCGGAGATCCATCGCATGCAAGGCGCGACGCACTGGCGTGGACGATTTCCGGGGCGTGGCGGGCCGGGGAGAAAAATCGGGCGGCAGACTGATGGCGCAGGCGCGGGCGCCTCGATTCACGAAATGGCCGAAGAGGGCCCCGATCGCCAGCCGAAGCGACTTCTCGTCCTGGACATCGACATTCGTGGCGCGACGGATTCGGTCGAGGGTCTTCGGTTCGTGGAGCTTCAGAACGAGGTCGTCGGTTCGAAGGCAGGGAAGATACTTCGAGGTGTCCCAGCCTTCGAGCGGGTCGTCAAACTCGTTGGTGAGGAAGACGGCGTCGAGGTTGGTTTTGTCCCAGACCTCGCGGTCCCAGGCCTCGCCGGATCGCGTGTGATCGGCCCTTTGGTACAGGTCGTCGATCGTTTCTGGCGTGATCCGATCGTGTTCCCAACCGTGGAAGGTCCGGGCGATTTCCAGCAGCCAGGAATATTGAACGGTGTTGTCGAGCCGGTCGAGGTAGTGGGAAAGATGGCTGACCCTGCTCTTTTTCGGCACGTCGGGTCCGACCTGCTCGGCCGGCATGCCCGCCGAATGGGCGAGTTCGGTATAGTAGTGATACCCCAGGACCTCGTCGAGGTCGCGCGCGGCGGGACGGTGCGGATCGATGTGGGAGTGCGGGTCGAAGATCGGCCATCGGGCGATCTCGTCGAAGAGCTCTCGGGCGACTGGGTCGTGAGGCGCGGTCGTGGTCATCGTTCTCGCTCGGATCGACGCGGTTGGGGCGAGGCGGCGGCCCTCCGTCCGGTTCGGCGGTGCGTTCGCCTCGTCAGGCTAGCGACGAGATCCGCCCCTGACAAGGGTCCAGAGGAGCCAACCCGCCGATGAACGTGGTCGTGACTGGTGGAGGGACGATTGCCCCGATCGACGACGTCCGCCACATTGCCAATACGTCGACCGGCCGGTTCTCGGCGATGATTAGCGAGGCGTGCCTCGAACGGGGGGCGACCGTCTGGCACGTTCACGCGCCTTCGAGCCAGTTGCCCTACGATCGCCTGGCCCACTTCGACCTGGACTCGGCCGAGCCGCTCGCCGAGCTCGAACGGTTACAGGCGCTTCGTGAACGATGGGTCCGGGTTCGCGATCGCTTGCATCGGGTCGAGTGCCGCGAGGGGACCGCGTCGGACTACCGATTGAAGCTACGGGCCGTCTTGCGAGAACAACCGATCGACGTCGCGTTCCTGGCAATGGCCGTTTCGGACTTCGAGCCGGTGGTGTTCGAGGGGAAGATTGAGTCGAAGGCCGGGAACCTTCGGCTCGACTGCCGGCCGACGCCCAAGGTGATCCGGGAGGTCAAGGACTGGGCTCCCGGCGTGTTTCTCGTCGGCTTCAAACTCCTCTCGGGGGTGTCGGAGGCCGAGTTGATCGCCGAGGCGCAGCGCGCGTGCCAGGTCAACCGGGCGGACCTGACCGTGGCCAACGACCTGCGTTTGCTCCAGGCGGGCCGTCACACGATCCACCTCGTCCGGCCCGGTGACGCGGTGGAGACGATCGGGCCGGGTGAGCCCCTGGCCGATCGGCTCGTGGATCGGGTCTTCGCCCTGGTTCACCGCGAACCTCGAGCCTGACGGCTGCCGCGTCGACCCCGCGCCGACTCTCGGCTAGATTGGAACGGCCGAGGACGTGACGACCGGCGGGCCCCAACCGTCGGCGCAACGTTCCGCGAGGGCGTTGGACGGCCTTCGGGCGGTGTTTCGACCGGCCTGGTTTCTCGACGCGAGGTTGACGCCGGATGACGCAGATCGTCGACGAGGTCTCGCCGACTTCGACGAGGCGGGAGCCAGCCCTGGAACGGTTTTACTACCCGCAACTGGACGGGCTGCGGTTCGTGGCGTTCCTGATGGTGTACATCTTCCACGAAGGGATTCCCCAGTTCGGGGGGTGGGTCGACGCGGCCGCCCGCGCGTTGTTCTCGACGCTCTCGATGGGTCGCGAATGGACGAGATTTCCGTGGGGCCACGTGATCCGGGAAAACGGCTGGGTCGGCGTTCAACTCTTCTTCATCCTCAGCGGCTACCTCATCACCACATTGCTGCTTCGTGAAGAGGCCCGATTCGGCCGAATCGACCTCCGCGCCTTTTGGGTCCGGCGCATCCTTCGCATCTGGCCTTTGTATTATTTGATCCTCATTCCTGGATTCCTGATCCTCCCCTGGTTGGACAATCTGACCGAGTCCAGGGATTTCTGGGTCATGGCGGGCCGACAGCTTCCTTGGTTCTTGACGTTCCTGGGGAACTGGTCGATGGGGCTGATCGGGCCAGTCTGGTCGAACGCGTTGAGCGTGCTCTGGAGCGTCTGCGTCGAGGAGCAGTTTTACCTGTTCTGCCCGTTGCTGGTCGGGTGGGTTCCCTCGCGTTGGCGGGTGCCGTTGGTTCTGGCGTTGATGGGGGTTTCGGTCGTCGGTCGCTGGCTGATGGCGAGGGCCGAGGTCAATCCCTTGCTCTTTCAGTACAGCACGATCACCCAGCTCGACACGCTGTTGAGCGGGGTCTTGCTCGCCTTACTCTTGGAACGGTTTCCGCCGGGCGAGGCCGCGTCGCGATGGGCGGGATGGCTTCAGTGGCCCCTGGTCGCGGGGTCGGTCTGGTTGTTGACGAGGCCGAACCTCGCGCACGGAACGTTGGTTCAGAAGGTCTGGGAGTTCGTGGCGTTGTGGGTCATCGGCGCGGGGTTGGTGGCGCTGATTGTCGCGCGATCGGGCTGGCCGCAACGGCTGCTCTCCCATCGCTGGCTGGTCTGGCTGGGACGGATCAGTTATGGCTTGTACATGTATCACGAGATCGCGATCTGGTCGGGCCGGCGGTTCTTGCACAAGGCCCCTTGGTTCCCGAACAAGGAAATTCTGACGACGGTTGGCACGTTCCTTCTGACGGTGGCGATGGCGGCGGTGTCGTACTACGCATTCGAACGGCCCTTCCTGGCGCTCAAGAAGTCCTGGACACGCGTGCCCTCGCGGCCGGTCTGATCGGCAAGGTCGAGTCGAGTCGTTTGGTCTACCGCGATGCCACTCTTGGGGGTAGTGTGTCGGGTTGGAGCCAGGGACCGACGAGGGGCCGTTCGATGCCGAGTTCGCGCGCGAACCTGATTCGCGGTCTTCTGCTGATCGTTGGGGCGCTGACGACGGTCGAGACCGGGCGAGGCGAGCTGCTGGTCTTTGTGCAGGGGGGCCGGGCGAGGCTCCCGGTTCGGATCGAGGGCGAAACGGTTCGGGTCGATGGGCTGGACGGCAAGTATGACTTTGCCCGGAGCGACTTTCGGGAGATCGTTCCGGGGTTCTGGCCTCCGAGGGAATGGCCGGAACGATCGGCCCAGGCGATGCGAGGCGGCGCCAATGCCCGGTTTGCCGCCGCGCGTTGGGCGCTCGACCACGGTTTGACCTCCGAGGCCGAGACGATGCTGCGCGCGGTCGTCGAGGCCGACGCCTCGCATCAACCGGCCGCACGGATGGTGGCGCAGCTCGACCGGCTGGCTCTCGCGTGTGAGGACCCCGATCTCGATCGGGTCCAACGCATCCTGCCCGGCCGTTTTCAGGTCGCCCGCAGCGCTCATATCGTGTTGCTCCACCAGAGTTCGGAGAAGGAGGCCGCCGATCAGGTGGAGCGGCTGGAACGCGTGTTCCGGACGTATTACCTGGAATTTGCCTCGCAGGGACTGGACCTGGCCGTGCCGTTGAGCCGGCTGGTCTCGGTCTGGTTCGCGGAGCGGGACGATTACCTGGCCTTTCTTCGAAACGAACGGGCCGGGGCCTTTCTGTCGACGCGGGGTTATCATCATCCGACCCGAGGCATCGTTCTCTCGTACGACGCCCGGAGCGACGAGAATCAGCGCCGAGCCGGGAAGGCGCTGCTCGCGAAACGCGCCCACCTGGCGGAGTTTGAGCGTCGAATCGACGAGATGCCCGCCTCGGCGCGTTTGCGAATTGGGATCAACGGCGCGACGGCCAAGGTTCTTCGCAAGGCCGAGGCGAAGATCGAGCTCGCGAGGCTTCGACGCGACGCGGACCGGGAGGAGCTCCTGCTGAGGCTCTCCCGGCGGAGGCTGAACGAGGCGGTGGCCGCGCACGAGCTGACGCACCAGCTCGTGGCGGTGTCGCGGCTGGCTCCGCGACACGACGACTTCCCGCAATGGCTTCACGAGGGCCTCGCGATGCAGTTCGAGGCCGTTCGCGGGGGAGAATGGGCGGGTCTCGGTGAGCCGGCCGACCTCCGACTGCTCGATTATCGTTCGATTCACCCCGAGCCCGCGTTGGTCCCCCTGCTCCACGACGCAGGGCTCGGTCGGGGTTACCGGCGCGATCCGTACGCGGCCGCGTGGGCCCTGGTGTATTTCCTTCGTCGGGAACGACCTGCCGAGTTCCTGGCCTTTCTCGATCGACTTCGCTTGCCGAATGCCGAGGCGAATCCGGGCACGGACGGCCAGGTGGCCGCCTTTCGGGCCGTGTTTGGCGCGGACCTCGAGACGCTCGAATCGAGCTGGCATCGCGCGATCTCGTCGCTGCCGAAGCCCGAGGAGACGTCGCTTTTGAACGATCCCGGTGAGACCAGTGGGCGAGTCACCGACTGACGCCGAGGCCGCCAAACGGCCTGAGGTCGATCCCACGGAATCGTGAATCCAGGAATGAGGGCGTGAGCCTGAGGATCGGGGCGCGCGCCGATCCGATCACGAAGACGCCACAACAGGTGGATGGATCGACGAAAACGGGCCCGCGCTGGCGGTCAACATTGCGGGGAGCCATGGGTCGGAGTCGGCCTCTGGCCGATTCGCGATCTACAGTTCTCTCAGTCAAAGGTCTTCCCGTGCTGTCAGCAGCGACGCTGGGGCCACTGCGGTCCATGGACCATGCCATGAGCCAGGATGCTTCCTCGGAACCGGATCTGCTCTCGAGAATCTCCGATCTGCGAGCGGAGCTCGACCGAATCATCGACCTCGAGGTGTCTCGCCTGCGGAAGCTGATGTCCACTCAAATGAGCGGTCTGGAACACGAAGTCTCGATGGCTCTGGACGAGTCTTCGCGGTCGAGTTCCCGACCGGCGTTGGCGGCGGACGACGAAGGCCGGCGGTCTCGCGAACCGCTTCCGACGTTCGAGCCGCCGCCCAGGCCGACACCCTCCTCGCCACGAGCGTACGATCCCGAACCGGATTGCAGGGAGCCTCGTGGCGAAGACACGGCGGACGATCCGAGGAAGCGGCTGGACGCGCTGGCGGAGCGGCTCGAAGGAAGGCTCCGTCGCAGGAGGGAGCGCGGTGACGATCGGGGGGCGCCCACGGATCAGTGAGCTGGAGGCGTTCGCGACCGGCATGGAAGGGGACGCGGCAACCAGGAACCAGGAGCGGGAGCGAGCGAGCCGATGGTGAAGTCCGTGGCACGAAGAAGCCGAGGTCTCTGCCTTTTTTCCTGCCAGGGCCGCCCATTCGCGGTGACCCTCGACGCCGTCGCGGAGGTCGTCGAACTGGACCGGCTGGTGCGGGTTCCCTTATGTCCCTCGCAAATCGTCGGATTCTGCGCGTTGCGTCGCGACATCATCCCGGTGGTCCGACTGGTCAACGACGATCCCGTGAACCTCGATGGATTGGAGGTCGGCTCGGGGTTCGTGGCCTTGTTTCTTCAAGTGGATCAAGGAGTTTGGGCCATTCGCATCGATCGGGAAGGCGTGGTGGTGCTCGACGATGGAAGGGTTCATCGTCTGGAAAGCGCCGAACAGGGTGAAACGGCCTGTCTGGTCGGCACGGTGGATCGGGCTGGCACGACGTACAACGTGATCGATCCGGAGGCGACCTGGCGGAACCTGCGGAACGAGATTGAAAACTGGTACGGCCAGGTTCTCGGTCACGGCGGTCACCCAGAGCCGCCAAGACCTTGACCGCGACCGTGGCGAGAGGTGCGTTTTGATCAAGAAGGCTGCATGGGATTGGGGACCGCGATGAACACGAAACTGCATGCCCTGGCGATGGGAAGCCTCGCCGGACTGATCGGGGCCGCCCTGACGCTCGGGTGTGTCGGCGGCTTGGGCACGGGGCCTGGCGGTATCCTCGGTTTGTTCTTTTCGGTGGGGCTTGGCGCGGGAGGTGCCTGGCTGGCCGCCGATCTGGTGTCACGGCGGGTTCAGGTCTGTCTGGCGTCGTTGGAAACCCCTGCGCGTTCGGAGCGAACGAGACACGAGTTGCTGATCGGCTGGCCAGGGCTCGATCGGGAAATCGACGGGCTGCGACAAACCGTTCTGGAATCCGAGCAAACCCGCAAGGAGCTCACGCAGCTCGAGGACCTCGCGCGATCGCTCTGGACGTCGGCGGATGCCTCGGGCGAGGGCTCAACCCGGTCTCGCGAGGGCCGCAAGGGGTTCCGGGAGCTCCTGGAAGAGTTCCGGCGCAACAGCGGGCGGATCGCTCAGGGCTCGGGAAAACTGGGCGAGGCGACCGATCGGATGGCGACGAGCGCCTCGGGCCAGATGGAGGCTGTCTCGAAAACGACGACGACGGTCGAAGCCCTTTCGGACCGGATCGACCGGATCTCCCAGAACGCCGAGGATGCCGCCGAGGCGACCGAGCGTGCCCGGCAAGAGGCTCGCCGAGGTCTCGAACAAATTCAAGAGATCATCAGTGGCATGGATCGGCTGCGAACGCATGTGGAAACCAATGCGCGAAAGGCCAAGCGACTGGGCGATCGATCGGTGGAGATCGGCTCGATCGTCGAGATGATCAGCGGGATTTCGAGCCGCACGGACATGCTTGCCCTGAATGCCACGATCGAGTCGGTCCGGGCCGGCGAGCACGGTCGAGGCTTTGCCGTGGTTGCCGAGGAAATTCGAAAGCTGGCCGAGCGAACCGCGGCCGCCACCCGCGAAATCGGGGCTTTGGTCGAAACGATTCAGGCCGACGCGCACGAGAGTGTTCGTGCTCTGGCCGACGAGCAGACCGAGATGGAGCAAGAAGCCCAACGCGTTCGAGAGGCCGGTTCGGCGCTCGACCGCATCAGCAAGGTCGCCGAGCGTTCGGCGAAGCTCGTCGAGGAGATCTCGCACTCGGCCAACGATCAGGTCGTCGTCACGCAGGAACTCGTTCAGGCCATGCAGCGCATCTCGGAGGCGTCGCGACTCATCCTGAACGAAACCACGAACGCGCGCAAGGACGCGAAAGACCTTTCTCAACGTTGCCGACATCTGCAACGACTGACCGGTCTCGACGTCGAGGAAGAGTCCAACAGTCGCGATGACCTTCCGACCGTGATGGGAAAAACGACGAACGGGCGATCTCCGCGTTCCCTGGCCGTTGAGAAAGCGAGATGAGCAGCGACCCGCAACTCATGGACACGCTCCAGATTGCCAACCGCCTGGACGACGTTCGCGGCGGGTTCTTGCGCCTGAGCCAGGGAGCCTCCGAGACGCTCTCCAGCTCTCGCTCGGCGCTGGAGGAACTCCAGGCTCAGGTGGGAGTGATCGATTTCTCCGAGGCGCTCCGGCGGCTGGCGCTGATGACCGAGGTCTGGGAGTGCCTCGGGGTCGACGCGACAGGATGCGACTCGTCCGTTCGCACGTTCTTCGACGAGTCCCTGGGACGACTCGCGGAGGAGTTGCGCTCGGGCAACGTTGGGGAATCGGCCTCCTGGATCCTCTCGGAATCCTCACGACGTTGGGGTGAGTATCTCCGTCTGGTGGATCCTTCCTGGACCGAGAACCAGACCGGGATTCCCGACGACTTCGGACTGGGGGACGCGGCTCTCGAAGAGAACGAGCCCGCCATCGACACGTCCGAATTGATTCGCATGTTGACGGGCAGTTCGCCGGTCTCGAAACCCAAGGCGCCTGCGGGGCGGCCTCGCGTCGAGCCGGGGGCTGTGCCTTCCGTCGAGCCTGACCCGGCACCGGGGCCGGAGTTCGAGCACGTTGACGAGGAAGGGCCCGTCGCGTGCGAACCGGCCATTTCGACTTCGACGGCCTCGAGCCAGTCGAGACCGTCGGAATCGTCGATCGAGAGCGCGGTTCTGGCCATTGATCCGGAGCTGCGAGAGGTTTTCCTCGCCGACGCGGCCGACCTGTTCGAGCGGATCGAAGAGTTGGTCCTCAACCTCCGCGAGGGCAATCAGGCCGATCGACTGAATGAACTGGGGCGGTGTTACCACACGCTGAAGGGGGCGGCCGGCAGTGTGGGATTGGTGGGATTGGCAACCGCGATCCACGCGCTCGAAAACGATCTCGAGCGTGCTTCGGGTCAGGTGAGTCAAGCACTGGTCCTTCGGCTGGAAAGCTCGCTCAAGCAGATCGAGGACGTGCTGGCCGCCTTGCGGGGCGAACCGGCCTCGAGGTCGTCGTCCCCCGCGGTCCAGGGCGACGCGACGACCCGAGCCCAACCGTCGCAGGTCGGCTCCGACGCCCCGATGGCCACGTCGGGCGAAGGAGGGAAGAGTCGAGCCTCGACCGCCACGGAGACCGAGCCGGAGGAGCTGGTTCGAGTGCCGGCCGGTCGGATCGACGAGTTGATGGACCTGGTTTCCGAGTTGATTTCGAGACGGCGGTTCTGGATCGATCAGGCCGAACGGATGAAGCAATGCGCGGCTTCGGCCAGGACGTGCAGCCATCGCCTGAAGCAGACCATCGAACCGATCGTCGAGAATGGAATTGGCCTGCTCACGAACAGCCAGTCCGCCGTGTCCCTCGCCGAGGAGAGCTTGATCGGCCTGGCTCGGCGGCTCATGGAACAGTCGGACGACCTGTCGGTGCTCGCCGAGACCGCGCGGGCGGCGTCGATTCCCATGACCGACGAAGGGGAGGCACTTTCCCGGCTGAGCCTGCAACTCTGGGAGACGTTGCAATCGGTCCGCGTGGTTCCGGTTCGCGGGTTGTTTCAACGGCTCGTCCGGGTCGCCCGTGATGCCGCTCGCGTCGAAGGACGACAGGTTGAGGTGACGTTAATCGGAGAAGACACGGGCCTCGACCGCACGACGCAGGACCGAGCGTACGAGCCGCTTTTGCACGTTGTGCGCAATGCCGTGGGCCACGGAATCGAACCGCCGGAGGTCCGATCGCAGGCGGGAAAGCCTCCCGTTGGTCGCGTCACGCTCGAAGCGCGCCGGGAGGGAAACTCGGTCACACTCACCGTTCAGGACGACGGCAAGGGGCTCGACTACAACGCCATCGCCGCCAAGGGGCGGCGGCTCGGGTTGCTGGCCCCGGGGGAGGAGCCGAGCGTCGAACGACTGAACGCCCTGATTTTTCAGCCTGGATTTTCGACCCGACAGGAGGCGAACGCGATCTCGGGACGAGGCGTGGGCATGGACGTGGTCGCTCAGGAGGTGACGCGACTTCGAGGTGCGATCGACCTCAGTTCGCGACCCGGATATGGCACACGGCTGACCATTCGCTTTCAGGCCCGACTGGCACTGGCCCAGACCATGGTGGTTCGTGTCGATGGCCAGGCGTTCGCGATGCCGGTCGAGTCGATCGAGTCGGTTCAGCCCGCGGAGGGGACCGACCGGGAGGGTTCCGGAGACCTGGCCAACGTGATCCTGGGAGGGAAACGCCATCCCTTGATCGACGCGAGGGCGGTCCTCGGATTCTCCAGCTTCGCGCCGGCCCCGTGTCCTACATTTCTTATCGTACGGGCGGATGGAGAACTCGTCGCGGTGCTGGTCGATTCGATCGACGGACCCAGCGAGCTGGTCATCAAACCGCTTGGGCCCCTTCTGGCGGGCCATCCGGCGGTGTCGGGAACAAGTCTCACGACGACGGGCGAGGTCGTTCTGGTCCTTAACCCCGCCGGTCTGGTCCGCCTGTCCCGGGGGGGCGGCGTTTCGCTGGTCTTGCCGACGTCGCCGTCACCGTCGCCCGTTCGCCCGGCGGCCCTTGTGGTCGACGACTCGATCAGCGTTCGGCGGGTCGCGACACGACAGCTTCGATCGCTCGGGTTCGAGGTCGATGAAGCGAACGATGGTGAGCAGGCGCTCATGCGGCTTCACAGCCGGGATTATCGCCTGGTGCTGACAGACCTGGAGATGCCTCGGATGGACGGGTTCGAACTGCTGGCCGAGCTACGACGGACCGGAACGTTGGAATCCATACCCGTCATTGTCACGAGCACAAGGATCGACCTGGCGACTCGCCGACGCGTCCTTCAACTGGGCGCCAAAGCGTTTCTCGCCAAGCCGGTGGTCGCCAATGAGCTAGCGGCCGCGGTTGCCCCGATCTTCAACGCGGTCGCCCCTGGTCGCATCGAGGCGGTCGCCTTGGGGCGACGCTGAGTGTGGGTCGGGGTTCCAACACGAGTGCCTGAGGGACTTGAATCGACATGGAAAGCCCACTGATCCTGGTGATCGACGATAGTCAGACCATCCGCAAGATGGTGGAGTGCCACCTTTCGCAAGCGGGTTATCGGGTCGCGATGGCGCCCGACGCCGATCAAGGCGTCGCCGCGGCGGAATCTCTCCAGCCCCATCTGATCTTGCTGGATCACCAGTTGCCCGGCACGACCGGGGACGACGTCTGCCGCAGGCTTCTCGCCTCCGAATCGACCGCGAGGATTCCCGTCGTCATCAGTTCGGCGATGAGGAATCGGGCCTTCGCCGCGTACACCGAATACCCCAACGTCGTCGACCAGATTCCCAAACCGTTCACGCCGGAGCTCCTCAAAAGCGGTGTGGCGAACGCGCTGCAAATGGGAGCCATGGTCGTTCAGGCGCAGCGAACCGGTTGCGCCATTCCCGAAGCTGTCGGCGAAGTGCGCGACGCGATTCTCGAGGGTCGCACCTCGGCCATGCCGCTTCGGGCCGTGCTCGACTTCTTGAATAACCAGCAGCTCAGCGGCCGTCTGACGCTGGAGTTGGGAAAGGATCGGATCCGCTTCGCGCTCGGCTCGGGCCGAATCCTGGCGGTGTTCTCACCGACCATTGCACCGGACCGGCTCTACGAGTTCCTTCCGCCGGAACAGGCCGACCTCGCTCCGCTGCTGGCGGCCACGCTGGGGGAACACCAGGACTCGTCCATGTCGGGTCTGGTCAAACTTCTTGAACGAAGCCTTTCCGACCCCCGACGGCTCCGCGGTCTCCTCCGCTCGCAGGCGGCCATCCTCACCTACTGGGCCTTGACGGGCGAGCCCGGCAAGTTCGCGTTCGAACCCGATCCGACCTTGCCCCCCATGTTTCAGGCGTTTCCGCTTCAGAGCAGCCTTCCCGCTCTGGCCGTCGAGGGGGTGAGGCATTGCCAGCCATCCCACGACGCCGAGGCCTGGGCGTCCCGAGTCTTCGTCCGTCAAAATCCCCGAGGCGGCAACCTGGATCGCGCGGGCCTGTCTCCTTCGGAGATGAAGATCCATGCGCTGTTTGATGGCACGCTCGACCTCGCGACGGTGGCGGACAAGGCGGGCGTGAGCCTGGCCGTGGCCTTGGACGTGGCACGGGGCCTGGAGCTCGCGGGGTTACTGGAACCTCGAAGTCAGGCGGCCGGCGGCTCGATTCTCGTGATCGAGGAAGATCCGGAGTCGGTTCGGGTCCTTCAGGCGGCGCTTGGTCCCGACGGCGAGCAGTGCCAGCTCAAGTTCGTCCGAGACAAGGTGGGTGCCCAGCTTCTGCTCCGCAGAAACCGCTTCGACGTGGTGATCATGGCCCTGGATCGACCGGACCAGGAACCCTTCTTTCAAACCTGCAAGGAGAGCGCTCCGGAAACAACACGTTTTGTGGGCATCGTCAGCATCTCCGATGAACAGGAGCTTGTCCGACTCGACGAGATGGGGCTCGACGGCGCTCTGCACCGGCCTCTTGTGGATCCCGATATTCGATCGACCATCAAGCACCTGCTCGGATCGAGGGAACTCGCCGAGGTTTCCTGACACCAACGTTCGACCAAGACCCTGCAAGAATCCTGCATTCTTCGGAACCGCGAGGTGGGACGATGTCCTCTGTCACGAATCATGGCGACGTGTCGAGAAGCCGCGAGGAATACCAGGATACGATTGCGTTGCTCCAGGAGGAAATCGCCCGGTTGGAGTCGGAATTGTTGCTCCAGGAGGAAAACCGGTACGCCATCCATCAGCGGTCCCGGGAAGAGTTGGATTTGCAGCGAGATCGTGACGCGGCGGGCCGCACGCTCGCCGAGTTGAATGCCGAACTGGCCAATCGTGACGAAACGATCAACCTCCTCTGGGAACAGGTCCTTCGATACGAGGAGGCGGAATCCGCGAATCGCGCGGAGTGGGAGCAACTTCAAAGCTGGGTTGAGGAGGTGGAGCGTCGGGTCGAGAGCCAGGGCGGGCCGGACCTGGACCTGCGAGCCGAGCTCGATCAGCAGCGGCGCGATGCCGACGCGTTGCAGTCCAGGTTCGACGCACAACAGCGAGCCTGGGACGCCCAGAGGTCGAGTTTCGAGTCCGAGATCGCGGAACTTCGTTCGAGGCTGAGCGATGCGTCCCGCCAGGTCGCGAATAACGATGCCCTCGGGGCCCTGGAACGGGAGAACCAGCGGCTGCGTGAAGAGTGCCGGCGCCTCGTGCCGTTCGAGGCGATCGCCGCCGAGGTGGAGCTGCTCCGCGAGCACCTTCGGACGTCGCAGGAGAATGTCTCCCGTCTCGAACAAGAAGTCAGTCACTTGCATGATGAACTCGAACGTCAGCAGGTCGAGCATCAGGCCGAGCTGGCCGCCGCGAGGAACCAGGCGGCTCGCCAGGCCCTGAAGCCCCGCGAGGCGGAGCTCTCCCCTGATGAACGAATCCGAGCGCTGCGGCAACATCTCATCGAGATCCACGACCAGGAAGAGCAAGAGCGGAAGAAGCGGCAGCTCTCCACGAAACTGACCCGGCTTTGGCGGCGTACCGGGCCGAACCGATGATCCCATCCCAACTGCGTGACAACCCGGTCGTACCCGCTCCGGAGGGCCGTTCGTCCGAGCCGGCCTCGGCGAACGTATCACGCCGGCCGCCCTCGACGCGAACCCACGAGGAGCCACCCTTCGATTATGGGTCTTGCATCTTGGCGCTGGAGACCCTTCGAAGCGCTCTCCATGACGGTCTGGATCGGATGGTGGTGCTGGCTCAGGAGTGTTCCCGGCCGAGCGAGACTCCCCAGGCCGATCTGGAGCGGCGCATCCAAGAGCTCGAACAGGCGAGACATCGCTTGCAAGACGAGTCCCAGCGTTGGGAGCAAACACGTCTGGCTCAGCTCGAGGAGCTTGAAGCCGACCGCCGCCGCCTCGCGCAGTCCTGGGAGCGCCTGGAGAAAGAGCAGGTCGATCATCGGAATTCCGCGAAATCTCAGGCCGAGAGTTTCGCGCGGGAACAAGCGCCGATTCAAACGCCACGCCTCGCCATCCCCACCAGCGCGTGTGATAACCCGCTCTCGGAGGCGATCGTGAGCCAGTTCGAGGCCCTTCGCCGTGATGTTCGTCGCAACGCCAAGGGGCGTGATTCGCGATAGCAATTTCAAGATTTCCATTGATGTTCGACTGTGGTGTCCTATCCGCTGATATGAGGCGTCCCGAATGGCAACCGAGCTGAGACAAGAAACCGATTCGCGCCGGAGAGGCTGGATCTCCCGGTTCTTCTCCGGAGCCAAGGGACCGGAATCGTCCACGTCCGAGTCCCCCAGATCAACACGGAGCGCGCTTCCGAATCTGACCGGCGGCTCCGTTCGTGAGATCGCGCGGCGACTGGTCGCCCAGAATCGCTACGTGTTCGTCTTGCTCAAGGCGGCCGAGACACACGTCGATGCTCGAGACGCAGCCCCGGCCTGGGAGGCGCTGGTCGAGAAAATGGCCATGATTCCCTCGGGTCTCCTGCCGGTCATCCGGAGTGACGGGGTCACGGAGGTCATGGAAGTGCCGGCCTTTTACCTCGACCGGGAATCGGTGACGAACGCGCAATACCAGGAGTTTGTCGCGGCGGGGTGCTACGACATGCTCGAACTCTGGCCCCGCGAGGTCTGGCCCAGCCTGATGCGACTGACGGATCAGACCGGGCGACCCGGTCCGGCCGGCTGGGAAAACGGCAAGTACCGTTCCGGCAAGGCCGATCATCCGGTGGTCGGGGTTTGCTGGTACGAGGCGGTGGCCTATGCGCGATGGGTTGGGAAACGGTTGCCGACCGCCGCGGAGTGGCAGAAGGCCGGCGGCTGGCCCGAGCAACTCAGCGGAGGCGCCTGCAATCGCTACCCCTGGGGCGACCTGTTCGATCCGATTCGCGCCAACCTCTGGGCGACCGGACTGGGAGGAACGGCACCCGTCAAGGGCTTTTCGGGCGGCGACACTCCCAACGGCATCCGGCAGATGACCGGAAATGTCTGGGAGTGGCTCGACGATCCTCTCGACACGATTCCCTGCCATCCGCACGAGACGTTCCAGGCCTGGCGGCCGATGCGTCGGATCATCGGTGGCGCGTTTGATACCTACCTCGCCGCCGAGGCGACCTGCCATTTCGTGACCGGTCAGGCCGAGCTCGATCGCCGGGAGAACCTGGGCTTCCGCTGCGCGGTCTCGGTGGACATGCTCCGGGACGATTCGTAATCGCGAGAATCGAGACAGGAGTTTACGTCGATGAATTCGTATAACGCAATGTCAATGACCTACTCTCAGGGGCGCTACGACTTAGCGTGCCCTCTCTGCAACGGGCGCGTCGTCCAGGCCGAGCCGTGCGGTCACTGCCATGCGCCCTCCGAGGTCATGGAGTCGATCTGGGCTCGGGAACAGTCGCCACGATTTGTTGGCGTGCTGGGGCCGAGCGGCGTGGGCAAGACCGTGTACCTGGGCATGTTGCTGGACCTTCTGGCTCGTGGGGCTGGCGGTCTTCACGGCCTGGCGCGTGGCCCGTTCACGCTGGCGCTGCACCGCAACCTGATCCTGGCTCTCGAACGCCAGCGATTTCCAGAAAAAACCCCCAATGAGCCGGATCGCTGGCAGTGGGCTCATTGCGAAATCTCGACCGCGAAGCGGAAGACGGTCTTCGACCTCGTGACTCCCGACGTGGCCGGCGAAAGCGTCATGTCCGAGATTGAGACGCCCCGCTCGAATCCGACGATCCGCGCGCTGATTTCGCGTTGCGAGGGGCTCGTCGTGCTGGCCGACGTTCTCCAGATCGCCGCCGACGGCCAGGGACAAGAGCTGTTCGCGATGCAGCTGATCACCTATCTCGATACGCTTCGATCGACAAAGAAGCGCAAGGTCGAGATTCCGGTGGCGGTCGTCTTCACCAAGACCGATCTGTGCGATGATCCGATTCGAGACCCGGAAGGCTTCGCGCGTTCCAACGCGCCTGGATTGTGGCGATTGTGTTCTTCGCGTTTGAAGCATTATCGCTTCTTCTGCTCGGGGGTTGCCGGGTCGTGCGGCCGTCTGATCGACCGGGAAGGGTTCGAGAGCCTGGTTCCGCTTCGCGTGGAGCCGAGGGGGATCATCGAGCCCCTCGCCTGGCTGGCGGGACAACTCGGATGAGTGGGGGACGCGACCTTGTGGGTCGAACACGCGGTCTTCACCTCGCTGGAACGTCAAGGGCGATCGGGGTATCATGTCGTATCCCGATCCGCGGGCGTGACCGATCAGGAAGCCGCCGCGCTCTCGACTTGGTGTCCTTCGCACGGCGGCTTGATCGTCGATGACGTGAATCAGACGAGTGTCAATTTCCATCCCCTTCCCGGCGGCCGGTTCTCCCTTTCCAGGACCTGTCAGGGACCACCCGAATACAGCGGTCGCGGGGGCCGGCAACTCTACACGCACGCGCTCATTTTCGAGAAGTCGCAACTGAAAGAGGCGGATTACCAGCCCTTCGCCCTTTACTGGGATGCCCTGGCTCTCGGCCATCTGCACTACCAGCCCGATCCTCCGTTGCTGCTGGAGAAGGCCGAACTCTCCACGTGTTTTCTCCCGAGGGAGGAGCAGTCGCTTTCCAACCGATTGGGCGACCTCGATCGCTCGGAGCTCGACCGGATCGTCGCGCAACTGCTTTCTGGGAAGTCAGTGAAGTGGAAGCATTCGGGAGATCGAATTCAACTGGCGGAATGCCTTGTTGCCCTTCTCTCACCCGAGCAGCTTCTGGCGATCAGCTTTTCGACGAGTCTCCGGCCGTCCTCGGTCCGGCCCTTTCTTCTGAATCTCGTGGATTGACGCGATCGGAGGGGTGAACCTCGACGCGCCGGGAGATTCCCGGCGGACGCTTTCCCTTTGCAATCGAGGCTCACACCTGGCATCGTGTGAGTCGGTCGCGACACGGGAGATCGGCGGCCGGACTAATCCTCGCCCTTTGATCGACAATGGATCAACCCTTTCTGCCCGCAACCGTGATCGGGAGCTGGTCGTTCCCGGGCTGGTATGCCAAGTTCGTCGCCGATGTCGCGGCCCACCCCGAGCAGTTCGGTCCCGCCGATCGCGAGGAGGCCCTCCGCG
>CAZRGV010000019.1:17148-33917 GCA_964599655.1 uncultured Isosphaeraceae bacterium | reverse complement strand
TCGCGGTCGATGACCAGCGTCGCGCTGGACTTGACAGGATTACCGACGGCGAGATGCAACGCGTTGACTTCAACCTGGGATTCTACGACTACCTCGAAGGGCTGGAGCCGCTTCCCCAGGCGAGGCTGCTCGGGGCACCCGCGCACGATCAACGAAGCAAGTACGTGTGCGTCGCTCCCCTTCGAGCCCCTTGCGGTCTCGGGACGGTCGAGGAGTACCGTCGGTTTCGCGAGCTCACGGACGCACCGGCCAAGATGCCCGTTCCGGGCCCATTCACGCTCGCGGGCTGCATCAACGGCGGGAACGTTTACGCGGATCGACTGGCCGTGACCGAGTGCCTGATCCCGATCGTCAACGCCGAGCTCAAGGCGCTCGCCGCCGAGGGGGTTGGGTTTCTCCAGATCGACGAGCCGAGCTTCGCCTGCCATCCCGACAACTCCGACCGCTTCCTCGACGTCGTCTCTCGTACCGTGGAGGGTGTCAACGCTTACATAAGTATGCATATGTGTTTTGGAAACTATCGGGCGAGAGCGGTCGGTTGGCGGTCGTATCGTCCCTTGTTTCCTCATATCGGCCGGGCCAGGGTTCAACAACTGGCGATGGAGTTCGCCAGCCGGGAGATGGCCGAAATCGAGCTCCTGGCCCAGTTGCCGGAGTCGATGGATGTGGCGGTCGGCCTCGTCGATGTGAAGAACACCTGGATCGAGCCCCCCGAACTGGTGGCCGAGCGATTGCGAACGGTGTTGAAGTACGTCGACCCGGCGCGCGTTTCGGTCACGCCAGATTGCGGATTCTCCCAGACGGCCAGGCACGTGGCGACGGCCAAGGCGAAGGCGATGGTCGACGGAGTCCGGCTGGTGCGTGACGAATGGCGCGGTCCCGTCTGAGGCGGCCTACTGGTCCGTGGCGTTGAGAGTTCACTGGATCGAGGAAAGAGCGGGTTGGCGCGGAGCGTTTTGCATGGCGAAATTGATCCAACCCGTGCGTAAGGGGCGTGAGTTGGCCGAGGAGATCCAGAACGCCCAGCCCGCCGAGGGATCTTTGGTCGTCTGGTGGCTCGGGCAGAGCGGATTCGTGATCAAGTCGCGGTATGGGACGATGGTGATCGACCCGTACCTTTCGGAACACCTGACGAAGAAGTATGAAAGGACGAATAAGCCCCACGTCCGGATGACCGAGTGTCCGATTCGAGGCGATCAACTGAGCGGCATCGACGTCATCCTGTCGAGCCACAAGCACTCGGATCACATGGATCCCGGCACCTTGCCCGGGCTGTTGCGGGCTTCCCCGAACGCGGAGCTGGTCGTTCCCGAGGCGCTCGTCGATCATGCGATCTCGCTCGGTCTTCCCGCGGAACGCGTGATGGGCCTGGAAGTGGGAAGGACGTACGAACGCGCGGGCTTCACGGTGCGGGCCATTCCTTCGGCCCACGAGGGGCTCGACAAGGACGAGGCTGGTCGCCATCTTTATCTGGGGTACGTCGTGGAAGCGGATGGACGCCGGTTGTATCACAGCGGCGACTCGATGCTCTACGAGGGGCTCGACACCTTTCTGGGACCCGGTCCGTTCGACGTCTTCTTCCTGCCGATCAACGGCCGTGACCCGTCGCGAGGCGTGGCGGGGAACATGTCGGCGAAGGAAGCCGTCGCGCTTGCGAGTCGATGCCGGCCCAGGTACCTCGTGCCTCACCATTACGAGATGTTCACCTTTAACACCGTGCCAGTCGGTGTGTTCGAAACCGCGGCCGCCGAGCTACCCGAGGGCGTGAGACCCCAGGTGCTGCGTTGTGGCGAGCGATGGGAGATCCGACCGTGAGCGTCACGCTAGGGATCGATGTCGGGACGTCCGGGACGAAGACGATCGCCATTGAGGAAACCGGAGCGATCCTGGCCACGGCTTCGGCCGAATACCCGTGCGATTACCCCAGACCCGGTTGGTCGGAGCAAGATCCCGACCTCTGGTGGAGCGCCACGGTTGCGACCATCCGCGACGTTCTCTCCAAGGCGAACCTGAAGCCCGCGGATATCGCGGGCATCGGTTTGAGCGGTCAAATGCACGGCTCGGTCTTTCTGGACGGCGACGGTCACGTCATCCGCAAGGCCTTGCTCTGGAACGATCAGCGGACCAAGGCCGAATGCCAGGAAATCGAGGAACGAGCCGGCGGTCGTGAGTCGCTGGTGCGCATGGTTGGCAATCCCGCGCTCACCGGCTTCACCGCCCCCAAGCTCCTCTGGCTCCGAAAGCACGAGCCGGAGAACTGGGAGAAGGTGCGCCAGGTCCTTCTGCCGAAGGACTATATCCGATATCGACTCAGTGGCACCTATGCCACCGAGGTCAGTGACGCGTCGGGTACCTTGATGCTTGACGTCGCCAACCGTTGCTGGAGCGACGCGCTGCTCGAAAAGCTTGAGATCGACAAGGCCCTATTGCCCGCTTGCTTCGAAAGCCCCGAAGTCTCGTCGACCGTCAGCGTGATCGGCTCCGAGGCGACCGGCCTGCTCCCGAACACGCCGATCGTGGGTGGGGGCGGCGATCAGCCCGCCGGTGCCGTGGGCAATGGAATCGTCCGGCCGGGCGTGGTCTCCGCGACCATGGGAACCTCCGGCGTGGTCTTCGCGCACACCACCGAGCCCGGCTTCGACCCACTCGGGCGATTGCAGCGAGGTTGCCATGCCGTCCCTGGAGCATGGCACGTCATGGGCGTCGTGCTCTCGGCGGGTGGCAGCCTCCGCTGGGTTCGTGACGAACTGGGAGATGTTGAGGTCGAAGCCGCGCCGGCCTTGCATGTCGATCCGTACGACCTTCTGAGCGAGGAGGCCGCCCAGGCCGAACCGGGTTGTGAGGGGCTGTTCTTCCTGCCCTACTTGACCGGTGAAAGGACGCCCCATTTCGACCCGGACGCTCGAGGCGGCTGGATCGGCCTGACCGTCCGTCACGGTCGGACGCACCTGATCCGGTCGGTGCTCGAAGGGGCGACCTACGCCATGAGGGACAGTCTGGAGTTGATCCGTGAGATGGGCGTGGATCTGACCCAGATCCGCCTCTCCGGCGGTGGTGCTCGCGGCTCCCTCTGGCGGCAGATTCAGGCTGACATTTATGGTCAGGAAGTCTGCACGATCAACGCCCACGAAGGCCCTGCCTTTGGCGTGGCTCTGCTGGCTCAGGTGGGGACCGGGGCCTTTTCGACGGTACCCGAAGCGTGCGACCAGATGATCCAGGTTGTCGATCGCGTTCCCGCGATCCCAACGTCGAAGGCCCTCTACGACCGGGGTTACCAGATTTATCGCAAGCTCTATTTCGATCTTCGAGACTCATTCAAGGCGATGGCGGAACTGGCCGAAGGCTGAACCTCCGGCATCGTTGAGCTGTCCCTTGGTTGGATACCTGGTCGACCTCGCGAGATCCGCGCGATTCAACGCGGATCTCTCGGAGCCCGAGAGCCTGACGACATGGGACAATCCATAACCCAAGTGGACGCGTTCACCGACCGCCCGTTCTCGGGTAATCCGGCGGCCGTTTGCATCCTTCCCGGCCCTGCCGACGAACGTTGGATGCGGAACGTTGCACGCGAGATGAATCTTTCGGAAACGGCCTTTCTTCACCGCGAGGAGGAGGCGTTTCGTCTTCGATGGTTCACGCCGACCGTGGAGGTCGACCTTTGCGGACATGCCACGCTCGCGTCGGCCCATGTTCTCTGGGAAGAGTCGTACCTCGATCCAGGGGCTCGCGCGATCTTCCAAACGAGGAGCGGGGCCCTGTTTGCCTGGAAACACGGCCCGTACATCGAAATGGACTTTCCCTCCAAACCGGCCGATCGGTCGGAAACTCCGCCCGGCCTTTCCGAGGCGCTCGGCGCGCCGGTCCTTCTCGCCGGTCGAAACGGGATCGATTATCTCGTCGAGGTGGAGTCGGAGGACGTGGTTCGAGAGCTGGAGCCGGATTTCGGCGCCCTGGCGAAGGTTCCGGCGCGAGGCGTGATCGTCACCAGCCGCTCGTCCTCGTCGGAGTTCGACTTTGTCTCGCGATTCTTCGCGCCCAGGGCCGGTGTGCCCGAAGATCCCGTGACGGGGTCGGCGCATTGCTGTCTCGGTCCATTTTGGGGAGAGCGGCTCGGGAAGTCGGAGCTGGTCGGTTATCAGGCCTCGTCGCGGGGTGGCGTCGTGCGCGTTCGGCTGGAAGGCCCTCGAGTCGTCCTGGGCGGTCAGGCCGTGACGGTCCTTCGCGGGGACCTGCTGGCGTCCCCTTGAACGTTGTGGTCGAAGGCGCGCTCGCGTTCCTCCAGATTCTCGGACGGACTCCGCCCCGACGGTTCGGGTTCTCAGCCGCAGGGAGAGCCGCGTTCCGCGACCGCTCCCACCGAAGCGGCGCTCAGGTCAAGGCGACCCGTGGAGTCTCTGTCGAGCGTTCGCCTTGCGTCCTCGGGATCGCTTCGACATCCTGAGAAGGCGGCATGCGACATCGAACGTGGAACCCGACGGAGTGTCCCCTTGGCTCGACGCCCCAACCGGCGCAACGCATCCAAACCCGTCCCGGTCGCGAGGTCCTCCCATTCCGTGTCGACGGAACCGACTCTGGCCGCTCGTTCGATCACCGGATTCGAGCCGTCGGGCCGCCAGATCGCCTGTCTGGTCGCGGCATTGCTGGCGCTTCACTGGGCCCTGGCCGTGTCGAGCCTGGTGCTCGAGAATCCGACCGTGGACGAAGTCGTGCACCTTCCGGCGGGCGTCAGCTACTGGCAAACGGGCACGTTCAAGCTTTATCGACACAACCCACCCCTGATCAAGCTCGTGGCCGCTCTTCCGGTGCTCGCGTCCGGACCAGCCACGGGGATGCTCTACCAGATGGACAAGAGCTGGCGAGCCGAGTATCCCTCGCAAGCAATGTTCGCTCAGGTGTTCATGGGACTGAACGCCGGCCGTTATTTCGAGCTGTTTCGATCAGCCCGACTGCTGATGCCGATCTTTTCCGTGCTCGGCGGCCTGGTCGTTTTTCTTTGGTCGAGGCAACTCCACGGCCCGATGGGGGGATTGCTCAGCCTGTCGCTCTGGTGCCTTTGCCCGAACATTCTGGCCCACGCGAGGCTGGTCACGACGGACGTCGGCGCGGCCGCGCTGGGAGTCGGCGCCACGTTCCTCTTCTGGCGTTACCTTCAACGGCCGACCTGGCGACGCGCGGTGTTTTCGGGGCTTGTGCTGGGGCTTGCCCAGTTGGCCAAGTTCAGCAACCTGCTCCTTTTCGGGATCTGGCCCCTGCTCTGGCTCGTGTACGAACTCTCGCGAGGAACCCACGAGGGACGGGCACGGCGGATCGCCCGGTCGATCCTCCAGGGCGCGGTCCTCGTGGCCGTTTGTGTGCTGACGATCGATCTCGGCTATGGTTTCGAAGGTGTGGGCACGCCGCTCGGTGATTTCGACTTCGCCAGCCGATCGTTCTTGACCCGGCCTGGCGTCACCTCGAGGGCGAATCATCCGGACAGGCTCAGTGGAAACGAGCTGATCGACATCTCCTGGAGACACAGGGTCAACCGGTTCCGGGGCACTTGGCTGGATCGATTTCCCAGCCCGTTGCCCAGGCACTACCTCCTTGGGTTCGACGAGCAGAAAATCGAGGCGGACGGCGTACCGCTGATCTGGCTCAATCCGAACTATCCCGATTCCGACGAGGTTACGGGGTATCCGGTTTACCTGGACGGTGTCCTCCGTCGCCACGGGTGGTGGTACTACTACCTGCTCACACTCGTCTACAAGGTTCCCGAGGGAACCTGGTTCCTCGTCTTGCTGTCGATCGGCGTGTTGGCGATCTCCAGAAGGTCGCGCGCGGCCTGGACGGATGCGTTTTGCGTCTGGGCGGTTCCCCTCGCGGTCCTTGGAGCGATGAGCTTCCTGACGGACATCAATCTCGGCTTGCGATACGTTCTGGCGATGTTTCCTTATGTCTTCATCGCGACCGGGAAGCTCGCGCCCTGGGTGATCGGCTTGAAGGGTCGGGTTCGGACCCTGGCGATGGCGCTGGTCGTCGGTTCGTTACTGGCGACCGCCACGGCCACGTTCCTCATTCACCCCCATTACCTGGCCTACTTCAACTGGGCTTCAGGTGGTCCGTCTCGCGGTTCCGAGCATCTGATCGACAGCAACCTCGACTGGGGTCAGGATCTGCTCCCGTTGCGGGAGTGGCTTCGCGACCATCCCCAGGAGGAACCCATCGGGCTTGCCTACTTCGGCCAGATCCCACCAAATCTCTTCGCGGCTCGAGGTGACGGGTTCGACTGGTTCCTACCTCCGATCCTTCCCGGACGCTACGCGTCGTTGATCCGCTCCCCTGGCGCGGGGCCAATCCCGCGACTCAAGCCGGGTTTGTACGCCATCAGCGCGAGCCTGCTCCGAGGCCTTCCCTGGCGAATCTATGATCCGGAGACGTTGGCCTGGGTTTCTCCCGCGTGGAACGCCAAGGAGCACGCGTTTTCGTATTTCCGCGAGCTGACTCCCTTGCCCGAGAGTCTCGGTTACTCGATCCTGCTCTACCGAGTAACGGCGGCCGACGCCAAGAGACTGAACGCGAAATACTGGCCGTAGGGATTTGTCCGACGGTTTTTGAATAACGCGCCTACTTTTTAGTGGACTTGAGTCAAGTAGGCGGTTTCAATGAGTGTTCAGATCCATCGGATCGAGGTCAACTGGTTGCTCAATGGCCTCGCCGTCGGATCGAGCCGTCACCTCTTTCCTTCTGGAATTATTGGAACGTGAAGCATCACCCCTCCACGGGGTCGGCCCTCTCCGCCGGATCGGGCTGGGATGCCTGCGCGCTCGACTTCCCACTGCCAGGAAAGCCCATCGGTGACGAGAGGGCAGGCCTCAATCCCCCCTGTCCCGAAAGGGTGCGCGATGAAAGACGTTGTGCTGGGCCTGGGACATCAGAGCAGTCTCTGGTCGATCGTGCAGCTCGCCGATGAGCAGCTTCGTTCCATCCATGGTTCCCCGAGGCGGATGGTTGTCCGCTCCAACGGCATTGAGATCGAGGCGGCCAGGCCTCAATTCGAGGGTGATTTCCACTCGTTCGTCGTGCGGTTCCAGCAGCCGAACCCGCGGCTGAAGGAATCGATCCAGGGCTTCGCCGAGCGGAGTCCAACGGCCTGCAAGGTCGATGTGGTCGACAACACTCTGGTGCTGCGTTGCAGCGCGCCATCGGCCGATCAGGTGCAACAGGTGCACGAGGCGTGCGACCAGCTCTCCACCACCTTTCCTTTGCCCGAGGTCTGGCGGGTCCATGGCGAGGAATACCGGGTTAACCCGCTGAGCCCTGAGGCCCTCTTTCGGGCCATGGCCCGGTTCAAGGCCAGCGACATCCACCTCTACCCCGGCGCGGTCCCGGTCTTTCGCGTGGACAACCTCCTGCGACGGGTGCAGGCCTTCGAGCCGCTCTCGTCCGAGCAGATCATGAAGCTGATCGAGCAGATCGCGCCGGAAAAGCACTACGAGGAGTTCGTGTCCCGGCAACAATGCAGCTTCATCTACCATCAAGTCGGCCAGGGCTATGCACGAGTGTCCGCCTTCATCAAGGCGGGCGTACCGCATTGCACCATGCGATTCCTTCCCGAGAACATCCCGTCGTTCGAAGAGCTCAATATTCCCCGTCCGGCGATGGAGAAGCTGGCGGCCCTGCACTTCGGCCTGGTCCTCGTCACGGGCATGACCGGCAGCGGCAAGTCCACGACGGTCGCCTCGCTGGTCGACTGGATCAACGCGAACCGGTCGCTGCACATCCTCTCCATCGAGGAGCCCGTCGAGTACGTCCACAAGAGCAAGAAGGCCGTCGTGTCCCAGCGCGACGTGGGCGAGGACATCGGCTCGTTCCACGAAGCGGTTCGCGGGGCGCTCCGGCACGATCCCGACGTCATCGTGATCGGTGAGATGCGGGATCCGGATACCATTCGCTCCGCCATCAACGCCGCGGCGACCGGCCACCTGGTCATCAGCACCCTGCACTCAGGAACGGCCTACGAGGTGGTCAACCGCGTCGTCAGCTTCTTCGACCCCGTTGAGCGCGATCTGGTCAAGCTCCAGCTCCGAGACGCCCTGAAGTGCGTCCTTTGCCAACGACTCCTGCCCAAGATCGGCGGGGGCCGCCTGCCCGCGATCGAAGCCCTGTTCAACGACACCAAGCCCCTCTCCGACAGCATCCTCAGCGGCAACACCATCGGCATCAAAATCGGCATGCAGCAGGACACGTCGGCATCCTGGATCTTCGAGAAGTACCTCTACGACCTGTACAAGAAGGACCTGATCACCAAGGAATCGGCCCGCGACTACGCCTCGGAGCCAGCGATTCTCGACCAGATGCTGCTCGGGACCTACGCGATCCCGTCTCTCGATTCGATGCTCGCCGGCCACCGTTGAGACGACAGGTCGCGATTATCGACGCGGACCGGCCCTCGACCGACGCGACGTCTTCGCTCCGGGGCCGGTCGGCAGGCTCAAGGACTCGCGGGCCGGCCTACGGAACAACCGAACATTGGCCCCCGGTTTTTACTTGCGTCCAGCCAGGACGGGATTTACAACGATAGGCCCGGCACGCGAATGGGGTCGTGACGTCCTCTTGTCCCATCCTCGCGACGCCGGGCTGTTCCCCCCTGTTGTTCCCATTGTGTTTGGATCCATTCTCGCCTCGACGGCTGGAGATTCGGACGGATGACCGCCAGCAACATCGACGCGCTCGCCCGCAAGGCGCTCGACGCCGGAGAAGGCATTCTGCGTCTGGCACCGAACTGGGTTCCGCGATCGTTCCTCATGCCCGGCGGGCGATTGAAGCTCGCCCGCGAAGACCTGTACGCCCTGGGCACGCACCGCGGCGGCATCGACGAGCGTTGGTTCGCCTCGACCACACCCGCCGCGAACGAGGGTGCCCCGCCGGATGAGGGGCTGAGCTACGTCGTCGCCAACGGCGATCGTTTCACCCTCAAGGACGCCATCGACGCCCACGGCCCCGAGATGATCGGCCCGTCCATCTGGGATAAGTACAAGAAGTGGCCGGTCTACAGCAAGTTCTTCGACAACCTCGGCCCGATTCCCCACCACATGCACCAGACGGCCGAGCAAGCGGCCAAGCTCGGTCGAGAAGGCAAGCCCGAAAGCTACTACTTCCCGCCCCAGCTCAACTGGACCGGCAATAACTTCCCATACACGTTCATGGGCCTGGAGCCAGGGACCACCAAGGACGATATCCGCCGCTGCCTCGAACGTTGGAACGAGGGAGACAACGGCATCCTCGACTACTCCAAGGCGTACCGCCTCAAGCCGGGCACCGGCTGGCTGATCCCACCCGCCGTGCTGCACGCCCCTGGCTCGCTCGTGACCTACGAACCGCAGTGGGGCTCCGACGTCTTCGGCATGTACCAGTCGATGGTCGAAGGACGCCGCGTTCCCTGGGAACTTCTGGTCAAGGACGTTCCGGAACAATATCACCACGATCTCGATTACCTGGTCGATCAACTCGACTGGGAGAAGAACGTCGATCCGGAATTCAAGGCGCATAACTACCTCGAGCCCATCGTTCACTCGGGCTCTCCAGAGGAAGGCTACGTCGACAAGTGGGTCGTCTACGGCCTCGTCGACGGCAAGCAACTCTTCAGCGCGCGGGAGTTGACCGTCTATCCCGGCGGTTCGGCCACGATCAAGGACGACGGCGCCTACGGTCTGATCGTGGTTCAGGGCAGCGGTTTTATCGGCAAGCTCGACGTGGATTGTCCGGTCTACATCCGCTACGGTGAGACGACGAAGGACGAGGTCTTTGTCACGGCCAAACGAGCCGCCGAAGGCGTGACCTTCAAGAACACCGGAAGCGAGCCGTTCGTGAGCCTTCGCTACTTCGGACCCGACGTGCATGCCAAACTGCCCAACGTCGGCGATCACGTCAAACTCGGCTAGCGGCATGAGAAGCGAAGGGGGACGACTGTGGATCGATGGCTCATCGCCGTACCGATACTCGCGGCGATCGCGTTTTTCATGATCTCACTGCGCCCCCCCTCGTCACGGTTCGCCAATCAGATCAAAAGGATCGAGCGCAAGCTGGACCTGATTCTCGAGCACCTCGGGCTCCCGTTCCAGGAAGAGATCCCGGTGCGGATCGCTCAAATGCTCGCTCGAGGTCAGAAGATCGAGGCGATCCGAATCTATCAGATGATGACCAATCTGGGATTTGACGACGCGAAGCAAATGATCGAATCGTTCCAGAAACGACTCCGAGATCAGGCCGGGGTCAGTAAGCCGACCCAGACTGAGGTCAACGTCAACAACGTGGGCGATTCCGCGACACACCCTGACCCCGCGGAACCGACGTCGAATTGATTCGGTCGCTCGCTTGGATTTCGTGAGAGACTCGCCCTGTCGTACCAGAACCTTCCTAACCGGCCTAGAAAGGCGCTTCCATGAGTGGCAGTCATTCTCATAATTTCCCGAAGCTGCACAACGCGGCATGGCCCGGAGTGGTCGGCAAGGGTGAGGGTTCGGAGCCGGCGATCGACCTGGAAACGATGCTCGACCTGACCGCGTCGGCCGAGGTCGACGGCGTGAAGTTCGACGGGGTCGACCTGTTCTTGTTCGCGCCTCACGTGGACATCGACTCGACCGCCGACGATCTCAAGACCCTGGCGGACAAGGTTCAGTCGCGCGGCCTGGTGATCGGCTCGGTGGTCGCGCCGGTCTGGCCGCCGACGGGTGGCGGTTCCGCCATGGATGAGGGAGAGGGACGCAAGAAGTTCCTCGAGCAGGTCCGCAAGGGATGCCGCATCGCGAAGACCTTGCGAGAACTGGGAATCCGGCCCTACGGCGTGGTCCGGATCGACTCCGCGTGCAGCCCGACGGAGTGGGCCTCGGACCCGGAGGGCAATCAGAAGAAGATTGCCGAGACGTTCAAGCAAGCCGCCGTCATCGCCAGAGACCACGGCGAGCGCCTCGCCGCCGAAGGGGAGATTTGCTGGGGAGGCATGCACTCCTGGCGCAAGATGGTCGACCTGCTCGAACGCGTGAATGAACCCGAGACGGTTGGATTCCAGGCGGATATGGCCCATACGTTACTCTACACGCTCGGCGAGAACGCTCCCGAAGACCGCATCTTGCCCAGGGATTTCCAATGGAGCGATTCCGCGACACTTGACCAGGCCCTCCAGACTCTGACCGCGGCGCTTCGTCCCTGGACCATCGACTTCCATGTCGCCCAGAACGACGCGACCGTCTTCGGCTCCGGCTCGCACGATCACACAGGGCGACACTGCCTGGCGACCGACCCGAACGGAAAGCTGGACATTCCTCACCACGCCGGATTCTGGCTCCGTGATGAGAAGGGCAATCTGACCAAGAGAATCCGACACATCTGCTGGGACGGCTGCATGATCCCCAACGCCGTCAGGATGAACCCGCAGACGTGGAACGACATCCTGTCGGCCATGATCGCCGTCCGCGACGCACACGGCTGGCAGGATTGAACGCGCATCGGATCGGACGGGCGGAGGATCGCAGCGGAATCCTCTCGTCGAACGCAAGTCGTTATCAGCCAGGGTGAGTCGCGCTGCGTTCGGCTTACCCCATGATCTCAACGTCAGGCGGACCATGGCAGCAAAGAAACCACTGAATATCGGGATTGTCGGCTACGGCTTCATGGGCCGCACCCATTCGAATGCCTACAAGCGAGTCAACGACTTCTTCGACGTCGAGTACCGGCCGGTTCTCAAGGCCGTCTGCGGTCGAAGCGAGGAGAACGCCCGCGCCTTCGCCGACAAGTGGGGGTACGAGTCGATCGAGACCGACTGGCGAAAACTCATCGACCGCAAGGATATCGACGCCATCGACATCTGTACGCCGAACAACACGCACGCCGAAATCGCCATCGCCGCCGCCAAGGCCGGCAAAATGGTGCTGTGCGAAAAACCGCTCTCCATGGACATGAAGGAAGGCCTTCAGATGGTCCAGGCCGTGGAAGCGGCGGGCGTGCCCAACACCGTCTGGTACAACTACCGTCGTGTTCCCGCCGTGACGCTGGCCAAGCGACTGATCGACGAGGGACGCCTCGGCCGCGTCTTTCATTACCGGGCCAACTTCTTGCAGGACTGGACGATCTCGGCCGACCTGCCCCAGGGTGGCGCGGCCCTCTGGAGGCTCGACGTCGCGGCCGCCGGCTCCGGCGTCACGGGCGACCTGCTGGCCCATTGCATCGACACCGCCATCTGGCTCAACGGCGGTATCAATTCGGTGTGCGCCATGACCGAAACCTTCGTCAAGGAGCGCAAGCATAATCTGACCGGCAAGGTCGAGCCGGTGGGCATCGACGACGCCTGCGCGTTCCTCTGCCGGTTCGAAAACGGCTCGCTCGGGCTCTTCGAGTCGACCCGTTACGCGCGCGGTCATAAGGCGCTCTACACGTTCGAGGTCAACGGCGAGAAGGCCTCGCTCAAGTGGGACCTGCATGACCTCCACCGGCTCCAGTATTTCGACCACGCCGACGACTCGATCGTTCGCGGTTGGAGATCGGTTCACGTGACCGACGGCGACCAGCCCTACATGAAGCACTGGTGGGTTCCCGGCTTGCAAATCGGCTACGAGCATACCTTCGTGCATCAGGTGGCCGACTTCCTCGAGAACCTGGCTTCGGGCAAGTCCACGAGTCCGACCTTCCGTGAGGCGCTCGTGACCCAGGCGGTCTGCGACGCGGTCCTCGACTCGGCCGAGGTCAAGCAGTGGCCGGATGTCTTGCCCGTCTGAGTCCTGCCGATCAGGGGCGAGCGTTGTTCGCCCCTGACCACCTTCTCGTTGTTGATCCACGATGCCTCTGGAGGGGTTGTCCCCACGATCGGTGTAGAGTGGTGAGAAATCGCGCCGAAAACCCCCCAGGGCGTCGCTTCGGCCTTGGCATGGCGATGGCCCTGATCGCCGGCCTGGGTCTCGGATTTTGGATCATCAACGACGACGTTCGTGATCTTTTCCAGAAGGAACCGAACGGTCGCGGATTGGGGCTGCATCACGGCTCCTGGGACAAGCTCGTGTTCCTGGTCGCGCTCGCATCGCTTGGCGGTCTCTCGGTCGTCGGCCCCCCCTTGCTCCTCTGGCAGTTGCGGCGAACGCAACGCCGCTGGGGGGCCGGACGGCTTCTCTGGTTCTCGCAGGGGATGGCCTCCTGGCTTCTCTGGCCACCGGTCATCTACCGAAAGGTCAGCCAGGATCAGAGGATGGGCGACACCGTCTCGGGTGTCTGCTACGCTTACGGCACCCCGCTGATGGCCCTCTACGTCACGTCGGCTCTCCTGGCAGGAGGTTGGCTCCGTCCCCGTCGCCGACGGCGTCGCCCCCTGTCCTGGCAAGACCGGTTCGGCATCCTGCTCGGTCTGGCCTGGGCGTGCACGGGGCTCTACGTTTTGTTTCAACTCTATCGAGGTGACTTCGGCGGTCGATGAGCCGCAAGTGGAGACGTTCCATGAAGACCGGTATGAACCTGCTACTCTGGACCGACCATGTGACCGACGCGCATGACGCCTTGCTCGAACAGATCAAGACCATCGGTTTCGACGCCGTCGAGGTCCCGATCTTCAACACGAGCGACCTGGCCCCGTACGAGCGCCTGGGTCAGCGCCTGAAGTCGCTCGGCCTCGGCGCGACCGCCGTGACCGTCATGACACCCGAAACGAACCCCATCTCCCCTGACCCGGCCATCCGTGCCAAAGCGATCGATCACCTCGACCGCGTGATGGAGTGCGGTCAGGCATTCGGTTGCGAGATTCTCTGTGGGCCGATCCATTCGGCGATCGGCGTTTTCTCGGGGCAGGGTCCCACGGAGGACGAGTTCCGCCACGGCGTCGAGACCCTCCGCCAGGCCGGCGACAAGGCCCAGGCACGCGGCATCAAACTGGCGGTCGAGTACCTCAACCGCTTCGAGATTTACTTCCTGACCACCGCGGCCCAGACCTCGCGATTCATCAAGGAAGTTAACCATCCCTACGTCAAAATGATGTACGACAGCTTCCACGCCCACATTGAGGAGAAGGACCAGGCCAGGGCGATCGCCTCCTGCGCCTCGGAAACCATCCACGTTCACATCTCCGAGAATGATCGAGGCGTTCCCGGCACCGGTCAGGTCCACTGGGACAGTGTCTTCTCGGGACTGAAGCAGTCGGGCTATGACGGCTACCTGACGATCGAGGCGTTCGGCCTTGCCCTCCCCGCTCTCGCCGCCGCGACTCGGGTCTGGCGGAAGCTGTTCGCGGACGAGCTGGAACTCTGCCGCGATGGTCTCGCCTTCATGCGGCAGCAGGCCGGCCTGTCCTGAGCCCTCCGAGTCCGAACCCCGGCGCCGCCTTCTGTGTCGCACTCGATGGGATCGATCCATCGACTCACGAGGGGAGAGTACCGCGTTGGAACTCGCCGGCTTGAAGGGGGAACGCGTCCGGCTGGTACCGTCCGATCGGACGCGGCACTTTGACAACGCGCTCCGGTGGTTCAACGACCCCGAGGTGACGGCCCTGGTCGAGATGAACCTGGGTGTCACCCGATCGCAGGAGGAAGACTTCTTCGAGCGGGTCGAACGCCAGCGAGAGACCGACTTCCACTGGGCCCTTCTGGACGAGCGAGAGCGGCACATCGGGTTCATCGCCTTACACGCGATCCACTGGCGGCATCGCTCCGCCACCGGCGGTCTCATCATCGGCGAGCGCGACGCCTGGGGTAAGGGCTACGCGACCGACGCCGTTCGCGTTCGAACCCGCTTTGCCTTCGAGCAGCTGGGCTTGCACCGGATTGAAGGACACACCATCAACCCGGCCATGAGACGCGTCTACGAGAAGTGCGGCTATCGCCACGAGGGAACCGCCCGACAAAAACTCTGGCGCTCGGGTCGATGGCACGACGCCGACCTGTTCGCGATTCTCGAGTCCGACGTCGCGCCTTCCGCCCCTTGATCCCTGATCGGAGGGCTCTGTCAGAGGACCACTCAAACCCCGACTTTCTTCCGGCCGCCGCTACGTTCGGCTCGCTTCCGATCCTCCTCGTTCAACACCTTCTTACGAAGGCGGATCTTGGACGGTGTGATCTCGACGAATTCATCTTCCTCGATGTATTCGAGCGCGATCTCGAGGGTAAGCAGTCGAGGCGGTTTGAGCAGAATATTCCTGTCCGAACCGGCCGCCCGAATGTTGGTCAGCTTCTTCTCCTTGCAAGGGTTCACAACGAGATCGTTATCCCTGGCATGTTCGGCGACGATCATTCCCTCGTACACATCGTCCCCAGGCGCGACGAACATCGTTCCCCGTTGCTGGAGATTGTCGAGCGCATAGGCAATCGCCTGACCTCGAATGTTACTGACCATCACGCCGTTGGCTCGCCGAGGAATCTCTCCTCGGAACGGCTGATACTCATGAAAGTTATGGTGCATAATTGCCTCGCCCTGCGTGCCGCTTAGCAGGCGGTTTCGCAGGCCGAGCAACCCCCGCGCGGGAATGGTGAACTCAAGATGGGCATAGGCCCCCTTGATGTCCATCTTCAACAACTCGCCACGACGAGACCCGACCAGCTCCATCACCGGGCCCACCTGCCCTTGGGGCACGTCGATGACCAGGTATTCGTACGGCTCGTGATCCACACCGTTGATCGTCTTGAGGATCACTTCCGGCTTGCCGACCGACAGCTCATACCCCTCTCGTCGCATCGACTCGATCAAAACCGAGAGGTGCAGGAGACCTCGCCCAGAAACCATGAACGAGTCTCGTTCCTCGGTCGGTTCGACCCGGAGCGCCACGTTCGATTGAAGCTCCCGGTCCAGTCGGTCCTTCAAGTGTCGTGAGGTCAGAAACTGCCCTTCGCCCGCGAGCGGCGAATCGTTCACGGTGAAGAGCATGCTCAAGGTCGGCTCGTCGACCTCGATTCTCGGCAAGGCGACCGGGTTTTCCGGATCGGCGATCGTGTCTCCGATATCCACCGTGCCCAGTCCCACGATCGCCACGATGTCTCCAGCCTCAGCCTGCTCGACCTCGGTTCGGCCGAGCTTGTCAAAGACCAGCACGCTATCAACGCTCCCCATCGTGGTCACCCCGCCTGCCTTGATCAGCGCGGCCCGCTGACCGCGACGAATTCGGCCCGAGGCGATCCGGCCAATCCCAATCCGGCCGACATACTCCGAGAAGTCCAGCGTGGTGCAGAGCATCTGGAGCGGGCCTTGGGGGTCGACCTCGGGTCCCGGAACCTTCTCCAGGATCAAGTCGAGCAACGGCGTGATGTCGCCCGAGCGGGCCGTCAAGTCCGGAGACGCGAAGCCCGAACGGCCCGAGGCGAAAATGTAAGGAAAGTCGAGCTGCTGCTCGTCGGCCCCGAGTTCCACGAAGGTATCAAAGATCTCGTTCAGTACCTCGTCGGGGCGGGCATCCGGCCGGTCGATCTTGTTGATGACGACAATCGGCCTCAGCTTGTTCGAGAAGGCCTTCCGAAGCACGAACTTCGTTTGGGGCATCGGCCCTTCAAAGGCGTCGACGAGCAGCAGGGCGCCATCGGCCATCTGAAGCGTGCGCTCGACCTCGCCACCGAAATCCGCGTGCCCCGGCGTGTCGATGATGTTGATCTTCACATTCTTGTAGGGCAGGGCGATATTCTTCGCCAGAATCGTGATGCCTCGCTCTCGCTCCTGGGGATTGGAGTCAAGGATGCATTCCCCCTGAAGCTGGCTGGCGCGGAATTGCCCCGACTGGCGGAGCATGGCATCCACGAGGGTGGTCTTGCCGTGATCGACGTGGGCGATGATCG
>CAZRGV010000019.1:11696-17138 GCA_964599655.1 uncultured Isosphaeraceae bacterium | reverse complement strand
TTCAAGGACGGTGCCGATTTGCTGACATTGACGGCGGATATCGTTTCTTCGCATCATGTTCGGGTTTCGTCCGCCGCAGGGAAGGCGAACCGGGAATGGAGTCACCGCGGAGGGCTTTTTCGAAGCGTCCAAACTGGATTATTTATGGTATTCGAGAACGTCTCTCGAGACAAGGCCAGTCGCCACTGGAGCGGGTGCCGACTCGCGTGAGGAGGGGACACGAATTGGCGTTCTCGGATACGCTCAGCGCCAGGAGGATCTTCGGGTCAACTTCAATTCCCGTTCGAGAGACTTGTTCTGGCGGCTTGCGTCGGCCGTGGCTCATCGTTATCCTGCGATGCCGCCGGTGACCCGTAAGATTCACCGGTCCATTCACGTCTCGATGTTTCCCAAAAAATCGGAGTTCCGTCACGTGAAAAACCGATTCCGAATCCTCGCCGTCCTCGCCGTTTTTGCCTCGTCGTGGTGCCTGGGCTGCGGAGGTGCTGAGGAACCGGCCGCGCCCGAGGCGGCTCCCCCGGCCAAGGCAGGTGGCGAAGACCCAGGTCCCGCGACCGCCGCAGGGGACGTCCCGCCGATCCGCCCCTGAACGGGCCGGATGGATTCCAGAGAAACACCATCAAGGCAGGACCGGGCCGCCAACCCCGGACCTGCCTCGGCGCGTTTCGTTCGATCAGTCCGAATTGTGGGGATACCCACGCGCATCATGCTCTATCTCATTGAGATCGAACATGTTCGGTTTCCTGAAATTTTCTTTGCCACGCCCTGACTTCCTTGCTAAGTTAGGCCCTAGGCATTGACCAGTGATGGTCCGTGTCCGCTCCACTTCCGTGCGAGTACGCGTCGAGGTCTCGGCTCGTAGGCCAATCGTCTCTCAGGCGATCAGGATTTGTGTCGACTGAGTCTGTTGGACTAATCTTGTCTGACGCAAAATCATGCATCTGTGCATAATTTTGTGTCCGAGACGAGATTTTTCTCGTTCCGCGCCATGGTTTTCCCTACCAATCGGGGAGCCCAGGTTCTTGGAGGGGTCGATCCGCGCGCCGGAAGTCGTGCGATGGGTTGCGTGTCCTCGAAATCTTTGCATCCAAGGGGGGTAAGATGAGACACCATTCCGCACGTGCCTTTACTCTGATCGAACTCCTGGTGGTCATCGCCATCATTGGGGTCCTGATCGCGCTGCTGCTACCTGCCGTGCAGTCGGCTCGGGAGGCGGCCAGGCGAGCGCAATGCACGAACAATTTCAAGCAATTGGGTTTGGCGCTTCACAATTACCACGACTCGGTTGGCAGCTTCCCCATCGGTCGAATGGGGATCGGATACAACTACGCCCCGCAGCGCGGCCAGCGGAGGACCTGGGCGTTCAGCGTCCTGCCGTACTTCGAGCAGACCAACCTGTTCAACGCGATCAACTTCAGCTTGCAATTCTACGAATCGGCGAATACGACCATCATTCGCACACCGTTGGCGATGTTCCAATGCCCATCGGACCAGCCGAGCATCCAGGAACCCGATACGCCGTACCCACGCGCCAAGGGCAACGTGGCCGCCAACTGGGGGAACACGCACTTCTACCAGGATGAGAATCGCGGCGCGACCTGGCCCAATCCCTGGAACACCGGCCCCATGGGATTGCAGGGCGCCCCACTCGGAAATTACTTCCGGGGCGCTCCGTTCCGGGGGAACAAGCCGTCCTCGGTCAGCGAGTTCTTAGACGGAACCAGTCAGACTCTCTTCGTCGGTGAGGTCATCATCGGTCAGAACGCCGCCGGTGGCGCCTACGATCACCGCGGCGACATCTTCAACGATGACCTGAATTGCACCATGTTCTTCACCTACACCACCCCGAACTCCAAGATTCCCGACGTGATGGGCGGCAACGCTCAGGGTTACCCCTGGTGCAGCTACGGGAAACTTCCGAACGTTCCCCCTTGCACCGGCGGGATTCCCTCGTTCAACACGGCCAGGAGCCGGCATCCGGGCGGAGTCAACCTCCTCTTTGCCGACGGTAGTGTTCACTTCATCAAAGACACGATCGACATCATGACGGGCGCTCGGCAGCATGCAGGGCGGTGAAGCCGTCAGCGCGAGCTCCTACTGAACGTCGCCCGGCTGGATCGACGACTCCGCATCGCGGAAGGGTGGAGGGACCTGGCTCTCTCCACCCTTCCGTGTAGGATGCCCCTTTCGCGGCGCGTCGAGAATCGCCTACCATGATTGGAGGTCAGACCCACCGCGTCACGCCTCACGATGGTCAGATCCGAGGCGCTGGTCGATCCTTCCCGGCCTGGCCGCCGTCGGAATGAATGCCCCGCCCATCTGGGAGCCTGGTACGCAATGCCGAAGCCTCATCATATAGGCAATCGCGCGTCGATCGAACTCGCCTTCTTCACAATCCTCGCTGGATCCCTCCTGAGCATTGTCGGACGACCGGGGGTGCTGCACGCCCAGGAGAAAACTGCGCCGCCGCACTGGATCTGGTTTCCGACCGGCAAACCTGTTAGCCAAACTCCCGCCGAGACCCGTTACTTCCGCAAGGTCTTTCACGTCAAGGAACCCTCGAAGCTCGCGCTCGACGTGACGGCCGACAACGCCTTCACGCTTTACCTGGACGGCAAGGAAGTCACAAGGGGCGACCAGTGGCAGACGGTCAAATCCGTGCAAATCCGGGTCGCCACCGGTTCGCACGTCCTGGCGGCGGTCGCCTCGAACGAGGCGCCTGGCCCTGCGGCGTTCCTCGTCCGGGGCGGGATCCAGCCCGTCGGTCAGGGGGATTCGATCCAGACCGATGCGAGCTGGAAGGTTGCCACCGAGGCACCCAGGGGGGACGCCTGGACCATCGTCGAGTTCGACGACTCGAAGTGGGTGCCTGCGGCCGATCTTGGAATCCTCGGGACCGGACCGTGGCGGAACCTGGTGTTTGAGTCGGGGGATGCTTCCGAGCGGTTCCAGGTTCCCGAGGGGTTCCAGGTTTCCACGGTTGCCTCGGCCAGTGTTACGGGTTCGGTTGTCGCCTTCACGTTCGACGAGAACGGCCGTCCTTGTGTCTCGATCGAGCGGGGGCCGATCGCTCGCCTGCTCGACGAGGATGGCGATGGAACCTTCGAAGGCAAAGTCGTTATTGCGCCCCAAATGAACAATTGTCAGGGATTATCCTTCATTCGGGGGCACCTTTACGCAGTGGGAGACGGCCCGCGGAACACCGGCCTGTATCGTTTGACCGACACCAACGGCGATGGAATCTTCAACGAAGGCACCGAGCTGGTCCGTGCCACGCGAGGGGGGATGGGTGAGCACGGTCCCCATGCGGTGCGCCTCGGTCCGGACGGCAGCCTCTACTACAACAACGGCAATCATGCCCACCTGGCGCCACCGATCGATCCCGCGAGCCCAGTCAACGAGGTCTTTCGCTACGAAGGAGAGTTGCTTCCCCACTACGACGATCCCAGGGGCCACGCGGCGGGTGTCATGGCGCCTGGCGGAGAGATCTACCGGAGCGACGACGATGGCAAGACGTGGACCCGAGTCGCTGCCGGATTCCGCAATGAATATGATTTTGATTTTAACCGCGATGGCGAGATCTTTTCGTTCGACAGCGACATGGAGTGGGATCTCGGCCTCCCCTGGTATCGCCCCGTTCGCGTCACACACGCCCCTCCCGGCGCGGAGTTCGGCTGGCGAAACGGTTCAGCCAAGTGGCCTGCTTACTACTACGATAGCCTGCCCGCCATTCTGGATATCGGTCGGGGAAGCCCAACGGGCGTGACGTTCTACCAGGGTCTTCCTGGCAATGACTTTCCTCGGGAGTTCGACGACAATCTCCTGATCTGCGACTGGTCACAGGGCCGCATCCTGGCGATCCAGCTCGTACCCGACGGAGCCAGCTACAAGGCGTCCTCGAAGGAACTCGTGACCGGCCAGCCGCTCAATGTCACGGACATCGAGGTTGGTCCCGACGGCGCGGTTTACTTCTCGACCGGAGGTCGAGGAACGCTTGGCGGCCTCTTCCGCGTGGCCTGGAAGAACGCAAACCATGTGGAACAGAATTCTCTTGTCGGTGCCTTGATGATGCCCTCGCCATTGTCGAGCTATTCACAAGCGAAACTGGCGAGGATCAAGGACCAGGAAGGAGATCGCTGGGGCAAGCGGCTGTCGCAACTCGCGCAAGGGGCCGGCGGCAAGGTCTCCGCCTCGTCGAGAACTCGGGCACTTGATCTGCTGATCCAGTTCGGGCCGCAACCCTCGGAGGATCTGCTCATCAGGCTCGCCAGGGATGTCGAACCTCGCGTTCGATCGAAGGCGATCCAGCTCCTTGGAACCCGCACCACGGCGAAGGCGCGCGAGGCGCTCAGGGCGTCCCTGTCGGATCCGGATCCAAGAGCACGCCGATTGGCCTGCGAGGCCCTGGTTCGATCGGGCGGCCCGATCCCGATCGAGGAACTCTTACCACTCCTTGCCGACAAGGACCGATTCGTTCGATACGCGGCCCGGGTCGCGATCGAGCACGGCGACCTGGCGAGATATCGTGACCGGATCTTGACTCTCCCCGAGACCCGCCCGAGACTCGAGGGGATGCTGGCCCTTGTCCGTGCCACCCGGCTCGACCCGACCACCCAGAACGACCTGCTCCGGCGTGAAGCCGAGCTGCTCCAGCAGCCTCTCGCCTTCGACGATCAGCGAGACCTGCTCCGGCTGATCGGTCTGACCTACCGGCTCGGACCGCAAACGCCTGCCAGCACGGCAGAGATCGCCGAGATTCTTCGGTTGAAGATTCTCGCGGATTTTGACGACCTGTCGAGTGGCCTCAAGCGCGACCTTTTCGACGGGCCGAACGCGGGGGTTCCAGCCTGGGTGCTGAACCGAGAAATGGCCCGGTTGCTGGCGTATCTTGGCGAGCCGAGGGCGGTCGACTCGATGCTCAAGGCCCAGGTCGACGACCCGGATCACGGAAACCAGATCCACTATGCGTACTGCCTCCGGGCTCTCGAAGAGGGCTGGTCCTTCGAGTCTCGTGGCCAATTCTGGGCCTGGTTCGAGAAAGCCAGCCACTGGGACGGCGGCTACAGCTATCTCGGTTACCTCGACCGGATGGTTCAGGACTTCCTCCCTCGCTTCGCGCCGTTCGAGATCACGGCCTACCTGGCTTCGGCGACCGAATACCCCTTCCCCTCCCGAGTGCTGGTGCGGTCGCTGGATCTGAACGCTCACCCCGAGTTAGTGAAAGATCTTTCATCACTTTACGTTTCCTTGGGGAAGAGCCCGGTGGGGGGCTCCGTGGAAGAGCTCCGGGCCCTGATCGTCGAGAAACTCGGACAGGCGGGCCGGTCGGAGGCAAGGGCCGCGCTGCGGCACATTGCCGCGGCCGACCCCGCGCACCGTGATCTCATCGCGAGAAGCGTGGCCTTGCATCCCACGGCCGAGGACTTGCCGTTGCTCGTGGAG
>CAZRGV010000019.1:0-11659 GCA_964599655.1 uncultured Isosphaeraceae bacterium | reverse complement strand
CTGACCCGGATCGAGGTGGTTCCTGATGGACCGGACGGCCTGCGGAATCTGATCCTCCTGGCGCGCCGAAGCGGTCCGAGCCTTCTGCCCACGGTCAACCTACTGGCCAGCCGCTGGACCCAGACGACCCCTCCGAAGCCCGACAACGACGTCTCGACGGCGCTGAGCCTTTGGGAGAAGGTCTACGCCGAGCGGTTTCCGAAGGGGCCCGCCCTGATCGACGACACCGTTCAGGCCGGGCAACAGTACACTCGGCCGCAACTCGTCTCGGAGGTGATCGGGACGGGCCTGTTGAAGCAAGGTTCACCCGAACGCGGGCGGCTGATCCTCCAGCGGGCCAGGTGCCTCGACTGCCACAAGTTCGGCGACCTGGGCGCGGGGCTCGGTCCCGACCTGACCACGGTCTCCAGTCGGTTCCGGCCGGATGAGATCCTGGAATCGATCCTCGAGCCTTCGAAGGTCATCAGCGATCAGTACAAGCCGTTGACGGTCGCCACTCGCGACGGTCAGGTCTTCAATGGCATGCCCGCGGGCGGTGACGACCGGACTCTCGTCCTGCTTCTCTCGGATGGTTCCAAGGTCAACATCCCAAAGGCGGACATTGACGAACAGGCCGAGTCGAAGACATCGGTCATGCCCGCCGGCCTCCTGAACGGGCTGAATCTCCGCGAGATCGCCGACTTGCTGGCCCTCTTCGAGGCGCAGCCGAGGGTCGAGTCGCCGAAGCCCAAGAATTGATGCGATCGCCTGCTTCGGAGCCACGTTCCTTCGTACCGGATCGGGCGTTCTGATCGAGACGAGTCAATCCACGGGGCAGGGCTTGGCCTTCCAGATCTCGTTGGCGTATTCGGTAATCGCCCGGTCGCTGGAGAACTTCCCGGAGGCAGCGATGTTGAGAATCGCCTTGCGGCTCCAGGCCTCGGGATCGGAATAGAGCCGTCCGACCTCCCGCTGCGTTTTGGCGTAGGCGGTCAGGTCGGCCAGATGCATGTAATAATCACCATGAGTCAGGAGGGTTTCCCGGATCGAATCGCGGAGGGCTGGGTCTCCGTCACTGAAGTGGCCGGAGAAGAGCAGATCCAGGGCCCTTCGGGTCTCGTCCTCGTGTTCGTAATGCCAGTAAGGGCTATACCAACTTCGGCTCTGCTGAACCTGCTCGGCGGTGAGGCCGAAGAGAAAGAAGTTCTCCTCCCCCGCTTCCTGGGCCATCTCGATGGTGGCGCCGTCGCGAGTGCCGACCGTCAACGCCCCATTCATCATGAACTTCATATTGCTGGTGCCACTGGCCTCGTAGCCGGCGGTTGAGATCTGCTCCGAGACCTCACTGGCGGGGATGAGCCGCTCCGAGAGGCTGACGTTGTACTCGGGAAGGAACAGAACCTTGATCCGGCCTCGGACCGCCGGGTCATTGTCGACAACATTGGCCACACTGTTGATGAGCTTGATGATCCGTTTGGCGAGCGTGTACGCGGGCGCCGCCTTGCCGGCGAAGAAGAACGTGCGGGGATGCAGGTCGTCGTTCGCGTTGTCGCGGAGCCGGTTATAGAGCACGATGATGTGCAGGACATTGAGGAGTTGTCGCTTGTACTCGTGAATGCGCTTGATCTGACTGTCAAAGATCGAATCGATATCGATCTGTTGGCCATTGTGCCGCGAGAGCCAGCTGAGGAAGCGCTGTTTGGCGTCTCGCTTGGCCTTGCGAAAATTCTCACGGAATGCGGAGTCGTCGGCGAATGGGCGAAGTCGGCTCAACTGAGCGAGGTCGGTGATCCAGCCGTCGCCAATGGCCTCCGTGATCAGGGCCGCCAACCGGGGGTTTGCCATCAGGAGCCATCGTCGAGGGGTGACGCCGTTGGTCTTGTTGTTGAACCGATTCGGATACATCTCGGCGAAGTCCTTGACCACGAGTGTTCGGAGCAACCGGGAGTGAATCTCGGCCACGCCGTTGACACTGTGGCTCCCCACGATCGCGAGGTGCGCCATCCGCACCTTCTTTTCGGGCCCTTCCTCGATCAGGCTCATTCGTCGAATCCGGTCGAGATCGCCCGGATAGCGTGACTCGACGTCCTCCAGGAAACGGCGATTGATCTCATAAATGATGTCCAGATGTCTGGGTGCACCGGTCTCGAGAAGTGAGACCGGCCACTTTTCCAGAGCCTCGGGCAAGAGCGTATGATTCGTGTAGGCCAACGTTCGACAGGTCAGGTCCCAGGCCACGTCCCAGGCGAGCTCCGCCTTGTCAAGCAAGATGCGCATCAACTCGGCGACGGCCAGCGCCGGATGCGTGTCGTTGAGCTGGATGGCCACCTTCTCGGGAAGCGCGTGCCAGTCGTTGTTTCTCCTCTGAAATCGTCGGATGATATCACTCAGCGAGCAAGCGACGAGAAAATACTCCTGAAGCAGTCGCAAGCCCTGGCCCCGCGAGGTGGAGTCATCTGGGTAGAGGACGCGTGTCAGGGTCTCGGCGGCGACCTTCTCCTGAACGGCGGCAACGAAGTCACCCCGGCTGAACTCACCGAAGTTGAAAACGTGATGCGCCGCGGCCTCCCAGAGTCGCAGCGTATTGATTGTCTTGCCGCCGTAACCAACGACCGGACGATCGTAGGCGATCCCCGCCAGGATCGACGGTTGATGGGGCACGACTCGCAACTCGCCCTCCACAATCCGGAACGAGCAGCCCAGGTGCACCTCGGTTGTCTTGACCGGACGGTGGACCTCCCAGGGGTCTGGATGACGGAGCCAGTGGTCGGGATGCTCGACCTGGTAGCCGTTCTGAATATTCTGCCGAAACATTCCGTACTCATAGCGCAGGCCGTAGCCCATGGCCGGAATCTGAAGCGTGGCCATCGAGTCGATAAAGCAAGCGGCGAGTCGGCCCAGACCTCCGTTACCCAGGCCAGCGTCGGGTTCGGCTTCGGCCAGGTCGTCCCAGTCGAGCCCCTCGCGACGCATCGCCTCGCTCACGATCTCATCGACCTGAAGATTTGTGATATTATTGGCAAGCGATCGGCCAATCAGGTACTCCATCGAGAGGTAGTAGACTTGTTTCGGATTCTTCTGATCGTAAACATCCTGTGTGCGAAGCCAACGCTGGGTCAGCAGGTCGCGGATGGATCGCGCCAGCGCCTCGAAACGTTCGCGACGGGTGGATCGGTCGGGGTCAACGACGTGGTCGAACACGAGATGCCGGTCGTACGACGCGTTGGGGTCGCCCGAGAACCGGACCGGACCGCAGGAGTAACGCTCCAGGATCTTCGACGCGTCACTCATGGCCGCTCTCCGTCTGGTGGTTATGACTCCCCCGCGCCGTTCCCTCATGGACCGGAACGGTTCGCGGTCGCCCGACACGACACGTCCGGCAATCTCGATCGGAACGTCGTGCCAGGTTCCGACGCACGAGCGCCTCGGTTTCCACTCGACCCTCGGGAGATCTGTTCCAATGTTCCAGGTTCCAAGGACCGTTGGGAGTGGTCAACTCCGTCAGAAGCATAGGGATCGCCCCGGCCGGCCGCCAGTAGGGACGTCCCGTTCGAGGATCGTGGTCATCGAAGATTTGACGGAGTTCCTTTTCCTCGAAACCAGTTGCGTTGAGAGCGGCAATGGCGTTGGGTTCGTTTTGTCGCCCGTGAAGGAGGATCGTCGAAGCAGGCTTGGGTTCGTTTCGTCGGTTGTGCCGCGATCGAGGGAGCTTGGGTTCGTTTCGACGTTGGTGCCACGGGCGACGGAGCCTGGATTCGTTTTGTTGCTCGATTGAGGAGGAGCCGTCGCGAAGCTCGTCCCTCGGCTCGCGTTCCTGAATTTGTTCGCGAGACGGGAATTGGGGCCGTTGTTGGTGGACACCTCGCGAAGAAATGAGACTCGTCAGTGTTGTTCCCGAAACTCCCATCCCAGAATGGACTTGAGGTTGAGCCCTGTGTTCGAGCTGGGTTCGTTTCGGAGTCGGGATTCCGCGTTCAAGAGCCGCGTTGAGGACACGATTTGGGACCGTCGACGGTGTGGACCTCCAGGACGACGCGACTTGCGACTGGCCCAGGTTGTTCGACAAAACGAACCCAGGCCACGAGCGCCTTTGCCGATGCTCGAGACGGTTCTCGCTCCAGATCGGTCGAAGAATGGCGAATCGCGCGATGATGACGATCTTGATCTTTGGCTGCATCACTCTCAGCACTCTCGACGAACACGGGTGTACCCTCTACCCAATATCATCGAGGCGACTGGCTTCGGAATTCGGGTAATCTGGCGAAATCGTACGGACCAGAACGGAGGCAGAATCGCGTTGGCGGCGGGTCAGGAGGCCGGTTGGGTCGTCGACAAGCGATTCCAGACTCGGCAGATCGGGTGTTCGAGGCGGCGGAACCCGGCGGCCGACCATTCTGGGTTGATGGAGTAGGCGCGCCGGCCGTCGTCATGGCGGAACTCGAAGAGCGGTAACGTCCGGTCGGGAGGTGAATCGACGTCGGCGGGGAGGGCGTGGAAGACCGGTGAGGCCGGCGGCCCGTCGGGACCGCTGGGGGCGTCGCCGACCTGGAGGAAGGGATGTCCGTCGCTCGTGGTTCCGGCGAAGACGGGGATTGTACCCGTTGCGGGGCGGTCGAGCGCGAAGAAGGCGATCGGCCGATTCCTGCCGTTGTGAATCGAAGCCGTGAACGTGTTGGGAATCCCGTGGGCCGAAACGTCGGAGATCGCGACGGGAAGACGAAGTCGCGGATCGTCGAGATCGAGCTTATAGAGCACCTGGTTGTAGTCGTAACGTGGCGTCTTAACAGGGTTACCGGAGAAGGTTTCGGCGTAGGTCCCCTCGAAGAAAATGATCCGGCCGCCTTCCTTGTCAAGCATCGGATGTTGCTTGGGGTTGTAGAATGTGTATTTGTCGTGAGTGACGACCTTGCGGGCATAGGCCCAGGGGCCGACCGGTGTGTCGGCTTCGGCGTACCAGACCTCGCCCAGGAAGGACGTGCTGCCTCCGGTCTGGACGGAGATCATGATCCATCGCTTGCGATAGGGATTCCAGTACACCGAGCCCGAATGGGCGGTCACCGGCTTGCCCGACTCGACGTCGTGAAGGGCGAGCAGAGCCTCGTCGGCCTTGAGTTTGCCCGCTTGAATGAGCCGGATCTGCTCTCCCGGACCCACGGCGGGCGTGTTGCGCTTCCAACCGTAGCGGACTCGGCCCTGACCATCCCGATCGACCCGAAGATCATCCAGGCGGCTGCCGGGTTCGAGACAGGTGAAGGTCTCGTATTGCGAGAGATCGAGGAACGCCTCGGGGGTTGCCAGAACGCGGGTTAGCGGAAAGGGGTGGGCAAAGTAGACGTACTCGACGCCGTCTTGCGTGTAAGGGAATGGGTGGCCGTCGGGGCGCGCGGGGGCGTCGAGAGGGAAGGTATGGACCTTCTCGAACTGGTGGTCCTGATCGTTCCACTCGACGATCCCGCGCTCATAGGCCTCGAGGAAACCTCGAATCTTCGCGTAGGAGGCGAACATGCGCTCCTGGCCGTTGTCGGGGTTGCGGAGTACGGTCAGGCCGCCGATCCAGGTCGGGCCGTCACCTGGCATCTTGCAGGTCGGTTTGGCGAAACCGTTGGGATCGAGATAATAGGTGAGGTCGATACCGCGCTCCGGGTCGAGCCCTCCCTCCGAGGGAAGCCGCGACGTGGCTCCCGGAACATGGAAGTTGCCCAGTGGGTAGGAGGGGCGGTTGGTGTCGCCCCAGAACCAGTGGATCTTGCCCTTGTAAACGGCGTTGACCACGCTGTCGGAGCCGAGAACCTGGCCGTTGAGCGCGGGATGACTCAGCGGTACGTCGCGTCCGACAAGCAGACTGTCACGGTAAATGCCGCCGCCGGTGACTCGATAAAGGCGCTCGGCGATATTGATCCGATGGACCTTCAACTCGGCGCGGCCGCCCGGCTTGATCTTAAGGGCCTTGCCACGGTAGCCGAAGCCGTCTTTCGGAGACTCGTAGCCGTGAGACTTGATGTGGAAGTACACCGTCTGATCCATCAAGCCGGGTTCCAGGAACGCGGCCACGCCCTGGCTGTCGGTGACGAGAACGATGTCGTTGACGGTACGGAGCTCGACCAGAGGCACGCCGCGACCAGTCTGCTCGTCGACAACCGTGATGGCGAACGGCTGGGGCACGTCTGGCGCGAGCGCCAGGACCAAGCCGATGATTGGCGCAAATGAGAAAGTCATTCGTGCAATCCTTAATCTCTGAAAACTCGTCGTCCGCGACGGTGTCGCCATTTCCCGAGGGTGGAATTGGCGACACCGGATCGTCCTCAAGAGCGCGCGCCAAAGTAGAATCCGACGACGGCACTGAGGATGTACTCGATTCCGTAACGAGAGAAGGGAATCCGAGCTTGATTCAGCGGGTCGTCGCGGATGGGCAGGAAGTGGAACACCTGGTTCCACGAAATGAGGATGAGGACACCGAGGGCGAGCAAGGCCACGGTCGCGCGCAGGTCGGCGAAGAACCGGTGTGGGCGGTGTCCGCGTTGCGTCATCCAAACGGTCATTAGGCTGGAGAGCCACCCCAGCAAGAACGCGGCGACCAGCACCATGGTGTACGCGCTCGAGTTGCTCTTGAGATCGACAGGCCGCCCACCCCGGATGAGCAGGATGGCGACGGTGAGGAAACTGGCGAGCATGAGGAAGCGGATACTTCCCCTGGGGAGAAACAACGGGGGTGGTCCGATTTCGGGTGCGGCCTGGGCATGCTTACGAACCGCGAAATAATGCCCGAGCATCAGGAACATCAGGTCGCGAAGCGCGCTGGGAATTTCCTCATTGGGCCGCAGCACGGCGATGCCGCCCGCCGTCGCGACGATGGCAAGCGCCAGAATGGACCGGATGCTTCCGCTAGGCAAGCCAAACGCATAGAGCTCGCTCCAGTGGATGGTTTCTTTCGGTTCTTGCGGAAAGGTATCCATCACGTACTCCTGGCGGCCAACGTCTTGGAAGGAAGGTGTCGGATCGCATCCGGCGTGGCGACCCGGCTTCGTCTCCGGGTTGGCGGCGCGGCCGTTGTTCGGCCGTCACCGATTGGAACGAGTTCCGCCGCGTGTTACAACAATGTTAATCCGAAGGGAACGGCTGGGATCTGGAACCATCTTACCAGGCGATTCGACGGCGACGGAGGAATCTTCGTGATGGGCAACTCGAATTGGCTGGCCACGACGGCGGCTCGACGGCAAGGACTGGTGTTGGCACTGGTAGTCTCGTCCGTCGTGCTGCAAACCGGCGCGGACGATCCCAACTCGGCCGCGGGACAACCGGGTGGCTTCACGCCGACGCAGGCGGTCGAGCGCATGACCGTCCCCAACGGGTTCCACGTCGAGGTCTTCGCGAGCGAGCCCGAGATCCGACAGCCAGTGGCCGCCTGCTTCGACGAGCGGGGGCGGGTCTGGGTCATGGAGTATCTTCAGTATCCCGTCCCGGCGGGCCTGAAGCCCGTCTCGGTGGATGTGTATCTCCGGACGGAATACGACCGAGTCCCCGAGCCGCCACCGAAGGGGCCTCGCGGAGCGGACCGGATCAAGATTCTCGAAGACACCGACGGCGATGGCAAGGCCGACAAGGTAACGACGTTTGTGGAAGGGTTGAATCTGGCGTCGGCCATCGCCGTGGGGCACGGCGGCGTGTTCGTCGGCCAGGCGCCTTATCTCTTGTTCTATCCCGACCGCGATCACGACGACAAACCGGACGGCGATCCCGAAGTCTTGCTCTCGGGGTTCGGTTTGCAGGACGCCCACGCGACGGTCAACTCGTTGATGTGGGGGCCCGACGGTTGGCTCTACGGAGCGCAGGGCTCCACGGTCACCGCCAGGATTCGAGGCACCGAGTTCCAGCAAGGAATCTGGCGCTATCATCCGATCACAAAAGAATTCGAGTTGTTCGCGGAGGGTGGGGGCAACACCTGGGGGCTCGACTTCGACCGCCTTGGCCGCGCGTTCGGCAGCAGTAATGGCGGCTTCATCACGTTTCACATGGTTCAAGGCGGCTACTACTGGAAGGGGTTCGCCAAGCACGGGCCGTTGCACAATCCGAGAACCTACGGCTACTTCAACGCGATCGACTACACGGGACCGAAGGTCGGCGGGCACGTCACGCCCGGAGGCATCATCTACAAAGGAGACTCGTATCCCGCATCGTTCCAAGGCGCGTTCATTGGTGGAAATTTGCTGGCCAACGCCGTGTACTGGCATGAGCTGGAGCCGAAGGGTTCAACCGTGGTGGGCCATCATGGTGGGACCTTGATCGATTCGCATGACACGTGGTTCCGGCCGATCGACCTGCTGACGGGGCCCGACGGCTCGGTCTTCGTGGTCGACTGGTACGACAAGCGGGCCAGCCACCTCGATCCTCGAGACAACTGGGACAAGACCAACGGCCGCATTTACCGTGTGGTGGCGGATGGAACGAATCACGTCGCGCCGTTTGATCTCGGCAAAATGTCGAGCGAGCAATTGATCGCGCTTCGATCAAAGAAAAACGACTGGTGGCCCGACATGGCGCGACGGGTTCTGGCCGAACGGAGAGACCCGAGCGTCATTCCCAAACTTCGCACTCTCCTGGCCTCGGACACGGACGACGAGCAAGCCTTGCGCGATCTCTGGGCCCTCGACGTGAGCGGCGGCGTGGATTCGGAGTATGCCCGAACGTTGCTCGATCACCCCGTGGCGAGCGTGCGACGTTGGGCGATTCGACTGCTGGGCGATCATCACTGGATGAACGACTCGATCCGGAACCGCTTGATCGAACTGGCAGACCGCGACGCGAATCCCCTGTTGCGTAGCCAGCTCGCCGCGAGCTGCCAACGTTGGAGGCCGAAGGACGCGATCGAGATTCTCGATCGCATGGTCCGCCATTCGGACGATGCCAGCGATGAACATATCCCGCTTCTCATCTGGTGGGCCATCGAGCGCATCCAGCGGGAGGAACCGTCGCTGGTCGTGTCTCGATTCGGCGCGTCGAACATGCAGAAACAGCAACTCGTTCGAGAATTCTTGCTGGAACGGATCGTTCGGGCGCTGGCGTCCGACGGCGACTTCGTCCACTGTGCTCGGTTGCTCGACGAGGCTCCTACCGATGCTGAGGTTTCCCGGCTGATCGCGGGGATCGAGAAGGGGCTCGAAGGCCGGGCGCTGAACGAGGTTCCGAACGCGATGGCACCGGCCTTGCGGCGGCTCTGGGAGAAGAAGGAGCCGAACGCCGAATTGATGCGGTTCGCGGTCCGTCTCGGAAGTGATGAGGCGTACGAAAAGGCGGTTTCGAAGGTTCTGGACGCGAAGGCAACGCTGGCCGATCGACTGGCGATGATCGAATTGATCGGTCAGGTCACGAGGCCGAACGGGCGGAACTCGCTCCTGGCACTGCTGAATCGCCAGGAACCGTCGGCGTTGCACGTCGCCGTGCTGAACGCGCTCGGCGGTTACAACGAACCGGACGTGGCGGTCGCCATTCTCGGGCAGTACCCCGCGATGTCCGACTCCCTGAAAGCCCGGGCGGTCGATCGCCTCGTGAGCCGGAAGGAGTGGGCGGCTCGTTTACTCGACGCGATGGCCTCGGGGCGGATCGCGGCGAAGGAGTTGACGACCTCTCAGGCCTCGCAAATTGCACGCCTCGGCGATCAAACACTGACCGACCACCTGGAGAAGGTCTGGGGACGACTTCCCGGGCCGAACTCCGAGGCCAAGAGGCAGCGGATCGCCGAGGTCCGCGGAATCCTTCCCGAGGGTGACAAGGGACGACCCGAGCGGGGGGTCTCCGTGTTCAAGGAGAACTGCGCGGGCTGCCATCGACTTTTCGGGGAAGGGGAACAGATTGGTCCCGACCTGACCGGGGCCGAGCGAGGAAACCTCGATTTCCTGCTGGAGAGCCTCGTCGACCCCAGCGCGTTGATTCGCAAGGAATATCAGCCGCAGACCGTCGCCACCCGTGACGGCCGCGTGCTGAACGGACTCGTGATCGAGGAGTCGGACAAGGCGATCACGCTCTTCGACACCAACAAAGAGCGCACGGTCATCGCCCGCGATCAGATCGAGGAGATCGCGCCGTCCGCCGTGTCGATCATGCCGGAGGGAGTGCTTGACAAGCTGCCGGATGACCAGGTACGAGACCTGTTCCGCTACTTGCAGAGCAGTGGCCCCCCGAAGTGATGAGAACGTTTGAGCCTCAACCTCGAGACACGACCTTCCCATGCGAGACCTGCGCATCGCCGCCGTCCAGTTTGAGCACAAGGACGGCGACACGACGTATAACCTGGAGCGAATCCGTCATCTGACCGGCCTGGCCGTCGATCAGGGAGCGGAGGTCGTTTGCTTTCATGAGTGCTGTGTTCCCGGCTACACCTGGCTTCAGACGCTCGACCTCGACGGCCTTCGTGACGTGGGTGAACCCGTGCCGGATGGGCCGTCGATCCGTCGGATCGGCGAGGTGGCCCGCGAGCGGAACGTGGTCGTCATGGCGGGGCTTGTCGAGCGAGACCGAGACGGACGATGCTACAACACCTACGTCGCCGTGGATCCAAAAGGGGCGGTACGGCTCCACCACCGAAAGCTCCACCCGTTTATCAATCCGCATCTGACTCCGGGCGATCGCCACACCGTGGCCGAGATCGACGGAGTCCGGTTCGGGTGCCTGATCTGCTATGACAACAACCTGCCGGAGAATGTGCGGGCGACGACCTTGATGGGGGCCGAAGTGGTGGTCATGCCGCACGTGACCGGTTGCACGCCCTCGAACATGCCGGGACGAGGCCCGGTCGATCGAGCCCTCTGGGAGAACCGTGAGCGCGACCCGGTCCGGCTTCGGCAGGAGTTCCAGGGACCGAAGGGGAGGGCTTGGCTGTTGCGGTGGCTACCCGCGAGAGCCTGGGAAAATGGGGTGTTCGCCATTTTCGCGAACAATATCGGCGTCGACTATGACACGATCAAGCCGGGCCTGGCGATGATACTCGACCCGCATGGTGAGATTCTCGCGGAGAGCCAGGCGCTTGGCGATGACGTGGTGGTCGCCCTGTTGACCGCCGAGTCGATCGATCGCGCCTCGGGCCGTCGCTACTTGCGGGCCAGGCGTCCGGAACTTTATGGGAAGCTCGTGGAGCCGCCGCCCCCCGGACAGTCGCCGGTGACCAAGCCGGGTTGGGAGCTTGCCTACGAAGCGTCGGAGCGATGATCGAGACCGGATCTCGAATCGTGGTCTCCGAGATCCGATCTCGTGGGCGGAATCTTAACGCGGGCGCCCCTTGGGATCGAGATTCTTGGCAAGGTCTTCCTCCGTGACGTTGCACTCAACGCCGCTGGAGGGAACGTCGACCTTGGCCGACCAGAGGATGGCGTTCAGGACGAGTTTTCGGAAGTTCGGGTCGCCCCAATTCTTGTGCGCGTGAGCGCCCGTGAATCCGAATCCGCGGCCGCCGTCCGGGCGTTCGACGGCCCAGGCGAGGACCTCGTCGCGTCCCTTGGCCTCGACGATGTGCTTGTAAGGCCCTCGGGGCGAGGAACTGGTCCCTTGCCGGGTCGCATCGTCGGGCTTGGCGACGATCAACGGCGTGACACCTTCCATGCCGGGACGGAACCGGATGTTGAAGTACCACTCGTCACGAATCGAAAACGGCTGCAAGGCCTCTGCCTGGCGTTGTCGGACTGGTCCGCTG
>CAZRGV010000018.1:23466-62624 GCA_964599655.1 uncultured Isosphaeraceae bacterium | reverse complement strand
TCCCCGCGCCCCCCCGCGAACACTGGTGGGAAGGAGCGATGATTTCGAACGGAACCTCGACTCGGTTGGCGTCGCGAGCGGCCGCGCCGACCTCGTGGATGAGTCGGCCCAACGTGTCGGGATCGGGGGGCGCATCCAGCGCCAGAGGGTACGGACCAAGGTCGCGATCCTTCCAGACAAAACGATCCTTCTCCCAAACCAGGGTGACGGCCTTCGACTCCAGATCGCCCAGCCGGAAGTTCTGCGGCATCGCCTGGTCGGCATCAACGGAGATGAGCGTGTACACGCCGCAACGAGCGCCACTGGTGGCGATGCTGAGAAGCCGCTGAGCCGTCGGCTCATAAAAGTTCGCTGGGAAATTGGCGACCACCAGCACCCGGTACGGTTCGGAAACCTCGCCCGCGTGAAGGTTGTATTCATCCAGATCGGCGTACTCGTTGCGGAGATAGTGCTGGATCACGTTCTCCATGTGAAGGCTGAGATCGGAGAGGCGCTGATCGATTTGTTGCGGCTCGGTCCAGATCCGGCTCGTGACGAGCAACTCGGAGTAATCGGCCAGGTGCATGAAGGCGGCGAAGTTGCGCCCGAGCCCGACCGGATCGATGATCGTGAATCGGACCTTTCCGGGCGGCAACGCGGTCAAAAACCGGATCATCGTGGCCTGGAGAACCCGAACCGCTTCCTCCTTCCCGTCTCCCTTCGCCTCGATCAACAGGGAGCTTCGTTCGGGAAACGTCAGCAGGGCGGGCAGGTGGTAGGACGAGGCTGGGACCTCGCGGAGCCGCTCATCGCGGGGCAGTCCGTGGGGAATCTGGCTGACATCGAGCCCGACTTCTCCAAAGCGAAGGGCGGGTGGAACCTCCTGAGGCGCGGTCCAACCGTTCGCATTCCAGGAGGGAAACCGGCGCTCCGACTCCGCCCGGATCGTGGAGACGTCGGCGCCGACACGTTCGAGCCCGCCTCGCCAGCGGCTGGCCATGGTTTCCCAGTCGGTTCGACGACGTTCCTCGGCCGAGGCGATCGCCTGCCGGTACTCGTCGTGAATCCTCTGGGAATCCCTCGTGTATTCATCCTCGATCTTCGCCATTTCTCGCTGATACCGCGCGTCGGCGTCCGTCCGTTCCTTCGCATGTCTCGACTCGATCTCGGCGAGCCGCCTTCGGGCGGAGACTTCGAGTTCCTTGAGCGAGGTCGTACGCTCTTCCTCGATCTCGAAGAGGCGGGCGGCCAGGGTCTTGTCGGCCCGCTTTTCTTCCGTTTCACGTCGTTCCCTGAGCTCTTGCCGTGTGCGGCGATGATGTTCGTCGGCCCAGGTTCGACATGCGGCGACTTGCCGATCCGCGCGATCGAGGGTGCCCCGGAGCGGTCCTTGAAGCGGCGTCAATTGCGCGCGTGCTCGCGCGTAGAGCCAGGAGCGGAGTCCAAAGCCGATCGCCGCGGACGCGATCGTGCAGACAGTCAAACCAATCCCGACCTTCAGGAAGATCACACAAGGAGCCACCAGCAAGAGCCAGGGTACGATGAACAGCCAGGAGACCTGACCACCCATCAACATCCTGGGAATGGTTAGAGCTTCGATCTCGGCAAGCTGGCGGTCGGCCTGGATGAGGAATTGCCGGAGCGTCTCCAGCGGATTCTCGGAGGCCGGCGGTTCTGCGGGCGCAACTGGGTCTTCCGGCGCGCCGTACTTGCGGTAAACCAGGCGCCGAGCCTCGGCCTCGGCCTTGAGCATCTCCAGCCCTTCGACTTCCTGGGCGAGCTGGGCGTTGAAGGCCTCGTACCGCTCCACTTCCCCCCTGTCCGACGCCTCGAAAACCGTCGTCGCTTCCCAGCGGATCTGGCCGTGTCGCGTCTCGGCGTTTTCCTTTTCGGTCTGAGCGTTGGTGACGATCGACTCCTTGGTGGCTTTCGCTTCCTGCTTGGTCCGCGCCAGGTCCGATTCGTACGTGAGTTGGCTCGATCGCAGGGCGTTCTCGTACTCGGACTTGGTGGCGGCGGTCTCCGAGGTCCTTCGGGCCTCGATCGCTTTTTTCCTCTTGTGGAAGGCGGTTTCGGCCGCGTCGATCCGAGCTCGGTAGCGCGTTTCCAGCTCGGTCTCGGCCTTGGCTCGTTCGGAGGCCAGCCGCAGCAATTCCCTCGGGACCTCACGAGGGCGGAGGTACCAGGGCGTTTCGGAAGCCTTCGAGGGGTCGGGCGCTCGGGACTCCTCGGTTTGGGGGAGTCCCGATTTCAGGGACGAGGCGTCGGGTACGGTCATGGTTCAAGAACAATCCCGGTAAATCTTCGAGAAGAGTTCGGCAAGCTGGTCCATGGCTCGCATGGTCGAGGATACCTGCGAATCGAGTGGGGCCAGCCGCTTCTCTTCAAAGTCACGACGGACCTGATCGTTCCACCCGTCCTGCGTCTGGTCCCACTGAGAGCGCAAGGTCTTCAACGCATGCCGAAGCTTGCTCGTGCCCGAGCCGAAGTACACGAAACGCGCCCTCCCTCATGATGAAGACGATTCGGCGCTCAGGGAAGTTCCCTCAGCCGCATCAATTTTCGGATCTTCCGTGGTGGGGCCGGTCGCGATCGGTTCGTTCTCGGTCTCCGACTCGACCGCCACGTCCTGGCGTTGACCCTCCGCGACGGCGGCGAACGAGGCCGCCCCGGATTGCCGCATCTGCTCTTTCATCTGCTTGACGTAATCGGTCGATGGAGGCGCGGATGTCGTGTACTCTTCGAGCGCCGTGATCATGTTGTCGAGCAGCGTGAGCGAATGGGCGAGGTCGCCGTCGATCATGTCGCTCAGGGGTCGAGCCTGGCTCTGATACTCCAGAATCGCTTGCTGGAGCTGTGGCCCCCACTTCTTGACCTTTTCGAGCTTTTGTTCGGCCTCTTCGAGCCGGAGCTTGGCGATGCGGAGGAGCTCTCTCGGTTCGCTCAGACTCGCGTCGTGGCCGAACATCTGCGACGTTCGCTTGCGGTGCAGTTCGGTCTTGGCCTGCAACAGGTCGTCGTGGCGACGGCGTATCTCCGCCTGCCAGTAGAGCCGGCGATCGTTGGTCAGCCAGTCGACCATCCGGTTGATTTCCATCTCGACCGCCGCCAGCGCGTGCTTCGCGTCCTCGCCGAAATGGCAGAGGTGCGCGCGAAAGTCCTTGAGAATGTCGATGGATTTGACGTCGACGGGAAGGGCCATGAGTGCCCCCTGAGAGAACCGATTCAGCGTTGTCGGAGATACTCTTCGGCTCGGTCGGCCTTGCGGAGCAGGAACGGGACGTGCTGCTCGGACGCCTCGACGAATCGGGCGACAACCTGCATCGTCTGCTCGAATTCCTCGGCAAATTTGTCGTGCTCGCGATCTCGCCAGGTTTGCGAGAGGCCAACGAGCTGGCTGTGAAGCGACTGCATCTGAGATTGTAGCTCGGCGTTGAAATTCTTCAGATTCAAGGCGAACCGCCGCAGTTCGGCGGGGTCGACATTGGCCTGTGGCATGAGACGGATCCTCGCTGGGCCGTCGTGGTGGACTCTCAGGTTCAGACTAACCCGATCAATCCATGCTGTAAAGGACTGGGCTCACTCCGCGGCGGACCGATCGATCTCCTCCAGCGCTGCGGGGTTTTCCAGGCTGGTCAGGTCGCCGGGATCTTCCCCCAGGACCCTCGCACGGATGGCCCGTCGGAGAATCTTCGCGCTTCGGGTTTTCGGAAGGTCGTTGACGAATCGGATTTCCTCCGGCAAAAACGACTTGCCCAGCGCCTCGGACACGCGACGGCGCAACTCGGCTTTCAATGGCTCTCCGGGCGTCGCGTCGGGCCGGAGCACCACGAAGCACCAGATCGCCTCTCCTTTCAACTCATGAGGGACGCCGATCGCTGCGGCTTCCCCAACGCCCGGGTGACCGACCAGGACCGATTCCACCTCGGCGGGACCGATCCGCTTGCCCGCCACGTTCAGGGTGTCGTCGCTCCGTCCGTGCAGATACCAGAGTCCGTCCTCGTCGATCGAGGCCCAGTCGCCGTGGGTCCAGACGTCGGGGAAGCGCGACCAGTAGGTTTGGAGATACCGTTCCGGGTCGTTCCAGAGCCCGCGCGTCATGCCCGGCCAGGGCTTGCGACAGATCAGCTCACCGACGCCTCCTCGGAGCGATTTCCCGTGCGGATCGACCACGTCGACCGCCATCCCAAGCGCCGGTCCGACCAGCGTGCACGGTTTCAACGGCGTGATCGGCAGGGCCGAGAGGAAGCATGCGCCGGCCTCCGTGCCACCCGAGAAGTTGATGACCGGGCATCGCCCGCCTCCCACGTTCTGGAAATACCAGAGCCATGGGTCCGGATTCCACGGTTCCCCCGTCGACGCCAGGATGCGAAGCCGGCTCAGGTCGTGACGCGCGACCGGCGCCTCGCCATGCCGCATCAGCGAACGGATCAACGTGGGTGAGACGCCCAGAATGCTCACGCGATGCCGCTCGACAAGGTCCCAGATCCGATCCGGTCCCGGCACGTCCGGAGCCCCCTCGTACTGGAAGACCGTCCCGCCCGCGGCCAGCCCGCCGACCACCTCCCAGGGGCCCATGATCCAGCCCATGTCGGTGAACCAGTAAAGAACATCGTCTACTTTCATGTCGACCTGATAGGCGACTTCCTGCGCGATCTTCACGAGGAAACCCCCGTGGACGTGGACCGCGCCTTTCGGCTTGCCCGTCGTGCCCGAGGTGTACGCGATCAGAAAGGGGTCTTCCGAGTCCATCGACTCCACAGGTTGCTCCGAGCTTTCCCTGGCCGTGACTTCGGACCAGTCCAGGTCGAACGCCTCGTTCCAGGGCACCTCGCCGCCGAGGCGCCGGAAGACGACCACGTGTCGAAGAGAGGGACTCAAGGTCGCCGCCTCGTCCGCCACCGCCTTCATCGGAATTCGGTGGCCCTTTCGCAGGAACCCATCGGCCGTGAGAAGGACCTTCGCCTCACCGTCGTTGAGCCGGGTCGCCACCGCCTGGGCGCCAAAGCCGGAAAAGATGGGGATCGCGATCGCACCGATCCTGGCGCACGCCAACAGCGCTACGGCCGCCTCCGGGATCATGGGCAGGAAGATCCCAACGCGGTCGCCTCGTTTGATTCCAAGCCGATGAAGCGCATGGCCCAGCCGACAGGTCTCATCTCGAAGCTCGGCGTAAGAAAGTCGGCGAACCGAGCCGTCTTCCCCTTCCCAGAGGAGGGCCGCGTGATCGCGACGGGGCGAGGCCGCGTGCCGGTCGACGCAGTTGTGCGCCAGGTTCAGCCGACCACCGACGAACCAGCGCGACCAGGCGATTCCTCGAGAATCCTCGAGGACCTTCTCGTAGGGCTCGAAAAACTCAATTCCGAGATCGCCGACGACGGCACTCCAGAACCACTCGATGTCGTTGGTCGACCGCGCGATCAGTTCCGCGTAGTCGGCAATCCCGTGCCGTTTCATGAAGCGAGCGACGTTGCTCGTTTCGAACTGGGAGGCGCTTGGTTGCCAGACGAAGGACCCGGACATGGTATGGATCCTGTTTCCTGGATCTTGTTGAGGAGCAGCGAGAACATCCTCCCTGATCCGCAAGCAGCCTACTGAGGCCGGGACATCTGAAAGAGGTCGGTGGTGCGGCAGTACCAGTCGCCTCCCAGCCGAGCGATGGTCTGGAGCTTCCGCGGATCGACCCGGCCCGAGGCATCGAGGACGGCATCCTCGACGTGGATTGCCAGGGCCTCGCCGATCACGAGATTGGCCGAGATCGGACCATCGCCCACCGAAACGATCTGGAGCAACCGGCACTCCAGGTGCGCCGGCGAGGCGGCGACCCGAGGCGGCTTAACCAACCGCGACGGCACCAACGCGAGCCCGGCCAGCTCGGCCTCGCTTTCCCCGTGCGGCAGCTCCTTCGACGTCCGGTTGACCGCTTCGGCGAGCGACTCCACCGCGGCATTCACGACGAACTCGCCCGTCGACTCGACGTTTTTCAACGTGTCCTTCGGCGTGCCGTCGCGTCGAAGCGTCGGCGAGAATACCACCACCGGCGGATTCGCGCCGAAGACGTTGAAGAAGCTGAACGGCGCAAGATTGACACGTCCCTCGGCGTCGAGGCTCGTCACCCAGGCAATGGGCCTCGGCGTCACGATTCCGAGAAGCATGTGGTAGAGGTCAACGACATTGGCGGAGGCGACGTCGATATCCATGATGTCGGGTTATTCCATCCAGCTGAGAGGGTAGTTCGGGTCGTCCAGATCGAGCGCCGGACGGGTCAGTTTGAGTGGGCGAACCGTGTCGATCATGACGGCCAGTTCATCGGTGCGGGAAACGTCGTGGCTGGCGAGGATCGTACCCGGATGAGGCCCGTGCGGAATGCCACGCGGATGCAAGGTGATTGAGGCCTCGTCGACACCGCGGCGGCTCCCGAACCGCCCTCGGACGTAATAGAGTACCTCGTCGGCCTGCACATTGGAGTGCGCGTAAGGCACCTTGATTGCCTCGGGATGGGTGTCGAGCATCCGGGGCGCGAAGGTGCAGACCACGAATCCAGGGGCTTCGAAGGTTTGATGCACCGGTGGCGGCTGATGCACGGTTCCCGTGATCGGCTCGAAATCGTCGGCGTTGAACGTGTAAGGATAGACCATGCCATCCCATCCCACGACGTCGAAAGGGTGGCTGGCCAGAACGTACCTCGAGAGTCGCCGCCCGTCCTTGACCAGCACCGCCGTTTCCTCGTCACGGTCGATCGTCTCGAGTTCGACCGGCCCGTGCAAATCACGTTCACAGAAGGGGGCGCCGAGCTTCAACTGGCCGTCGGGATTGAGGTAGCGAGGGGGGACGCCGAGATCGCCGACCGCCTCGATGACCAGAAGATCCGCCGCGTCCTCGCCCGAAAAGTCGAGCCGGTACGTGGTGCATCGAGGGATGACGAGATAGTCGAACGGCCGGAACGACAAGGTTCCGAACATGGTCCGCAAGTGACCCTGGCCGCGATGAACGAAGATCACCTCGTCGGCGTCGGCGTTCCGGTAAAGTTCCGCCTGAGGCTGGTCGGGGCGGCATCGTGCGAGAATCACGTCGTCGTTGGCCAGCAAGGGAACCCTGCCGTTGATCGGGTCTCCGCCCCTCGGAAGTGAACCGGTTTTGAGGTGGTGATGCCGCAAGACCGGCGCCTCCATGAGGTCGAGCGCCACAGTGCCGGCCGGCTCGGTTCGGACGACACGGGTCGGCGGTCGCAGGTGGTAGAGAATGCTATAAGCCCGGCTGAATCCCGCGACCGTGACCACTTCCTCATAATAAATACCCTCGCCCCGAAAGCCGCCGTCGGGACGACGATGGGCGATGTGACGCTTCCTGGGAATCGAGCCAAGAGTCTTGTAGGGAGGCATGGCAAACACCCAGCCCTGAAGCAGGTTCGGAGAATGGCACGGTTCGCCATCAACGACACGGACGAGGAACGGCTCAGCTTCGCCGGTCAAGGATGCGCGACCACCCGGTTTCGAAGCGTTCCCAACCGTTCCACGGTCAGTTCCACGACGTCGCCAGGCTGGAGCCAGCCGCCGGTGGCCTCGGGGGTCAGCTCGAGGATGCAGCCGGTTCCAACGGTGCCCGATCCGAGCACGTCCCCCGGTCGAAGTGTGGTGTCCCGACTCGCATGCGCGAGCAGTTGTGGCCAGGTCCAGTACATCGTGCCCGAGTTCCCCCGCGAGAGGAGACGGCCGTTGACCCTGGCGGACATCTCGAGATGCAGGCGGCCGTCCTGGTAGCGATCGGCCAGCTCGTCGAAGCTGACCAGTTCCGGGCCGAGAGACGTGGCGAAGTCCTTCCCCTTGCTCGGTCCGAGCCCGACGGCCATCTCGACGCGCTGAAGGTCGCGCGCGCTCCAGTCGTTCATGATGGTGAAGCCCGCGACCCACTCCATCGCCCGGTCGCTGTCGGGAAGGTCGCGACCCTCCTTGCCGATCACGCAGGCGATCTCCAGCTCAAAGTCGAGGGCATGACTTTCCTTCGGGGCGTAGACCTCGTCTTCGTGCCCGATCACGCTGGAGGGGTTCGAGAAGTAGAAGACGGGAACCTCGTACCACTGCGGCACCATGTCGAGACCGCGCTGGCGTCGGCAGGTGGCGACGTGCTGCTCGAAGGCGTAGAAGTCGCGAATGCTGGCAATTGGCGGTATCGGGCGTCGCATGTGACCTCGAAATCAAGACGAGCGAGACGGGCGAACGGTGTCTCACCCGCCTCGCGAACCGGCTCAGGACACGACGAAGCAACCCGGACCGGCCGCCTTCGGATCGAGGCTGAACTCGACCACCGCGGTCCGGCCCGACGACCGCTGTCGAACGTGGACGTCGAGCTGGCCTTCCTGGCAGTCGGAGGGTGGAATCAGGGCCAGGGCCATCATCGTCCGACCGTTGGTCTTCACCCATTGATCCATCACGATCCGTGACCGGGTGCCCCGACTTGGAAAGGCCAGTCGCGGATCCATGGTATAGAGCGCGCAATCCCAGGACGAGCCCGTTCCCTCGACGTGGAAGGCATATTCGTCGCGGTCCGACGAGCCAACGACGAACATGGCCATGTTCAAAAGAGCGGGGTAAACCCGGAGCGCCCGAGCCACGTGGCGTTCGACCGCCTTCCGGCCGACGAACACGTTCAGGTTGCCCGCCCAGTGGACGTTGTGATGACCCAGCAGCTCGAAGAGATCTTTCGGGAGTGTGGGAAGGTTACCTGGATCCCTCGCGAGATCGCGGTCGGCCTTCGTCCTGCCGCGAACTCGACCGAACCTGGCCTTTGGGGATACCGACCGAGGTTCCTCGTCGTCGGAATCGAGCGCCGTGAGCAGCCGGCGGGGCGGCACGCGGTCGGGCGGACCGAGGGGAGCGACTTTCGGCGCCCTGGCTTGCGTTTGCAAGACCGCCGATTCTCCCGGTTCCAGCGAAGGAACCGGCAAGGTCGAGAGCGGGCGCCAGGGGACGAAGGCCCCGAGAGGGGCGGCTTCGAGTGTCGCGACCGTTGGCGCGCTTCGGTCCTCCCCGAGGTTCGTCACCGTCAACGCGATCGTCACCAGCCCGGGGGCTTCGTTGCGGAAGAGAATCTCCTCTCGCCGTACCACCAGATGGCTCGCGGACTGGACACGACGCGTCGGCTGCAGAGTCAAAGTCATGGGCAGGCCTCCGTGGAGTGAAAGGAACCAGCCTCCGTCTCGAACTCGCCGGCAAACATCGAATGAAGATTTAGGTTGTATCACACTCCTCGAATCTGGCTCCGTGGGATTGTGAGGACGCCATTGGACGCTTGCCTACAAGGTTCCGCGGCGTGCTTGCTCGCGTTCGATGGCTTCGAAGAGCGCCTTGAAGTTCCCCTTGCCGAAACTCCGCGCTCCGTGTCGCTCGATGACCTCGAAGAACAAGGTCGGACGATCTTCAACCGGCTTGGTGAAGATCTGGAGGAGGTAGCCCTCCTCGTCGCGGTCAACGAGGATATCCAGTTCGGCTAGATCGTGGAGGTCTTCCTCGATCGGACCGATCCGTTCCGGAAGGGCATCGTAGTAGGCCCGAGGGACTTGAAGGAACGAGACGTCGTTGGCGCGCATGGCGCGGACGGTCGACACGATGTCGCTGGTTTCCAGGGCGATGTGCTGGACCCCCGGGCCGCTGTGAAACTTCAGATACTCTTCGATTTGAGACCGGCGCCGTCCTCGGGCCGGCTCGTTGATGGGCAGCTTGATGCGTCCTCGTCCGTCCTGCACCACCCGCGACATCAGGGCCGAGTACTCGGTGCTGATATCCTTGTCATCAAACGAAATTAAAAGCGAGAATCCAAGCACGTTCTCGTAAAAATGAACCCACTCTTCCATCTTCCCTTCCTCGACGTTCGCCACGATGTGGTCAATCGCCTTGAGGCCGACGGGGTGGAAGGTGCTTGGGCTGTAGCGTTCGGGCTCGATTGGCTCGTACCCGGGGGCGAAGATTCCACGGTAGCGAGAGCGGCTGACGAAGGTGTGCCGCACGTCGCCGTAGGCATGAATCTCCGCGAATTCGTAGACGCCGTGGCGGTCTTCGACCCGAGTCGGTGGGGTCGCTTCTCGAGCCCCGCGACGGATCGCCGTTTCGAACGATGTCGACACGTCATCGACTTCGAAAGCGATCGACTGGACGCTGTCGCCGTGGGCGACGAGCCGGGCGTTGTCCGGATGTTCGGCGCTCAGGGGAGACACCAGGACGAACGTGATGTCCCCCTGCCGGAGCACGTAGCTGGCCTCGTGACGCACGCCGGTTTCCAGTCCGGCGTAGGCCACCACGTCGAACCCGAACGCGTTGCGGTAGAAGTACGCCGACTGGCGGGCATTCCCCACGAAGAACCGGACGTGATCGATGCGTCTCAGGGGCACGTCGGGAGTCGTCATGGTCGTTGCCTCTTGGGGGTCATCCACATGAGGTCGGGATCGGAGGCCGGTCGTGTCGAAACGGGAGGAAGCACACGATGGATTTGACCTCGTTTCTCTCGAACTCCAGGCATCGTGTTGCTTCCTCGCCTTGGACGCGTGGTCGAATCGAAGATCAATCAAGAACCTGATTGAGCCGATCCTGTTCGAGACCATCCCAGAAGGTTGCGATGGCGTCGAGCACCTCCTGGGCTCCCTGGAAGAACTTCCGCTGGTCGAACGCGGGATCGAAGAAGGCTTCTTCGAGCTCCTCCATGGTGTGGCCCGCGTGCTGGGCTTCGACCCGGTTGTGCCAGGTGAAGAAGGCGATTTTCAACTGGGGCAAACGTTCGAATTTGATCCGGAGCAGGCCGTCTTCGAGTTCCTGCCAGAAACCCGCGGCCGCCCAGTTCTCGACCGCGAAGCTGGCCCCCGTGGCGATTTGCGGGTCCTCGCTGCCGAAAAGGCGTTTCAGCTCGTCGCAGAAGAACAGGGTGAAGGGCCGTCCGTGCCGTCGCTTGCCGAGGTCATCGAAGGTCAGGCCCAGCCCCTCGCCCACCGCGAGCAGCCACTCGAAGTGAGCCGCGCGGAAGCGGAAGAGGCCGCCGTCGACCGTCCCCTCGGTGCTGACGAGGTCAGGGTCGCCTTCTCGATCTTTCTGGTTTTCGTCGAGGTTGGCGCGAGCTTCGTCGGACACGCCAGGCTTTCGGTAGATCACACCGAGCTCGTTCATGAGGATCTCCTTCGCGGCCCGAGCCTGGAAGAGCGTCGGGGCGTTGATGACCCTCAAGAGCGCGGCAATCAGGAACTGGTTCGAGAAGACAGAAAACTGCCGGACAAAGTGCCGCAACTCACGGTCGGTCGCGAGACCGTCCCGGAACCAGCGGGTGTAGGCGTTGTCGGTGATGATCCGGTGATGCAGCAGGTCGCGATCCACCTCGACGAGGAAATCCTGGAAGGCGTGGACTTGCTGCGAGGTGAGTTCCCCGCGGGACCGCCGTTCCTCGATCCTCGGGGAGAGCGTCGCAAGCTTGCCGGGAATCGCCATGGACGTGGACATGGGTGGCTCCTCCAGGCCTGAGAGAAGACGAAAGGACGTGGAGGGAACGCTCCTCCGGTTCATTGTACCCAACTCCCGCCCCCAGGTGCCGAGAAAAACGCTCTGACCACGGCGATATCTCTCGATCCGTTCGCATCAATCCGCAATCGGAAAGATTCCGACGTGTTTTGACGGCTTGACTCCAGGTGGGACGATGCGTCCTTGACACGGGCCGAGTTCCTTCCTACCGCGGGCGATGCCTCCGTTGTCGCGGATCGTCCTCGGGCGCGGTTCCTTGCCTCGACGTGACCCACCGTTTACAACCAGAACGAGGAGCGGCGAGACGTTCGGGCCGGAACGACGGACGCCGCTCGACCGAACGACCTCGAATCCCGGTCGAGCCCCCTCGTTGGGTGAACGGCCTGGGTGACGATCCGAGTCCTGGACCAACCGTGAGGTTCCCGATGACCAGCCGCGCTCGCGAGGAATACCGTTACGAGAAGCTGACCTGGCCCGAGATCAACGACGCCGTTGAGCTGGGCAAGGTCTGTATCGTGCCCTGTGGGGCGGTCGAACAGCATGGCCCGCACCTTCCACTCGACGTGGACCTGGTTTGCCCGGGGGGCATCGCCCGGGGGGCGGGTCTAGCGAGTCCCGAGAACCTGCTCGTGCTCCCGATCGTCGCCTACGGTTACACGGGCCACGTGATGGACTTCCCTGGCACGATCAACACGCATTACGAGCACTTCATGCATCAGGTCCTCGACATCACGAGGAGCCTGGCCTACCACGGCTTCAAAAAGATCATCCTTCTCAACGGGCACGGATCGAACTGGCCGAACCTCGACCTCGTGGCGCGTCGGACCAACCTCGAGACCGACGCCGAGTGTATCCCGATGTGCTGGTGGAACCTCTTGACCATCGACAAGACGTTCCTGCCTCGGTGGCGGCAGAGCAAGTTCCCGGGGGGCTGCGCCCATGCCTGCGAGTTGGAGACCTCGCTGTACCTCTACCTCGACGGCGACAACGTGCGGAAAGATAAGATCAAGAACGGGACCATCTCGTTCAACGAGGAGGAGAGCCCGTTCAACTGGGTTGACCTGTTCGGCGCGGGGCCGGCCACCATCATCTCGTGGACCAGCAGCTACTCCGAGACGGGCGTCCTCGGCGAGGCTGAGCTGGCAACGGCCGAGAAGGGGCGTGAGGCCTACGAGGAGGCGGTCAAGCAGTTGGTCCGGTTTGTCGCCTACTTCAAGGATCGTCCCAAGGACCTGAGGCGGGACCGCCACCGACGGCCGCCGACGATGCCGATTCCCTGGGAGCAGAGACCGATCTCCGAGTGAGTCAGTGGCCGGCGCAACCTTCCTGGCCACTCGGCCGGGCGATCGGCGAGGGCGAGGAGGGGACCGGGGTCGAGGGACGGGAGGGCGTGTCGTCGCGGCGTCTCGAGGCGATGGGCCCTGGTTGGTTGAGCGACTCGAGCTCGATGAGGCGATCCATCGGAGCGATGACCAGAACCTCATCGTTCGGGCCGAACGTGATATTGTGGCCGGGATTGACATTCACCTCCTGCGGGCCGTGATACATGACGATATTGACCTGCTTGTCGGCCTGGATCTCGCCAACCGTTCGCCCGACCAGGCCGCCGGTCGGGCAGATTCTCAGGTCGATTAGGTGGAGGTGCCGCCCCGCGAGTTGGAAGTCCTGGTAGACACGACGGCCCGTGGCGGCCGCGACGAAGGCTGGGGCCGCCACCTGGGCCGTCGAGATGGCCGGCATGGAAAAGGCTCCCCGCACCTTGACGGCCAGCGACTCGTCGAACAGCCGGAGGACGATGCGGGCCTCGGCGTTGAGGTCGCGCGCCGTCAGGCCGGCATCGAGGTTTGTCAGGTCGTCGCTCGTGGCCATGATGATCGCCTTCGCGCGGGCGACGCCGGCCTGTTCGAGGGTCTTGATGGTCCGGCCGTCGCCTCGGATCACCGGGATTTTGAGGTCAACGATCTCGTCGAGCAGGGCCGAATCCGCGCTGACGCGCTCGATGGCGACGACCGGCTCCCGCAGGGCGAGCATCCCCTTGATGATCTCGTAGCCAACCTTTCCAACGCCCACCACGACGATATGGTTCCTGTAGAGCGAGGCCACCATGCGATGCCACTCCGGAAGGTTCTGCTTCTTGCTGAAGGTCAGAAAGGCGAGTCGCACCAAGGAATCGGCGACGGCGCCGAGGCCGACCACGGGCAACAGGAAGAACAAGGGTTGAAGGTACCACTCGTCGGGGAAGCTGAGATACGACTCAAGGAAGATTAACATGAAGATGGCATAACAGGCTTCGCCGTAGCCGAGCACCCGATGGTCATGGTGATACATCAGGCGCAGAATACCCCCACCGACCAGAACCAGCGACCAGAACACCCCCAACGACCATCGGAATTCCCAGAGCAAATAGAGGATGTAGCGGACGAGGATCCTCCATGGTTTCGGCTGATTCATGGCGCGTCTGGCCCTTGCTGGTCGGAGCCGTTCGCCGGGGTTCGGACCGGCTTCGCCGTCTCGTTGAGGACTTCGCCAAGACTGCGGTCCAGGATCGCCACCATCTCGTCGATCTGCTCGGCGGTGGCGACCAGGGGCGGGCCGAAGGCGATCCAGTGCGGGTCGAACCGGCAGAGCAGGCCATGGGCGAGCGCCCGGCGGCCGACCTGGACGCCAAAGCTGTCGGGAAACCGCTCCTTCGTGATGGGGTCGCAGACGAACTCGATGGCCTGGAAGAGGCCCTTGCCCCGGATGTCGCCGATGACGCCGTACTTCTCGGCCAGAGCCTGGAAGCCGGCGCGAAGGCGTTCCCCTTGACGTCGGGCGTTGCCGCAGAGGTCGCGTTCGAGGATTTCACGGAGCACGGCAATGCCGGCGGCGCAGGAGATCGGGTTCCCCTCGAAGGTGTGTCCCTCGACGAAGCCTGGGTTCGACTCGATCGGGCCCCAGAAGGCGTCGGCGACCGGCGTTCGGCAGATCATGGCGGAGAGCGGGGCATAGCCCCCGCTGAGCCCCTTGGCCACGCAGAGCACGTCGGGCACCACGCCGAAGGTCTCAGCGGCGAAGAGGCGGCCGGTCCGGCCGATTCCGGTGATGATCTCATCAAAGATGAGCAGGATGTTGTGACGGTCGCAGAGGTCGCGGAGGATCGGCAGGTACTCCTCGGGGGGGTCGATGACTCCTCCGGTGTGGCCGATCGGCTCGACCATGATCGCGGCCACGGTGGCCGGGTCTTCCATCTCGACCACGTCCTCGATCAGGGTCGCGCAGGTGATCCCGCAACCGGGGTAGTCCTTACCAAACGGGCAGCGGTAGCAGGTCGGCGGGAAAACGTGGAGGAAGCCGGGGGCCATCGGCTCGTTGACCGTCTTGCGCGACTTCAGGCCTGAGGCCGAGAGGGAACCCAGCGTCGAGCCGTGCCACGACTGGTATCGACTGATGATCTTGTACTTGCTGGGCGATCCTGTGAGCTTGTGATACTGCCTCGCCAGCTTGATGGCCGCCTCGGTCACCTCCGAGCCGCCGCACTGGAACTTCACGGCCGAGAGGTCGCCCGGCGCCAGCTCGGCCAGGAGGTTCGCCAGTTGCACGGCCACGGGGTTGGTGCCGTGCATCGGCGGCGAGAAGGTCAGGATGTCGAGCTGCTTGCGGATCGCCTCGATGACGCGGCGATTGTTGTGGCCGACCGACGCGACGTAGATGCCCGACAGGGCGTCGAGGTAGCGCTTGCCGTTCACGTCCCAGTAGTGGAGGCCATCGGCCCTGGCCATGATCAGCGGCTGCTTCGACCACTCGGCCATCTGGTCACGGACGAAGATCTGGCGGAGGAACCGCTCCTCGGTCGTCTGGGCGTCGGAGATCAGGTCGATGGTTGGCGCAGCATTCGTACTCATATCGGTCTTCTTCCACCAGATAGGGGGGGTAAGGGCTCGTTGTCGAGGGAGGCTCAAGGGGCCTCGCCGTTCGGGCAGTAGAGGAGGGCGGTCAGGGCGTAGAGCCGGGCGACGCGGACGAGGTCATCAATGCTCACCCACTCGTTGACGGTATGCTGGCCGCCGGCCTTCGGGCCGTGGGTGATGGCGGGCACCTTACCCAGGGCCCAGAAGCTGTTGCCGTCGTCGACGAAGGGCTTCGGGCCGATCGGGATCTCGGCGCCCGAGGTCGTCTTATAGGCGGCCTGGAAGGTCGAGACGAACGGATCGTTCGGGTCGAGGTCGAAGGCGTCCCGGACGAGTTGGTAGGTCAGATCGACGGTTGTGCGTGTGTCCCTGGCCAGACCGGTGAGGAGGGCTCGAAAGTCGCGTTCGACGTCGTCGCGGGCAGTGCCGGGGAGCCATCGGCGTGTGCCTTCGAGCCAGCATTCCTGGGGATACTGATTGAAGATCTCCCCCGCATGGATCTGGCCGACGAAGACGCTGGCGCGGCCGGCGAGAGGGTGGGTCTCGGAGGAGAGCCGCTCGTCGAGCTGGACCAGGCGGGCGACCAGCTCGGCCCCGGCGGCGATGACGCTCGGCTCGTCGAGCGGCCGCATGACCTCGTGGACGGGCGGGCCGGAGCGGCGGATGACGACCTTCCAGCAGGCCTGGCCCCGGCCGATGACGGGCAGGCGGTCGGAGAGCGGTTCGGGGATCAGGACCGCGTCGCCAAGGATGCCGTCGACGATCATCCGGTCGAGCTGCTGGCCCTGACCCCAGGGAGCCTCGTGCAGGTCGTGGGCGGTCAACAGGACCGAGCCGGCGGGCAGGACGTTGGCGTCGCGGAGAGCGCGAAGGGCCTCGACCGCGGCGGCCACGCCCGACTTCATGTCGGAGGCGCCGCTGCCCCGGATCAGGTCCGCGTCGACCGTGGGCGGGACGAACGGGAGGTGGACCGTATCGAGGTGGCCGTTGAACTGGAGGCAACGGCCGGGCTGGCCCGAGTCGAGCCGGGCGACAACGGCGGGGGCGGCCGGGTGGCTCGCGTCGGGCCGCTCAACGGCGAAGCCATCCTCCTGAAGGATCTCGGCCAGGACGTCGGCGGCGGCATCGGCCTGGCCGGTCGGGCTCGGAGCCGCGATGAGCCGGACGGCCGTGGCAACCAGCCGGTCGCGGTTGACCGCGCCGGCCAGGCGATCGAGGGTGGATTGTGGTGGCATCATGAGGGTGGATTGTAACCCGCTTTGCGACCGTTCACCACGTGCCGGAACCTTTGATTCCCGAGAATCTTCGATCGGAATTGGCTTCGTTTCGCAACGCGAATTGGCTTCGTTCCGCACGGTGAATTGGCTTCGATTCGGTGGGGTCGTGGACGAGAGTTGGGCAGTGTCTCCCGCCTGGATGTTGTGGCAACGTATGTAATTACGTGGATTATATCGGGCAATCAACGCCCGGAACCAGGGTCTGGCGAGGGGCGGAGGGAGAGATTATGAGGGTTTTGCGGAGGGGGGTTCGGGGTGTTCCGACGTGGGGCGCGGACGATCGCCGGTCGGGCGAGGGCCCGTTGTGGTGGAGGTCGTTGATTTTGAAGGCGGCGAGTCGCTCAGGCGCGGGTGGCGGCTTGCCTTGATCGTTGTCGTTCTTTCTCTTTGCGGCGCTTCTCCAGGGCGCGACGGGCCCGGCGGCTCAGCTTCTGCAAGGTCGGCAGTTTCGCGCCGAGTTCTTCGAGGATGCCGGATTCGGCGAGCGAGGTGGCGGAAATCGGGAGGTCGACGGGTTCGACGATCGGTTCCGGACGAGGGGGCGGAGGCGGCATGGGCGGTTTCACGCGAGAGGCGGCCGAGGGCCGGGGACTGGCCGGGGTCTGGTCGCGAACCGATCCAAGCTGGGCGCGGGTCCAGGTGAGGGCTCGGCGGTGGGCGGCCTCGTCTCGGCGCTGGAGGCGGGCCTCGGGGCTGGAGTCGGGTCCGCGACCGGCGATGGCCTCGGCGCGTTCTCGGGCGTCGATCATGGCGAGCGGGCCGGATTCGAGCCGCTGGAGGCGGGCGATCTCGTTGCGAACGAGGGCCTTGAGGTCGTCGAGACTGGCGTTCGTGGGCAGCTTCGCGGGATTGTCGCGTCCTTCGAGCGGAACGCCGAGCAGGTCGAGGGCCCGGCTGCGCCGTTTCTCGTCCCAGACGCCACGATCGTTCAGGTAATCGTCGAGGTACCGCCAGTGCTCGATGAGGTACTGGCAACCCTGCCGGGTGCGTCGAAGCTGGCGAGCGATGCGCGCGGGGTGAAGGTGGATTTTCTCGCCGAGGTACTCGGCGGCGATTCGCCGTTCGTCGTCCCAGAGGTGGGTGGCCACGAGCGACCGGATCTTCCGTAGCGCGTCGTCGATCTGGGCGTCGGCGTCGAGCCGGACCGTCGCCATCGCGAGCTGGCCGAGCATCCAGAATTCGAAGGTGTTGCTCGGGTCGAAGATGGAAAACCACTCCTCGGTCCGGCGTTCAGCAGCCTCGATGAGCGAGGGAATCGTCGGTTGTTCGGTGGCGGAGTCGGTCGTCGGTGTCGCGGTCGCGAGGGTCGAACCGTTCTCTTCGGTACAAAGTTGCGTTTGCATCAGTTATTCCGGTGGTATCGCATGTCGAGACCATACCGCGTTGCCGGCGACGTCGCCCGGAAGCATTCCTCGCGGCGAGGTCTCTCTATCCAATACCATCCGGATTTTGGCGATCGGAATTCGGGTTTTTTTGTCCGATTTCTCAAACTGGCCGATTTTCCGGCGTTGTGTGCATCGATTCGGCTCGTGTTCGAACGCGAGTCCACATCGTCGCGGGGTTAGGGTCCACGGCGAGCGAACGCGACATCGTTCCCGTCCAGGGAGCCAGGGAAGATCAGAACCCGGCCGCCCTCGTTGCCCACGAGCAGGAGGCCGGGTTCCTCAAGTTGCCCGCGAGCGAGGTCGTCGCGTTCGATCAGGTCCTCGACGACCGGCGATTGGGCGACGCACCAAAAAAGGGTTGGATCCGTGTCGGAATCACGGCGAGTGGCTGGGGCCTCGGCACGAGACTCCGGTGGAACGGCCTCAGACTGGAGTCTCGTGCCGAGACCCCAGTCACCCAAAGAGGCGGTTTTCCAAGGGAACGGAATCGGGTTGCTCTTGCCCAGCGTGGCTCTCAAGGCGTGAGTCACACCAGCGCGGCAAGTGGGTCGGGCTTGGTTAGTAGCTGCTCGAGGAGATCACTTCCTCGCCGTCTCGGGAACCGAGCGACGGAGTCTTTCACGAAGCGGATCGAGCCATCGCCGAAGCAGACGTTGACGCCGCCGGGATGCAAGCTCGAAGGGACGTGCAGGTGTCCGAAGTCGGTACCGCAGCCGGAGCTGCAATCCCACCGGCAGGAGGAGAACGGATACTGGCTCGAATTGGGGGTCAAGATGATGTTGGTGAGGGTCAGCCCCGGCGATCCGGTCTGCCAGCGATAACCGCGGTTGGAGTTACTGCCGGGTGAAGTTTGGATCTGTTGCATGCAGGCCTGGGCCTGTCCCATGACGGCGGAGAGGTTCTGTCGGGCGTCGAAGAGGTAGTAGGGTTGGTTACTGACGGTGCCGCCGGGGACGCCGGACGCCATCTGGCGATATTTCTTGCGCAAGTTTTGATAGTCGCCTGTGAGAGCCTCGACGAATGCGATGGTGTTGGAGCTACCGTCGGTGATGTCCGCGATGCCGTACGAGGTGAATCGCGGGGCGAAGACGCCGTTGGTGCGCGTGGCCCAGGGATCGGTGCCGGTTCCGAAGTTCCCGTGGTAGCTGTTGAGGTGGTCCTTGCCGGCGTTGGGGTCGGATGGGCAGAGGAAGACGGTGGCCTTGATGTTCCAGACCGTCAGATTGATCCGCGAGCCAGTGTTGTACCAGATGTTCCAGTCGAAGTTGGCGGCGTTGAAGATCTGGGTTTGCTCCAGGTAGGGCAGCAACATGGCATGGGCGCTGAAGGTACCCCAGTCCGTGACCACGCCTGGGTCGGAGAAGGCACGGGCGTTGCCCATCGGGAACGTACCGACCGCGGAATGGTAATTGTGCAACGCCAACCCCATCTGCTTGAGGTTGTTGACGCACTGGGAACGACGAGCGGCCTCGCGGGCCGACTGGACGGCGGGGAGGAGCAGGGCGATTAGGACGCCGATGATCGCGATGACGACGAGCAATTCGATCAGGGTAAAGCCACGGCGACGAGTCGGTCGCATGATGGAACTCCTGAGAGCAAGAGAGATTTCCAGAGGCATTCACCTCGGCATTAACTGGGACGGCCGGTTCCCTGTGCGAGCGGGGACTCGCGGTGTGTTCGTTTGTTCAACATCTCTGCTAGAGAAGAGACGTGAGCGGTCCACCTACTTCGACTTGGATTTCATGCTTTTCATATAGTCTTGCATCGCCTGCTGGCCGACGTTGTCGGCCTGCTTCGCCTCGGGAGAGGTCTGGACTTCCTCAACCGCATTGCCTCCGCCACACCCCACAAGGGTGAAGAGGATTGCGGCGAGGATGAGAGAGGAAGCCAGAAAACCGAAACGTTGCATGGCGCAGAGCCCTCCGGTTCTGAGGTTGGAGTGGTCAGACAAAATCAAGTTGTGCGCAACAACAATGCAACAACCGAACGATGTCACCAGGTGATGGTGAGGCCCGGCCGCACGACTCAACAAGGGTAGGTTACGCGTTACAATAACGAGACCGGAGAGAGAACGCTAGAGTGGAATGGTTTTCTCGTCGAGATTTTCGGATTCTCCAGAGTACTTAATCCTACAGTCGCATGCGTCCTGACAGCTTTGCCTGTCGCTTCTTGCAGCGGCATCGCCGGGCGGTCGCCTGATGCCGGCGTCGCCAGCCCGACGAAGCCAACGCCCTCTTCGCCAGCCCCGGCTTTTCCCAGACAGGTTTCCGCGGCGGTGGAGGTCTCTCCGGCACCGTCAGCGGGATCGGCCGAAGCCCCTCTTGTTTTCGGGGCGGAGCGTACATCGTACATGTTGGCCTTGGCCGACGCCGGGCTCTCGGTCTGGGATTCGAAGTCCCACGATCAGCTCGGGCGCCCGATCAGAGGGATCCGGGAGGCCGGTCCAGGGACCGACCTGACCCGCGACGGCGGGTTCGCGACACGGATGTCTTTGCGTACGGTCTGACGCCATGGGCCTTTCGCTGAGATCCATCGGTGAAATCGGCTACGTCGACGTTTTTTTTCTTTGCGATCCGAATTGTTTCGGGTTAGTTTGCAGGGCAGCGCTCTCTCCACGGCCGGATCGTTCGTCGGGCCTCGGCCCGGCGGAGGGGCTGGTTTGTTCGAATTCCATTTGCCAGCCGAGGCCCTCTCAATGGCCCGACCGGCCGTTTTCCGATCGGTGCGAGGACGGTCGGCACACCGTCTCTAGGAGCCGAGTTCGATGAGCAGCACTCCCGAGGATCTGAAGGCCCAGCTCGATTCCTTTCGCGCTGATTTCGAGGCCCTGAGGCGAGAGATCGGCAAGGTGATCGTCGGTCACGAGGAGATCGTCGAGGGAACGCTCACGGCGCTAATCGCGGGTGGCCACGTGCTTCTCGAAGGGGTTCCGGGGCTGGGCAAGACGCTTCTGGTGCGCACGCTGGCCGAGGCGCTTCACCTGAAGTTCCAGCGGATCCAATTCACGCCCGACCTGATGCCCGCCGATCTGATCGGCACGAACGTCGTGCTGGAGACGCCCGACGGGCATCGCAAGTTCGAGTTCCAGGAAGGTCCGATTTTCGCCAACTTGCTGCTGGCCGACGAGATCAACCGGGCCACGCCCAAGACGCAATCGGCGTTGCTCGAAGCGATGCAGGAGAAGTCGGTGACGGTCGCGGGCAGGACGAACCGGCTACCCCGGCCGTTCTTCGTGCTGGCGACGCAGAACCCCCTGGAAATGGAAGGGACTTACCCCCTGCCCGAGGCGCAGCTCGACCGGTTTTTCTACAAGCTGCTGGTCGGCTTTCCCGACGCCGGGGAGATGGAGCGGATTCTCGACCGGACGACCGAATCGACCGACCCGCATGCCTCGCCGATCTTCGACGGGGAGCGGATTCTTCAGATGTCGAGCCTGGCGAGGCAGATTCCGATCGCCGACGAGATGCGGCGGTACGGGATCGCGGTCGTTCTGGCCACGCACCCCGAAAAGGCCGAGGCGTCGGAGCTGACCAAGCGTTACGTGCGATACGGATCGAGTCCGAGAGGCGCCCAGGCCCTCATCCTGGCGGCGAAGATCCGGGCGATCCTCGACCATCGCTACCACGTTTCGCGCGAGGACATCCAGGCCGTCGCTCTCCCCGCGCTGCGGCACCGACTGATCCTCAACTTCGAGGGGCAGGCCGAGCACATCCGTACCGACGATATCATCGAGAACATCCTCCACGAAATCGAAGCCCCGGCGATGGCGGTCTGATCGCTCGAGATCCTGGGGCGATTCGTTCCGGTCTTGGTGAGGAATCTCTCTCTTGAGCTCACGGGAAGGAGCGACCCATGTTTCGTCCTGACAATCGCCATGGTTTGTGGATTGGGCTTCTCCTTACCCTTGTGACGCTGGCGCCGGCGGCTCCCGAGGAGGAGCCGACGAGGTCTCCGGCCGAGATCGCCAAGGAACAGATCAGGGTGGCCAAGCAGGCCATTGAGGTTTTGAGAGCGTTGTCTCGGAGCGGAACGATCTCGCCGGTCGATCCAAGGCACTTGAACTGGTCGCGACGAATTGTCGATGCCGAGCGGGAGCGAGGGGCCTCGAAGGCGGAACTCATCGCGGCCATCGAGGACTACTGGCAAGCCGCCAAGGCACTGGAAAAACGAGCGCGTGCCCAGCATGAGGCCGGGCAGTTGACCCATGCCGACCTCTATGATGCGCAATACCACGTGCTGGAGGCGGAGCTTTTGCTGGCGAAGGCGAAAGCCGGCAAGTAAGCATTCGTTCGTGAGACACGATTCCACGCGGAACAGGAGACGACGCCCCGATGCCGCCCGTCACAGAAACGGCCCTGTTCGACTCGGAGTTCCTCCAGAAACTGGAGTACCTCTCGCTGGTTTCCAAGCGAGTCTTTCGGGGCCAGATCCTGGCGCAGCGACGGACCATGCAGCTTGGCGGAGGCATCGAGTTCGCCGATCACCGGGATTACACGCCGGGCGACGACTTCCGTTACCTTGACTGGAACCTGTACGCCCGGCACAACGAGCTGTTGCTCAAGCGGTTCCAGGAAGAAGAAGATCTGCATGTTTATATTCTTCTTGACTGTTCGAAGAGTATGGGGTTTGGCCAGCCGTTGAAGTTCGACCTGGCGAGGCGGATTGCGGCGGCGCTGGGGTACATTGCGCTGGCGGATCTGGACCGGATCGCGGTGGTGGCGTTCGCGGGAGAAATCGTGGCCGATTATCCCCTGACGCGAGGCAAGGCGCGGATTCTCTCGTTGTGAGGGGTTGAGACCGCAGGGGACCGTGACGAACCTGGACCGAGCGGTCAGCGGGTTCGTGCATCGGTCGCAGCGTCGGGGACTGGCGGTCGTGATCAGCGATCTGTTCGATCCCAGCGGTTTCGAGCGAGGATTGGACGCGCTGCGGCATCATCGTTACGAGCCGCACATTGTGCAAGTTTACGACCGCCAGGAGGCCGAACCGAAGATGCTCGGCGACGTCGAGCTGTTCGACGTCGAGACCGGAGCGGTGCAAAAGGTGACGGTCACCGAGCGAAACCTGCGGCAGTACCGGCAAATCTTCGACCGGTTTCAGGAGTCGATTCAGCGCTACTGCAACCACTATGGTCTCGGCTGCACGCGGAGCACGACCGAGATTCCGTTCGATGAGTTGATCCTCAAGATGATGCGGACCTCGGGGGCCGTGGCCTGAGCCAGACCGGCCGTTGGCCGGAGCTCGGCGATCCGGAGAGGATCTTGCGATGAGCCGCTTCGATGACCTGTTCGCCGACCACGTCGCGACCTCGCTCGAGAAGCAATGCCGATTGCTCGCGCTGGTGGGGGACGCGGACAACTGGCACCTTGACACGGAACTCGGGTTGATTCAGTTCCAGGGGGGCTCAACACTTTCCTCGATCGGCGTGGAATTCCCCTTGCAGGTGCTCGGGTCGGAGTCGGAGGTCTCGAACACATGGCTCTGGTCGTGGGCGAACACCGAGAGCCAACTGCCCGAGTGGTTGACGCATGCCTCGCAGATCCTTCGGCGGTTCGGCGAGACGGAGGGGATCGCGGAGTTCATCACGCCGACGTTCGATCTTTCGGTCCTGGGCGAGGGAGGAGCGCACCGGCTGGCCCTGGTTTCGAGCGGTTTGCTGCGGGCCGATGCGTATTATCGAGCGCCCTACGAGCGGGGCGCGGTGTTTGTGCTGCTTCGGTCCGAAGAACTCGAAGTGCCCGCGAACCGTGATCCCTTGTCGCTCGCCGCTCTGTTTCTCGACGTGATCGAGCAGTTCCAGGTGGATCATCGCCGGGCGTTGACGAGTTACCTGACCGCCAATGGCTACACGATCGAGTCGACGCCAGCGGGACTGGTGGGACAGTCCTCGCAAGGGCGGCTCGCGGCCGAGTTCGACGCGAACGGGCGGTTGGCACGACTTTCGGCGGAGTGATCGCGATCGTCAGGTCCGAGGGAGTGCGGCCCGGCCGGTCCTCTCGAAGAAGGGGAAACGATGAGTTTGCTGAATCCGTCGGCCTTGCTCTGGTTCGCCTTGGCCTTGCCGATCGTCCTGTTCTACATCCTGAAGATCCGGCTTCGACGCGTGCCGGTGTCGACGATCCTGTTCTGGCAGCAAATCTTCGAGCAGAAGCAGCCGAGGTCGATCTGGGAGCATTTGCGGCACCTGCTTTCGCTGCTGGTCCAGATGGCGATGCTGTCGCTTCTGGTCTTCGCCCTGACCGAGCCGTTTTTTCGATGGGAAGCGCAAGGGGCGCGACGGATCGTGCTGGTCGTCGATAACTCGGCCAGCATGAACGCGAGGGACGAGGGAACCCACGGCACGCGACTGGACCAGGCGAAGGCGGAGGCGCGACGGATCATCGACGGATTACGATACAACGATGAGATGGCTATCGTGGCCGCCGGAACCGAGCCGCAGGTGCGTTGCGGCTTGACGGATCACCAGACGACGCTTCGCGAGGCGATCGAGGCGACGCCGCCGACGGATGGTCCGACCAAGGTGGTTGACGCGGTGTCGCTGGCGCGCCGGCTCCTGGCGGACAAGACGGCCCATCGTCGGGTGATCGTGCTGACCGACGGCGGCTTCGAGGGAGTGGACATCCTGGCCCGCGCGGACGATGTCACGCTGGTCGGGTTCGGAACGAAGACAGGGAACGTCGGGATCACGCAGTTTCAGGTTCGTCGGAGCCTGCTCGATCCGATCGGGTTTGAAATCCTGGCGGAGGTGGTCAACGCCTCGGACAAGGCGACGAGTTGCCGGCTGGAAATCGACCTGAATGAGGATGTGGTGGATGTCGTTCCGTTGAAGCTCGAACCGGGCCAGCGCTGGAGCCAGACCTTCGAAAAGACGTCGGCCGAGGGGGGCGTGCTCTCCGCCCGGTTGAGCCAGGGCGAGAAGGCCGAACCGCTGGCCGACGCCCTTTCCGCTGACAACGAGGCAGTGGCGCTTCTCCCGCGTCGCGAGTCGAGGCCGGTCACGCTCGTCACGCCCGGCAACTGGTTCCTGCGCCGAGTGTTCGAGGCGATCCCGCTGGTCGCGTTAAGTACGACAACGGAGGTTCCCAGGGAATTCCCCAAAGGGGGCGTGACGGTGTTCCACCGGACGGTGCCCGAGCATCTACCGTCGGGGCCCGTCCTGGTGATCGACCCGCAAACAGGGACCGATCTCTGGAGTCTCGGCGAGCCGCTGGCGAACCCGATCGTGCTCCAGCAGGATTCGAACTCACCCTTGATGCCGCACGTGAAGCTGGAAAACCTGACCATGGCCGAGGCCCGCGCACTCACTCCCAAAGAAGGAGTCAGGGTGAACGTGCTGGCGTCGGCCTTGACCGAGGAGCCGCTGTACCTGGAATTCGACCGGCCCGAGGGAAAGGTGCTCGTGCTGACGGTCAACCTTGACAAGAGCGACCTGCCGTTCCTGACGGCGTTTCCGATCCTGATGACGAATGCGATGGCCGACTTCGCCGGGCAGAAGGGGGAACTTCGCGAGGCCGTGAGCGCGGGGGGGCTGGCGGAGGTGGGACTTCCGGCTCGGGACGATCTTGTGTTGCGAACGCCCGACGGTCGGATCTTGCCGCTGCCGAGCGGGGCGAATCGCGCGGCCATCGGCCCGCTCGACCGTCGAGGAATCTGGCAGGTCGTGCGGAAGGCAGACGTCGAGACGTTGCGGGCGGAGGCGAGGTCGGATGAGGTCGCGGCGCCGGTGGCGGAGGTCGCTTGTAACGTGTCGAGCCGCCGGGAGACGGACCTTCGCCCTCCGGAAGGATGGCGAACGGCCCGCGCGGGATTTGGCGGGGGGTTCGGCGCCCGGCCGGTCTGGTATTACCTGATCGCGCTGGCCTGGCTGCTCGCGGCGGCGGAGTGGTTCCTCTACCAGCGCAGGTGGATCAGCTAAAATGAGCGATTCCTGGTTTCCGCTCGAGTTGACCCGACCGTACTGGCTCGCCGGTCTTGTGGTGTTGCCAGTGTTGCTATATTACTTTGTTCATAGTCTTGCAGATTTCCCCCGATGGCAGCGCTGGCTCTCGCTGGCTGGGCGTTCATTGATCGTGCTGCTTTTGATCCTGTCGCTGGCCGGGTTGACGTTGCGGATTCCGACGAAGCGGCAGTACATCCTGTTCGCGGTGGATCGCAGCCTCAGCGTGGGTGAGGAATCGCGGAAGGCCGCCGAGGCATTCGTGAGGAAGGCCGCGGAGCTCGCAAGAGAGGCGGGGGATAACGGTATCGGTTATGTCGAATTCGCGGCGGCGCCTGGGATGGTGCAAGACGGCAAGACCGAGGGGCCGCCGCCCAGCGACGACAAGGGCACGAACATCGCCTCGGCCATCGAGGTTGCCGCCGCGGCGATCCCGCCGTTCTTTGTGCCGAAGATCGTTCTGCTCTCGGATGGAAACCAGACCGCCGGCGACGCCCTGAAGGCGGCGCTTCGCACGGGAGTCCCCGTCTGGACCGTTCCCCTGGCCACGCGCGACGAACCGGAGGTGGTGGTTTCGGCGGTCAAGGTTCCCGCGCAGGTGCCGCAGGAAGAGCCGTTCCACGTCGAGGTGGTCATCGACGCCAATCGCGAGAGCGAAGGAGACATCGAAGTTTTCCGGAATGAGCATAAGGTGGTCTCGGAGCGGAAACGGCTCAGGAAGGGGGAGAACCGCTTTCGGTTTCGCCAGCAGATCGACCAAGAGCGGCTGGCGCGGTTCACCGTCCGTGTGCGAGGGTTTCAGGACACGAGGCTTGACAATAATAGCGACTTCGGCCTGGTGTTTACCTCGGGCAAGCCCCGCGTGTTACTGATCGAGAATGATCCGGTATCGCGCGATCTCGTCTGGGCGCTGGAAAAGCAGGGGATTCAGGTCGACGTTCGGCCGTCTCGGGGCATGCCTGACAATTTGGCTGATCTGCAAAATTATGAACTTTTGATCCTGTCAAACGTACCGGCGACCGAGCTCTCGGTTCGGAAGATGGAGGTGGCGCGAACGTATGTGCAAGACCTTGGCGGTGGATTGATCATGCTTGGGGGCGAGCAGTCATTCGGGCTCGGCGGCTATTACAAGACGGTGCTCGAGGAAATCCTTCCGGTCCGGAGCGACTTCGAGAAGGAACAGGAGAAGCCGAGCCTGGCGATGATGCTGGTGATCGATAAGTCTGGCTCGATGGGTGGCGAGAAGATTGAGCTGGCCAAGGACGCCGCGAGAGGGGCGATCGAGCTGCTCGGTCGGAGTGACAAGGTGGGGGTGATCGCCTTCGAGGGGGAGCCGTACTTCGTCAGCGAGATGCACCCTTGCGATGACAAGGGGTTCGTGCTCGACCGGGTGGCGAGTATCGAGGCGGGCGGCGGCACGAATATGGCGCCGGCGATGGAGGAGGCCTTCGACGCTCTGAACCAGACGCAGGCTAAGCTCAAGCATGTGATCATTCTCACGGACGGGATCTCGGCCCCCGGCGACTTCGAGGGGATCGCCGAGGCGATGGCCAGAGAGCGGATCACGATCACGACGGTCGGGGTCGGGGAGGGGGCCGATCAGGCGCTTCTGGAAGAGATCGCGAGGATCGGCAACGGCCGTTATTACTTCACGGACGACCCGTACTCGATCCCGCAAATCTTCGCCAAGGAGACGGTCGCGGCGAGCAAGTCGGCCATTAACGAGTTGCCCTTCGTGCCCCTGGTGTATCGGCCGACGCCGTCCCTGGCCGACATCGAGTTCGCCGACGCGCCGCCGTTGCTGGGCTACGTGGTGACGCGTCCCAAGCCGACCAGTGAGGTGATCCTGGTGACGGAGGATGGCGACCCGTTGCTTTCGTGGTGGCGCTATGGGCTTGGCGAGGTGGTGGCGTTCACGTCGGATGCAAAATCGAGGTGGGCGGCCGACTGGATTTCCTGGTCGTCGTTTGGGCCGTTCTGGGCGCAGGTCGTGCGACACGCGATGCGGAAGGACGAGGCGAAAGGTGTGGTGATCGAGGTCGAACCGCGGGACAGCGGAGCCTCGGTGAGGCTCGACGCGATCGAGCCATCGGGCAAGTTCCTCAACGGGGCCGATTCCGAGTTGACCGTCATCGACCCTCGGTTCGGCAGCAAGCGGATCGCCATGAGCCAGACGGCGCCGGGGCGTTACGAAGCGCGTTTCGAGACGCCGACAGCCGGAGCCTATCACCTGGAGTTCTCACAGACGCTGCGAGGGAACCCACTTTATCACCAGTCGCGAGGACTGGCGGTGGGATATCCGGACGAACTCCGGCTCAAGCCAACGAATGAGGAATTGCTGCGCTCGATTGCCCAGGCGAGCGCCGGCCGGTACTCGCCGACAGCAGAGGAGGTCGTGGAGCCCCCGGATCGAACCGCCCGGCGGGCGTTGCCGCTCTGGCCCTACCTGGTAGCATCGTCGTCGCTAATCTTTGTGGCCGATGTGGCTTTGCGTCGAATTGACTTCTCGCTGGTCTTCGGAGGAATAGTCCGAAGGATTTCGCTTTCGCCGGGACGACGTTGATCGTACAATCGTCGAGAACATCCGGGGGCCGGTTGTGCCCAGGACCCGATGGCGGCTCGACAGCGTTCCTCGTTCGCTGGAGATTGAGCATGAACGGGCGGATCTATCGCGAGCTGAGTCCGGTTCGGCGGCGGCAGCGAGGCCTCGCCGCGCTTCGCGCGATGGTGATGGGGATATTGATCGGCTCAGTGGCGTTGATCGTGCTCGGACTCTGGCGACTGTCCGGAGGGCCAGTTTCCCCGGCAATGGCAATCACGCTCCTGGCGGCCGGTCCGTTGATCGGGCTGATTGCGGGCTTCTGGAGGGGTCGGAGCTGGGACCGGGCCGCGTCGGCGGTTGATGCCCATTACGCGTTGAAGGATCGGACGGTGACGGCGCTGGCGTTTCTGAAGCGGCCGGAGCGTTCGACATTGCAAGAGCTTCAGGTCGAGGATGCCCTCGCGCACCTGGGAAAAATCGCGCCTCGAGAGGTGGTTCCGATGAAATGGCCGCGGACCCTGCCGTACGCGGTCGCCGCGCTGATGCTGGCGTTGGGACTCCTCGCCTGGCCGTTGGCGTCTCGCGACGTCAAGGCTGGTCCGGCCGAGAGGCATCCGGTGATCGAGGCGACGGCCGAGAAGGTGATCGCGGACCTGAAGCAGCTCGACGAGCTGACCAGGTCGGAGCGCGACCCCGAGCTGGAGAAACTCGTCGATGCACTGCTGAAGAAGGCCGAGGAAATGAAAGAGCCGGGTGTCGACGAGCGCGAGGCGCTGGCCAAGCTCTCGGAGATGCAGTCGGCCATTGCCGCGCAACAGGCTCAGTACAATGTGGGGCTCGTCGACGGCCAGCTTCAGGCGCTGGGGGCCGCGATGTCGCCGGCCTCGGCCCTCGAGGCCGCCGGCAACGCGATGCAGGACGCCAAGTTCGATGAGGCGGCCGAGGAACTGGAAAAGCTCGAGGCGCCCGAACTCGAGCGGAAGGAAGCCAAGGCGGTTGAGGAGAAGCTGAAGCAGGTGGCCTCCACGATGGGCGACGTCGGCCTCGGTCAACTGAGCGCCGCGGCTTCGGAGCTAGCCGAAGGGGTCAAGGACGGACACAACTCGAAGATGAAGAAGGCGGCGCGTGCCCTTGCCGCGCTGACCCGCGACCACAACCGGCGTCGCAAGATCGATCGCCTGCTCGAAGCGGAGTTCGATCGCCTGTCGGAGTGCAAGAGCCAGTGCCAGTCGAACAGCCTAGTTCGAGGGCGCAACCCGAAAAAGTCGACAAACTCCTCGCAGAGCTTCGGCCTGTCAACCAGCGGAAATGTGATCGGCGAGAAGACCGATCTGCTCTCCAAGCGAACCATCGAGCAGGTGACCGGCACCAGTAGTGACGAAGGGGATTCGGAAGTCGAGACGACCCACTCGCCCGAGGGCCGGCAACGGGCCTCTCGTGGGTATCGCGAGTCGTACGAGAAAGCGCTCGCGAGGTCGGAAGCCGTCCTCGACAGTGAGCCGATTCCGCTCGGCCACCGGCAGACGATTCGCCGTTACTTCGAGCTGATCCGTCCGCGGAACGTCGACGGGAGCGAATCGGCCGGGAGCGATTCGAGCGGCGTGCCCTGAGACCGAGTTCTCGGCGAAACGGGTCTCCGAAGGGAGGCGAATCCAGGCGTCGGCCGACCGAGCGTGGTCGGCCGACGCCTGGATGTCTTTTTCCCTTCAAATGCGAAAGCTCAATTCCCGTTTCTCGGAGAACCCGACGGGGTATTCCTCTGGGATGCCCGATGGAACTCGACGGCCGAGAGGTTCCGGGCGGCGTCGGGGCCCAAGGTGGGGCTGTTAAGCAACTGGCGGAAGCAACGTTCGGCGCTGTCGAACTCTCCGAGTTGGAGGTGGCAGGCGCCGAGGTTCATCAACGCCTGGTCGCCGATGATCTTGGGGTCGAATCGGATCGATTTGTCGTAGGTCGAGGTCCGGCCGAGTTCGACGAGGCGCTCCAGCAACTCGGCGGCCTGGGCGAACTGGCCCTGGGCGTAGAAATGGCCGGCGTTGAGCCAGAGCAAGGGAGGGCTGCTGGGGAACCACCTGAGCGAGAGCGCGCGGGCCTCGTCGCGACCGAGCTTCGAGCGGTTTTGCTCGGGCGGGATGCTCAGGAGGTATTCGAGCAAGACCTGGACCTTCCAGCTCGGGGCCATCGGTTCGCCTCGGACGGGCCAGACCTGCTCGGCGGCTTTCGCCATGAGGTCGTGGCCGGACTCCTCGCCGAGCATCAGAAGGGTTCGGCCGTGCTCGATGAGGTAATGCAACTGGCCGGGCCGGTCAGCCAGCTCGAGCCTCAGGAGGCGCTCGATCCATCGCAGCTTTGATTCGGTCGGGCGGGACGTGTCGGCGTGACTCCGCAGTGTGATGGGTGATGGGAAGACCTGAAGCCGCTCGTGTTCGAGCTGGGCCATGAGCGGCGCATCGAACCGAGGATGAAGCCGGCCGATGAACCGGAGGTCGGGCCGGCGATGGAAGAGGCGAACGTCCTGCGTTTCCGTGAACGCGCCTTGATCGTTCACGAACCGCACGCCGACGAAGAATCCGAATGCACCAGGGCGGCGGAAGCACTCCTGAAAGACCTCGGGATCGGGATTCAGCAGCTCCTCGTCGGCGTTCATCCAGAGGACCCAATCGCCTCGGGCCTTCTCGACGACGAAGTTGCGGCCGGCGGCGAAGTCATCATGCCAGGGGAATTGTTCGACCTCGACGCCGAGCTGCTGGGCGATCTGCGAAGTGCGATCCTTCGAGGCCGTGTCGGCCACGATGATCTGGTCGGCGACTGGGAGCACCGACTGGATCGCCCTGGCAATGTTACGCTCCTCGTCTCGAGTGAGAAAGCCCACAGTCAAGGACATGTTGAATCTCCCCGATTTCGAGGCTCGAGTTCCAAGCGCGTGGCCGGTTTCGGGCGACTCCGAAGTTGTTGAGAATATCGTACCTCACGGAGGTCGGGTCGTCGCCCTGGAAACCCTTCATGCCGTTGGGGTTCGTGATTGGCGCGCTGTCGGAAGCCCACTACGATGACTTTCGGTGTCGGGCGAGGTCATGACCTACATACACGCTCAATTTCGGGCGGCTGTGACGTCAAGCGCCGATTCCTTCGATCCCATCCTGGCCCGGTTCCGGGCTTCGGCTCCAAGGCTTCTCGCGAAAGGATCGCGTCATGCGGACAACAGCAACGAACCACCGATCGGCTCGATCCTTGGCGGTATTGGGCCTTGTCACGTTCTTGACCTTGCTCGCGTCGGCGGTCGTGCCGAGCCGAGAGGCCCCCGGGCAGGATCGCGGTCAAGCGAAGCCGGTTCCGAGCAAGACCCGATCGAGGGTTTTGGCCGAGTACTTCCCGCGTCAGGACCTGGTCGTCTACGCCGAGTTCGACGGGCTAGAGCGTCACGAGGAGACCTGGCGGAAATCGGCCATGTACCGGATGCTCACGGAAACGCCGACGGGCGCGATGCTCGACGATCTTGGCACTCAGCTTTCGGCGATCGTGATGAGCAATTCGGGCGATCCCACGTTGAAAAGCCTCAACCTGCTCACGCTGTTCAAGCATACGGCCAACGCGGGGTTCGCGCTGGGGATCGTCCGGCATCCCGGCGATCGAAAGCCAAGCCTGGTCGGCGTGGTCGTTCGGAACGCGGCGCAGGGGGAGGTTCGCCGCATCCTTGGTCGCTTGATCGACGCGGGGAACCGGCCCGGAACCAACGCGGAGGTTGTCACGAAGCCGGGCGATCGCCGCGTGATTGTGGTGCGACGACAAGGAGGAGGACCCGGATTCGCGTGGTGGTCGGAAGGCTCGGATCTCGTGATCAGTCTGGCGAATCCCGAGGGCGCCGACCTGATGATCGACGCGCTCGATGGGCGACAGGCCAACGCCACGAACCACCCGACCCGCGCCGAGTTGGCGCGAGACGTCGATGGAATCGAGCCGATTGGGGTGGCCTTCTTCGACATGGCCGCGCTGCCGACCCTGCCGCCTCAGGCGGCGTCGCTGGGTCTCGACCGGATCAAGCGTCTCGACTATCGATGGGGGTTCCAGGGAGAGGCCCTGATGACGATCACCCGGCTTGTCGCTCCATCGCCCCGTACGGGAATGCTTGCGCTACTGGATCAACCGACGTTCGGCGTGAAGGACCTTCCACCTTTGCCGGGCGGCCTGCCAGGGTTCTCGGTCCTCTCGATCGATCTGGCGAAGTTCTACAGCGCCTTGGATGAACTCTCCAAGGAGAGCGCGCCTCGGGGGCGCGACCCGTTCCGGGAATTTGAAAGCGCCTTCCACAACGCCACGGGCCGTGATTTCCGAGACGGGGTTCTCCGTCCGCTGGGGTCCAAGATGGTTTTCTACACGGTTCCGACGCGGATCAACGCGCCGACGAATCCGCTGTTCGGGTTCGCGAGAGGACTCGTTCATGTGCCGAAGTCGTCACTGACGATCGAGGTTGACGACGCGGAAACCTTCGGCGAATCGCTCGACGCGATGATGATTGCGGCGAACAGGGCCATGCGACGCTTGCCACGAGGTGGCCTCACGAACCTCGGGAGCCCTTTCGTGATCGAGGAGGCAGCCCCCGCGGCGCCGGCGGAGATCTTCGTGGCGCCCGAGCCAATCCCGGCGCCAGCTCCTCGCCCTCCGGAGATCCAGAAGCGGGCCATTCCGAAGACGGAGGCCCCGAAGCGCGAGACCAGACTGCGGTCGTCTGCTCCAACGCTGCTCCTGAGCGGCCTCTTGCCTGGACCACCGCGTCAGCGCGACGACGACGACTCGGTCGATCTGCGCCCGGCCTCGTTCCAGAAGCTGAAAGGGTCGGAGAAGGGTTACACCCTCGCGATGCCGCCCGACATCGTGCCGATGCCGGCGGGCATGAGGCCCACCATCCTGCTTGGCAAGAACCGAGTGGTTCTCGGGGCCACGCCGGAGGTCGCCCGCGAGGCCCTTGCCCTGGAGGAACGTAACGCGGGACTGCCGGAAGGCGATCGGCTCAACAGCGGTTTCGAGGGACTGCCTGATACCTTGATGTTCCTGCATGTGACCGACACGAGAGAGTCGATGTTGCCCGAGGTGATTGCCAACCTGCCCTCGCTGGTGCAGATGTTTGGGTCGGGAACGTTTGGTGAATCGGTCCTGATGCCCTTTGCGATGCTACGAGGATTCCGCGGCGGTCCGTTCCGCAGTCCAGGCCGGTTGCGGTTCATACTCACGGTCGACCCTGAGAACATTCCGTCACCCGACCAGTTGCGACCTTACCTATCGCCGTCTACGTTCGCGATGACGGTGGATGACGAGGGGTTCCAGTTCCTGACCAGGGAGTCGTTCCCTGCGCTGAATCCGATCGCGCTGGCGCCCCTGGCGATTGCCGCGGCGCTGCCAGCGGCGAGGGCCTCTCGCACGGCGGCGTTTCGGTCGCAGAGCGTGAACAATCTCAAGCAGATCGGACTGGCCCTGCACAACTTCCACGACGTCCACAGTGCGTTTCCTTCCGACATCAAGGACGCCAACGGTAAGCCGCTCCTAAGCTGGCGGGTTGCGATTCTCCAGTTCATTGAATCGGCGCCGCTGGCTCAGGAGTTCCATCTCGACGAACCCTGGGACAGCCCACATAACAAGGCCCTGATCGACAAGATGCCGTCGATCTACCGGGTTCCCGACTCGGCGACGGCCGAGCCGGGCATGACGTTCTACAGGGGCTTCTCCGGGCGAAGCACGCTGTTCGATCCGTCGCGAGGTGGCGGCGTGCGGATCGCGGATATCTTCGATGGAACATCGAACACGTTGGCGATCGTGGAAGCGCGGGAGGCTGTGATCTGGACCAAGCCGGACTCGGAGATCCCCTTCGACGCCGATGCCAAACCCGGAGCGGGCATGGATCTGATCTCGAAGCTGGGGGGCCATTTCGCGGGCGGATTCAACGCGCTTTTCATGGACGGCTCGGTCCGGTTCATCAAGGAAACAGTCCACCCGATGGTCCTTCGGGCGTTGATTACACGCGACGGCGGAGAGGTGATTTCCTCCGACGCCTTGTGAACGTAGGAACAGAGCGGGGAACGCTTGGGGGTGATCTGGCGGCACAGGGCGTTTGTCAGAATGGGTCCGACCTGGCACAATGGCAGGCATCGTGGATCGCGAATCCCGCCCTCCAAACCCAACCCGCTGGAGACCACCCCCGATGCGCGAAGCCAACTGGTCCCGTCGCACGTTTCTTATGAACTCGGCCGGCACGGTCGCCGCCGCCGCGGCCGTCTCGTCGCTCGACATTGCCTCGAACGCCCATGCCGCCGGAAGCGACACACTCAAGGTCGGCCTGATTGGCTGCGGCGGTCGAGGCACGGGCGCGGCCGAGCAGGCCCTTTCGGCCGACTCGAACACCAAGCTCGTTGCGATGGCGGACGCGTTCGAGGATCGCCTGGAGTCGAGTCTCTCGACGTTGAAGTCGTCGCCGGTCGCGGGTCGGGTCGACGTGCCGCCGGACCGCCGCTACACGGGCTTCGACGCGTTCAAGCACGTGACCGACCAGGTGGACGTCGTTTTGCTGGCCACGCCGCCGCACTTCCGCCCGCAGCACTTCGCGTACGCGGTGGAGAAGGGGGTCCACGCGTTCGTCGAGAAGCCGGTGGCCACCGACGCCCCCGGCGTCCGAGCCTTCCTTCATGCGCTCGAAGACGCGAAGGGAAAGAACCTCGCCGTGGTTTCGGGTCTCTGCTGGCGCTATCACAACCCGCGACGCGAGACGATGAAGCGGGTCAAGGACGGCGCGATCGGTGACATCGTGGCGGTCGAGACGACGTACAACTCGGGCGGTGTCTGGGATCCTCGGAAGACCCGCGAGGAGTGCAAGTCGGACATGGAGTACCAGATGAGAAACTGGTACTACTACTGCTGGTTGAGCGGCGACCACATTGTTGAGCAGGCGGTCCATGCGCTGGACACCATGGCGTGGGCACTCGGCGATGAGCCGCCGGTTCAGTGCTGGGGCTCGGGTGGCCGGCAGGTCCGGACCGATCCGAAGTACGGCAACATCTGGGACAACTTCTCGATCGTTTATGAGTATCCGAACAACGTTCGAGGGTATCACCACAGCCGGCACTGGCGAGGCTCGGCGCAGCAGGTGAAGGACTACATCCTCGGCGCGAAGGGGATGTGCGATGTGTTCGGCCATCGGATCACGGGTGAGAACAAGTGGCGCTACCGAGGCCCGAACAACAACATGTACCAGACCGAGCACGATGAGCTGTTCGCCGCGATTCGCGCGGGCAAGCCGATCAACAACGGTCTGTACGCCGCTCGCAGCACCTTGCTGGCAATCATGGGTCGCGACGCCGCCTACACCGGACAGGTCGTGACCTGGGAGATGGCGATGAACTCCAAGGAAGACCTGAGCCCGAAGCAGTACGTTTGGGGCGAGGCCCCGGACCGGCCCGTTCCGGTTCCCGGTACGACCAAGTTCGCCTGAGAGCGGCACGTCGTTGTTGAGTCCGATCCCTGGATAGCTCGAGTGCCTCGAACCCGTCGCGATCGGGTCCGAGGCGCTTTTTTTGATCGATTCCGACATCGAGGGGGATCGGCCCATTGCAATCGCCACGGCGGGCCGTACCATCGAGCAATCACTACCTCGGCAAACGCTGGGGGTCTGTCGATGGCAAGAGGAGAGAAGAGCCATGGGTCGCTCGTTGCGCATGGTACGTGGTCTGTTGCTGTTATCGCTGATCGGCGGACTTCCCTCACTGAGCCTCGGTGACGAGGATGGCTGGATCGAGCTGATTGGAGCGAACAGCCTCGAGGCCTGGAAGAAACCCCACGGTCAGTGGCAATTCGTGGGCGACGCCCATCTGAAGTCGGACAACCCAAGGCGGCTCGAAGGAGATCCCGGCTCGAGCGCGATTCTGAACGGACCGATCGGGCGTACGAACAACCTGCTCTCCAAGCAAGACTTCGGCGATATCGAACTTCATGCCGAGTTTCTGGTTCCCGAGAAATCAAACTCCGGGATCAAATTCCAGGGGCTTTACGAGATTCAGATCGCCGATAGCTGGGGCGTCAAGTCGCCGACCGCCAGCGATTGCGGCGGGATTTATCCCCGCGCCGAGCTTTTGCCGAGATATCACCATATCGACGATGGTACTCCGCCGCGGCTCAACGCGACCCGACCGCCCGGCGAGTGGCAAACCCTCGACGTAATCTTCCAGGCCCCGCGATTTGACTCTGAGGGGAAGAAGATCGCCAATGCGAAATTCGTGAAGGTCGTGCTCAACGGTCAGGTGATCCACGAAGATCATGAACTCAAGTGGCCGACCGGACATGCGTGGACCAAGCCCGAGATTCCAAAAGGTCCCTTGCTCTTGCAGGGCGATCACGGACCTGTCGCGTTCCGGCATCTTCGGGTCCGACCCTGGTCGGCGGAGTCGGCAAAGTAGAATCCACCCCGTCGAACGATCGGACGACTCGGCTTCCCGGAATGAGGGTTGTCTGCTAAGGTGATCTCAGGGCACCGGACGGACCCGGTGGACCTTTTTCGGCACGGATGTGAGTCGACCCGATGCGCATCTTCATCTCGGCCGGCGAACCAAGCGGCGATCTCCATGCGGCCAATCTCGTTCGAGCGATTCGCAAACGCGAGCCCTACGCCGATTTCGTGGGTTTCGGCGGACCGCACCTCGCGAGAGCCGGGGTGAAGGTCCTTTACATGCTGGTCGAGCTGGCGGTGATGTGGTTCGGCCGGGTGTTGCTGAACTTGCACAAATTCGTCAGGCTCGCGTGGCAGGCGGACGCGTACTTTCGCGACGAGAAGCCAGACGCGGTGATCCTCATCGATTATCCAGGCTTTCACTGGGCTCTGGCCAAGCGGGCCAAGAGGCGAGGAATCCCTGTCTTCTATTACGTGCCGCCGCAGATCTGGGCCTGGGCCGGTTGGCGCGTCAAGAAGGTTCGAAAATATGTCGACCACGTTCTCTGTAGTCTGCCGTTCGAGCCGAAGTGGTATCACGATCGGGGGGTTAGCGGCGCGGTGTTTGTCGGCCACCCGTATTTCGACGAACTCGCGGAGCGAACGCTCGATGAGGAGTTCCTTTTTGAGCAGCGGAGCAAGGGGGGGCCCGTCGTGGCCATCCTGCCCGGGTCGAGAACGCAGGAGGTGTCGCGAAACTTCCCGTTGATGCTTCGCGCGGCTGCCGAGGTCTCGGCCCGACGACCAGACTGCCGGTTCGTCGTCGCCTGCCTTCACGACCGGCACAAGGCGATGGTCGAGGAGATCGTCAAGGAGTCGGGACTCTCCCTGCCGACGCTCGAGGTGCATTCGGCGCGAACGCCGGAGTTGATCCGACTGTCGGACGTGGCCTGGTCGGTTTCCGGTTCGGTTGGGCTGGAGCTGATGGTCGAGGCGCTTCCGACCGTGGTCCTCTACAAGGTTCGACGATTTGACCTTTGGATTGCTCGGCCATTCATCAAGGCAAAATATATCAGCCTGGTGAATCTTCTGGCCGACGCCGAGGTGATGCCCGAATACCTGACCGACCGCGACGTATCTCCCGAGCTGGCCGACTGGGCGCTTCAGTGGTTGAACAATCCCGCGGAGCGGGCTAAGGCGTCGAGGGCGTTGGCCGAGCTTCGAGACTCGGTGGCCGTTCCGGGCGCCTCGTCCAGAGCCGCCGAACGGATCGTGGAAGCGCTGGGAGTTCGTCCCTCCATTTACCGAGGACCGCACGATCCGGCGCACGTCGGCCGCAACGGGATGAGCGATGGCCCGTTGATCTGACGTTTCGATTGGTCTCGCGCGGATCAAAGACGAAGATCATATTCGCGGATCTTGTCAAAAAGATGCCTGCGGCTGATCCCGAGTCGTTCCGCTGTTTTTGTGCGATTGCCGTTGCAGGCGACCAGCGCCTGGCGGATCGTCCGTCGTTCGACCTCGGCGAGGATGGCGCGAAGCGGTAACCCTTCGCCAGACTCGGCATCGGTCGCGGCGATGGCCGTGCTAGACTCGGTGGCCGTCTCGGGTTCAAGATGCTCGGGCAGGATCGCGCGCCCTCTCGCCGCGATGGCGGCGCGGGACAGGGCGTTTTCGAGCTGCCGCACGTTGCCAGGCCATTCGAGCCGTTGAAGCCGTTCGAAGGTTTCTGGCGCGAGCGAGAGGCTCCGCCAACCGTACCGTCGCTCGATGCGGCGGAGGATCATCTCGGCGAGTGGTGGAATGTCTTCGGTCCGGTCTCGAAGCGAGGGGATCGCGATTCGGACCACGTTGAGCCGGTAGAAAAGATCTTCACGGAAACGGCCTGCGGCAACCTCCGAGGGCAGGTCGCGGTGGGTTGCCGAAATGATCCGGGCATCGGTTCGGAGCGTCTCCGTGCCGCCCACACGCTCGAACTCGTGTTGTTGCAGGACACGGAGGAGTTTGACCTGAGAGGAGAGTGGGAGCTCCGCGACCTCGTCGAGGAAGATCGTGCCGCCAGCCGCGCGTTCGAACCGGCCGATTCGGAGCCGATCGGCTCCGGTGAAGGCTCCTTTCTCATGTCCGAAGAGTTCGCTCTCGACGAGCCCCTCCGGCAAGGCGCCGCAGTTCACCCGCACGAACGGCCCGCCGGCCCGCCGCGAGTGACGATGCAAGGCCGAGGCCACGAGTTCCTTGCCGGTTCCA
>CAZRGV010000018.1:18431-23323 GCA_964599655.1 uncultured Isosphaeraceae bacterium | reverse complement strand
CCTCATCCTTACCTGTGTTGAGTTGACGAAGCCGGCGGACCTCGGCGTCGAGGGCACGTTGTCGGAGGGCACGACCGAGGGTTAGACCCACCTCGTCGAGGTCGAACGGTTTGGTCAAGTAATCATAGGCGCCGCGCCGCATCGCCTCGATCGCGGCCGAGGAGCCGCCGTACGCCGTTACGACGATCACAGGGAGTTCCGCGAGCCGTGGACCGAGTTCCTCGAGAATCTCCATACCTTCGCGGCGGGGCATTTTCAGATCGAGAAGCACGGCGTCGGGGTTCTCGTCGTGAATGAGGCGCAGGGCAGATTCCCCGTCGGCGGCCTCGATCGCGCGATAGCCCTCGGACTTCAGAAAGCAGACCAGGCTGAATCGGATCGCCCGGTCGTCCTCAGCGACCAGAACCGTTGCGGGCTCGGTCATATCATCGAGTCTCCACAAGTTTGCGGCACAGCTGGGATCGTGAGCGTGAAAACGGCCCCATGGCCGTGGACGACATTGCCCGCGTGAAGATCACCGCGGTGGGCCAGGGTAATTTCTCGGGCGATGGCCAGTCCGAGGCCGGTTCCCTCGGTCCTCGTCGTGAAGAACGGCTCGAAAAGATGGTCGAGCGTTGCCTGGCAGAGGCCTGGCCCCGTGTCGGTAACGCGAGCGGAAACCTCGCGACGCGAAGGGTCGAACCTCGTTGAGAGTCGGAGCGTGCCCCCATCCGGCATGGCCTGCAAGGCGTTGCTGGTGAGGTTCCGGAAAACCTGGAGCAGGGCGGGTCCGGCCATTTCGATCGGCGGCAGTTCGGGACTCAAGTCGAGCTCGATGTGAACGTGCTGTTCATCGGCCAACGGTTGCGCCAGGCGTGCTGCCTCGGCGACGATTTGATTGAGATCGCCCGGCTCAAGCGTCTGGGTATTGGCTCGGGAGAAATGTAAAAGCCTCGAAACGATTCCTTCGAGCCGGTCGACTTCCTCGATCAGGTGGTCGAATGCGTCATTGTGGAATTCTAGACCACGCCTCCAAAGCTGGGTGATGGCCCGAATGCCCGCGAGGGGGTTGCGAACCTCGTGCGCCACGCCCGCCAGCAGCTTACCCAACGCGGCCAGCCGCTCGCTACGACGTAGTTCATCCTGAAGGCGGGATCGTTCCGCGGCCTCCCGTCGGAGCGATTGGGCGAGGCCAATCATCAAGGCCAGCGCGACGGCGATGCCGCCGAGAGCCAGCGAGGCGGCCAGGCCGTAGCCTCGGGTCGACTGGTCAAGCATGAGCGGATCGACCAGCCGGGTCATCACCCAGGTCGCGGCGATCGCGTTCCCATTGTCCAGGACGGGCGCCGTTCGAATCGCCACGACGCTCGGAGGAACCGACTCGACGACGAAGTTGGGCTTTCGCGTTCGGAGGCAAGCGAGAACCTGGGTCTCGATGAGATCGTACTCGCGAGGAGGCGGACCGGGTGGACGGCTCCGATCGTGCCGGTTTTTGGTCGCGTTCGGCTCGGTCGGGAAGGAGGCGCCAAGGAACCGGCTCCCCTGCCGGACGAAGTAGCCTCCCTCGACTCCGTCATATTTCGACAGAGCGGACTGGGATTCCGTCATCAACGTCTGATTCAGCGATTCCCATTCCGTGAGGCTCATCAGGGGCCATTCGGGAACGTCACGCAACGCCGAGGAACCTCGGCGCGCCAGTTCGTCGCTGGCACTGACAAGGACTCGCTTCGAGGAGACGCGGCGCCCCTCGCGCCAGACTGCGGTGAATCCCGTGTAGGCGAGAACCCCCAGAGAGGCGGCGAATAGCGCCGACACGACACCGATCTGAAGGAGGATCGGCAATCTTGGCATGGTAGGCGACTTACTGGGCATGTTTTGCGCAAGAAATCATGGGGCGGGAACGTCTGCCACAAAAGCATCGGCGACCGGAGGACCTGAGTGTGAGTATGCAGCTTTCGTGCCACGGCCACAATGGGCCTCGCGAGAGAGCGCGAGACCGTCTCGGAACGCGAGGGTAAGGCACGGCTGTCGTTTCGGGGCACAGATGCCCCGGGGCATTGGGGAGATCGTGCCCAGTACAAGGGGGTTTTCTTGGAATTTCAGGGAGAATCTCGGTGTTTTTCACGTCGGCATCCTCCTTGCATTTTCTTCGGGCCGCCGCCGGCCATGATCGCTGGTGGGGCTTGAGTTGATCGAAGATCCACAAGGAGAACTCTTCATGTTGACGAAGTTGATGATGATGGGTGTCGCCGGCCTTTCGGCGTTGGGCCTGGGTACGATTTTTCAGGGCGCAGGACCCGAGGGTGGTCCTCCGCCGCCGAAGGCCAAGAAAAAAGCCGATCGAGGGCCCGGGAACGACTTGCAACGGGCCTACGACCTGCTTCGGCGGCTGCGGGCGGACGTCGATGGGGCGAGCCGACCCGAGGAGCGTCTTCGCGACTGGACCAGGAGAGCCACGAAGCTTTACCGGCAAGGAATGGAGGCGAGTCTCGATGGCAATGACCGGCTGGTCCATGAGTATGGAACCGCGGCCCACGACCTCGCGAGAGCCGTCGATCACGCGAGAAACGCCGCCCGACTCGACCGGTCCGACCCAGAGCTGCCGGCGCCTCCCTCGGACGAGGAGGCCAAGGAGCGGCTTCGCCGCGATCTGACCCGGGCGTTTGACAGGATTCGAGAGGCGCGCGGCCAGGATGTTCCCGAGGGCAAGTTCTATCTCGACGCAGCCCGAGATCTCTATCTTGCCGCGAATCGCGACGCCGAGGCCCAGCGCTTCGACCGTGCCAGCGAACTCGCCCGAGCCGCTGAGGCCATGACCCACGTTCCTGAGCATCTTGCCCATGCGATGGACGAGCCGTTGCCGCCTTCTCGAACGGAGCCGAAGCCCGATCGCAAACGAGATCGCCCGGCGCCGCCACGTCGAGACCCGCGCCGGCCGGCTCCCTCGGCGCGTGGCCGCCTCGGGCTGGGTGACGAACTTCCTCCCCCCGTGATCGACTGACCCACGTATCGCCGCGGCTCAAGCCAACACGAAGCACGGGCCGCGGCGATCTCGCTCTCAGGACGACCGTGTCATGTCGATCTTCACCAATCAGGAGTATGTGAGTATTCTACTATGAAATATCAAGAGAAGATTGGGATCTCCGCGAGTTACTGCCTTGGCATGGCGGGTATCGGTTTCACCCTACCGTTTCTACCGCTTTACCTTGGCGATCGGGGACTCTCCGATCAGGCGATCGGCCTGGTTTCGACCGTGGCGGCCCTGACGGCCTTGCTCCAGTTTCCACTCGGAATCTGGTCCGATCGGGTGGGACGTCGGAAGCCGTTTCTCCTCGTCGCGCTCGGAGTTCTCGCGCTGGCGACCTGGATGCTCCCTCGGGTCTCGAATGTCCTGGGTTTGAGTGTGCTCGTGGTCCTCTTCGCCGAGAACGGGATTTGCCGGGCGGTTGTGGAGAGTCTCACAGGAGCCGAAGTGTCGGACCTGGCGGCAAGGGATGAACTGGGCTCGACCCTCGGCGCGCTTCGATTTTGGAAGCCGATCGGAATTGTCACAACGGCGTTTCTTGGGGGATGGATGGCCGAGCGATCCGGCGTTGGATCGATCCTCGGTCCGCTGGCCGTTGTTCAGGTCATCGCATTCGGATTTGCCCTAATGGTTCGCGACCGCCATGCCAGTTCCCAGGTTCGGCCGTCGGTTTCGACGCTCGAGGCCGAACAGGAGAGAGCCGATGGAGGTACCCTCGAGGACTCGAACCGGCTGTTCACGGATGGGACGCTTTGGATGTTCATTGTTTCGATGATCCTCTTTCACGTGGCCAATTCGCCGGGCGGGGTTTACCTCGGATTGTTTCTGAAACGAGACCTCCACGCGCAAGATCGCGTTCTGGCCCAGGCATTCATCCTCAGCATGATTGCCTGGATGATTGTGGTTCGGCCCGCCGGAAGGCTCTCCGATCGTCTGGGCCGGCGACCGTTGCTCCTTGTCGGCTGGGCCGTGATGTCGCTGCGACTTGCACTGGTAGCCGTCGCGCAAACGTCCTGGCAGGTCGTTGTGATTCAGCTGCTCGATGGGTTCGCCAACGGACTTTTCGCCGTGATCGCGGCGGCCTGGGTGACGGACCGGCTGGCGAGTCCGCGGCATGCGGGCCAGGCTCAGGTCATTGTCGGGACGTGCCTCGTCCTGGGTTCGGCGCTGGGCCCCGCGCTTTCGGGAATGGTGGTTGATGCACTCGGATACCGTCAGCTCTTCGGAATGCTGGCCGCGATCGGTGCGTTCGCGACGCTCCTCGTCGCGTCGTTCATTCCGGAAACCGTGAACAGGCAGGAAAACTCACTGAGTCTTCAAACCGAGATGATCATCAAGGAACACGCGTTGCACGATCTGTCGATGCATCCTGAGGGAGTTCTGGGCAAGACGGAGGACTCAAGGTGAGCCATTCGGAGTGGCCGACAAGCCCCGTAAACGGGCTCCTGACCCTACTGATCTTCTCGCTAACCTACATTTCCCTGGCGATTGGTCGAGTGCCGGGACTTCGGATTGACCGCGCGGGTATCGCGGTCGTCGGAGCGGCTGCACTGCTGGCGTTCCGGTTGCTCGACCTCGACGAGGCCGCGCGAGCCGTGGATTTCGAGACCATCGTCCTGCTCTTCGGCATGATGGTTGTGTCGGCGTTTCTTCAACTCTCAGGATTCTTCGGGCTCGTGACCGATACGCTCGCGACTCGACGCCCGGGAGCGATTGTCTTACTTGCGTTGACGATTGGTCTCGGTGGCATCCTTTCGGCCTTCCTGGTCAATGACGTGGTCTGTCTGGCAATGACTCCCCTGGTCATCGACCTGTGCCGGAAGCTCCGACGCCCCCCGGTTCCCTACCTGATCGGTCTGGCCACGGCCTCAAACGTAGGATCCGTGGC
>CAZRGV010000018.1:2657-18415 GCA_964599655.1 uncultured Isosphaeraceae bacterium | reverse complement strand
ACGATTACCGGAAATCCACAAAACATGATCATCGGGTCACTTTCGCACATCTCTTACACACGGTTCGCGATGAGTCTTGCCCCGGTCGCACTGATCGGCCTGATCATCAACTTTCTGATCGTCTGGGCGATCTATCGAAACACTCTGAACGAAGAGATCGCCATCGAGGAAGAGTCTTCGATTCAGCCCCACAGTCACGATCATGAACGTCTGCTGAAGAAAAGTCTTTTCGTGACAGCCGGTGTCATCGCGTTGTTCTTTATGGGCGCGCCGATCGCCCTGGTCTCGCTCTGCGGCGCGGCGGTGCTACTGCTGGATCGCGTTCCTTCGGCGAGGGTCTACCAGTCCGTTGACTGGCCGTTGCTTGTGATGTTCGCGGCGTTGTTCGTGCTCGTCCGAGGATTTGAGGTCCAGGTTGTCCGACACGTTGAACTCACCCGCTGGACGGTCTTGAAGGAGTCTCCGGTTGTCGCGGTCAGCACCCTGTCGGCGGTTCTTTCCAACCTTGTCTCGAACGTGCCGGCGGTTCTCCTTTTCCAGCCGATCGTGACCGCGTTGCCTCCGTCACGGACTGAGACGGCTTGGCTGGCGCTGGCGATGTCGAGCACCCTGGCGGGCAATGTGACAATCCTCGGTTCCGTCGCGAACCTAATCGTGGTCGAGAACGCCCGGCGAGCCCGCATCGAACTCGGTTTCGTCGAGTACCTTCGGGTCGGCGTACCGCTGACGTTGCTGACCATGCTCGTGGGCATCGCCTGGCTGATCTGGATGCGATGACCCGAGTCCGCAGCATGGTCGAACGGACTATCACGATTGATCGCACCGAACGGGCAATCAGGAAAGGTCGTGGTGGAGACACGGAGCTCGAGGGGTGCATGTTCTCCGGTTTCATGTCGCCGGTGCGAGGGCGGCATACGGAACCGCGCGCACAGGCCACGGGGGTTTCTCGAGTGTCGGCTCCTCCGCGGCCTGCGCGAAAACCGGTCGGCCCAGATCCAGCGGCGTTCGGCCGCGAGGGCGTACGAGACGGTTGCGCGCTCTTTCCCGGCCAGGTGAACGCCCCGACACGCCGGTCCACCGGACTCCTTCGAGAGTCACGCCATCACCGAGGACAGGCCGAACCCGGAGGGGATCAACTGCGGCACCGTCGTCCGAGATTCACCACGGGTCGTCTCCAGGTCCACAGCAACGGACTTCTTTAAAGGTCGTCGCCAGGTCTCGGACGGAACCACGATGTTGTGGAATTGCTCGAGCTGGCCCATCCGTGGCGAATCCCGCTGCCCCACCCCCTTGACGCCGCGCGGCAGGCCCTTGGGTGTGCCGTGCTCGACTCGATTCCCCGCCGTTTCACCCACACGGATCGGTCTCAGATCGAGGACCTGACCCTCGAGCGGACGAGGGCCGAGGTTTTCCGTCGGCTCGTCCAGCCCGTCTTCGGGTCAGGCTCTGTTCGGCGGGCCCGTGATATGGGATACGGCCGTCGCGACAGCCACACCGGCCCATCGAGACATTATCGGGAGTCGCGCCGCGGCAGCAGCACTGCTTTCGACTCGGTGACGGACTCGACCTTGGCGCGCGAGGAGAAGACCGGGAAGTATCTCCCCTCTGCCCAGGAGGCGAACAGGTCGCGGTAGTGGGGGCTGTCCGGGTCGCCGGATTGGCCGGGAGCGTTCGTCCCGAGCGAGAGGTCCCAGTTCCCCGGGTCCGCGATGATCCGGAACGACGCTCCGGTCGCCTGATTGTCCTCGTCGGAGGTGCTGTTCACGGTATGGGCGTAGCCGCCCCGGGGCAGCGGGCCCAGGTCGAGGCGAGCCCGGAGATCCTCGCGGACGGCGGCACTTAGGGGGTGCTGGAGCCGAATGTGTTTCATCCCCTTCTGGCCGTATCGCCAGCGGTCCATGTCCGGTCCGAGACGCCGTTCCAGATCGGCCACGGCCTGCCCGAGCGCCTTGAGCAGGAGCGCGTCCCGGCCAGCGGCCGGGTCGGTCCCGAAACGGCCGTCAGGGACCATGAGCCACTCGATGACCCTCTCGGTCGACAGCGAGCGGGCCGGAAGCGCCGGCCGGGCCTCACGGGGAACTACGACCTCCCACACAGCGCCCTTCAGGGCCTTTTCCCAGGCGACATAGATCGCCGCCGCGACCGAGTCCTTGTCGAGCACGAGATCCCATGACCGAAGCCGGACGGCGGCCTCACGCTCTTGGTCACCGGCCGGTTCCAGGCCTCGGAGAAGCGGAACGAGGACGCGGGCCGGGAGCGCGAGCTCGTCCTGCTGGAGCCGCGTCATGTCGCTGAGAGTGAACCGTCTCCCGGAGCCTAGAACCTCCTCGATCCGGGCGAACCGGAACGGGTCGGTCCACTGGAAGCCGACGGTGAACGGGTAGCCGCTGGGAAGGTTGTCCTGGTTCGCCGTGGCGAGCCAGCCTCGGGGTGGATCGGCCACGTGCGGTAGGGTAACCGCGGGAAGGAAGCCCTCCCACTCGAAGCGGCCGTCGCCGGGCACGGGAAGTAGGCCGTCCCAGCCTCGGCGGACCGGCGTCAGGCCGACGGCCTGCCAGCCAATGTGACCGTCGACGTCGGCCCAGACCATGTTCTCGGAGGGGGTCAGGAAGTGCCGACAGGCTTCGCGGAATTCCTGCCAGTTCGAGGCCTGGTCGATTCGGAGGCTCGCCAGGTAGGGCGCGGTCCCCTCTTCGAGCCAGGCGGCGCGGAGGGCGTAGGCGAGGTGCCGTTCCCGGTCTTCATGGAGGATCGGCCCGTGCCGGGTGAACTTCAGCTCAACCTCGACGTCCGGCTCCCCCTTGACCGGCACGACCTCCCGTTCGACCCGCATCGTCTCCCACGCCCCGCCGTACTTGTAGTGGGCCGGGTCGGCCGGGTCGGTCTCGTAGACGAACAGGTCTTCCTGGTCGACAGGAAAAATGGTGAACCCCCACGCGCCTCGGGCGTTGTGCCCGACCGAGACCCCCGGCAGTGCGGGCTCTCCGGCCCCGATGACGTCCCAACCGGGTGCGACCAGGTGGACCCAATAGCGGAGCGAGGGGAGCTGGATCGACCGATGCGGGTCATTGGCGAGGAGCGGGGCGCGCGAAAACGTGCGGTCGCCCGAGAGCACCCAGTTGTTGCTCCCCTCCGACGAGTCGTCGCCGATCGCGTTCGCGGCCGGTGTCGCCTCCCCGCCGCCAGGTCGAGGGGCCTGGCCGCGATACTCGGGCCCGACATCCTGCGGTTCGAACCGCGGCGAGGTGCGCGCCGCCTGATAGGGCCCCAGGACGGTTTCACCGATCGCGCCGAGGTCGAGCGCCGGGTCGGGTTCGAGTACGGGGCGCCCGGGGTGGAGGTTGAGCAGTTCCCTGGCTCGTTCCGGGCCGACCGCGCGGACCAGCCGGGCGTACTGAACCTCACTCGTCACGTTCCGGAAGAGGCCGTTGTGGCGCGAGATGACGACCTCGGGCGTCCATCGGCCCGGCTTGATGCCGAGGGCGTTGAACTCGAACGGAAGCCGCTTCGGGTCGTCCTCTGTCGAGTCGATGTAGGCATTGATCCCCGCCACGAACGCGGTGACAATCTCCACCCCGCGCGGATGGTACCGATTCAGCTCTCGGGTGAGGTCGCCGCGATACCTCAGCAGACGGGCCCCAGTGTCCTGCGGCAGCGCCCTCTTGCCCAGCACATCGGCCAGTGTCCCCGTGGCCTGCCGTCGCCAGAGTTCGAGCTGGAAGAGCCGGTCGCGGGCGACGTTGAACCCCTGGGCGAAGAACAGATCATGCTCATTGCGCGCGTAAATGTGTGCTACACCCCAGCGGTCCCGCAGGATCTCGACTGGCTCGATGAGCCCGGCGAGCTCCAATTCCTCCGTCTCGCCGCGGGCGGGCGGGAGCGAGAGCAGGACCCCGAACATCAGGAGCACGCCCAGGAGCCGTCGGGATGAGTATCGCATGGTTGCGTCCGTTCGGTGGTCGCGGGGTTTCATGGGATTCACCGCCGATCAGGCGGGCGACGGCTTCGCCGCGGGAGTCTCATCGACGAACCGGGCCGCGGCAGGCCGGGCGGCTCTTGAAGCTGCATCGAAGCGCGAGGGTCTGTCGCTCATGGCCCCTTCGGTGCTTCATAGACGACCTTGCCGCCCACGACCGTCAACGCCACGCGGACGTCCTTGATGCGATCGGCGTCGCACGTCAGAAGGTCGTCGTCGAGCATCACCAGGTCGCCGAGCTTACCGACCTCGATCGACCCCTTGCGCGATTCGTCGAAGCTGAGGTACGCGGCCTGCGTCGTCATCATTCGCAGCGCCTCCTCGCGCGAGACTTTCTGTTCGGGGCCGAAGACCCGCCCCTGCTCGGTCCGGCGGGTCACCGCCGTCCCCATGGCGAGGAACGGGTTGTAGGGGTTGAGGGACGTGTTGGGGTCGAAGCCCTGCATGTGGTCCGAGTTGATCGCGACCGTGATGCCGCCGCGCGTCCAGTCCGCGAGCCCGATGAACGCGGCCATCCGCTCCGCCCCGAGGGCGGGCGCCAAAGCGTCGCCGTCCTTGTAGTACCACGCCGGCTGGGTGTCGACGCAGACGCCCAGCCCCGCGGCGCGCCGGATCGCGTCCGACCGAGGGAAGTACGCGTGGATGAGCGTGTAGCGGCGGTCGCCGATCGGATGGTCCCGGTTCGCGGCCTCGACGGCGTCGAGCACGACGTCCACTCCCGCGTCGCCCGTGACATGAGAGCACATCTGCCACCCCAGCCTGTGGCCCGTCCGGATCATGTTGGTGACCTTCTCCGGGGTTAGGCTCAGGGCCCCTCGGTATTCTGGGTCGGAGAACCCGTAGAGGGACGCCGCCTGCGGGCCGTAGGGCTCGCGCATGTACGCGGTGCCGTAAAGGATGCCGCCGTCCACGCCGATCTTCAGCGGTCCCACACGGACCCAGTCGTCGCCGTCGCCGTAGCGGAACGGCAGCGCCGCGATGAACTTCTCCGTCCCCTCCACGGTCCCATCGGAGCGGAGCCCGATTGTTACGTTCACGCGGGCGGTTAGGCGACCCTGTTCCTTCAACGTTTCGTAGGCGCGATAGCCGTCCACGTTCGAGTTGCGCTCGGAGATGCTGGTGATCCCGATCGCGTTATAGCGATGAAGGAGGTTCTCAAGCGATCGGAGATACGCCTCTTGTGAGACCTGTCGAGTCGGTATGTGTTTGGTCACCAGGCCGTGGGGGTCTTCGAGCCGACCGGTCGGCTCGCCGTCGGGGCCCTTGACGATCTTGCCCCCCGCCGGGTCCGGCGTGTCCCGGTCGATCCGGGCCGCCTGGAGTGCGGCGGTGTTCAGGACCTGAACCTGCCTGTTCGCGTATTGCCAGTTGAACACCACGGGATGTCTGGGGGCTGCCAGGTCCAGTTCCTCGCGCGTTGGTAGGCGACGCTCGCGGATCCGCGTCAGGTCGGCCCGGGGAATCTGGATCCACGTTCCTTCGGCCGCCGACCGGGCCTGTTGCCGCACCCACTCCTGAATTTCGCCGATCGAACCGAGCTGCACGTACGGCTGGATCACCTCGCCCCGCGCCGCCCCGGTGGCGTGGACGTGACTCTCGATAAGGCCGGGGATGACGCGTCGGCCGTCGGCATCGATCACCCGAGTCGCGGTCCCCACGAGCTTCTGGACATCGGCGTCCGAGCCCACGCGGACGAAGACACCGTCGCGGACGGCGACGGCCTCGGCCACGGACGATCCCGCGTCACCGGTCCAGACCTTGCCATGGAGGACCACGAGGTCGGCGGGCTGATCGGCGGGACGCGCCGGAGAGGCGGCGACCAGCACGAGTCCCAGAATCCTGCCAGCGAGTGAGATGGTTTTCATGGCGTTTGGTCCTCGTTCCAGACCTTGGGCGTTCCGAGTCGCACCTGCTCGGCCTCGATCACAAGCGGTTGACCCCTCAGTGCAACGGTCGGCGATCGGCGGACGGACCTGACGGGGAACGGACTTACCTGGGTTCTGGCATCGTGACTCTCGCGTCGCAGAACTCGTAGCCGATCACCGACGCCAACATCGCCCCGGGAGGGAGAAACCGATGGTCGATGCGCCGGTCTCTGCCGATCGTCGTCGCCTCCCGCAGTCGCCAGCATGGAATCCTCTGACTCTGCGAACGTCCGGAAGCTCGCCGGACGTCCCGACCGCCTCGAGTGGCACTTACGAAACCAGCGCGAAGGCCCGCCTCATGGACTCGGCTGTCAGCTTGACGGCCTCTTCCCTGGGCAACGTGCGCAGATCGGCCTTGAACGGCTCAGCCCGCACGGGGCCGTCGTAGCCGATTTTGACCAGCGCCCCGAGAAACGTCTTCAGATCGATGACACCGGTGGCACTGGGCAGCTCGCGGACCGAGTCCTTCTGCTGATCCACGGGAATGCCCGCCGGGGCGTCATTCAGGTCGCAGGCCACCACGTCCCGATTGGACAGCGAGAGGAGGTCGGCTTCGCCTTCGCCCGCGGTGTACCAGTGCCAGCTATCGAGGACTAACCCGACATTGACCCGGTCGATGGCCGCGACCAGTTCCTTCATCTCCGCCATCGTGTGGATGAACGGATATCGGGCCGATGTCCAGGACGTCTTCGGTCCGACGTACTCCAGCCCCAGGCGCAGGCCCTGATCGTCCAGGATCCCGGCGACCTCGCGCAGCCGATCGGCATGCTGCCTGAGGTTGGACGTGTAGGTGAGCGTCCGATGGACGGGGCTGATCCAGGTGCCGACGCGGGTCACGCCGGCTCGCCGGAGCGCCTCGGCGACGGCGGGCAGGCCTTTGAGGTCGGCCCGGAACCGCTCGCCGTCACCCCGGAAATCCACCGGCAATCCGGCTGCTCCCCAGGCTAGGCCCCTGGCCTTCAGGTCGGCAACGAGCTTCTGGATCCCATCAGGCTCATGCCGCGCCAGGAAACTCGCGTCGGGGTCGACCGCCTCGAAGCCGAACCGGTGGGCGAGCGCGATCGCTTCCGGTAAGGGAACCGAGACACCGATGGCCCCGCAGGCCAAGTCCATCGTGAACCGGCGCGGGCCCGGTGGGGCGTCACTCCCTGCGACCGCCGACAGTGGCGACCCCGCGGCCAGGCCCAGGACGCCGACCTTCAAGATATCTCGGCGTGAGAGGGTATCGATCATGGCTTCGCCTCCAACCCCGAGTCCGTTGCGGGGGGAGCGGGGAGATCGAATTCGATGACCGCCTTCGAGTCGACCGGTGTGTTTACTTCATCAGGTTTGATGGCGAGTCGATCGCCCAGGAGGACTCGTTTGGCGCTCGTGCCGTCGGGAGCCGTCACCAGGAACTCGGCCGGATGGACGAAGACGATGAACATCCGGTTCTCGAGCGAACGCGCCTGCACAATTGGGTCGTTCGTCTTGGGTCCGAACATGCCCCCCGAAGGACAGATCAGAAACTCCGCTCCACGGTTACGGAACCCTTCGACGATCGACCGCTCCGTCCGGTCCGCGCAAATCATCAAGCCCGCGCGGCCGTGCGGGGTGTCGAAGGTAAGCGACTCGGTTCCCGGCGTGTTCCGGACCAGCTCATGCCCGAGTTTCTGTTTGTGGTACATGCCGAGCAGGGTGCCGTCCGCCCCGATCAGCACGGCGGTGTTATACCGCGCTTCGCCCTGAGCCTCGAGCATCCCGGCGACGAGAACGATGTCGAGTTCGTCGGCCAAGGCCATCAGCCGTCGGCAGTACGAGCCGTCGGGAATGGGCTCGCCGAGCGCGCGATACGTCTCCAGAGGAATGCTCTTATCCGCGATCGCGTAGCCGTCCAGGAAGCACTCGGTCGTGCAGACGATCTTCGCGCCTCGGGCGGCGGCCTCGCGGATCATCCGCTCGGCACGCCGGAAATTCGCTTCCTTGTCGCCCCGTACCCACTTGAGAACGATTCCGGCGACTCGGATCGTCTGGCCTGGTGTGCGCCCGGCCTCGACGCTGTGACCCTGGAGGTCGTCTCCAGGGATCGTTCCCGAGACCAGCAAGCCGGTGTACAGTGTCAACGCGCCCAGGGCGGCAATCATCGCATTCGACTCCCGAGTCTGGAGCGTCTCATCTCGGGCCTATCGTCGTCGAAGCGGTGATCGTGGTCAATGTGGTGCATCGGAGCGGATCCGATAGCGATTGCGTACAAGAAAAAACTGTCTCGCCAGGACTCTGACGAGGCGGTTCAAAACGGGAACTGGCGACACGAGGAGCCTACGCCCGGTTTGAAACCGTCACTGTCAAGGCCGCAGCGGGGAGCGCGGAGCGGTTGGTTCGTGTCGACGAACGGTTCCAGAGATGCGGAGGGAGGATTGAGACCCTCGTGTGCCGGGTCCTTCGAGGACATGGATCGCAATCAGCCGGACCTCGTGGAAAACGTGTTGTAAGGGTTCGGAGGATTGGTGCGAACGATCGGGGGCCGAACGCCCCGATCGCTGTGTCGAACTTGGGAGAAATTGCCCTGATTTGCTTGGTCTGCTGGAAGATTCGAATCGAGTGGGTATACTAAACTGCAAAGAATGTCCTGTACGGCTAGTTTGCGGGGAAAAGCGAAAATGGGTGGAGCCGGTTCCCTGGACGAGGTCGAGGCGGCTGCGCGGCCCGACGACTTGACGTGGTCGGAGGCCCACCACGCCCTGGTGCCGCTGATGCGAGCGGACAACGCGACGAACATCGTCTACATCCTTCGCGAATACCTGGGGCTGGTTGTGGTGCTTGGCGGTTGCTCCTGGGCGTATCACGCCTGGATGACCGGTCGACTCACGCTGGTTGCGTTCGTGCCGCTGGCGATCGTCGGGATGTTCCTGATCGCGGCGCTTCAGCACCGGCTTTCCGGTCTGGCCCACGACGCGAGCCATTACGCCCTGTTCAAAAACAAGCTGGCCAACGAGTTGGTTTCCGACCTCCTACTTATGTTCCCCGTCATGGGGATGACGCAACGGTTCCGCGCCAGCCACCTGGGACATCACCAGTTCATCAATGATCCGGAGCGTGACCCGGACCTGATCCGGCTGAACGATTCCGATCCGCAACGGTTTCCGGTTTCCCGGCTCGGGTTCGTCTTGCGCTACGTGGTGCTGGCGCTGGTCTGGCCGCCGAAAATCCTTCACTACCTAATGGGACAGGCCAAGGGGGCGAACCTTCAGACCGGCCCGCATGTCAAGGAGCTGCACAACGTCTACCGCTTTCGAGTGGGGCGTTGCCTTCGAGGGGCGTACTGGGTTTCGGTCCTGACCGTCGTGCACGCGTTGCATGCCTGGCCGATTTTCCTGCTGTTCTGGGTTGTGCCGTTGTTAACGTTCTACCCGATGTTGATGCAACTGCGAGAGATCGCCCATCACAGCAATGCGCCCGACGATGGCGACCTCACCAACTCCAGAGTGTTTCTGGTCAATCCGCTGCTGAGCGCCTGCGTGTTCCCCTACGGACAGGACTTCCACGTGACGCATCATCTGTTCGCGATGCTTCCGCATTACCGAATGGCCGAGGCGCATGCGATCTTGAATCGCTACCCTCCCTATCGCGAGCAGGTCGTCGTTTGCCGGGGCTTCTTTTTCAGGACGCTCGGTACGAAGGGGCCGTCCGTGCTCGAGGAACTGGCGAGGCGTCCCAGGGCGGGCGACCTTCTGTGGGACGGGCTTCCCGTGCGACGGGTCGAGGAAGGCGAAACGATCGCGGTGGCATCCTACTAATCGGCTATCGAGCCGGAGCGGAGGGGTCTTGCGGCGAGGCACGGATCGGCAATGGAGCCGACGGACCACCATCGGGCAGGGCCATTGCGGGCTGCCTGGGATCCAGCCAGTCGATCAGGCGAGGGAAGATTTCGTGGGGGGCGTGTCGGCTCCAGACGAGGTCGCAATGGCCATAGTCGTCAAAATGTCCCTCAAGCCGTCCGAACCGCATCAGTGTCTTATCAGGGCTTGAGAGCGCGTTGAACGTCAAAAGCGTTGAGGGGACGTCGGACATGACGTCGCCATCTCCGGCGATCATGAGTGTGGGTGTCGTGATTTCGGGGAGCCGCGAGGCGTAGTCGATTCGGCGGTCGGCGGAGTAGAATCGGCCGTATTCGAGATAGGGGTCGAGTTGCTTCAAGGCTCCTCGTCCCGGGTTTTCCAGAGTGAAGGCGTAGAAACGATTCACCGTCTCGCGATCGACGTTCGCGGCGGTATAGTAGAAACCGTCGATTTTCTCGAGCCCCGGAGGCCGGCGAAACATCATCGGACGGGCGATGCGTCCGGTACTGACGAACCGGAGCATGACGCGAAGCGCCCGGCTCGCGTTGAGCATGTCGGTCTGGGGTGTTTCCTTAAGGATGATCGTGCTGCCCATGCCGACGAAGTTGGCGATCCGCCAGGCTTCCGGTGAGGTTTCGAGGAAGGCGTACATGAGCATCCCACCAAGGCTGTGGCCGACCCAGTTCACGCGGTCGTGCCCGGTGGTGAGGCGGACGTACTCGAGGATCGCCGGCACGTCATAGCGGATCTGGTCGTCGACGTTCCATTCCCCGTCGCCGATTTCGTTCAACGGCGTTTGGCGGAGAAAGGCGTTGATCTTGCCGACCGCGCCGACTCGGCGGCTGGCGCCCGAGCCTCGCATGTCGGGGATGAAAACCTCGTAGCCCCGGGCCGCGAGCTGCTCAGGCAGGTGTTCATCCGTGATCGTCCAGAAGGTGCCGTTGAGCCCCAGGCCGTGGCAGAGCACGACGGGGAGCTTGCCCGGGTCAGGCTGCGAGGGCCGGATGTGACGGATTCCGAGGCGCCAGCCGTCCTTTGTCCGAATGAAGCCGTCCGAGCAAGGACGATGGTACGGATCGCTGGCGTTGCACCGCATCGTGGCGCAGCCGGAGGACAGGCCAAGGCAAAGCAGGGCACCCAGGCCAACTAGCCATTGCGGTCGCGTTCCAGCGAGATGCATGGGATCAGGGAATCCTTCCCTCGCCTCGTCGCGGCCATCCATGACCGCAAGAGTGTTGCCGACACGACCACCATCCGGCCGCGTGTCGGAGTCTACCGAAGAGTGCCGGTTCGTGGAATGCGAAGATTCCGACTTCTGGCTTGCTCCATAACACTCGGCTCAGAGATAGCGTTCCAGACGAAGCCGGCTCTGAGGGTCGAGGGCACGGATATCGGGAATGAGGTAGCGAAGCCCCCTCGTGTCGGTGATGAGGACTCGCTCCGAGCCGAGGCGACGGATCTGATCCTCGCTGTCGAGCGTGAAGCGGGTAGGCCCGCGGTCCGTCTCGACGTCCCACTCGCAAGGCGGGCTGTCGCTGGAGATTCGGACGATCCGCCGCAGGACCGGAACGAACTCCCGGCGCCGGAGTTCTTCCTCGAGGGCCTGTCGATTCTCCGGGGTGAGTGTGTCGAGATCCGTGATGAGGACGAGCTCGTGGCCGTTCGCGTCGAGCAGGGCGATCCAACGTTGAGGCTCGCTGAGCGGGAACGCGCGAACCGGCTCAACCCCGACATGGCGAACGCCCTCGGAATCGATCAGCACGAGGCGTCCCCAGTCGTCGTGGTTCAATCCGAATCGCTGACTCATGGTGGTGGATCGGTTCTCGGTCAAAAGGGAAGAACGACCGGAGGCGTGACTCGCTCCTTCCGAGTGATCTGGCAACCAGGCGGTTATTCCGAGATGCCAGCCAGTTCGATCTGGGCACGGTGCAGCCTGGCGAAGGGGCCGTCAGGAACCTGAAGCAAATCGTGGTGTCGGCCGACCTCGACGATCCGGCCCCGTTCCAGGACCACGAGGCGATCGGCGCGTCGGAGCGTGCTCAGCCGGTGGGCGATGGCGATCGTCGTGCGGCCTCGGATCAGGTTCTCAAGCGCCTCCTGGATCTCCCGTTCGGTCTCGGTGTCGACGGACGAGGTCGCCTCGTCGAGGATCAGGATGGCCGGGTCGATCAGCAAGGCTCGGGCGATCGAGATACGCTGGCGTTCACCTCCCGAGAGGCTCTGGCCTCGCTCGCCCACAGGCGTGTCGTAGCCGTCGGGGAGTCGAAGAATGAACTCGTGCGCCTTGGCGGCGCGAGCGGCCTCGATGATCTCCGAGCGCGAAGCGTCGGGTCGGCCGTACGCAATGTTGTCGGCCACGGTTCCAAAGAAGAGGAACGGCTCTTGAAGGACGATGCCGATGTTGCGGCGGTAGCCGGCGACCGGAAAGCGTCGAACATCCGTACCATCGATGCGGATCGAGCCCGAGGTCACATCGTAGAACCGGCAGATCAGGTTGACGAGCGTACTCTTTCCGGCTCCCGTGTGACCGACGAGGCCGATCATCTCGCCGGGCTGGATCGACAGGCTAATCTGGTGCAGGACTTCCCGAGTACCGTAACGGAAACTCACGTCCCGAAACTCGATTTCCCCCTGAAGCCGGCCGGGCGACACGGGATGGACGGGCTCCGCCACGCTGGGAACGCGGTCCAGGATCTCGAAGATGCGTTGGGCGCTCGCCCCGGCGCGCTGCGTGGCCTGAACCATACGGCTCATCGATTCGAGCCGGGTGTAGAACCGGGCGAGATACGTCAGGAACATCGTCAGAACGCCGACCTGGAAGCCTTGCGTGAAGATCAACCAGGCGCCGACGGTCCAGACGACGAGCAGCCCGCCTTGCGAGAGCAGACCAATCATTGGGCCGAAGAAAGCCCAGATCGTGTTGACTCGGTCATTGATTCGCACGACGTGCGCGTTCGCTCGGGCGAAGCGGTCGACCTCGCGTTGTTCCTGCGCGAACGCCTTGACGACGCGGATGCCGGGGATCGTGTCGGCGAGAACGCTCGTCATGGCGGCCCAGGCCCGGTTCCCTTGGTCGAAGCCGTGGCGAAGCCGCAATCGGACGGCGTGGACCAACCAACCGGCGAGAGGGACCGGAACCAGAGTCGCGACCGCCAGGAGCGGAGCCTTGATCAGAAGGATCGCGGCCGTTCCCACGATCATGAGAACGTCGGCGGCGAAGTCGACGAGGTTCACCGAGAGGAGGTTACAGAGCCGGCCGGTGTCGCTGCGAAGTCGAGACATCAGGTCGCCGGTGCGTTTGCCGCCGAAGAACTCCATCGAAAGTTTGAGGAGGTGGCGGTAGGTCTGGTCGCGAAGGTCGGAACTGATCCGTTCGCTGATCCAGGCCATGGTGAAACTTCGGGCCCAGCTCAGAAGCCAGGCAAGCAGCGAGGCACCCGCCATCAGGCCGAGATACCCGTACACAAGGTGGAACGGCAGATTCCGACCCGCCTGTCGAGGGATCAAGACATCGTCCACCAGCGGCTGGGTGAGATACGGTGGAACAAGCCCCGCGGCGGTGCTGGCCAGGGTGAGCGCGAAGCCCAGCGCGATGACGCCGGCTCGGGGCCTCGCGAAGTGGAAGAGCCGAACCAACGCGGAGGCGGTTGGATCCGCGGGAGGAGCGGCCTCGCAGGTTGGGCAGTCGATCCGCGATGCCGAGAGCACCGTGCCGCATCCAGGACAGACCGAATCGGCTCGCGAGTCGAGATCCAGACGGCCGTCGCGACGGAAGGTCTCGAAGCGGTCGGCCAGGCGGTGGGCGGCCCTGGCCTGGGCGGCCGTGTAGCGCCAGGAATCAAGACGCCCCGAAGGGCCGAGCAAGTCGATCTGCCCAAGACCGCCTCGCTCGTTGGCCATCAGGGCCACCGTGTCTCCCAGAGGCCAAGACCGCCACTGAAGCGCTGGGCTTTGGGGAGTTGTCGGGTGTCCTGAGAGGATGCGAAGATTGGTAAGAAGGACCAGTCCCTGCGCATATCGGAGACGGGTTTCCAGATCAGGCTCAAACCAGGCGAGCAAGACCTCGTCTGGCTCGAGCAATCTGGCAACTTCCGGCCGTCTGGCGTCGGGCAGGGTTCGCCAGCAATCCGAATTGTTGTGATGGGAGGCTCGATTCATGGGACGTGTCGATGGCCCTGCGCTTGGCGCTCCGCGTGCGATCGAGGAGAGCCTGTCTGGTCGCTTCGGAACTCTAACTATTCTAAAACGTCGTCTCCCTCTGAATAGGGCGATTGTCGAGAATCGCCTGGCCCTCGAGTGGTGAATACACTTGCCCGCGGTACGCCAGGTCGTTCGGAGGACGCGTTTTTCTTCGTCGCGACAGGAGTACCAAGGCTCAAGTTTCTTGTTATAACGCTTTACTAGAGTGTCCGCTCGGGTCGGAACTCGACCGGAAAATCGGTAACCAGAACCGTCAAGCAGGTTGGCATACCGCTTGCTCTGCGGAATGAGCTTCCGTAGCCATGGTCCTGGATTCGCGCGGTTCCCACGGATGCGACGCTAAACGAGTGGATCGGATTGAGCCAAGTTTTCCGGGTACCAAAGGTCATCCTCGACCCGTGTTCCAGGTCGAACCAGGCCCGAGCACGGGTCGCGGACGACCCTTGGCCCCCGAGCCCCTTGAGGAAACGCGGTCGGACTCGGTCCGGGTGCTTAAACCTTGTTGTCGCGAAGTTTGAAGTCTTCTTGAATATTCGAGGAGCCCCCAACGTTGAGACCAAATCCGCCGTAATTCCTTGGGGGCGTGCGGTCTCACGGAACCGGAAGAGCATCTCTTTCATCGACATTTCACGCTCCTCTCACGAGCGTCTCATCGAGCGTCTGTGAAGCGTCCCTTCCGGGCGCGAGGGCCCGGAATCGTCCTGCGACAGGGTGGGTGTGGGGCCCAACCAGCGTTCGGCAGGAAGGCGCGACATCCAGGAGTCAACTCCGCCATGGAATTTCGGAACGTCCTGGCCCTTCGGGGGCCGAATATCTGGGCCAACTTCCCCGTTCTGGAGGCGTGGGTCGACCTTCAGGAACTCAAGGATTCCCCGTCCGATGAATTGCCAGGGTTCAACGATCGTTTGATGCGCTGGTTGCCAACATTGGTCGAGCATCGTTGCAGCGTGGGAACTCGAGGCGGGTTCTTCGAGCGGCTTCGTCGAGGGACGTACCAGGCGCACATTCTGGAGCATGTCGCGCTGGAGTTGCAGTCGCTGGCCGGTCACGACGTCGGTTACGGTCGGGCCCGAGAAACGTCTGAAGAGGGGGTCTACAAGGTCGTCATCGAATATCAAGAGGAGGAGGTGGCGCGTGCCTGCCTCGACGCCGCTCGCCGTTTGCTTGATGCCGCGGTTCGCGACGCGCCCTTCGACGTCGAGACCGAGGTCCAGAAACTCCGCAAACTGGCGCAGCAGGTAAGTCTCGGTCCGAGCACACGTTCCATTGTGGAGGCGGCGAAGTCGAGAGGCATTCCGGTTCGTCGGCTCAACTCGGGGAGCCTCGTTCAACTCGGGTTTGGAAGCCGGCAACGTCGGATCCTCGCAGCTGAAACCGACCGAACCGGCGCGATCGCTCAGGAGATCGCGCAGGACAAGGAATTGACTCGCGAACTGCTTCGAGCGATCGGTGTTCCCGTTCCGGATGGGCGTCCCGTCGCCAGTGTCGACGACGCATGGGCGGCCGCTGAGGAGATTGGTTCGGCCGTGGTGGTCAAACCCCAGTTCGGGAACCAGGGTCGGGGCGTGGCCACGAACCTGACGACGCGAGAGCAGGTGCGGGCCGCCTATGAGGCCGCCTTGGCCGAAAGCGGCTCGTCCGGAGTTGTCGTCGAGCGATTCGCGCCGGGAGACGATTTTCGTTTGTTGGTGGTGGGCGGCCGGGTTGTGGCCGCGTCGAGACGGGAGCCGGCGCGGGTCATCGGCGACGGTCGATCGACGATCGCCGAGCTGGTCGAGATCGAGAATCGCGACCCAAGACGCGGCGAGGATCACGCGACCGCTCTGAGCAAGATTCCCC
>CAZRGV010000018.1:0-2647 GCA_964599655.1 uncultured Isosphaeraceae bacterium | reverse complement strand
TGGACGCCGTCTCGCTGGGCGTACTGAAGCAGCAAGGGTACACGCCGGAGTCGATTCCTCCGGCCGGCCAGACCGTCCTCATTCGACGAAACGCGAACCTGAGCACCGGCGGAACGGCCACCGACGTGACCGATCGCGTTCATCCGGAGGTTGCGGCCCGTGCCATTGAGGCGGCTCGAATGGTCGGTCTCGACATCGCCGGCATCGACATCGTCGCGCTTGACATCGGCCGGCCGCTCGAAGAGCAAGGGGGGATCATCGTCGAGGTCAACGCCGCTCCGGGATTGCGCATGCACCTGGAGCCTTCGGCGGGCATGCCCCGCCCGGTGGGTGAGGCGATCGTGGACTTGTTGTTTCCGTCCGGTGAGGATGGCCGGATCCCGATCGTGGGCGTCACCGGCGTCAACGGCAAGACGACGGTCACCCGGTTCATCGCTCACATTGTTCGTGAAACCGGCCGGAAGGTGGGGATGACCTGCACGGATGGGATCTATCTGAACGATCGCCGGCTGGAGGCCGGTGATTGCAGCGGTCCCTTGAGTGCTCGCGCGGTCCTGATGAATCCCGAGGTCGAAGCGGCCGTGCTGGAGACCGCGCGAGGCGGGATTCTCCGAAGTGGCCTCGGATTCGACCGTTGCGACGTGGCGGTGGTCACGAACATCGGCGAAGGCGACCATCTTGGACTTTCGGACATCCACACGCTGGAAAAGCTGGCCCAGGTCAAGCGGACGCTGGTTGACGTGGTGGCGACCAACGGCGCGGCGGTCCTGAACGCGGCCGATCCTCTGGTTGCCGAGATGGCGGAGTTTTGCCCAGGCTCGGTGGTTTACTTCACGCCGGAGGCCGACCATCCGGTGATCGTTGCTCACCGGGAGAACGGCGGCCGCGCGGTGGTCGTCCGGCACGGGGAGATCGTCTTCGCGGAAGGGCTTCGGGAAACTGGGTTGATCCGGCTGAGCGAAGTCCCACTGACCCACGGCGGTCGCATCGGCTTTCAGGTCGAGAACGCGCTGGCGGCCGCCGCGGCGGCCTGGTCGCTCGGAATCGACCTCGAGACGATTCGAGGCGGAATGGAAACCTTCGCCGCCGCGATGGCCACGGTGCCAGGGCGGTTCAACCTGCTGACGATCGGCGGTGCCACCGTGGTTGTCGACTACGGACACAATCCCTCGGCGCTTCGAGCCCTGATCGAGGCCATTGAGCCTCTGCCGCATGAACGACGCCTGATCGTGTACTCGGCGGCGGGCGATCGTCGCGACGAGGACATGATCCGTCAGGCCGAGATCCTCGGCGCGGCCTTCGATGTGGTTTTTCTCTACGAGGACCATTACGTACGGGGACGGGCCGAAGGCGAGATCATGGCCCTGTTCCGAAAGGGGCTCGAGCGTGCATCCAGAGCGACCGAGATCCATGATTTCCGGGGCGCGCTGAAGGCCGTCGAAACCGCGCTTGGGCGGGTGGGACGAGGGGATTTGCTCGTCATTCAGGCCGATACCATCGACGAGACCGTTGCGTTTGTTCAGCGGTATCTCGCGACCTGTGTCCCAGGTCGTGAGATCGAACTGAGCGAGGCCATGGAAGTCGTAACGGAAGAGGTGGTCCTGGCGAGCCGAGGGATGGACTGAGGAAACGGCTCGCGATAGTTTGATGTGAGACTCTTGGGCGGAGTCCATCGAGCGTTCCTCTCGATGAGCTCCGCCTTCGTCCGCGCTGGAGAGGCTTGTTTCGGGCTCCCCGATCCGCGAGAGTAAGGCAAAGAAGATCGAGGGAGGACCGAGACCGATGAAAGATCCGGTCGATGGACGGACCGCGGACAGGCTCGGTATGTTGGGTTTGCCCATGCCTGTCCAGGAGATGGCGGCCAGACGCTGGGATGTCGTTGTTGTCGGCGCGGGGCACAACGGTCTGGCCTGTGCGGCCTATCTGGCTCGAGCCGGAAAGCACGTGCTCGTGCTGGAGTCCAGGCCAAGAGTCGGAGGGGCCTGCACGTTAGAGGAAACATGGCCAGGCTATCGCATCTCGCCATGTGCCTATTTGGTTGGCTTGCTGCATCCCCTGGTCATCGAAGAGTTGGGGCTTCGCGAGCGTGGTTTGAGCTGGACGCTCGCGGACGCCGGGATGTTCGTGCCGTTCGAGGACGGACAGTGCATCCAACTCTGGGACGACGACGCGAAATGCGAGGCCGAAATCCGACGGCTTTCGCCTGGGGATGTCGCGGGTTGGCGAGCGATGAGCGACGTGAAGCGCCGGCTTCGCGATGCGCTTCGTCCCGACGATGATCGTGACCTCTGGGTTGGTCCCGCTCCGACGCGGGAGCGGATCGAAGCGCGTCTTCGAGGAGACGACGAAGCCCGCAAGATGCTCTTCGAGTGGTCGATGGTCGAGTACGTCGAACATTTTCTTCGGGACGAACGGCTTCAGCGTGCGTATCTCGGCCAGGGGGTGATCGGTACGAACGCGAGCCCTCACGACCCTGGAACCGCCTCGATCCACTTCCATCACCAGTCGGGCCGGCTGGGAGGAGTTCCAGGGGCCTGGGGGTACGTGCGGGGCGGGATCGGTATGGTCTCGTTCTATCTCTGCGACGCCGCGCGCGACGCCGGGGCCATCGTGGCGACGGACGTGCCCGTGGCCCGGATCGAGCCAG
>CAZRGV010000017.1:61028-64955 GCA_964599655.1 uncultured Isosphaeraceae bacterium | reverse complement strand
ACAAGTCGTGCGGAAGCACTTCGGTTGGGTGGCACTGGTGGCTTGTCCACCAGTGGTCCGGGCAAAAGGATCACGGAGGTTGGGTGGCACTGGTGGACCAGCCACCCATGGCACCCGATGACGGACGAGCACTGGTGGACCAGCCACCAGTGCCACCCAATGGCGGACGAGCACTGGTGGACCAGCCACCAGTGCCACCCGATGGCGACGGACGAGCACTGGTGGACCAGCCACTCGTGGCACCCGGCGCCGAGAACCGTGGAGGGATCGACTCGGAGAGTTCGTCGTGTCTGGGGCGCGCGGAACGGAATTCCCGAGAACCGGCTTGCATCGCATCGCGCGCACCGTTTACGTTCGAGCCTTTGAGTTGGCGATCATGACCAACTCGACACTCCACCCAAGCATCTATCCACTTACTGCCAGCCTGACAGGTTGTTGAACCTCCGCCTCGAAACTGCGAGATTGAGTGCAGCATTCCCACCCCGAAGATGGGCGTTCGGCCGTTTGCCCTACAAGTACGAAAACCTCCCCAAGAGGCGTCCCCCAGGAACGAGGTCTGTCGCATGAGAGCCACAACGCGTCGACGAGTCTGGGTCCAATTCGGCGGGTTGCTGCTGGTTTGTCCGGCGCTGGTGCTGGCCGGGGAGCCGTCGGGTCTTCCGAAGGCCTTTGTGGATGGGACCGGGCCGGGTTGGCGGGCGCTCGGGGCGGCCGACTTCGAACGGGTCAATTGTGATCCGGAAACCTGGACTTGGAAGGATGGCGTGGTCCATTGCACGGGTCAGCCGGTGGGCGTGCTCCGGATGAAAAAGCCGCTGACGAACTTCGAGCTGGTGGCCGAGTGGCAGCACCTGAAGCCTGGCGGGAACTCGGGGTTTTTCGTGTGGGCCCCAGCGGAGGCGCTCGAAGGACTTGAGCGGGGTCGGCTGCCCCGGGGAGGGATCGAGGTCCAAGTGCTCGACAACGCGTTCGCCGAGCAATTCGAAGCGCGGACGGGGAAGAAGGCCGACTGGTTCACGACGCATGGCGACGTGTTTCCGGTGGGCACGTCCAAGATGAAGCCGTTTCCGCCCCTTTCGCCCGATGGGAGCCGGAGCTTTCCCTCGAAGCACCTGAGCAAAGGGGTCGGCGCGTGGAATCACTACTATGTGCGATGCATCAACGGCGAGGTGCGTCTCTGGGTCAATGGCGAGGAGGTTTCCGGCGGCGCGGATTGCCAGCCGGCCTCGGGCTACCTTTGCCTGGAGTCGGAAGGGTCGCCGGTCGAGTTCAAGAACCTTCGAATCCGGGAGCTTCCGTGAGCCGGCGCGGAGAATCGTCGCGAACGCGCGCTCGATGATTGATCCCCGTCATGAAAGCGGATACGTATGTCCAGAATCTCGCATGCCGGTTTGGCAACGCGTCGCGAGTTCCTCCGGGCGGGTTTAACGGGGCTCGGGACGCTCGGGCTCTCGGACCTGTTGCGGCTGCGGGCCGGTGCCTCGACCGCGAAGGCGCGAGAGCGGACGGCCGTGATTCTGGTCTGGCTGCGAGGCGGTTGCAGTCATCTCGACACCTACGACCCGAAGCCGGACGCTCCTTCGGAGTTTCGAGGGCCGTTCGCGACCATGGCGACGAAAACGCCGGGGCTCCGGTTGACCGAGCTGTTGCCGAGGCAGGCGGCGATTTCGGACCGGTTTTCCCTGCTTCGTTCGATGGCGCACACGGGCGGCGGCCATCCGGCGGGATCACTGCAACTGCTTTCGGGCGATCCCGACCCGCAGGACAAGCCCGCGCCGGTGTTCCCCGACGTGATGGCGGTGGCGCATTACCTCCGGTCGGGAGAGTCGCGCGCGCTGCCGAACTACGTGGGCGTCAATCCGATCGTTCGCTACGATAGCTTCACGATCGCAGGGCCCGCGTTTCTCGGCCCGGCGCACGAGCCGTTCGCGGTGCTGGGCGACCCGAGCGCGCCGGGCTTCCGGGTGCCGAATATCGGGCTCTCGAGCCCGACGGAGGAGGAGCGGCTGAAAGGCCGAATCCGGCTCCGCCGCACGTTTGACGAGCTTCGACGCGACATCGAGCATTCCGGCGCGATGAGCGCGATGGAGGAGTTTCAGGCCAGGGCGCTCGACCTCTTGACCAGCCCGGCCGCGGCGCGCGCGTTCGACCTGGAACGGGAAGATCCGAAGGTGCGAGACCGCTATGGCCGGCACCAGTGGGGGCAGCAGTGCTTGATGGCCCGCCGCCTCGTCGAAGCCGGGGTCGATCTGGTCACGACGACCTTCGACGGGCCGCTTTGCGGGCGAGTCGCGAACTGGGATGATCACGCGGTCAATCACCATGTGTTTGATGCGCTCAAGTATCGAGCGCCGTACTTTGACCAGGCGGTTTCGGCCCTGATCGAGGACGTTTACGATCGAGGCCTGGATCGGCGCGTGATGGTGATCGTGACCGGCGAGTTTGGGCGGACGCCTCGGATCTCGTATGTGGCCAGCAGCGGCGGCGGCGTGGCGAGCGCGCCGGCGGGCACCGTGCAGCCGGGGCGGGATCACTGGCCGCGCGCCAACTCGATGATCTGGGCCGGTGGCGGAATCGCGACCGGGCAGGTCATTGGCGCGACCGATCGCCGCGGCGAGGACGTGGTGGATCGTCGCGTCGGTCCACACGACTTCCTGGCGACGATTTATCAGCATCTTGGCATTGATTACGAGCGAGTGACGATTCCCGATCGCGTCGGGCGGCCGATCCGGATCGTGGCCGATGGTCAGGCCATTCCCGAGCTGGTTGCGGCCTCGTGACCGGACGGCTCGCCCTCCGCCTCGTGAAATCACCCCCCCAGCAGGGAGACCTTGCGATGACCCGGAAAGACGTTGTCTGGACGATCGCATTGGGCGTGTTTGCGATGGCCAGCCAGGCGTTCGCGGCCGATGCCACGCCCTTCAAGGCCGGTTTCGCCACGCGAGACATCACGCCGGAGATCGGCATGGAAGCGCCTGGAGGGTACGGCAAGTCGTATCACAAGACGATCCACGACCCTTGCAAGGTGCGTGCGGCGGTCTTCGACGATGGCAAGGCCCGCGTGGCGATCGTTGGCATCGATGCGCTCGGAATCCGGCGCGAGACGGTGGAGAAGGTGCGGAAGGCGATCGAGGAAAAGACCGGGATTCCCGCCGGTTCGATCCTCATCGGCGCCTCGCATTCGCACTCCTCGGGGCCGATTGTCTGGATCATGCCGGGTGAGTTCGACGAAGCGTCTCCGTTGGTGAGGAAACTGGCGTACGAAGAGTCGACGTGTGTTGATCCGAAGTATCTGGCGACGGTGGAACAGGCTCTGATCGAGGCGGTTTGCGAGGCCAATGACCGTCGCTTGGAGGCGAAAGCGGGAGTTGGCAAGGGGGTCGAGAACACGGTGGCGTTCAATCGACGGTTCCGGATGCGCGATGGCCGGTCGATCACGCATCCGGGGCTCGGAAACCCGGAGATCGTCGAGCCGGCCGGTCCGGTCGATCCCGAGGTCGGGGTCGTGGGGGCCTGGGACGCGAAGGATCCGAATCGGTTGCTCGGTTGCATCGTCAATTTCGCCTGCCACGCGACGACCAGTCCGGGCGGCGCGTCGGCCAATTACATTTACTATCTTGAGAAGGTGATTCAGGGTTACTACGGCAAGGACGCGGTGGTCGTGTTCGTGGCGGGCGCCTCGGGCGACATCACGCAGGTGAACAATCAGAGCCCGCACGTCTACCCGAGTGGCGACCGCTGGGCGCAACAGGTCGGGGGAAAGGTCGGCGCGGAGGCGCTCAAGGTGTTGCTGACGATGGAGCCGGGGACGCTGGTTCCGGTGGCCGCTCGAAGCAAGACCTGGAACGTCGAGCGAAGAGTTCCCTCGCCCGAGCACCTGAAGCGGGCCCTGGAGCTGGTCGAGGGGGATCGTTCGAAGGCCGACGC
>CAZRGV010000017.1:44959-60985 GCA_964599655.1 uncultured Isosphaeraceae bacterium | reverse complement strand
GATGCGATCCTGCGAAAGGCCCCATCCGTCGATGTGGAAGTGCAGGTCGTGCAGGTGGGTCCCGCGGTGTTCGTGACGAATCCGGCCGAGTACTTCTGCCAGTACGGGCTGGACATCAAGGCGGGAAGCAAGTTTCCGTTCACGTTCCCGGTGTCGCTGGCCAATGGTTGTGTCGGCTACGTGCCGACCGAGGAGGCGTTCGGTCCCTCCGGGGGAGGTTACGAGACGCGGCTGACCAGCTACAGCAACCTGGAAATCACCGCCGGGAGCCAGATGCGAGACGTGGGCCTCGCGCTGACCCGGTCGCTCGAGCCCGGCGCGGTTCCCGAGGCGCCCCGGCGACCGCCGTTCCAGGGCAAGCCGTGGACTTACGGTGATGTCCGACCGCAACGTGATTGAGGCACGTGGCGGTTCGGAGCGAGGTCTCAAGGTCGATGGGGGGAAGGGCCGGATTGGTGTCTCGAACGCAAGGCGGACGTTGTTCGCGGGCCCTTCTTCGTATCGAATCCGTTTCGGAGACGGTTCCGACCCTGCGCCGTTGAGAACGGGCATCCTGGGCGGTTGAGCGATCCCTGCGTGGGCCAGCCTCAATCGACGTTCAGGGCCTCGGCGAGTTCCCGAGCCGATCGGTCGCGTTTGAACTCGAGATTGCGGCGTGCCAGGCGTCGGGCGTCCTCGGTATGGACGCCCGCTTCGTGGTAGAGGCGGGCGAGGGCCTCGAGGCCATAGACCTCGCCGGCCTCAAGGGCGCGGGTCAACGACCGTTCGGCGGCCTCGAAATGGCGGCGGGCGTCGTCGAGTCGCCCGAGGCGGCGGGCGAGTCCCGCGGCGATGCGGCGGATCTCGGGGTCGTCGTCGCGGGCGAGCAGGGCCTCGTAGGTCGCCAAGGCGGTCTCGGGATGTCCCTCCGCTTCCTCGAGCTCGGCGCGGTGCTGGAGGTAGAACGGGTCATCCGGATCGATGCGAGCCGCCTCTTCGAGCAAGGGACGGGAGGCTGCGAGCTGGCTGGCGTCGATCCTCGCGCCCGCGGCGCTGACCAGGGCCCACTGGGCCAGGGTCTCCGCCTTGCCGGCTCGCGCGAGTTTGGCGGCCTTGCGGAAGGCGGCGACCGCGTCGTCGACCTGGCCGCGGGCGGCCAGCCACGTCCCGAAGGCCCCCGCCGAGTGCGCATCATCGGGAATCGTCCCATCGTTGGGGAAAAGGGCCCTGGCCTCGTCCGACCGCCCGAGTCCGAGGAGGGACTCGACCCGCATCGCGAGCAGCGAGCGATCTCCAGGCGCCGCGGCTGCGGCCCGGCTGACCCAGGAGAGGGCCTCCTCGAATCGGTGGGAATAGTTGGCGACGGCGGCCATCGCCCGAAGCGCCTCGTCGTTCTCCTGCACGGCCAGCGAGCGTCGTAAGGCGTCACGAGCCCTGGCCAGGTCCGCCGGGTCGTGCGACCGACGGACCTTCTCCAGGTAGGCATCCCCCAGCCGGGCGAGGACCGGGTAAAGTTGCGGGTCCTCCGCCAGCCGTCGCTCGTAGTAGGCAATCCGTTCGTCGGGAGTCGGTCGGCGCGCAGGGGAGGCCGTCGTTGGCGGTTGCTGGCCCGAGACCGAGGAGGTCACGACACCCAACAGCAGGCCGACGGCAAGCATGTGGAACCGCGTCATCAACGGAACCCTCCGGGCGAGCGCCCCGCCGATCAAGGCAGCGGCGGATGTGGTGGCGCGAGGTAAGGAAATTCGTCCAGGAATGGGACGTCGTTCATCGTCGGGAACGTCGGGCCCTCACCGGGAAGGCTCCCGCCCGGGATGTCGATCACCATATCCACCACGTCGTCGGTCAGGTCTCGGCCGTTGGGGAATCGAGCGGGTTTCTCCGCCTGATAGATCACCACGTCGGGCGCATGCCCCAGGAGTAGGGCTTGCTCGCTCGGCGTCATGGCGTTCATCTCCGGAAAGAACATGGAACGCAAGGCGCGGCCCGCGAATTCCGACATGGGCCCGTTGAGCTCGGGGACCTTCGTGGTCGCCCAGACGAGCAAGGGGCACTCGTCGTCATCGTCATCCACGGCCTCCATCGGCAACTCGATCACGACCGCGGCCACGTTTCGGCCCTCGCGGGGGCGTCGGATGAACGGGTCGTCCCTCAGGCCAGCGAACAGGGCGATCTGGTGCTTGTACCTGCCGTGGATGCCCCAGGTCTTCAGGCGGGGCCGCCCCTTCTTGTCGAACGTGACCTCCAGGGCGATCCGCTCGGTGATGGCCACGGGGTCGACGACCGTGCCGCCGTACTCAATGTCGGCGAGGGGATCATCGAAGCTCACCGCGCTTCGATTGTCGATCGAGAACCGGATGACCAGATCGGAAGCGAACTTGTAATCGACAAGGCTCGGGGGGACGTTCGGGTTGGTACAGAGCGAGAGAACCAGCTTGTCCTCCCGACGGAAGACGTGCAAATCTGTGATCATGGCGTCGGAGCGGCCCATGGTGGCCAGAATCGGCATGTCCCCGTGATCGGCGCCGCGCGCCGTGGAGACGAAGACCAAGACAAGGCCGGCCGCGGCGAGGGTCCGGCGCGTTCGATCAACGGATCGCGAACCAATGGCCATCGACGGAGATCCTTCTGAAGTACATTCGATCGGCGAAGGGGAGACGCGGGATGGGCGCGGAACCGGCCTCTACCCGCGACGGAGGGATCAACTTTACAAGTTGAGCATAGCTCCTCGCAAGAGCCAGAAACCTCATCGTCACTTACCGTCGAAAGCGGTCACGTTTGTTCGTTTTTGTCTCCTAAACTTCTTTTAAATGAACAAAAGAAAGCATTTAAGGGAGCGATTCGCGGGCGATGGTCGATCTGGTGGAAGGCACGATGAGGAGCAACGCGAGGAGAGCACGAGCCTTGTTCACGAGGATCGTCGTTTTGGAAAAAACCGCCTTACCGATGCGCCGCGCGAGGCCAGTCGCGGCGAGGGCGGCGGGCGATGCGTCGGTCATCATAGCGTCTCATGTTGGTTCTTCAACATGGACGGAAACCGCCGGGTCCGGCCGTTTTGAGACGCTGGAGATCGAACGCCGCAACCGGACCGCGCTCGGTCGCCGAGGTTGCTTGATGAATTCCAACATTAAAAAACAATGACAAGATCATTCATATGCGCTAACTGACCGCGCACGATTTCTTCGACGCGGGACGAGAATTCGCTCGCGGGCCGTCCGTCGACGGTTTCGATCCGCACGTCGGCGAGCTGTGGGTCCTCCACCGGGCGTCCGATCTGGCTGACGAGGCCGCACTGCGAGGTCTCGACCCCGTCGATTTCCTGGACGATCGACTCGGCGATTCGCAAGGCGGCGAGGTTGTAGAGGCGGCCCACGTGTGTGACGGGGTTCTTGCCCGCGACCGATTCCATCGACATCGGCCGATGGGGAGTGATGAGGCCGTTGGCTCGGTTTCCACGCCCGGCCTGCCCGTCGTCGCCGGCCTCGGCCGAGGTGCCGGTGACGGTCAGGTAGACGCTGCCTGAAGCCGGATCGTCCGCGGTGTTGACCTCGACGGTGATTCTACCGTCGGCGAGCGTCTGGACCGCGTTCCGAGCGACGGCCTCCAGGTGGCTCCGTCCGGCGAGATAGGCGTCAAGGTCGTTGACGAACCGATCCACGAAGGCACAGGCGACCGTGAGACGAAAATGGTCCTGGTCGCGAATGCCCAAGACCTTGATGTCCTCGCCGAATTCTGGATGGACCTGCTTGAATTCCGGTGCGTTGAGCGTTCGCTCGACCTGTTCGACCATGCGTTCCAGCCGGCTCAACGGCGCGGAGCCGATGCCGCACGATGTGTCGTTGGCCAGTCGAACGCCGGTCCGCTGCTGCCGGAGGTAAAGGTCCGCGAGGTCGGTTGAGGTTGGCCGGATGAGACGATGGATTTTGACGTGCCGATCGGGGTCGAGGGCATGAAGGTGCGCCCGAAGCCAGGCGCCGCAATGCTCGACGGCCAGTTCCTGGACGGGAACCTTGACGCCGCGAAACTCAAGGGTTGCCCGTCCCGCCAGGAAGACCTCGAACGGCTCCAGGACGTCGCCGCCACCGAAGGCGGGTCGAGAGGCGCCTGCCCAGAGCAGGACCTTATCGACGTTGTAGTGCAGGATGAGTCCGAACCGCTCGAGGTAAAACCGGCTCAAGGCGCGGCCCAGCTCCTCGGCCAGGGCATCGCAGATCGTGTCCGGATGGCCCAGGCCCTTGCGTTCGACGACCTCGACGGGCTGGGCCTCGGGGTTCAATCCCTCGGCCTGTCGGATGCGGAGGTCCATGGGTCACCTCGCGAGTTCGTAGCGTCGGAGAACGCCTTCATGATAGGCGATTCGCGCGCGGAGATCCTCCGTCGTTTCCGAGTTGGACTGGCCGGGGCGCGGGCAACCGCGGTGCGGGCCGGCGCGTCCTTGTTCGAGGCGTTGCGTTCGAGAAACCCTGGGTCGCCCAACCGCCCTGGCGCGGGGCCGACGAGCGTAACGCCAATCGCCGCTAGCATTAACGGCAGGTCGCCACGCGTCCGAAGACCGGGCGCGCGGGCGCCTCGACGATCCAGATTGATCGTCATCGATCGTAAGCCGTTTCTTGAGGCGTGTTTGTCTTCGAGGCGGTGGGAAAGTGACCTAGGTTTAACGTGGCAGACCCAGTGGATCATCCGAGGGCCCGAAGAGAACCTGAGGGCCGGACGATGGGGCGAGGCGGGTTCGCACCGGGTTGCCCGACCAGGAGAGGATCGAGGACGAAGACCATGCTGGTGTTGACCAGGAAGCTGATGGAAAAACTGTACATCGGTGACAACATTTGCGTGACGGTCGTGCGCGTGGAAGGGGGGCAAGTTCGGCTCGGCATTGACGCTCCGAAGCAGGTCCCGGTAGTTCGGGCCGAGCTTCGGCGCGAGCCTCCGATCGAAGCGCCCCCTCGCTCGACGTCTCCGGACGAGCCCCGTTTCAAGACTCCACCAATCTCGACTCACGGAAGCGGTATCCGACGCCGCGGACCGTCTCGATGAGGTCGGCGGCCTCGCCGAGTTTGCGTCGAAGGCTCTTGATATGGACGTCGATGGTTCGTTCCAGGACCACGGCGTCCTCGCCGATGGCGGCGTCCATGAGCTCGTGACGTGTGAAGGCGCGGCCGGCCTGTCGGAGGAGGACCTCGAGGAGGCGGAACTCCGTGGGGGTGAGGGCCATTTCCTCGTCGTTGAGGAGGGCGCGGTGGCGGTGGCGGTCGATGACGACGCCTTGGCTTTCGATGATCGTGCCAGGCGACACGTCCTCCCGTTCCTGGCGGCGGCGAAGCTCTTTCTTGATGCGTTCGACGAGCACCTTGACGCTGTAGGGCTTGGTGACGTAGTCGTCCGCGCCGACGGCGAATCCGACGAGCTGGTCGGCCTCCTCGGCCTTGGCGGTGACCATGATGATGGGAATTTGCCGGGTCTGGGAACCGGCGCGGAGTTCCTTGCAGACGTCGAGGCCGCCCTTGACGGGGAGCATCAGGTCGAGAACGATCAGGTCGGGCAGCTTCAGTTGCGCCTGTCGCAGGCCATCCTGGCCATCATGGGCGGTGAGAACGTCGAAGCCCTCTCGGCCGAGGTTGTAGGCCAGGGGCTCGACCAGGGCACGTTCATCCTCGATGATCAGGATCTTCGGCTTGGGCATGGTGGGGTCCACCGTTTTTGGGGCGGAAGCGGGTCGCTCGCGGAGTTTCCGTGGAGATTTGGCTCGGTCGGCTGGTCGATCGATTCGGGCCGATGGTTAGGATCGGGCCGTTCGACGGAGAGATCGTCCCTGGCCGGTTGCGATCATCCGATGCGGCCCGTGATATAGGCCTCGGTTCGAGGGTCCTGGGGATTGGTGAAGATGCGTTCGGTCGGACTGAACTCGACGACGACGCCCGTGCGGTGTCCGTCCTTGCTGGCGGCCTCGTCGAGCATCATGCAGGCGGTCATGTCGCTGGCGCGACGGGCCTGTTGCATGTTGTGGGTCACGATGACAATCGTGTAGTAGCGTTTCAACTCATCCATGAGATCTTCGATCATGCGCGTGGCGATCGGATCGAGCGCCGAGCAGGGCTCATCCATGAGGATCACCTCGGGTTCAACGGCCAGTGTGCGGGCGATGCAAAGGCGCTGCTGCTGCCCACCGGAGAGTTCCAGGCCGGAGCGATGGAGCTTGGTCTTGACCTCGTCCCAGAGCGCCGCGCGCCGGAGCGAGCGCTCGACCAGCTCGTCCATGTCGCCTCGGTAGCCGTTGATCCGGGCCCCCCAGGCGACGTTCTGATAGATGCTCTTGGGAAAGGGATTCGGGCGTTGGAAGACCATGCCGATCCGGCGTCGAAGGGAAACCGGGTCGGTGCCGGGCGCGTTCAGGTCCTTCCCCTCGAAGTGGATCTCGCCTTCCATCCGGGCGCCGGCGATCAGGTCGTTCATCCGGTTGAAGCAGCGCAGCAGGGTGCTCTTGCCGCAACCCGAGGGACCGATCATGGCGGTGATCTTGTGGCGAGGGATCTCGATCGAGATGTCGCGCAGAGCCAGCGACGAACCGTACCAGACGGAGAGGGAGCGGGTGACGAGAACCGGTTCGGAGTCGGTTAATGGTAGACCATCGTCGGCCGTGGAGGCCGGCTCGGCAGTCGTCTGTGACTCAGGCTGGGAGAGGCTCATGACCACCTCAGGTCAAGCACGGGGTTGGCGGCTGTATCGGTTGCGGATCAGGATGGCGGCGGCGTTCATCGAGAGCAGCAGGAGCAGCAGAATCAGGATGCCGCCCGCGGCGAGGGTCTGATAGTCGGGGTCGGGGTATTTCGCGTAATTGTAGATTTCCAGGGGTAAGGCGACGTAGTCGTCGGAGGGGCTTCGGGGGGGATCGAGAATCGAGTCGGCTCTTGTGACCATCAGCACCGGCGCCGTTTCGCCGATGGCTCGCGAAAGCGCCAGAATCACTCCGGTCATGATTCCGGGAAGTGAAGACGGCAGCACATGATCGCGGACGGTTTGCCACTTGGTCGCTCCCAGCGCCAGCGACGCGTGCCGGAGCGAGGGCGGAACGGCACGGAGGGCCTCCTGCGCGGCGATGACGATGACCGGCAGGACGAGCAGGCTCAACGTCAGCGCGCCCGACCAGATCGAGTAGCCAAACGCGAGTCGTTCATAACCAAAGGCCCGGACGAAAAGGGTCAGGCCGAGAATGCCGTAGACGATCGACGGCACGCCCGCCAGGTTCGAAAGGTTCGTCTGAATCAGCGATTTGACCCGTCCAGGAGGGGCGTACTCTTCGAGGAAGAGGGCCGCTCCGATGCCGACGGGAATGGCGATCAGCGCCACCAGGCCAAGAAGCCAGAGGCTGCTGACGACCCCGACCCGGAAGCCGGTCGTTCGCAGCGACTCGCCCGGGGTCTGCTGGACCAGCGAGACCATCAACCGGCCGAGGTCACGGAGGTTCTCAACAACGTCGTACCAGGGACGGCCCTCTTTATGCCCAAGCGTCGAGGTGATGACCGAGCCGAGCAGGACCGAGAGGACGACGACGCCCGTGAGAGTCGCCAGCACGCAGGCGATGGCGAACGCCGGCCCGGCGAGCCTTCGCGGCACGCGACGATCGTGGTAGCGCCCACTCTCAGGCCGGCTCATTGATACACCTCGCGGAAGTGTCGCAAAACGATTCGTGAGATGATGTTCATCGATAGAGTGATCAGGAAGAGAACCATCGCCACGGCGAACAGCGATAGCGATTTTGGAGAGCCGGGCGACTCCTCCCCGCCGACGACCGCGACGATGTAGGAGGTCATGGTCTCGACCGAGACCAGGGGGTTGAGCGTGATGTTCGGGACCCGGCCCGCGGCAAGGACGACCGCCATCGTCTCGCCCACCGCCCGGCTGACCGCCAGGATGAACGAGGCGATCACGCCGGAAAGCGCCGCCGGGAGCACGATTCTCGTGGAGACCTCGAACTTGGTCGCCCCCAGACCGTAGGCGGCCTCTCGGAGTCCATGAGGGACGGCCGAGAGCACGTCTTCGCTCAGCGACGAAACCATCGGGATGATCATGACGCCGACGACGATGCAGGCGCTCAGGGCGTTGAACGTTTGAACCTCGAAGCCAAGCGGTACCAGCAGCAGTCGGAGAACCGGCGTTACGACCTGTAGCGCCAGGAAGCCGTAAACGATCGTCGGCACGCCCGCGAGCAGCTCAAGGGCCGGTTTGAGCATGGCCCGCAAGCTCCTCGGGGCATACTCACTCAGGTAGATCGCGCTCAGCAGGCCGATCGGAAGGGCGATCAAGGAGGAGCCGGCCGCGACCAGGAACGTTCCCCAGAGCAACGGCAGGATGCCGAACTTGGGAGGATTCACATCGGTGCCGAGCAGGAACGAGCCCAGGCCGACTTCGGAGACCCGGAAGAAGTGCAAGGTTTCCGACCCAAGAATCACAATGATCCCCACCGTGGTTAGGACGGTGACCAGGGCGCAAGCGACGATGAAGACCGAGACGGCCCCACCTTCGACCTTGCGGAACCAGGACGGTCCGGCCCAGAGGCCGGACGCCTGGTCGATCGGTTTCCTCCTCGCGATACTCAAAGGAGTGCCCCTTGGCGGATTCCCGGGACGTTGACGGGTGAGAGCGGAAGTACGGGTTGTGCCATTCGTCCCTCGGGCGGGTCGGTCCCCTGTGTCTGGATCGTTACTCGGCGGTTTTTCGCGGGGAATTCTGAGACGGAGGAGTCAACGACTCGAGCGCGGCCTGGTTGGCCGCCTGATCGTCCTTCGTCGGTGGGACGTAGCCGCCGTCGGAGGCCAGCTTGTCGATGTTCGCCAGGTAATACTGAACGAACTTCGCGACCGCGGGGCGCTGGATCGATGCGTTCTTGACGAAGATGTAGAGCGGACGGGACAGCGGGGCGTATTCCTTGGAGAGAATGCTCGCGAGATTCGGCTCGACCGGCTGGCTCTGGGCGTCCTTCTGGATCGGAACCGCGCGGAGCTTCTCCTGATTCGCCGCGAAGTAGGCGTAGCCGAAATAGCCCAGGCCGTCCACGTCGTTTTTGACGCCCGTGACGAGCGTGTTGTCGTCGGGACTGACTTGCACGTCGGGGCGCTGGGTTTTGACGTCCTTGCCGACGATTTCCTCGGTGAAGAACTCGAAGGTTCCCGAGTCGGTATCCGGGGCATAGAGCACGATCTTGCGATCGGGCCAGGAGGGGTCGAGTTGCTTCCAGGTTGTGACGGTGCTGTCGGGGGCGAAGAGCCGCTTGAGCTGTTCGACCGTGAGCGACTTGACGAAGTCGTTCTTCGGGTTGACCACGACGGTGATCCCGTCATAACCGACGAGGAACCGGGTCCATTCCAGCCCTTTTTCCTTCGCCTGCGACTCTTCTTCGGGCTTGGCGTCTCTCGAGGCGTCGATGATGTCGACCTCGCCCTGGAGATAGCGGCCGAAGCCGCCACCCGTGCCGTGGTTGCCGACGAGGATCTTGATGTCCGGCTCTAGCTTCTTGAAGCCGAGCTGCGCGGCGCGACTGATTCGGTAGACCGTGCTCGACCCGTCCACGACGACGGTTCCGGTCTCACCACCGCCGGGACCGCCCGAACCGGAATCGCCACCACAACCGGTCAGGACGGAGGCGGTCAGCACGCTCAAGACGCTCAGGAACGGACGGCGACGCATCGTTGGTTTCCCCAGCTTGCGCGAAATCATGGAATGTTCTCAACAAATTCCATAAGAAGCGTGTTGAAGGCGTCGGGGCATTCCTCATGAGGGAGGTGGCCGGCGTTTTCCAGAACGCGATAGCGGGCGTGGGGGATCGCCTTCTGGAAGCGTTGTGCGACCTCGACCGGGATGACTCGGTCGTGCCGGCCCCAGACGATCAGCACGGGCATCGTCAGTGTCGAAAGGGGGGGAAGCTCGTTCGGGGCTGCCTCCGGCGGCGGGTTCAACATCGCCGCGAGGGCCTCGGCCGCCCCGTCAATGGTGGTGGGGCGGTAGTAAACGTCAACCATCTCGGGCGTCACGAGCGAGGGGTCGTGAAAGCTCGCCCGAAGACCACGCTCAATCAGACGACGCGTCAAAAGCGCTCGGAGGAGGATCGGGCTCAACCGCGCTGGAGGTACGTTCGGGCTCACTTCGTCTTCCCGGCCCGGCGCGGAGGAATCGGTCGTCTTCGGAGCCTCGACGGGGTTGTCCTGCTTCGCGAGTTCCGGCGCGTCCACGATCGCGGGCCTCGGTCCGGCCATGAGATCCCGAGGGCGGGTTGATTTCGGAAGCCCGAGGGGCGCCGAGTCGACAAGAACGAGGCCGCCGGTTCTGGACGGATATCGCAAGGCGAACTCGATCGCCACCGCTCCTCCCATGGAATTGCCGACGAGGATGGGACGTTCCAGCTTCATCGCGTCGAGGAATCCCAACAGGTGGGCCACGAAGTCGGAGTGGCGGTAGTGGCCGTCCTTCGGCTTGGCCGTCAGGCCGAACCCCTTGAGATCGAGGGCGTAGACCTGATATCGCGTGGCGAGCGCGTCGAGATTGCGTCGCCAGGTGTAGGTGCACGAGCCAAAACCGTGAATCAGGACGAGGGGACGGCCGTGATCGCCCTTGCGGACGTAGTGCGTCTTGAGCGACCCGACCATCACGAACTCGTTCTCGGGCGCGAAGTCCTCGATTTTCGGTCGGCGATCGAGCGCCCCGTCGTCTCCGGCGGCCGCCGAGGCGAGGCAAAGGGCGACCAGGACGAGGCCAGGAGATGCCGTGAGGCGGAAGCGTCGGGATGAGCAGCGGCGGTTCATGATCAACGCGTCGAGGCTAGGAGCCGGGTCAGGGTTCTCGCGATGATTCCAGGAGACCCTAATCTACCATGTCCTTGTGAAGATTTTGTGTTTGTCGGCGCTCGGCTCAGTGTTTTTATGAAGATCCGGCCGGGTCGGCGGCGGGCTGGCTGGCGACTTTCGACAGGGGGATCCGTACCGTGAACGTGCTTCCCGCGTTGATCCGGCTTTCGACGGACACAGTGCCCCCCAGGGATTGAAGAATGTGCTTGACGATCGAGAGGCCCAGGCCCGTTCCACCCAGGGCGCGGCTTCGGGCCTTGTCCACGCGGTAAAACCGCTCGAAGACGCGGGATAACTCGTCTCGAGGAATCCCGATTCCGGTGTCGATCACGGCCAGCTCGACCATCTCGCCGTTGGTTCGACCGGCCACCCGAACGCGACCGCCTTCCGGAGTGTACTTGATGGCGTTGTCGATCAGGTTGTCGAGAACCATGCGGATCGCTTCCTCATCGGCCATGACCTCGGCGTCCTCGCCCAGATTTTCGAGGTCAACGGTGTACCGCAACGTCTTCGCCTCGGCGCGGTCGCGGTGCGCCTCGGCGCAATCGCGGAGGACCGGCTCGAGGGCCAGCGGCCCGTGTTGGAAGAAATCCTGGCCCGATTCCAGCCTCGCGAGGCTCAGAAGGTCGAGGATCAAGCGGTTGAGCCGGTCGGCTTGATCCTCGATCTGGTGGAGGAAGCGGACGTTGACCGACTCGTCATGGATGGCACCGTCCAGCAGGGTTTCGGTATACGCCTTGATCGACGCGAGCGGGGTTTTCAGCTCGTGCGAGGCGTTGGCGACGAAGTCCTGTCGCATGCGTTCGAGACGTCGCAGGTCGGTCACATCGTGGAAGACCACGACGGCGCCGGGAGTGGGAAAACCGGGCATGGGAGTGCCGTGAAGGACCAGGCAGCGCGACGGACCGCGGCCTCGGCCGTCGGGCATCTGGACCTGGATTTCGACCTTGTTCGCCAGGTTGTCGGAGAGCGTGGCGTCCACGGCCTCCTGCACCTTCGGATTTCGGATCAGCTCGGCGATCAGACGTCCCACGGCGTCGGGGCCGAGTCCGAAGAGCCGGTCGGCGGCGTCGTTGGCGAAGAGGAGTCGTCGTCGGGCATCGATGGCGATCACACCCTCGGTCATGCCGCTCAGGACCATTCGCAAGAGTCGCAGGTCGTCCTTCGCCTGAGTGAGCTTCTCCTCAAGCGTGGGAACCGCCTCGTTATAGGTCCGGAGCAACGTTCCGAGCGAACCTCTCAGCGTCCCGCGAATCGGCCGGACATGCTGGCCGTCCGCCAACGCGCGGAGGCCGTTGGCGAGCTCCTCGAACAGTCGACGATTGCGCGAGACGCTCCCGACCATCCAGGCCGCGGCGGCCAGGAGGACAAGGCCGGCGATCACGTCAATCGTTCGCAATTCCATGTTGAAGGTTCGCGCGACCGCTCGGGGTCGGTCGAGACGTTGGCGGGGCGTTGACTCGGTGTCTTCCCAAACATCATGCCGCGTTGAGGCTCCGGCTCCAAGTCCCTTCGGTTCCCGCTTGGGGCCCAGCGTTCACTCCGATCGAATTCGGAATGATGCCGCGTCCCCGGTTTCGGACCCGATTCCCCCCCCGAATCGGAGGCTCTCGATGGTTCGACGGACCCGGTCAAGGCGAGGTATCCGGCCTCGGGGCGTCCCGCTGCGGATTCGGGCTCGGACGCTTCTTCTCGCGATGCTTGCCTGCTTGAGCCTTGCTCAGTTTCCCCGCAAGCGTGAGAAGTTCAGCCACACTCCACTCAAGGGACATGCCCGGCCGATCACCGCACTGGCCATGTTCCCGGACGGCACGCGGCTGGCCTCGGCGTCGGAGGACAAGACGGTCCGGGTCTTGGACCTCGCCGACCGATCGGAAGAACGGGTCCTCAAGGGGCACGAGGAGCCGGGGCGCGTTTACGCCCTGGCCGTGAGTTCGAATGGCCGGACCTGGACGTTCAGCAACGCCGCAGGGCTCGTCGCGATCGGAAACCTGGACGCGATCCTTCCCTGACGAGCCTCGAGCCCGACTCGTGCGCGATTCGACGAGGAGACCACCCCCCCGCCGGTGTCGCGCGGAGCGCAAATGCACGGACACGTGGCTTCCCTCACGATCGAACGGCTCTATGATAGATAGGAGAGGACGGGGCGATTGCTCCCGCTGCATTCATGAGCAAGGCCCCAAACACCCGTTGAGAAGGAGCATCCCATGGTCATCCGCGGCTTGGGTGTGGCGGTGTTGGGGCTGGCGCTCGGTTTGGCGACGACCGCCAAGGCGCAAGTTGGCTTCGCCGGGGGCTTTGGAGGTGGACCCGGCATGGTGATGGGCGGGTTCGGCGTCCCCGGCGCGGTCGCCGGACCAGGATTCGGCGCGTTCGGCTTCAGCCCCATGGGCTTCGGCTACGGCTATAACCCCTACTCCTACGGCTATCCGGCGTATGGGATGATGTCTCCGTACGGTTATGGGTATCCGATGGGGGGCTACACGGGAATCTTCTACGGCGGAATCAACCCGACCCCACCCGTCATGGTCAATAACATGGGGCCGCTGATGTGGTCGATTCAGCGGAGCACGAATGCCCGCTGGCGGCCATGAGCGTCGGGCCAGAGCCCTCGAGCGCGACTCAAAACCGCTTCCGACGGCCCTGGGCCCTCGGACGGCCGATGGTCTTTGCGCATCGAGGCGATTCCTCGCACGCGCCCGAGAACACGCTCGAAGCCGCCCGGATCGGTCACGCCTCGGGGGCCGACGCCTGGGAGCTGGACGTCCAGTTGACTCGAGACGGCGTTCCGGTCGTCCTCCACGACCCGACGCTTCGGCGAACGACCAACGTCGCTTTGTCGTTCCAGGGTGATCCTCGGGCCGAGCGCGGTTTCCCGCTGTCGGAATTCGACTGGGACGAGATTCGGACCCTCGATGCCGGCGGCTGGTTTCTCGACCCGAGGGGAGGACCGAGAACCGCGTTGGCCTTTGGAACCCGGTCGGCCCTGAATCCGGAACTCCGCCGGCGCATCGAGTCGGGCGCAGTCCGGATTCCGACGCTTCAGGACGCTCTCGAACTGACTCAGGAACTCGATTGGCTGGTCAATATCGAGCTGAAATACGGCGAGACGCCAGAGCCGGGATTGATCGCGGCGGCGCTCGCCGTGATCGATGCCACCGGAACCTCCGACCGCGTCCTGATCTCGTCGTTCAACCGCGAGTCGGTGGCCCTTGTCGCTCGAAGCCGGCCCGACCTGGCGACCGGGCTGCTCGTGGAACGGTGGCCAGAACATGCCACCTCCGACGGTCGCGAGACGATCGGAGCGGATGCCCTTCACCCGTCCGTCGAAGCCGTTCGGGAGTCGCTCCCTGACGAGAACCCGCCGGCATCCGGGCGGTTCCGCGCTCGGGAACTGGCATCGCTGCATCGCGCGGGAATTCGCGTGCATGTTTATACCGTGAACGATCACTCCTCGGGTGGTCTGGCGGACCAACTCGCGGCGTTGGGCGTGGATGGCGTTTTCACGGACGACCCGTCCGGCTTACTTCGGCATTGGTTGTCCAGCGATCACAGCCTTCGAAGCAAAGCCGCTGACGACGGTCTTTGACCCAAGGCGGGGCACTCGCGTTCGACCACTCGCGGCCCAGCGAGCAAAACGCCGCGTCCCGTCCCTGGAGTCCGACGGAATCGCCGCTTGCGCTGTCAGAAGATCGGTGGGTGATGCCCACCCTGCGAACACGGAACGGGTTCCGGGCGAATCCGTCTCAGTCAAGCCGGAGCGCGCACCAGACGCCGCATGGGTAATACTGGGCATCGGTTGGCCGGTTCTCCAAGCGCTCCCATTCCTCGCTGGTCCAGATGATGATCCGAGCCGGGTAACCGTTGATCCTCCATGTCGCCGTGTTTCTCTCTTCCACGTCAGGACGATGGATGGACAATGCGGGCGTGGTGTTCGAAAGAGAGCGGGTGGTTGACCGGTTCATGGTCCTCTACCTCGAGGAATCGGGCTGTCCCGGTGGTTTCGGTGCAGGATCCGTCAACCAGGGACTCAACGCGCTGGATGACGACGAACAAGCAGACAAGCTGCGCCCGTCCCTGAGCCGCGTCACGTCGTGGAGTCCTTGTGGGGAATCGACACAACACCGGACCCGAATCAAAACCGTCCGCCCGACTCGACGGATGGGCCCTTCGCCACGCCCCCTCGAGTCGAGAACCGACGTGTTCAACCAAGGATTCTGGAACGGTCTTCCGTCATCTGAGTCTCCCCTGCCTCCCCGTCGAAAGAAAATCGCGTCTGTGCGGATTGCGCGAGTTGCGTGGATTGCAACGGCAGTTGACAGAATCGCAATGCGATTGCGGTTGGTGCATCATATTCCCTTTTTTGTCAGCGATCAAGGATTTTGTTTCTTTTTTAGGCATTTTTTCTGGAAACCCTTGCCTCGAGGCGACTTCGCGGCATATCTTCGGGGGGCATGGGTCATTCGGAGAAATTGCGAAAACTCTGTGCGTTGCGAAACCTCGATCACTCCGCGCTGGCGGAGCGAGTGGGAATCTCTCGCTCCTCGATGTCCCGGATTCTCAACGGCACGCAGGAGCCGAAGTTGGGGCTTGCGGCGGAACTGGCTCGAGCGCTGGGCGTGACGCTGGATTATCTCGCGGGTGAGGACCCCGACGCGAACGTTGCGGGGCACCTGGTGGTGCTTACCACCGACGAGCTGGCGGTCTTGCGATTGGTCCGGCGCTTGGGGACCGACTCGGCGATTGACCGGCTTTTGGGAGTCGGGTCGCCGACGGAGCCCAAGGGCTCGCCGGCTCGGGAGAACGCCTGTTAGTCGTCTTGTCGCCAACGACGGTCGGGTGGTCCTGGTGGCTTGCCCACCAGGGCTCTGGTTCGAAGACACTGGTGGACCAGCCACCAGTGGCACCCATTCTGAAGGAACGCCGTCGGGTGGCCCTGGTGGCTTGCCCACCAGGGCTCTGGTTCGAAGCCACTGGTGGACCAGCCACCCGTGGCACCCATTCCGGTCGGGTGGTCCTGGTGGCTTGTCCACCAGGGCTCTGGTCCGCAGCCACTGGTGGACCAGCCACCCGTGGCACCCATTCCGGTCGGGTGGCACTGGTGGCTTGTCCACCAGTGCTCCGGGCCCGTCGCAGCCACAGGTGGACCAGCCACCCGTGGCACCCATTCTGAAGGAACGCCGTCAGGTGGCCCTGGTGGCTTGTCCACCAG
>CAZRGV010000017.1:19385-44859 GCA_964599655.1 uncultured Isosphaeraceae bacterium | reverse complement strand
CACCAGGGCTCTGGTCCGCAGCCACTGGTGGACCAGCCACCAGTGGCACCCATTCTGAAGGAACGCCGTCAGGTGGCCCTGGTGGCTTGTCCACCAGGGCTCTGGTCCGCAGCCACTGGTGGACCAGCCACCAGTGGCACCCATTCTGAAGGAACGCCGTCGGGTGGTCCTGGTGGCTTGTCCACCAGGGCTCTGGTCCGCAGCCACTGGTGGACCAGCCACCAGTGGCACCCATTCCGGTCGGGTGGCACTGGTGGCTTGTCCACCAGTGCTCTGGTTCGAAGACACTGGTGGACCAGCCACCTGTGGCACCCGACTCAGCCACTAGTGGACAAGAATCCAGTATCACCCGACGCAGCCACTGGTGGACAAGCCACCAGGGCCACCCGACGTCTTGTCGCGAACGACGGGTGACGGGGGAGGAAATCCCCAACGTCGACTTGATGCGAACCGCCGGGACGGACATTCTTGAGGGGGCGGGTTTGGTCGCGATCGTTCGGCCGCCCCGAGTCGGTTGGCGACGCCGTCCCGTTCAGGGCTGGGGGCACGGATTCGGCACCGAGGGATTCTGAGGAGGAGCCCGAGGCGATGGTCGGGACCGGAAGTCCGCCGTTGATCGAGACCTTTGGTCTTTCGAAGCGCTATGGTCGGGTGCAGGCGCTGCAAGGGTTGAGCGTGAGTATCGGTCGAGGCGAGGTCTTCGGCCTGCTCGGTCCGAACGGATCGGGGAAGACCACGACCATTCGTTTGCTTCTGGGGCTGATGCGTCCGAGCGCTGGTAGCGCTCGCGTGGCGGGGTTTGATTGCTGGCGGGAGAGTTTGGCGGTCCGTCGCCTCGCGTCGTACCTTCCGGGGGAATTGCGTTTGTATGGCCACCTGACCGGCCTGGCCACGTTGAAGTTTCTGAGCGGGCTTCGAGGGGGAGTCGGGCTGGACCGGGCCGTCGCGATCGCTGAGCGGATCATGCGACTGGATCTGAGGAGGAAGGTTCGGCAGTATTCCACCGGGATGAAACAGAAGCTTGCGCTGGCGCAGGTGTTTTCGGATCCGGTCAGTATCCTGATTCTCGACGAGCCGACCTCGGCCCTCGATCCGTCGGCGCGAAATGACGTGCTGGGACTGGTCGTGGAGGCTCGGCAGGCCGGACAGACCGTCCTGTTTTCGGGGCATGTTCTGCCGGAAGTGGAGCAGGTCTCCGACCGAATCGCGATCATGCGACTCGGACGGCTGATGCACGTCGAGGACATGCACGCTCGCCGAAGCCTCCGGATGATTCTGGCGCGCTTCGCGGAAACGATTCCGGAGACGTTCCCGGAAGAGCTGGCGCTCACTGTTCGCGAGCGGAACGGGCAGGTCGTCCTGTTGGAGCACCGGGGCGAGGCCGTGCCGTTGCTGACCTGGCTCGGAACCCAGAGCATCGTCGATATCGCCATTGGGACGGAAGATATTCGAAGTCTTTACGACCGGTATCATGGACCCAACGCGCGCCCCGACGAGGATGTCCTTCCATGAGTGGAGCTCTGACCCTGATTCGCAAGCTCCTGGCCGACGCGCGAGCCATGCTGCTCATCATGGCCGGCGCGATGTTCCTCTTTGGCTGGCTCAACGTGTACGTCACCTGGCTGACCATGAACCGGTTCCGGAACCAGATGGGACCGGAACGAACCCGTCTCCTTCGTCAGATGGCCGGCGACAACGCCGAGTTGTCGACCGCGGCGTTCGAGATGCGATTCTGGATGCACCCGTTCCTCTGGCTTCCCGTGGTGGTCTGGGGCATCAGCCGGGGCTCGCTCGCCGTCGCTGGCGAATTGGAGCGAGGTTCGATGGACCTGATCCTTTCGAGACCGATCTCGAGGACGTCCTACCTTGGCTCCCAGGTTCTGGTGGCGATCCTTGGAATCCTGTTCCTGGTCGGGGCCCTCGTCGCGGGCAATCTTGTGGGGACGCGATTCAACCCGATCGAGGACCCACCCACGTGGCGATTGCTCTTGAAGCCCGCGGCGAACCTCTCGGCGTTGGGGCTGACCGTCTATGGCTACACGCTGTTCCTCTCGGCGATCGAACGGGTGCGTTGGCGTCCGATGCTGGTGGCCTCGGTCGTCACGATCGCCTCGTTCGTGGGCTGGTTCATCGCGGTTCTTCCCGTGATGGATACCTCGCCCTGGAAGCCTTGGCTCTTGAAGTCCTCGATCTTCAACGCCTACAACCCGGTCGACGCCGTGGTCCGGGCCGAGCAGCTCGCGGGGAACCTGGCGATTCTCTCCACGATCGGACTGGTTGGAGTGATCCTTGCGTTTGGAGGTTTCCTCTGGCGCGATCTGCCTTCGAGCGGCTAATGGAACCGGATCGCTCTGGTCTTGAACGGCGTCCATCGAGGCGCGATCAGGGTTCGTCGGGGATGTCTCCGAAGACCTCCTCGTAGTCCTTGAACGTGGCCAAAGGGGCCTTAGCCCGGAACTGTTCGAGGATCGAGGCGGCCCGGCGCTCGCGATCGGTCAACTCGGGAACGAGCTGATAGGTCCAACGGAGTCGGACGCGCTCATCGCCGAGTCGGTAAAGACAGATCATTTCGATCGGGCGAAGCCGAGTCTTCGCGCCGAGTTGCCAGATCGCCTCCAGCTTGGTAAATGGCTCCGCCCCGGTGACCTCCCGGTACGACGAGAGCTTGATGAGGGCGTTCAGGGCGTCGAAGATGACGGCCCGTCGCGACGCGTCGGGCTCGTCGCGACCGACGATCTCGATCTCAGAAGCGGGGTTGCTCAGGCGGAGACGCCCTTTCGTCTCGTCGAACTCGGCTTGAAACGCGGGATCGCAGAGGTTGCGAATCCTCTTCGCCTCGACCCGGTTGGCCTTGCCGCCTTCCGACTCCAGCCGCCTGGCCCGGTCGCGCTCCTGTTCGAGGTGTTTCTTGAGCGCGTTGTCGAGCTCCTGAAAGGTGACCCGGGTTTGAATCCTCCGCTTGAGATCGAACAGCTCCACGCGCTTCGACGCGGAATCGATGAGCAGAATTTCATCCGAGTTGGGCGCGAAGTGATAGGCATGCCGATCCTGGACGATCAACTCCGACCGGCCAAGGGGTGTCTCGCCGAGCGCGTAAACCCGGATGATCAGCTTGAATTCGACGGGCGGTTCGGTCCCGGCGCCGGGGCTCGTCGAATGGAGGATCGACAGGAGGACGAGAATCCAGATCGAGCGACCCGATCGCATCGGGGAGTCTCCCGGCAAAGCCGTTTCTGTTCCGGATGGAGGCCGAACGGAGAAGCCGTCCATCGTAAGCGGCCGGCTCGCCGCGGCCAAGGATTTCGCTTGGACGGCGCGCCCGAAGCGGGTCCAATGGTACGCGACGGGGCCGAACGGGACGAGTCCCCCGTGGATCAACGAGGACACATCGATGCTGCTTCGACTCTTGACGGTTCTGAGCCTCCTTGCTCTCGCCACGACGGCTCTCGCCGACGACGAGGTACCACTGGACGAATACTTCCGCGCGGAGACGGCGCGGATCGCGGCGAAACCTCTGGGAGGGATCGACTCGGCCGATGCCTGGAAAGCCAGGAGGCCCGAACTCCAGCGCCAGTTGCTCGACATGCTGGGTCTCTGGCCGCTGCCCGAGAAGACCGACCTGAAGGCCCGGATCACCGGAACGGTCGAGCGCCCGGAGTTCGTGGTCGAGAACCTGGTCTTCCAATCCCGGCCCGGCCTCTACGTCACCGGGAACCTTTACCGGCCCAAGGAGGTGAAGGAGCCCTTGCCGGCGATTCTCTACGTTTGCGGCCACGCGAAGGTCGAGAAGGACGGCGTGATCTACGGCAACAAGGCCCACTACCAGCATCACGCGGCCTGGTATGCCGCCAACGGCTACGTCTGCCTCGTGGTCGACACCCTTCAGCTCGGCGAGCTTCCCGGTATTCATCACGGCACGTATCGCGAGGGGATGTGGTGGTGGCAGTCGCGAGGCTACACGTCCGCGGGCGTGGAAGCCTGGAACGGCGTGCGAGCGATCGATTACCTCATCTCCCGTCCCGAGGTCGATCCGAAAAAGATCGGCGTGACCGGCCGTTCGGGAGGCGGAGCGACCTCGTGGTGGGTGGGTGCCATCGACGACCGGGTGGCCGCCGTCGTTCCCGTGGCGGGCATCACCGACCTGGAGAATCACGTGGTCGCCGGCGCTCCGGACGGCCCGTATCCTCATGGCGTCATCGAGGGACATTGTGATTGCATGTATACTGTGAACACGTATCGATGGGATTATCCCCTTGTCGCCGCGCTCGTGGCTCCCAAGCCGCTTCTGGTCGAGAACACGGACAAGGATCCGATCTTCCCGGAAAACGGGGTGCGGCGGATTTACAAGCAACTGGAGACGGTTTACGGCTGGTACGGCGATCTGGACCGGCTCGGGATCGTGATCGGCTCGGGCGGACACGTCGATTCGGAGGAGGTCCGGCATCCCTCGTTCGCTTTCTTCGAAAAGTGGCTCAAGGGAAAAAATGTGTCGCTGTCCGACATCAAGGAGCCCGACCGAACGATCCCGATCGAGGCGCTCAAGGTCCTCAAGCCGGGGGACGTGCCCGCCGATCATCGCAACGATAAGATCCAGGAAACGTTTGTCGCGAAGGCCCCCCTTCCCGAGGTGCCCGATTCCCAGGGGGAATGGGATTCCCTCAAGAATCGCTGGATGAAGGAACTTCGCGAGAAGGTTTTCGGTGGATGGCCGGAACCGGGCCAGGAGGTTCCGCTCAACGTCCAGAAAGCCGTCGATCAGACGCGGGATGGCATTCGGCTTCGCGGCTTCGACTTCGACTCCCAGCGTGGGGTTCGGCTTCGCCTCTGGCTGTTCAGCTCGGCCGAGGATCAAGCCCCCGAACAGACGGCCCTCGTCGTCGCGACTCCGAAAAACTGGCGGGACTATGGAGACGGCTTGATCGCGAAGTTCCAGGACGAAAAGGCGGACCTGGCCGGGTTGCCGCACATCGACCAGGTGCGTAACGCCCTCAGCAACAACACGGCCCTGGGCTTGATCGCCACGAGAGGCATCGGCCCGACAGCCTGGCCGGAGAAGAAGGAAACGCACATCCGACGGCGTTTCGCCCTTCTGGGCCAGACCCTCGACGGGATGCGGGTTTACGATGTCCGTCGCGCGCTCGCCGCGCTTGGCGCGTTGGATGTTCCGGTCGGCGCGATCTGGCTCCACGGTGACGCGCAAATGGCCCCCGTGGCCCTCTGGGCGTCGGTTTTCGAGCCCGAGGTTGCCACGGTCCTGCTCAGCCATCTGCCGACCAACGTCGACGAAGGTCCCGCGTTCTTGAATCTTGACCGCGTGCTCGACATGCCGCAGGCGGTCGCGCTGCTCTATCCCCGAACCGTGCGACTCTGGAGCGATTCGGCCTCGGCCTGGGTGTGGCCTCGAACGCTCGCCGATCACCTCAAGGCCACGAAACCCTGGCCCGAGCTTCGCGAGGTCGAGCCCGCGGCGTCCCACGTGAATTGAATCGTCCGGCTCAAGGGCGGGAGATCGTCTCCCGCCCGAGCCAGGCGCGGACCTGGAACCAACCGGTCCAGGCTTGTCCGACACTTGGATTCGTTTCAGCGAACCGCCGTGGCAAGTGCCAGGTTCCGACAGGTTTCCGTGTAAACGTCCTCCAGCGATTGTTCGCCGTTGACCTGCACGAACCGATCGGGGGCGTGGCGACGGTAGTATTCGAGGATCGGCGTCGCGTGCTCGTCGTAAAGCGATTGCCGAACCTCGACAACCTCCGGCGCGTCGTCCTTGCGTCCTTCCAGAGGGGCGCCGTCGTGGTCGCAACGCTCGTCGACCTTCGGCGGCCGGTAATGGACGTGATACGTGGCTCCGCAGACGGGACAGATCCGCCGGCCGGTCATGCGACGGACCGCCTCCTCACGACGGACCGCGATTTCCAGGTAGCACTCGATCTCGAAGCCCAGCTTGCGCTCGAATTTCTCGAGCAGCGGCACCTGACCCATCGTGCGGGGAAACCCGTCAAAGAGCAGCCGCTTCTCGTTCGGGGCCTCGAGCGACTGCTCCAGAAGCTCGAAAATCAAGGGATCGGGAACTAGGTTGCCGCTCGCGAGATGAACCGCCACGCGCTGGCCCAGGAAATCCTGGCGCCGGATCGCCTCGCGAAGCATCTCGCCGGTCCGGATCAAGGTGTAGCCGAAGTCTTCGCCCAATCGTTCCGCGAGAGTGCTCTTCCCACTTCCGGGCCGACCGAAGACCACGACGTGCATGGGGGGGGTAGACAACGTCAAGCTCGATCTCCTCGCTCGGGACTCTTCCGGAACCTCAGGAACGGACGTTGCAGTATATCGCATCCTCTGGAAACTCCCCAACCACTCCTGAGTTCTCCCGCCGAAGGGTCCCGGCGCTCGGTGGATCAACGAAGGAATTCGTTGAGACGATTGTCAAACGGATTGATGGGCCGTATGCTGAAACAAGCGGAACCCGATCGAGCCCCTTCGCCCTGGGATGGTTGCGATGTGTCTCGGACCGGTCTTTCAACTCGAGTGGATCACGATCTCGCGGCGGCTCCGTTACCTCGTGCTTCGCTTCGTGATTGGCTTGATTTTGCTCGGCTCGATGGTGCTGAGCTATTCCTCCTACGAGTTGGGGGCGGGGGGTGGTTCACGGGCGGGAGCGAGGCCGAGTGCCTCCCGAATCGCCGAGGCGCTCTTTCGGGAGTTCGCCACGACTCAAGATTATCTGGTATTCCTCATGACTCCGGCTCTGGTTGTCGGCGTCATCGCGCGTGACAAAGAGCGACGGAGGCTGGACGACCTGCTGGCCAGTCCGCTGAGCAGCGCGGAGATCGTCCTCGGCAAGCTGGCGGCCCGTTGGTTGTACCTCGGGAGCCTTCTGGCGATCAGCGTCCCGGTGTTGAGTCTGCTGAGTTTGCTGGGAGGGATTGATCCGCGAGAGGTTGCGCGGGCCTACGTCGTCTCGCTTTCGCTCGCCTGGTTTCTCTCGGGTCTGGCGATTCTTGTCTCGACACTCGTCGATCGGTCGCGCGATGCGTTGGCGATGGTCTATTTGATCGTTGGGCTCTGGCTGATCGTGCCGCCGATCCTGGAGCGCGTGCTGCCGACGGCCTGGCCGGCGATCTATCGCTGGGTTGGCCCGGTTTCGTCATGGGTCGACTGGAGCAACCCGATCTCGTATCATGAGGCCCCCGTGGCCTCGACACGACTTGGGATCGCCACGCAATCGGACCGTTTTGGCCCGATGATCGGACTTCAACTGGCGGCCGGTTTCGTCGGCTCAATCCTGGCGACGGCGCTTCTGAAACCGATTGCCCGCGGCGAGAGGCAAGGGTTCCGCCGGGACGTGGGACGTCGCCGTTCCTGGTCGGTCTGGCGACGGCCTCCGGTCGGCGAGTCGCCGATGCTCTGGAAGGAGTGGTCGGTCGGTCGCTCGGCGGGATTGCCGCGACTGCTGGGCCGGCTCGGCTTGCTCGTCGTGTCGCTTTTCATCGGTTACAGGTTGTGGAGGCTCAGTGGGCCGGCCTTCGACGAGGTCCAAACGTTTGGCTATGGTTGGGTGGGCTGGATGCCGGCTCGGATCGAGTTGAACGGGTTTCTCCGGGGCGTGATGGGCGTCGCGTATCCGTGCTGGCTAATCCTGGTGGGGGCCATGGCGGCGACGGGCGTCAGCGTCGAGCGAGAACGTTGCACCTGGGAAAGCCTCCGAACGACGCTTCTGACGGGCGCTGAAGTGATCCTGGGAAAATACGTCGGCGCGATACGTCCCTTGTGGCTGGCGGCACTTGGCTTTGTCGCGCTCTGGACGGTCGGACTCGTGGCGGGTGGGCTGCATCTGTTTGGTTTCGTGGCACTTCTGGTCGAATTCACGGTTTTCACGGGGTTCGCGGCGGCGCTTGGTACCTTCGTCTCGCTTCGCGCGAGATCCACGGCCTGGGCGATCGGAATCACGCTGGGAATCCTCGTCTTTGTCAGCGGCGGCTACATGCTGTTGGTCATTCCGATCGTGCCGTATTCGCCCCTGGCGGCGGCGGGCTGCACGCCCTTGATCGTGAATCTTTCAACCCTTTCGTACGAAGATCTCTGGCCGATGTTGGGAACAGCGGTGGTCGCGGCGAGCGGTCGGGCGAACGGCGATTCCTCGCTGGCGGCGACGTGTTTGCTCGGAATCCTTCTTTACGCGATCGCGACCCTGATTCTCACGGGCGTTGCCATGGCCGGCTTTGACGCCCCACCCGAACCGTCGGTGACGTGGACCCGACCGATCACGGATGAGCCGGTTGAGGAACCGGAGCTCGAAGACGCATCCTAGAGGACGAGGAGTCGGGTCGCGGTGACGGGACCGAGTGTCAAGCGGCTGGGTTCGGTCCTTCGACGAGTTGTTGAAGACCGCTCGCCGCGCCCGTTCCTTCGGGTTGCGGGCGTTCTACGGCATCGCCTTGCTCCGGGTTCTCGGGTCGGGCGGCCGTGTGGTGATGGAGAGCGCGGTCCGCGACGGTGGACGACGACGTGACGGTCCGAGCGGCGGAGCTCCGTGCTGTCCCCGGGTTGTTCCGGAGCCGGTTCCTCCTCGACGGATCGTCGGAACGCTCGTCTTGTGACGGACCGAGCAACAGTCGGGCAAGGGGGCCGGACGCTAACCCGGGTTTGATCAGCCGGATCGGAAGGCCAAGGTCATCGAGCACGCCCTCGGCGGCGAGGTAGCCGGAGCGCACCGCCCCCTCCATGGTGGCGGGCCAGCCGGTCGCGGTCCAGTCGCCGGCGAGGAAGAGTCCGTCGATCGCCGTGCGCTGGGCCGGACGATGGGCGTCGACTCCAGGGCGGACCGCGAAGGTCGCGCCGTGCTCGGTGACGACCCACCATCGAAGCAATCGGGCCTCACGGGTTTCGGGCCAAAGCGCCGCCAGATCGGCCAGGGCCCGCTCAAGAATCGCGGACTTGTCGAGCGGAACCAGCTCGTACGCCGCGCTGACGACGAGCTGAAGGTACTGGCCACCTTCTTCGAGCGGCGTCCTTCCCTGGATCAACGTATGGTTGAAAACCCACTGGACGGTCCGCCCGACAGTAACGGCGTGTTCCATGGGGCAGACCTCGCGGTCGAACCAGAGGTGGATGCCGGTGATCGGCGAGGCCCGAAGCGCTTCGACCTTATCGAGCTCGGCCGGTTGTCCGCTCGATTGGTTCGACAGAAGCCCCCGCGCGCGATCAAAGGGGACGGCCACGACAACAAAATCGGCCTCAAGGGTCTCGCCCGATCGCAACGTCACTCCCGCGACGGCCCCGTCTTCGATCTCCACCGACCTCACGCCAGTCGTCAGCCGAACATCCACGCCCTGATCGGCCAGCCAGGACTCCAGTCTCGATCCGTAGATCTCGCCGAGCGGAACGACCGGAACCTCCATCTCGTAACCCTGTCGGGTACGGAGGAATCCGTCGAGGAAGACCTTGCGCGCGTGACCGACGTCCATCTGATCGAGCCGCTCGTTCAGGGCCGAGACGAGAACCGTGGCCCAGTAACGCTCGATCGTCCGGGGCGTTTGACCGTGACGGCGCAGCCAGTCGGCAAAGGACTCCGTCGAACTGTCCTTGGCAAACCTCAAGCACGCCATGCCGAAGCCAACGCGAAGTTTCTCGAAAAAACGCAGATATCCGGCCCTCAGAAAGCTGCCGGCGAGATGAAACGGGGCCGGAAGCCAGCCCGCCTTCAACTCCGAGCGGTGCCCCTCCGGACTGAGGAAGACAATGCTCGGCACCGTCCGGAACAGATCGCGCGTGCCGACCCGTTCGCAGAAATCGGCCAGATTCGTACAGCATCTCATGCTAACATGCTGGCAGTTGTCGATCAGCTCTCCCGTGGCCGGGTCGGGAAAGGAACTGGCCCGTCCGCCGAGCCGGGGGCGGCTTTCCAGCAAGGTGATCTTCAAGCCACGACCCACCAGCGCGACGGCCGCCGCCAGTCCGGCGAGCCCGCCACCGACGATCACGACGCGAGGTTCCGGGGGCTTGTGAGTAATGGTCGACAAAGGGGTACCTCGGAAACAGTGGATCTCAGACGCGAATCTGGGAGCCGGGTTCCGCCGGTGTTCCGGCCTTGTTGGGTCCAGCCTCAACCGACGGCCTGTCGAGCGACGCGGCGAGGAACAGTCCGAACGGCCCAAGCGCCAGGCCCAGCCAGAATCCGCCGAGCGGGTTGGCTCCGCGTCGTCGGGCGATGCACCAGCCGAGTTCGCCAAACGACGCGACGGTCAGGCTGATCAGGATCACCACCGGACCGGGATCGACCGGTTCGCGCGAAAGCATCCGATGGCCGACGAACGGCACGGCGGTCAACACGCCGATGGCCAGAAGGTCGAGCAGCGTCCACCATCGCGACGAGGAGGCGGATGCGCCTCGCGTCTGCCGGACCGATTGCGTTGTGTTGCCGTCCAAGCGGACCTCCCCTGTCTGGAATGGTCAGTGAGCGGGGAGTCCGCCGGCCAGCGATCGAACCGTGATGGCCGCTTTGCGCCAGGAAGGCACGGAGACCCGGCGCGTGAGGACGTCGTAACCTCGACGCGCGATCTCGTCCAGCAACGCCCGGTAAATGCCGACGATGGCCCGCAGTACGGGCCGGCCCACGGGTGCGACGAGCCGGACGAGCGGCAGCGCTCTTGCATAGTAATCGTAGGCGCGTCGTCCCTCGAATTCGAACAAGGCGCGGATCTTCCCGTCCATCCGCGCCGAGATCAGATCCTCGGGCGTCACGCCAAACTGCTCCAGGTCTTCGCGAGGCAGGTAGATCCGTCCGCGCTGAGCGTCTTCGCGAACGTCCCGCAGGATGTTGGTCAGCTGCAAGGCGATCCCGCAGGACTCCGCCAGGGCCTCCGCCCGGCCGCCTTCAGAGCGATAGCCCCAGATATGAAGGCAGCAGAGCCCGACGGCCGACGCCACCCGGTAGCAATAGGCGTAAAGCTCCTCGAAGGTGCAAAACGGCCGGGGTTCCAGATCCATCGAGACCCCTTCGATGACCTCGAACAGATGGCGTGCGGGAATCGCGTGACGTTGAACCGTGTCGGCCAGGGCCGGAAGGCCCGGCCAGGCCTCGGCGCGACCGCCCAGCGCGTGGTCGAGGTCAGCCCGCCAGGACTCCAGCGCGGCTTGCTTCGACTCCAGGGTTCCCGGTTCGTCCGCCAGGTCGTCGGTGTGCCTCATAAAGCTGTAGAGGGCGCACATCGACCGGCGGTGAGAGGGAGGCAGCAGCAGGAAGCTGTAATAGAAGTTCTTCGCCTCCCGGCGGGAAAGCTCGGCGCAGAACCGATAGCTCTCGGGAAGAGGAACACTCATGCTCCCCTCCCCTTCCCGACCGCGACCTCGGCGGCCGGCGAACCGCTGGAAGGGTGTCGCGGTTTCCCCGATCGGCCTCCGGCTCGAGGGCGTCCGGCAAGTGGCGACCGCCCAAAAACGGCCCGCAACAGCAGGCCAAGCTTCGCCGATTTACTGACCTCCGGGCGCGACGAGAGGACGTCGAATCCCTGGGCCTCGATCCGCTCCAGGATCTTAAGACCCCCTCGCGTGAACAGATCGACATCCACAGCCAGTTCCCGAGGCATTCGTTCGACCAGCGGCCAGCCTTGCCGGAACAGGTCGCGGGCCCGCTCAACCTCGAACGACAACAACGCCGCGAACTCGGGCGTGAACCGGAGCGCCCGGAGGTCGTCGCCGGCGACACCGAAACGTCTCCGATCCTCTCGGGGCAGATAGATCCGGCCGATGGCCAGATCCCGTGCGACATCCTGCCAGAAGTTGGCAAGCTGAAGCGCCGTGCATGTGGCGTCGGAAAGCCGGGCGTTGGTCTCGTCAAAACAGCGGCCGAGGTAAAGAACGAGGTGGCCGACCGGATTGGCCGATCGAGAGCAGTAGTCGAGGAGTTGCTCGTAGGTCTCATACTCGAGAACCTCCTGATCCTGCTCGAAGGCGGAGATCAGGTCCTCGAACGGCCTGCTTGGAATCTGGAAGCGCGGAACCACGTCCTGGAGCGCGATCATGACCGGGTGGCGGGCCTGACCCTTGTAGAGGTTCCGCAACTCGCCACGCCACCAGCCGAGCAGCTCCCGAGAACGCTGGCGATCGCCAACCTCGTCTCCCAGGTCGTCCGACCATCGACAGAAGCTATACACCGCCTGGAAGGCGGGTCGAAGCTCGCGGGGCGTCAGCCAGGTGACGACGCTGAAGTTCTCGTAGTGAGTCGCCGTCAACCGGGCGCAGTACGCCAGGGCCTCGTCACGGCGGACGGAGGTCGATGCGTCGGGGCCGAACCGGCGGAGATCGTCGGCGAAACTCATGAGGCAGCGCTCGGGCAAGCAAGACGTCCGGATGGTTCGCGAGCGGAGAACCGATTCTACTCTGCTCCGGGGTCGTCTGCCCAGAGGCACGAAATCCGGATCACGCCGCCATTCGAGCGCGTTCGGACAGGACGCCGCGGCCCACGAGCGATCCAACGGATAGTGGATGGTTGACCCTTCCGGTCGGGCCGGTTACAAGTGCCGGGCATGAGGCCGACCCCTCTTCGGGGTCGTTTTCACGCGGAAACCAAACCAGAGAGCAATCGACCATGACTCGCCACCGGAACGCGTTGTTTGGGATGGCCGCACTGGCCTGCCTTGCCTTGCTCACGAGCGGTCGGCCGTCGTTCGCGGCCGACGACGAGGGGTTCAAGCCCCTGTTCAACGGCAAGGACCTCTCGGGCTGGGTTCAGCCGGACGATACCACCATCTGGAGCGTCGAGAACGGGGAGATTGTCGGCCGGACCCGCCAGGGGCAACTCAAGAAGAACGAGTTTCTTGTCACCGAGGCGCCTCACGTCAACTTCGTGCTCAAAGCCAAGGTGAAGATCCTCAATGGCAACTCGGGCATCCAGGTCCGGAGCCATCGGGCCGACAACGGCGCGGTGGCCGGCCCGCAGGTCGACATCGCCGACGGCTACTGGGGAGTTCTCTACGACGAGCGTGGCAAGCGGGGCATCATCGAACGCTATCCCCCCGAGAAAGCCGCCGAGATCGCGAAGAAAGGAGACTGGAACGACTTCGTGATCACCATGAAGGGCAACCACCTGACGGCCGTCCTGAATGGAACGACCATCATCGACCGCGAAGACGAACTGTTCCCGAAGACCGGCATCATCGCGTTGCAGGTCCACGCCGGCCCTCCCATGGAGGTTCGGTTCAAGGATCTGGCGATCAAGACCCTCGACTGATCGGTCCACCGTTCCGGGGCCCGTCGCAACCTTCCGTCCGCTCGAGGCTTGACGGGTCTCGGGTTCGTTTCGTCCGGGACGGCCAGGGGCGGTCTCGACGTCGAGGCCGCCTCATCGAGGATCTGTTGCGCCGTCATGCCGTTGGTGGACCCTCGATGCGTCGACAATGTCCCTCCAGCCTGGCCTGGATGTTTCCGCGCTCGGTCTGTGCCGATCGCCGGGAGGGATCGGATTTTGCGGAGGCGTTTCTCCCCTGGCGTGATGATTGAGGGGGTCGTGATCACGGTGAGGTCTCGGGGCTCGGAGAATCCGGTTTTCGGTTCAATTCGCGCGTCGGCCAGGTCGATGAACCAAAAATCGGCCGAGTCTCTCAAGAGGCTCGGTCGGATTGCCGACAAATGATCTGGCAAGACAGACCGACTCCGAGTAAAAGAGGCCCACCGCGGTGAACGCGACGCCGTCCGTTGATCGGAAGGGCTGGATCAAGAGGGTCCGGCCGCCAGCGAGCACGGAGGAAGCGATCAGCGCGGACCCGACCCCACGCCGGGACCGCGACGGCATTTCCGAGAAAACGCCGATCCCAGGTCACGAGACGAGGGTTGGGGCGCGGCCCCCCACGACGGGGGACCGTCGGGCCGAGAATCCAAGGCCAGCCCATGGAAGGGTCGGGGTCCTTACCCGACACGGACGTCCACCACTCGCCATTACTCCCCTTCTTTCGGCGCCGGTGCCCGATCTCGGGCGCGTGGTCCTTCCACCGGCGCATCGAACTGGCTCCTTGCGGTTCGCGGTCCGAGCCTCGACGAGGCCGGCGCGTCGATCCGCGGCGCGCACCCATCGTCGAGGTCGTTTCATGTCCGCCGGAACCCCGGCGCGACATGACGGGATGACCCCGGGGAAAGGAGTCCGTCAGTCATGACCATCGCGAACCTGCTGCTGGCCCTCCTTGCCACCACGGCCAACGCGGCGGCGGATCGAGATCGCCCCTTGATCCTCGACTTCACCGCCACCTGGTGCGGACCTTGCCAGCAGATGAAGCCCGCCGTCGAGGACCTCGCGCGCAAGGGCTATCCCATCAAACCCGTCGATATCGATCGTTACCCCGAACTCGCCCAACGCTACAACGTCACCGGCGTTCCGACGTTCATCGTCGTGGAACCGAACGGTCGCGAGCTCGGCCGGATCTCCGGTGCCCGGCCCGCGAACGACCTGGCCAGCCTCTACCGCAAGTCCCTGGCCCGTTTTGACCAGCGGCAGGCGAAGAACGTGGTGGCACAGGCCGATTCGCCCGAGGAAACCGGCGAGGAACTCATCCCAAACCAGGACGAGGCCGAGGACCAGGCCAGTCCGACCCCCGGGCGCCAGGACCATGCCGAGAACGGGGCCGAGGCCGCCAAAACGGACAGCCCGTACCACCCCTGGGAAACCGTGGTGCGGATCAAGATCATCAATCACCTCGCCCGGCCCAGGCCGGTCATCGGCTATGGCTCGGGCACGCTCATTTACAGCACGCCTGAAGAGTCCATCATCCTGACATGCGCTCATATCTTCCATATTGATGGCGTTTCGCAGCAGCCCCATCCTTCACGATTCCCCTTGAAAATCCGCGTCGACCTTTTCGATGGGAAGCTCAGCGGAACGCGGACTCCCCAGGTGCACCCCACCGAGACCGACATTCCCGGCGAGGCGATCGACTACGACTTCGCGGGTGATGTGGGCTTGATCCGGATTCGACCGGGCCGGCGGCTCCCGTTTTCACGGGTCGTTCCGGCCGACTGGACCCCTCGCGAAAAGATGCCGCTCACCACGGTGGGCTGCTCGGAGGGGAACGACGCCACGGCCTGGAGCACCTGGGTGACTCGACCTCACATTCGACTCCAGACCGAGAAGGGGCTTTACGACGCCACCGAGTGCGCCTATCCGCCCAAGCAGGGGCGATCAGGCGGCGGCCTGTTCACCCTCGACGGCCTGGTGGCCGGAGTCTGCGACTTCAACGACGGTCCACGAGGCGCCCACGGCCTTTACGCATCGCCGAAGACCATTCACCGCATGCTCGACCGCAACAAGACCAAGACGGGCGTGCCATTGACGGTCTGCTATGCCTCACCGGATCGGCTGCCGTCCCGATCCGACGTGATGATCGCCAGCGAGGATCGACCCGCCCGCTCGAGAGTCCCGTCGATCGCGGCGGCGTCCACGGCTGGCGCCGGCGCCTCGAAGCTCCGGGCTCAGTCACCCCAGGTCAACGATCGTGGGATGATTCCGATTCCGCCGCCCGAGCTGATGAACGTGCATTTGCCGGAGATCACGGAAGTCGCTCCGGAGCCGGACGAGTCTGGATTCCCGGCGTCGAAGGGGCGATCGCACTGGAAGCCCGCCCCAGCGCCGGAGGTCTCGAGATTGGCGTCGGCGGCGACCGATCACCGTTCGTCCTCGATCGATTCGTCCCGATCGGCGGTTCTTGAGCGCGAGCCGGAACAGCCTCGAACGACCAGGCTGGAAATCTCCCCCTCCGCGGACAGCGACCTCTTCGCCTCGGCTCCCGACCTCGACACCGCTCCGTCGAAGGCCCCGACATCGAAGGGCGTCAATCGCTCGAGCCAAGGCTGGCGTTCCGCCAATCCGTCGCGGAATTAGCCCGGACCCTGGTTTCCGAAGGGTCTGCCGGTCGCATTGAGACTCGAATGACGAAGAACCGTGCACGAGCCTCCCGCAAGCCCCTTGAGGGGTTTCGCGGGAGGCTCGTTTTGGCCGATCGGCAATCGAGAACCACGATGCGGATTCAGGCCGATCGACCGCGTGAGGTTCGGCGGGCGGTGTTCGGACAACAACCAACGACTTGTTCACGCGAAGTGAGATCCATCAATCCGGGAGCGGAAGCAACAGAGCGTACGAGCATGGGTTCGGCGTCCGCGAATCGCTCAGGAGGCGTCGTTCCACTCGACCTTCAGCCCGAGTGGATCGAGGGCGCGGCGAAGGCCCTCGAGCGCAAACTCGGGGACAACAACGGTCGTCGGCCCGAGACGCTCACCGAGGTAGTCCCGTGTCAACGGATGCTGGAGCAAGCCTTCGATCAGGTCGGGGCGAGAGACGCGAAGCACGAGGAGCCGCGTGGCAACGATCGGTTCGGGAGAGGCGCTGGCGGCATGAATCAGCAAACGCGTGGCGGCCGGACAGGGTTCACCCGTGCGTTGCTCGAACCAATGTTCAATCTCGTTAGGGGTGAGTCCCTCGTCGAAGGCGCGCGCGATGGAATCCGTCGAGATCCGGTAGCGACGACGGGGTAACTCGCCGGGATTGGTCCGACGTTCGAGGGGGATCGGATCGGCGAGGCGGGCGAGTTCGGCGTCGATGAAGAGGTCGGAGCGCGTGAGGTCGACCGCCAATGTGATGCCGTCGGGCTCGACCTCCACGCAAGGCTCGGATTCTCTTCGGTAGTCACGCGAGCCGGAAATCCGGAAGCGGTGGAAAGGGATACCGGTTTCATCCACGACGAGGAGAAGTCGGTCGGTCAGCTTCGTGGGCCGTTCGCCATCGCCGTTCGTGGTCGACCAGTCTTCGAGCGCGGATTCCAGGTCATCGGCCGACGCGAATTCGATGAGCGTGGCGGACGAATGGAAGACGATCCGCTCGCGACGCTGAGTCCAGGTTCTCAGCGCCTCGGCCACGCCGGCCGGCAGAGGGCGAGCGCTGTGGCGCTGGAGGCGTTCGAGCATCCGGTCGAGCGTCAGACCGCATTCCAGTCCGCGGTAGACCGAATCCGCGGTCAGTTTCATCTCCAGGGCGGCACCGAGTTGTGACCACGTCAAGAACTGACTGAACAAACCGATGAGGAAGGGATTCAAACCCTGACGATAGGCAATCACCTCGAAATTCGGCTGGACGAACAGAAAGTGCGAGAATTCGGGTCGAGGCGGTGGAGGCGGTGCCAGGGCCAGGACGTAGCGTCCGAGGGGCGTGATCTGGACGAGTTCCCGCCCACCAGGAATCTCCCGCGCGGACCGGACGAGCCCGAGCTGGTACGCCGGGCCCAGCAGCATGGCTCGGAGCACGCCTTGCGTGTCGGCCACGGAATCGGACGTCCTGCCCCGCGGGCCCTTCCGGCCGGTGAGGGCCGATTGCGGGGGAAGCTCCAGGGCAAGACGGTCCCAGTCGGGCGAAACGGATCGCAGATGCGACGCGAGGTCGTCCAGAGCGACCCAGGCCCCTTCGGGCTTCGAGGCGAGCCAGAGCATCACGGCGGGGCGCGCAAACGGGAGGGCCAGTCGTCCGGCGCCATCAACGTCTTGAAACCCAGCCAGCTCATGCCAGTTCGAGAGGGTCAACCAACTTACGGCGAGCATCTGGGGTAAGTGGAAGGCATGTTCACTCCAGAATTCGGCCGGTGCCGCGATGACCCGGTCGGTGCCGGGTTCGTCGGCGACCAGACCGATTCTCCGAGCCAGCGACAGCCAGAGGGGAACCATGTCCGGCAAGGGCTCGAGGGCGTCGGAGATGGGCCCGGCGAGAACCGGGTCCTCGTGGAGCCGTTCTCGGTCGCGCTTGTAGAGGAGTCGTTGCTGCGTCTGGCGAAGGGGCGCGTCGACGAGCCTTTGCCAGAGCGCCGCGAGTCGGACGATCGGTTCGAGGCCGTCGGCCTCTCGGATTTGCCCGGCCGTCCCGGCGACCGGGAGCTCTGCCCCGTCCGGCACGATCGTCGGTGCGACCGAGACGGCGGAGGGGGCAACCAGGATGTCGATCGCCGACGACGCCACGTCCTTGTCAAAGAGGCCGTCGAAGGGAATCGGGTCCTGAGAAGCGTCCCCTCGCCGCGCGGCGGCAAGCCCGACGTTCAGAAGCGGTTCTACCGCGCTGGCCGGATTGAGGCCGAGCGCGCGAAGCGTGTGCGCCAGTCCAGGCGCCGGAAACGTGAACGTTTCGGTGAACGAGGCCAGCCCGAGGACCAGGCGCGGACCGGTTCCCAGCGACTCACGAATCGGCTCCAGGTTCTCGGGTTCCGTCAAGACATCGGCGATTCGATCCGCCAGTACCGAGGCTTTCGGACTTCGGTCGTCCTCGCGTCCCAGCGCGTGGAGGATCGAGCAAAGCCTGGTGGGCTCGTACCGCTTCAGGGCCGCTCGCCACGCGGTGGCCGGATCCTCGGCGCGTTTCGAGGCAGCGGGATCCGAGCGGAAGGGCGAATCGGCCATGCGACAACGATCCTCAACGAACGACGCGAGGGGAATGGCCCATCCGACGAAGCTCGTCGAGGATCTCGTCCTCGTGCTTGGGTCGGACGAGCAGGACCGTTTCGGAGAGCCGTCCCACGACGAGCCTGGCCAGACTCTTGCGCGCCAGGAGTTCCTCGGCGAGCAAGCGATCCGCCGTCTGGATCAGCGAGACTTGGCGGTGGAGCTTGACCGGCAGCCGGGTCGAGGCCTGCCGTTCGATCGGGGTCGATTTCCTGGGAACGCTCGACATGAGCCGCCTCGCGGGGTGCCTTTCCAAGATCGTCGGATTCGCCGCGGAAGAGTCGATTGAGCGCTTCGAGGCGCGCTCGGCGATCGGGCTCAGCAATGAGCCCTGGGCGTGGAGCCCGCCTGAGCGAACAGTTCGGACTCGTCAAGGATCTCGTAACTATAGCCCTGTTCCGTGAGAAAGAGCTGGCGGTGGTGGGCGAAATCCATTTCCCTCGTGTCACGGCTCACGAGCGTGTAAAAGTGGGCGGGCTCCGAGCCGTTCTTGGGCCTCAGAATCCGCCCGAGCCTCTGGGCTTCCTCCTGGCGACTTCCGAATGTCCCCGAGACCTGGATCATGACATTGGCGTCGGGCAGGTCGATCGCGAAGTTGCCGACCTTGGAGAGAACCAACTTGCGAATCTCGCCACGTCGGAATCGGTTGTAGAGCTCGTCGCGTTCCGCGTTGCTCGTTTGCCCGGTGATCAAGGGGAGCTCGAATCGTTCGGCGATTCGCCGAAGCTGCTTGAGGTACTGTCCGATGATCAAGACGCGGTCTTCGGGTCGGTCGTACCGATCGAGGAGCCGTTCGACGAGGTCGTCTTTCACGGGGTTTTCGCTGGCGATCCGGAACTTGTCACGCCACTCCGAGGTGGCATATTCCATCCGTCGGTCTTCCCGGAGCCCCAGACGAATCTCGTGGCAGAGCGCCTCGGCGATCCAGCCCTTCTGCTCCAGCACCCGCCAAGGGACGTCGAATTTCTTGGGGCCGATCAGGCTGAAAACGTCTTCCTCTCGGCCATCCTCGCGAACCAATGTCGCGGTGAGACCCAATCGCCGTCGGGCCTGGATTTCGGCCGTGATGCGAAAGACAGGCGCGGGCAGCAGGTGAACCTCGTCGTAGACGATCAGGCCCCAGTCTCGGGCGTTGAAGAGGTGAAAGTGAGGGAAATCGCCGTCCTTCTTGGGCCGGTAGGTCACGATCTGGTAGGTTGCCAACGTGACGGGCGCGATTTCCTTCGAGTCTCCCGTGTAGGTCGCGACCTGGTGTTCGAGCAAGGCGGTCTTGTCGAGGATTTCCCGACGCCACTGCTCAACCGCGGTGGTGCTGGTTGTCAGGACGAGCGTGTGCTTGCCGAGCGCGGCCATCGCGGTAATCCCCACAATGGTCTTGCCCGCGCCGCAAGGCAGCACAACCACTCCCGAGCCCCCTCGAACGTCGCCTCCGGCGTGAAAGGCCTCGACGGCCATCCGCTGGTAATCGCGGACGCGGAAGGGGAGACCCGCGAGCGACGTCTCTCGAAGCGGGATGTCGAGGTCGCTTCCCGTGGTATAGCCGGCCAGATCCTCGGCCGGATAACCGACGGCGATCAACGCCTGCTTCAGAACGCCACGGCAGGCATCCTCGACCGCGAAGCTGGTTTCGTCGACGCGCTCGCCGAGATAATCGCGCACCCCCTTCTGACGCTTGAGCTCCTCCAGCAGCGGCCGATCCTGAGTGATCAGTCGCAACTGCCCATCGACCCTCGCGAGCTGGACGCGACCGTAGCGCCCCACCAGCTCGTGAATGTCGACGGAAAGATTCGGAGGCAGAGGAAACTTGCTGTACGTTTCGAGGGCCTCCACCATCAACTCCGCCGACATGCCCGCGGCCGCGGCGTTCCAGAGCGAGAGAGGTGTCAGCCGGTAGGTGTGAATGTGCTCGGGACTTTTCTCCAGCTCGGCAAAGGGCGCGAGGGCGTCTCGGGCCTCGGCATACAACGGGTTATCAACCTCAAGGAGGACCGTCCGGTCCCCCTGCACGATCAACGGATTGGCGGGGTTGTACGGCATGAGCTCCTTGGGCGGGCGTGAGGTCCATCAGAGGCCGTCATCCATCGAGGAATCACCCCGCTATCGTAGGCGCCCCGCTTCAGGGCCGCAAGCCGAGCTTTTTGTCGTGACGCGGCGGCCGGAATCGGCCAGGCCGAGCCCGAGTCCTTCCACCCGGGATTCCTTCCTCACGAGGCTCGTTGGTTGGGGAGTTGACCGGAGATTCGACAGAACTTCGTGGTGGGGCAAAGGTTGCGTCAACGGTTCTCGGCCGGGGATGGATCGGCCGGATCGCCGACGATCTGGGAAAACGGTTGCGCAGGTTCGGTTGGCGCAGGCCGAGGACGTCCCCCCGCGACGGCCCTTCAATCGTCCTCGGACCCCCGTAACGATTCGGGGCTCAGGCCGAGATACCGGGCCACCGCGACAAGCTGATGCTTGACCTCGAAGACGCCCGCGGGGCGATGGTCGGGATTGTTCTCGAGGCAGGAGAGGATGGTTTCGTTCAGCGTTCCGGGAATCTCCGGACGATGGAAAATCGGTGAGCGACGGAGCCGGTTGATTCCCACTCCGCCGTCCAGGGCCGAGGGCATGCCGAGATTGGCGTACTCTCCCGTGAACATCCGGTACATCGTGGCGCCCAGATTGTAGATGTCGGTCTTTTCATCGACGATCCGGTCGCTGGCCTGCTCCGGAGCCATGTACTGCGGGGTTCCCTGAACGCGGTCCTTGGGTTCTCCCTTGATCCAGGCGGTGCCGAAATCGATGACTTTGACATCCCCCGTGCGAGAAAGCATGATATTGCCAGGCTTCAGGTCGCCATGATAAACCCCGCGGCGGTGCATGTGCTTCAGGGCCGAGGCCACGTGGATGAAGATCAGGACCAACTGGCCGATCTCTCGCGTTTGGAGGTCGTCGAGCGTGCGGCCGTCCACATATTCCATCAGAAGTTCGACGCCCTGCGTTTTGAACCACTTACGCTTAGTTTGACAGTCGTAGATCTTGAGTAAACAGGGATGGTTCAGACGCTGGGCCACCTCGAATTCGTGAAGCGCCTGGTTGATGTAGACGTCGTCGTCGGCGTCCTGGCGCTTCACGACCTTCAGGGCGTACTGGATGCCCAGCTGTTTATCGCAGATCAGGAGGATAGTACTTCCGGCGCCCGCTCCAAGTGCTTTGATGACCCGGTACTGCATTTCGGCCAGTTTGACGTTTCGAGTCGCCTGCGACATTCGAGTCCTCGGTCCGTGCGGGGCATGGCCTGTATCGAGGGATCGGACGGGGGGACGGTCCGATGATCGATGCTGTTGCCTGCGGGGAACGGAAAAACGAAGGATCCCTATCCGTGCCCGGATTGGAACATTCTGGCAGCCGGCTGAGTGCGAAAATAAAAAGAGTATCGAATGAAGCCCGCTGATTCAATCGTTCGTGAGGCAAGACCCGGAGGCAAGCCATCGGTCTTTTCGTACAATCGGGCACGCCCGGCGAACGTCGATCGCCCCTTGAACATCTCGGTTCCGCCAATAACCATAAACCTCCGTTCACCGAGGAATCCGATGTCGGAAACGTCTCAAAGCCTTCCCTCGCCGCTTGGTCGTGCCCTTGGTCGAGTCCCCAGCGGAATTTTCATCCTGACCGTCCGGCAGGGGGAAAAATGCACCGGAATGCTCGCGAGCTGGGTCCAGCAGGCCGGTTTCGAGCCGCCGATGCTGACCGTGGCCGTGCGGAGCGACCGTTTCGTGGGAAACTGGATCGTGGAATCCGGCCGGTTCACGCTCAACCAGGTGGCGGCCGGGCAAAAAGGCCTGATCCGTCATTTCGCGAGGGGATTTGAGCCGGGCGACAATGCCTTTGAAGGGTTGGCCCTCCACGAAGCCACCGAGGCCAGGGGCGGACCGGTCCTCGCCGACGCGCTCGGGTTTCTGGACGCGGAGCTGGAGGATCGCCTCGAAGGCAAGGATCATCGCGTCTATCTCGCCCGAGTTGTGGCCGGCGCGATTCTTCACGAGGAACTGGAACCCATGCTGCACGTTCGTCATAATGGGTTCCACTACTGAACATAATGACATGCAAACGGATCGTCGGATTCCGCCGCACAGCCTGCCAGCAAATTCTGGGCCTTCGGCGAGGACGTGGACTCACCGTCGAAAGACCAGACCGATCAAGAGTTGAACGAGGGGATAGAAGAGAAACAGGAGGATCAGAACTTTCATGACGGCGCGGCGTTTTGCTCCCGGCTCGGGACCGAGTTCGTCCCAGGCATCGTCGAGGTCGTCATCGTCGGCGTCGGCGGCGTTCCAGTTTTGCGAGAGCAAAATCCTCGCGTCGGCTTCCAGCGCGCGAGGGACCTGAAGTTTCACGCCTCCGGTCGCGAACTGGTACGCCGCGTCGCCCCCCATGCGTTCACCGTCGAGGAATGTGGGAATTCCTTCGGAATCGAGCCGCAGTCGCGCTCCGAGGGCGGCGGTCGCCTGATCGAATCGAGCGACGGTCACCCAGTCGATCGGCACGTTCTCATGCCGCGTTGAATCGATTGGAGTGTCGTTGATACCGAGGGGTAGGTCGTGCTTGGGGCAGGGTTCTCCTTCGAGCAGAAGCCAGTGCCGTTCGCAAACGGCGCAATAGCCCTGTTCCGCCAGAGTTTCGCCGCACTCCTCGCAGAGGAAATCCGCCACAGGCCGGGGTTTCCGGCATCGCGGACAGAATCGGGGCGGTGCCTCCGACGACTCGTCGGGCCTCGAAGGATGCCAGGGCATTAGCAGACGGTTACCACTCCAGTCGAGACGTCGTCGGCGAGCGCCGACCTTCTCAGGGCGTATTGTAACCCGCGGTCAAGACCGCGAATACCCGCGTGCGAGGAGGGGGCTGCCTCGTTCCCGAATTGGGGTTTGATCCAAACCTCAACGAACCGCGCCTTGGCGACCCTTGGTCGCGATCCGGTTCGAAACGGGTCGTGGGCGTTCGACCTTGACGAGGTGAACGCCCCCCGAACGATTGGCGACGGCGAGCAGTTCTCGCTCTCGGGAGTAGGCGATTCCGGTCGGGATGACGCCCCCGATGTTGGCTGGCCCTCGGAGGGGCAACCGTCCGAGCGATCTTCGCGGTTGGATTTCGAGCACCTCCAACGTGGAGTCCTCGGGCCGAGTGACGATCAGAAGGCCGCTGCCAGTTTGCGAATGGGAACGATCGTTCCTTGGAGGCGTTGCGGCCTCAGCGTCGGAGGGGATCGCGACGGCCTCGACCTGCCGCGAGAGAACCGGCATTAAGATCGCGTCCCCCGCGGTCTGGGACACGTAGGGCGTGTCGCCATTGGCGATCGGAACCCGTCCCGTCAACGAGGGATGGAGCGGATCGCCCAGTTCGAAGCCAACCACTTGATTCGTTCCTCGAACGACGACGGCCGCATGCGATGCGTCCTCGGAAAGGACCAGTCGATCGGGGTCGTCGCCTTTCTGGTCGAAGGCAAACCGCGAAACCACGCGGGGGGGCGCGCCGTTTCGTCCGACCTCGATCGCCAGAAGTTCGGGATCGGGTCGATTGGTTTCCCCTTCGGCGTTCCCGGAGAGAAGCACAAGGGCCGTCCGGCCGTCGGGGGTCAGAACCATGTCATCGGGGTCGTACCCGACCGGGAAGCGCTCGCCGATCGGATTGCCGGAGATGTCGTACGAGCGCCAGAAGCCGGGTTCGAGGTGGCGGGCGTCGCCGCTTGGGCGCTGAAGCACGTAAAGCCGGTCGGCCGTTGCGCACAAGGCCACGGGCTTTCCATCCAGCTTGACATCACGGAACGGCTCGAGGCTTGGGGGTTCTGAGTCTGTGACCTGGTAGATCACCATCCGATCATATCGCGGACAACTGACGGCGAGCCGTCGACCGGAGTCGAGAAACGCAACGCGGTCGGCGCGTTGATGGCCGGTTCCGACGCGCGCGGCAACCGCCAGCGCGATCCGATTCGAGCGCATCGTGGCGGGTTGCAATGCTTTTGTGATCGCGAAGCCAACGGCCGCGAGCAGAAGGAGCCCAAGAATTAGGGGCAGGACGATGCGCCCCTGGGAGGGCGGCTTCTTGCCGAACGTCACCTTCGGTTCGGTACCCGCCCAGATTCTGGCCAGATTCGTTCGGTGTCGCACGATAAGCATCCCCAAAAGGAGGAGCGTCACCACGCTCATCGCAACATGATTCCGGCTCCAGGGCTCTGGATCGCGAACGAAGTGGACGCCCACGAAGACCAGCCCGCCGATCAGGGAGGAGATCGAGACGATCCGCGTGATCAACAGAATCACGCCGAAACTCGTGGCCGCCGCGAGGCTGGCGATCAGGTCCAGCGCGAGCAGCGCCCCCAAGCTGGTGGCCACGCCCTTGCCGCCACGAAATTTGAGGTAAATGGGAAAGTTGTGGCCCAGGATCGCCGACAAGGCGACGAGGACCGGAAGGTCCGGCGGAACGACGCCCGACGCCGAACGGACGAGCCAGGGAATTCCCCAGGTCGGAAGGAGCCCTTTGAGAACGTCGAGCAGGAAGACCAGTAGGAAGAAGCGGAAACCCAGCACGCGGCCGACGTTGGTCGCCCCGACGTTTCCCGAACCGACCGTTCGGATGTCGATCCCCTTGATCGCCTTGACCACGAGATAGGCGAAGGGAATCGCGCCGATCAGGTAGGCGAGAACGACCGCCAGAACGGATGCAACCATGGTATTCATCGGCGGATCTTAACCAATCTTGAGTCGAGGCCGCTCCGCATCGCCGAGGAAGGCCGAACGGCGGGCCTGGAAGATCTCGTTGGCGGCCGCGTAGTCGTCGTGGCGTCCGATATCCAGCCATTCACAGGTTTGTCGGAAGCAATGGATCGGATGTCCGTCGGCTCGCATCGTTTCGAGAAGGTCGGGCATGGGCAAGGGTTCTCCCGGCTGGAGGTAATCCCAAGCGCGGGGGCTGAGGATGTAAAGTCCCATGCTGACCTGGAACGAGAACCGGGGCTTTTCCTTGTAACCGACGAGGACGTGAGGAT
>CAZRGV010000017.1:0-19375 GCA_964599655.1 uncultured Isosphaeraceae bacterium | reverse complement strand
AGGTCGCCTGGGTGTTCCAGCGTCGCGGGCTTCCGGTCGAAATCGTCGCCGAATTCGAGCACGCCGAAATCGATCGGGACCTCGCGAGGGTAGGAGGCGATCGTGGCCGACGCGCGGCGGGCGACGTGGAAGTCATACATGTCACGGAAGTTTAATGTCGTGAGAATGTCCCCGTTCATGACCAGAACGTGTTCTCTGGGTCGTTCGATCAAGGTCAGGCCGCCCGCGGTTCCGAGCGGATGAACTTCGCGGCGGTAGCTGATCCGGGTTCCGAATCGCTGGCCGTCGCGGCAAAAGGTTTCGATGTATTCGGTCAGGTAGCCCGTGATGATCGTCACGTCGTGGAACCCGAACCGGGCGAGCTGCCGGAGGACCACTTCGAGGATCGGCATCGGGTTGTCGTCGCCCAAGGGCATGAGGGGCTTGGGAAAGATGTGCGTGAACGGCCGGAGCCGGGTTCCCTTACCACCCGCGAGAACGATGGCCTGCATGGAATCCCTCCCTGAAATCCGCCTTCCCACCCGGACGTGAACCGGTGGGCTCAAGCCGGAACGACCGCGGACGGTCGGACACGCGGCGTGCCGGCCGCTCGACGCTTCGAGGCGGCGACCTCCTCGCAAAGTTGTAACAGCCGCGCGACGTGATTCTCGAACGATTGCTGGCGGCCAAGCACGGTCGAGGCCCGAGACATGGCGCTCCGGGCGGCGTCCTCCGTCATGCGATCGAGTGCGGCCACCAGAGCGGGAATGTCGTCAGGATGATCGACGACGAAGCCCTCGCGGCCCTCCGTGATCAATTCTCCGGCCCCGTTGCACCGCGTCGTGATCACGGGCAAGCCACAGGCCAGGGCCTCGAAGACGACCAGCGAACAAGGGTCGTAATACGTGGGCAGAATGAAGAAATCGCTGGCGTGATAACATGTCCGGATATCGGGTTCGAAGCCGATCAGATGGACCGAATCGTCCAGCCCGAGTTCCCGGGTCATGCGCCGAAACGGACCGAGATTTCCACCCCCGCAGACCAGGACGTGAATCGTTCGAGGGGAATTCGGGCGTTGCCGCCGAGCCTGGAGCGCTCGAAGCAACGCCGGAAGCCCCTTGAGCCGGAAGTTATGGCCGACGAAGAGGCCGATCAGATCCGTGGTTTTCAGGCCGTGGCGCCGACGGAACTCCTCGCGAACGGACGCGGGATTCGCCACGAGAAGTCGTTGCGCGTCGATGGCGTTCGGGATGACGGCGATCCGATCGCGAGGCACGCCGTGGTAATGTTCCAGGTGCCCTCGAACCATCTCGCTGACCGCGACGACTCGAGTCGGACGCGAGGGATCGTACTGGCGGCGCTCGATCGAGCGATAGAGCCACCACCACTTGGGGTTGAGCTGCTTGCCCCAACGGTAGAGGGACCGGCTCAGACCGTTCGCGTGGCGCCTCGCGTTGGCGTCCAGGCTGGCCTGATGCACGCCTCCTTGGGGAATCAGAATGTCTTGATGCCAGGTGTTGATAAAGCCGATCACGCAATCGTGAGACGAGGAACGCAGCGCGAGTTCCGACTGAACCGCGAAATTCCAGATCCGACCGCCCCGCGTTCGCCCTCGAACGGGGACGCGGACCCGGCGCGCCGCTCGAGGAATCGCCTCCTCCGACCACGATTCGGCGAAGAGTTCCACGTCGTGTCCTTGCGCCACGAGGTGCCGGCAAAGGTCGGCGACGTAGGTTTCGGCCCCGCCTTTCGACGGATCGACACGCTGGTAATTCAAGGCGATATGCATGCGTAGTCCTGGCTCAGCGATTATGGGACTGATATCGTTTCGCCTTCCGAAGGATGACGCGCCGTTCCCAGCGTGGGAATTTCAAGGACATCCGCCGGCGGTAGTGTTTCCAGAACCGGAGCCGGTCTCGATCGTCGATGCCTTCGACGCCATACGTCGAAAACAGGAGTTGTGCGAGATCTTTCCAGCGCCATCGTGGGGCCGTCCAGCGGTGTTCCGCCAGGCGATGAAGGTCGATCAACGTCAAGCGTCTCCCGGGCCTGCTCGTCGGCGAGAGGTCCAGGAAGAGGTGACAGAGATAAAAGTCCTTGTGAAAAAGCTTGATTCGATGAAGTCGCGCCGCGATCGAGGCCGCCTCGATCACGAGAGACCGTTTCAAGCGGTCGAATTCCGCGGGGGTTCGCGTTCTCGCGAGTTCCGGCAAGACCTCGTTGAGCTCGCGGCAGCCGATCAATTCGGCGACGAGGAGGTAGCTTCGAAGCTGTCCCCAGGGGCCGATCTGCTCTCCCACCGCGACCGCGTCGGGCACGGGAACACCGATGGCTTTGACTCGCGCCAGGTGAGCCCACTCGGCGGCGCCTGGGGAGAAATGCCCTCCCGGATGGATCAGCGCGGCGAGCCGGGCCGACCAGGGCAGTCGATCGTGGCGCTTCAGGTAAACGGAGAGCGGACCCCAGGGTGAGTCGAACCGGACTCTGGCCGTGGAGCGTCCTTGCTTGGCGTGGAACCGATCCTTCGCGTCCAGCGCCATGACCGTCTGATCGAGATCCGCGGGCAAGGCGGCTCGATACTCGTCGGCGGACCAGGACCATCGTGTGCCCCTGGTCAGCCGTTGCAGGAGGCCGCCGAGGCTCATGGTTTCAATCCCTCCCAGGAATCCGGTTGCCGAAATCGGTAGATCAGGATCTCGGGTTTGTTCCCGCCCCGACGTTCCGGGAACGCCGCGGCCGGCTCGCAAGCGTAAGCCAGGATCGCGCGGAGGGTTTCGGCGCGGCGACTTTGGGCGGCCAGTTCATCGGCACCGACGACGATGTAGGAGAGGCGGGAGTCGGTGAACGCCTGTCGGACATGCCAGTAGTCGTAATGCGGCAGACCCGAGACGAAGGAGGCCCAGCCTCGAGTATCGAGCAACGCCTCACCGGGCTTCGCGTTCTGGGCGAGCCAACGTCCGGCGGCCCAGTGTCCCCAACGGCTCGCGTGGGTCGGTTTGAGCTGAGCGCCGATACCGGCCGACGCGATCAGAAGGATGGCGACGGTCCCCCAGCGCCGGGCTCGAGCCTCATCCCATCGAAGGAGTTGCGCCAGGCGTTGTCCGATGAGGTGGGCTTCGGCCGCGGCCCAGGGGATCGAAATCACCACGAGGGTAAGGACGTGCCGACTGGAGAGGTAGCCGAACAGGCTGGCGTGGCGAACCAGAAGGATTCCAAAGAAAAGCGAATACACGATGGCCAATCTCGCGCCAGGACCGGCCTTGACGCGGACGGCCCCGACGAGCGACAGGATCGCCAGCAGCCAGGCCATGACCTCGAACCACTGGCGAAACAACGAAGTCGTGGCCTCGACGAGACTCAACTGGGTTGGCTCGTCGGATTCCTCCTTGGGGGAAAAATCCCAACGCGGGTCATCCAGGCCGGGCGGCAGCCACTGTTTCGCCTTTCGATGGACCTCGGGCCTCGACGGAATCGCGGCGCTTCTGCGCAACGCGAGTTTCTCGGAGACCTCTCCCTTGACCAGCGCGTAGGCACCCACGAGCGACAGGAACACCACGCAGAGGACGGCGAACCGTCCCCGAAGCGGTGGAATCCCCATGGTCGCGGGAGACGTTTCCTTGAGCGTCGAGTTGGGATGCCGAAACGTTTTCAGGCCGACAACGATCCTGGAAGACATGGCGGTTGCCAGCACCGCGGCGGGAAGGACCGCGACTTCCGGCCTGGCCAGAAATCCCAACCCGGAGGCCAGGCCGCATCCAAGCGCGGAGGCGAGCGAGGGAGACCGAAGCGTCCGCTCCCCGCACCAGAGGGCCGTGGTGAATGCGAACAGGGCCAGGGGATCGCTGAGCGTGTCGTGACCGATCTCGGCGGGTTGCGGGAGGAGCACGAAGAGAAAGACGGCGAGCGACGCGGTCGACTCGTCAAAGAGGGAGCGCGTCCAGCCAAAGAGCGGGATCAGCAACGCGAGCGACGCCAGAGTGGAGACCAACTGGGCGGCGATCCGCCACGAATCGGCGCTCGGGCCGTTGGCCGATGCGACGACGGGCTGGGTCAAGGCAATGAGCGCGGGATAGAGCGGGTGCTGGTCGGCGTCACGGACCGCCTGAATCCAGGGTTGCGTGTGATACGCCCTGGCGAACCGGATGAATTTGATGCCGTCCTGGGCCGGCAGAACGGTTCGAGCGATTCCAAGCCCGTGCAGGGCCGCCGCCAGCACGACGATCGACGCCAGGCAGCGACGGGACATGGAGACGACCTCCTCCGTGATTCAACGGCCTCAGAGCGCGCGGCCCGATCCTTCGGAACGCGGGACGCATTGTATCCGGATGCGCTGACCGGGCAATGGGAATCGTCGTGGGAGGCCGGCGCGGGCCGTCGATGTCACGACTCGCGAGAGGAGGGTGGAGTGCGGGCCATCATCAGCTTGGTGTACGCGACTCGGAACCCGTTGCGTTCGGCATTGCGTTGCGAGCCGCTTCCGGGCAGGGCCGCTTGCGCGAAGAGATCGCAGCCTCGATCCGCGGCCAGTGCGAGTCGGGTCCGAGAGAGGGCGCGATGGACGCCTCGATTGCGATACGCCGGGAGGATGGCCGCACCCGCGAGAAAGGCGACGCCGTCGTGAATGAGGACCGCGCCACCTCCGACCGCTTGACCTTCGAGTCGGGCCAGAAGAAGGATCGCCTGTGGCATGTGGAACAGGGCGGCCGTCAGATCGACGACCTCGGGGGAAGCCGCCTCCGCCCCGAAGAAGTTGGAAAAGACCGCGTCCCGGTACGTGTGCATCTCGTCCGCCGTGGCCTGCCGGATCTCGAGACCGGGAACAACCAACGGATCGCCGAATTCGGAATCCGGTCCCATCGTACGATAAAGGACGTTCTCGAACTCGAACGGCTCATAGCCGCGGCGGGTCAGGCCCTTCAGCAAAGACGGGTCGGCCATCGGGCAAACGCCGACCTTGGAGGTCGCGCCGCGGCCGAAATAAAACGCGTCGAGCCGATCCAGGTCCTCGGCGCGAACTTCGCCTTGAAGGCCCAGCCCGCGGGCCTCCGACATGGGAGATTTCATCCCCGCGAAAACGACGCGGCCGCCCGCGATGGTTTCGACGGCGATATCCGAGTCGGGTCGGAGTCGCTGGAGCGCCTCCGCGAATTCCTGGCTGTCGCAAGCCTCAGCCTCTTCCAGGCGGCGAGCCAGCTTCAGGTCGGCGAAATCCATGAGGGGACCTCGTGTGAGAGGCGCGATAACTCGGCTCGGAGGAGGAGACACAGGGGGGCTCTGTCGGTTCGCGAAGGTTCAGGATTTCTCCGACGCGACCGGAAGCGAAACGCGAAACGTCGTTCCTCGTCCCGGCTCGCTCACGACCTGCAAATTCCCCCCCTGAGCTTCGATCGAATCCTTGACGATGGACAGACCCCGGCCCCGACCGGCGCCCTTCGTTGAGTACCCGGACTCGAAGATCCGTTGCAGGCGGTCCTTGGGAATCCCCGGCCCGTTGTCGGCGACCTCGATCTGGACCGACGACCCGTTTCGACGAGTTGTCACGGTGATCCTCGGAGCCGATGTCGTTGCGGTTGTCGCCTCGACCGCGTTCTTGAGCAGGTTGACCAGCGCGTGCACCAGGAGCCGACGGTCCGCATGGGCCCGAATCGGCTCGGCCTCGCCATCGGGACGTTCGACGCGAACGGCGGCGGCCTCAAGGCTCGGACCGAGCAAGGTCAGAGCGTCTTGGATACAGGATTCGACGATCAACGGTTCGCGAACGACGGGGAGGGCGTTTTGCTTCAACGAGCTGTCCAGCTCTCGAACGGTCAAGGCGATATAATCCGAGCAGACGGCAATCTGCCGGCAGACGTCGCGCGCCAGGCTCGCGCCGGTGCGTAACTCAACGTCCGGATCGATGCCTCTGGCGGCGTATTCGCGTCGAAGGGCGCTTCGGAATCGCTCGAGCATGTGGGAATCCATCCCGACCCGACGCGACGCGGCCTCCATCGCGGTCGATTCCTCGTCGAGAAAGCGCTCGACCAAAGCAAGATGCTCGGTCAGATTTCGACGCTCGTTGGACAGGACGAACGCAACGTTTCCCAACTCGTGACAGGTCCGGTCGGCCAGATCCAGCGTGGCCTGCTGCGCCGACTCCCTCGCGGCTCGGTCGCGCAAGGCCTGGGCGTGCAACGCCATGTAGCCGAGACACAGAAGCGAGTAACCGGAGAGTCCGAGGACGGCCAGGAGAAGCCGGCGATACGAGGTTTCCAGCGCGTTGGCGATTCGGTCGTACTCGGGTGGAATCCTGTAGCGCACATCCAGCGCGACGGCCGGACTTCCGGAGGAGGGGGGAAGCACGGGTACGTGAGAGAGGATGCGGGTATCGGTCGTGCTTGGGGCATGAGATTGCCAGTGCACGGGGCGCGGATCGTTCCGCTGATAAAGCCACATCTCGACCACCTCGATGAGAGGCGATCGTCGGTTCTGTTCCTCGAGCCAGCGCCCCATTCGCGCCAGCGAGAACGCCACCTGTTCACGGCTCTGGGTGCCGTTGGCCGGCTTCGATCGCCGCCAGAGGTCCGCGTCGTCGATCAGGCTACGGCGTCCCAGATAATCGGAGGAGGTCGTACGGACCCAGCGGGCGAACACCTGCTGAAGCGTGGCGCTTCTCGTGTCCGAAAGCCGGTTGTACTCGTGCTTGAGGACCACCAGGCTGAATCCGAACATGAGGAGCGAGACGAGACCGATCAGCAGACCCGGCGTGCCGAGCGTTCCCCGCAGTACCGAGGTTAGCCTGAGCCGGCGATCTCTCCACTTCATCGTCGGACCACATCCGAGAGCGCCGGGATGGGTTGCCAGCGATCGCCGATCCAGCGAAGGTCCAGCCAGGTCCCATCCAGTTGGGGGGCATGAGCCAGCACGCTCGACTCGCCGGGCCGGATTTCGAGCACGTGGCCAAGATCATCACCCGTGCGCTCCCCGTTGTCGAAGGCCAGCGAGCGACCCATCGCGGCGGGCGCGCCGGCCTTGATTCTCAGGCCCGAGAGGGCCCTGGCGAGGCTCCGATCGGATCGGTCCAGACCCGCGATTAGGGCGGAGACAATCTCCGCCTCGATTTGTGCGGTGCCGTTGCTGTCCAGCGCTTCGAGTCCGGGGAGATACGCGGAGGTCGACGCCGCGCACCAGAGAGGAAAGGGCAAGGTCCCCGCGAGTTGACACAACATCTGGCGGCCGATCCCGTCACCGCAAACCGCTCGCAGCAGCGGAACCCGTCCCTCGGGAGACCTCGCGGCCAGAGCGTCGAGCATCCGGCGTGCCGGATCGTCCTGAAGCGGAAGCATCAGCCAGACGCTCCGTCCGTTCGGGGCGCCACCGGCCTCCTTCCAAACCGAGTCCGCGACCTGGATCTCCTCCACGGTTGGCGACCCCGGAAAACCGTTCCAGGAGGGCGTCACCTCGCGCCGGAGAATCGGCGTGTCCGGAAAGGTCCGCCCGACGGCCTTCTCGAAGAAGCCCGCGAGATCCTTGGAGAACGGGTCGTACCGATCAACCAGAAGAATCACCTTCTCGGGCCGATCCGGATTCTGGAGCGAGAGATAGCCCACAACCAGATTCGCCAGCCGCTCATTGTTCAGGCAGAATCGGAAGGTTCGTCCGGGATCGATGTCCAGTAACGCCACACGATCGGGCTGCGTTGCCTGTCGCTTCTCACCAGGTGATTCGGGCTCGTTCCAGGGAGCTTCCACGAGAACGGAGGTGGCCGATGACACGAGCAAAATCGGACCGGCATCCGGATCGGAATCCCTGGCGGAGCCCTTCGCGAGTTCGTGAGCGAGTGTCGCCGTCAGCGCCGTGTTGCTGGACCCAACAACCGCGACCGGTGGGGAATCGCTGGCCAGTTGCGTCCGAAGCGTATCGCGAATGTCCCAGACCCCCGACGCTCCATACCAGGTGAATCGAACCAGGCGTCCCGACTGGCGGGAACGAACCAGGGCCGACTCGCCTCCCAGATCGATCACGTCGAGGAGCCCTCGGTCCGCGCAGGCCCGAATCCCCTGTCGAACATTGAGCCAGAGGCCGGAATCCGGGTAGAAGACCGCGACCTCGGCGGTGGCGTCACGATGGGTCCCCAGCGCGCCGTTACCCAGAGAGAGCGCATAGGCCATCACGCCGATCACGGCGAGACCACCGGCCACCAGAAGTCCAGTTCCAGTTCGGCTCAACATCGCCATGGCTCTTGTCCCAATGCGGGGACCCGAAGTCTGGAACGTTTGTTCAGATCACGATTCGGAGAAACCTGCGAGGTTCACGCCACCAGGCGGTCGCACGCAGTTTCAGTGCCGGTCCACGTTCTCGAACGGATTTCGATCCTGCCGGGACCATTCTAACTTGAATCGGAGTAGTGGTATACGCGCGAATTGAAATCGAGCCTCCATCGGAATCGAGCTCGAGATCCTCGGAGTCTGTCCTCGAGGCTGGAGGGTTGGGTCCATCAGAAAACTGGTTCTGACACCAGAGCTCTGGAGAGGGTGGGTGGCTGCCAAGAGTCGCTCGATGCGGCCACCGGAGACTTGCCCGTCCCCCACGCGCTTCTCTAAAGTGAGTCGCGAATTGATCCTTCGCTGGCATCGAACGCTCAAGAGGAGAAGCGGTAGTGGGCGGAACACGAATCGCGAGTGTTTCCGGACTCCGGGGTGTTGTCGGCAACGGCCTCGACCCTTCCGTGGCCTCGGAATTTGCGGCGGCCTACGCGTCGGAGTGCCAGCCGGGACCGATCATCGTCTCGCACGATGCGCGTGTGTCGGCTCCGATGTTCGTCCATGCGGTCGTGGCGGGCGTCACGGCGACCGGCCGCGACGTCTGGGACGTGGGGCCCACCGCCACGCCAACCGTTGGCATCCTCGTCCGCGAGCGTCATGCCGCCGGCGGCATCCAGATTTCGGCGTCACACAACCCCCAGGAATATAACGGGTTAAAGTTTTTCCAGCCGGAGGGGATGGTCCTCAGCCCCGCCCGAGGGAAAGCCGTCCTCGATCGAGTCGAGCGACGGGATTTCGATTGGGCCTCGTGGAACGCGCTGGGCACGGTCGAGGAACTTACTCACGTCGATCGTCTCCATCTTCAAAAAGTGCTCGGGATCGTGGATGTCGAGGGGATTCGAGATCGCCACTTTCGCGTGGCTCTGGACGCCTGCCACGGCGCTGGGGGGCGTCTCGGCTTAAGCCTGCTAAGGGAGTTGGGGTGTGAGCCGACGGTTCTTGGGGGAACGCCGGATGGGCGCTACGAGCATCCGCCGGAGCCGACCGAGGAGAACCTGAAGAGCTTCTCCGCCGTCGTTTCCTCACTCGGGGCCGTTGTCGGATTCGCGCAGGATCCTGACGCCGATCGCCTGGCGATCGTTGATGAGACGGGACGATACATTGGTGAAGAGCTCACGCTGGCCCTCGCGGTAAGTCGCATTTTGAGGATTGGTCGCGGTCCGCTGGTCCTGAATCTTTCCACCTCAAGGGTCGCGGAGGACCTTGCGCGTCGAGCGGGTTGCGATGTGTGGCGAACGCCGGTCGGTGAAATCCACGTTGTGGAACGAATGCGAGCGGAGCGAGCGATCCTCGGAGGCGAGGGAAACGGTGGGGTGATCGATCCTCGAGTGGGTTACGTTCGCGACAGCTTCGTCGCGATGGCCCTGGTGCTCGACCTTCTCGCGACGACCGACGAGCCGCTTTCGAAGCTCGTGGACGGGTTGCCGCGGTACGCGATGGTCAAGACGAAGTTCCCGATCGGCGATCAGCCGGTGACCCGGCTTCTGGACCGAATCGCCGAGGCGCATCCGGAGGCCCAGGCCGATCGACGCGACGGTCTCCGCCTGGACTGGTCCGACGGCTGGGTGCATGTTCGCGCCAGCAACACGGAGCCGATCGTTCGGGTGATCGCGGAGGCCGCCGATTCCGATCGAGCACGAGAGCTGGCCGATCGGCTGGGACGCTGGGTTCATGGTGAGCAACGCTGAGCTGAAAGGAATGCCCCCGATGCGCATCGCGATCCTGACGAACGAATACCCTCCTCACATCTACGGTGGCGCTGGCGTTCACGTGGAGTATCTCACGAGGGAGTTGACGCTTGTCGAGCAGGGTCGCCACACGGTGGAGGTGCTCTGCTTCGGCGAGCAGTCGATTCGCGAGGGGAACCTGATCGTCCAGGGGATCAAGCCCGAGCTAACTCTGCCATATCAAGATCCCCGCCATCAGAAGTTCATGGACACGATGCTTCGCGACCTCGTGATGGCGGGCACGCTGGGCGACGTGGACGTGGTCCATTGCCACACCTGGTACACCCACCTTGCCGGATGTCTCGTCAAGCAGCTCACGGGTGCCCGGCTGGTGCTCACGACTCATTCCCTCGAGCCACACCGCCCCTGGAAGGAGGAACAGCTCGGCACAGCCTATCAGGCGAGTTCCTGGGTGGAGAAAACCGCGTATCAGAACGCCGACGGGGTGATCGCCGTGTCCGAGGCGATGCGAGCCGACGTTCACTCGCTCTACCACGTTCCGCACGAGAAAATCCGCGTCATCCACAACGGCATCGACCTGCAACAGTACAGGCCGAAATACGACCCGAAGGTTCTCGCGCGTTACAAGATCGACGCCGAGAAACCGTATGTCCTTTTCGTGGGACGAATTACGCGGCAGAAGGGGATCATTCACCTGGTCAACGCGATCAAGTACTTTCCCGCTGGAATTCAGGTCGTTCTCTGCGCCGGAGCGCCCGATACGCCCGAGATTGGCCAGGAAATGACCGAGTGCGTGGAGCGGGCCCGACTGGAGTCCTCGAACGAAATTATCTGGATCCCCCAGATTCTTCCGAAGGAGGATGTCATCACCCTCTACACGCATGCCGCGCTGTTCGTCTGCCCTTCCGTTTACGAGCCGTTCGGGATCATCAACCTGGAGGCCATGGCCTGCGAGACGCCCGTGGTGGCCTCGGCGGTCGGCGGCATCAAGGAAGTGGTCGTTCCCGAGAAAACGGGGTTGCTCGTCCCGTTCGAGCCGAGAGGAAGTACGGACTTTGAGCCGAAGGACCCGGAACGATTCGCGCACGGCCTGGCGTCGGCGGTCAATCGCCTGCTCGACGATCCGAAGCGACTCCGGGAAATGGGGCTTCGCTCTCGTGAGCGCGTCGAGCACTACTTCAGCTGGAGCAGCATCGCCCGGTTTACCATCGATTTCTACTGGGATCTCGTTCAGGCCTAGCTCGGTCCCTCCTAGAATGAGAGTGGAAGACGCGCATGGATCGTGTCTCCGGTCGGACCATTCGAGGAACCCGTGGTGAACTGGCCAAGCTTCGAGACACCACCCGCCGTGGCGTTCGTGGATGTGGACGGGACCCTGCTCGCCGAGACGACCACCTACCTTTTCGCCAGGATTCTCCGGCGACGAGGCCTGATCAAACGATCGTTCGTCCTCCGCGCCATGTACCACGGGCTCCAGCACCGCTTTGGAAGGCTGGACTACGGTCGCCTCGTGGCCTACGGTCTCACCAGCATTTCCAGGATTCCGCTCCGGGAACTCGAACGCATCGCGCACGACAACTTCCAGGAATTCGTTCGTCCACGGTTGTACGAGGGGGTCGTCGAGCATTTTCGGAGCCTCCGACGAGCCGGAACGCACGTGGTCCTCGTCTCGTCGTCCCCTGGCATCGTTATTGAACCCTTGAGCCAGTTCCTCGGATGCACCCAAACTTTGACGACCCCGGTGCGGTTCGATCGAGGCTGCATCGCCGGAACTGGTGAAGGACCACCCTGTTATGGCGAGGGGAAGTTGTACTGGGCCCAGCGATGGGCCACCGAGCGAGGAATCGCGATGGACTCGGCGGTCGCCTACGCGGATAATTGGAGCGATCGAGCGTTGCTGGAGCGGGTGGGGCGTGCGGTTGTTGTCCATCCGCACCGCAGGCTCAAACGGCTGGCGATGGAACGTGGCTGGACCATTGTTCGTCCCCGACGTCCCCGCACCTCATAGTCCGCCTGGAAGACACGAAGATTCTTGAGCGATCGGCGCGAGATTGCCCGGGTTGAGTGTCCTGTCTGGATCAGGGCAGAGGATGCGGCCCTTCCACACGAGCGATCGGCGGAGTTGATACGCATGTCCGACGTTTCCACCATGCTGGAGTCACCCAAGGGGAAAACGTCCCTTCGAGGACGTCCGGCCGCGATGGCCCTGGTCATTGGGCTCGCGGCCCTGACAGCGCACGCCACCGAGACGGACCTGGTCCGCGACATCCAGCGCTACTGCACCGTCTGCTGGCGAAACGCCCGGCTCGATCCCGGCGTCTGGGATGACTGTACCCAGGAAGTCTGCTGCCGACTTCTCAGCAAGGCCCGAGCCGGCCAGCTTGATCTCAACCTCGTTCTGGCGGACGACACGCCGGAGCGTCGCGAACTCGTTCGAGCCATCGACATGGTTCGCAAGCGCGTTCAGCGAACCAAGCGGCATCAGGTCCTTGATGAGCAGTACGTTCCGGGATTTGACTCGGAGCAATCGGATCGCACGAGGCTCGAGCTGGGAGAAATCCTCGAAGCCGCCCGCGGAGCCGTCTTGACCGAGAGGCAGGATCGCATCGTCGAGCTTTGGACCCGAGGTTGGACGGTTCCCGAAATCGCCGAAACCCTGAAGATGCCCGTCAATCGGGTGAGCGACGAGAAGTACAAGGCGCTCCGGAAGCTGGAGCGGCATCTCGCCGGTCGCCGGGATGAGCTCGATCTTGGGCCGATCGCGAGTGAGAGCGATGAGGCCCGTCGCGTCGGCTAGGCCGGCACCGTAGCGTTTTTCGAATCCCACGAGGCCCGGTCTCCCGACTCACGATGGAGACCGGGCCTCGTGGGCTTCGTCGCGTCCACCAACGTTAGCCCAGCGAGTCGATCGCCTTGAGGACCGCGTCGGAGTGTCCGTCCACTTTCACTCGAGGGAAGATCTTCCGGATAATCCCGTCGCGATCGATGACGAACGTGGTCCGCTCGACCCCCCAGTAGGTCTTGCCGTACATGTTCTTCTCTTTCCAGACACCGTAGGTTTCGCAGACCTTGTGATCGGGATCGGCGAGCAACGTGAACGGTAGCTCGAACTTGTCCGCGAACTTGCGGTGCGAGGCGACGGAGTCGGGGCTAACGCCGATGACCCTGGCTCCCTTCGCCTCGAACGTCGCGCGCGCGTCGCGGAAGGCGCAGGCTTCCTTCGTGCAGCCGGGGGTGTCGTCCTTGGGGTAGAAGTACAGAACGACCAAGCGTCCTCGAAGACTCGACAGGGCGATCACATTGCCGTCCTGGTCGGACAGGCGAAACTCAGGGGCGGGTTGACCTTCGGAAACCATCTGTCCATCCTCCGAAGCTGGAGCGAGCGAGTCAGACACAATTCCGACGGGGCGGCGAACTCACAAGGTCGGACGCGTTATACTCGCCGCGTTGCAAAAATCCACCCCGGTCCGGCTCGGGTTCGAATGGTTGTGTCGACGATTTGACCCGGAGTCGCTTGTCGCGTCCAGCCAGGCCGACGGCGGGGGGCCCAGGCTTGAGGACGATCGGACGATGCGTCGCGTCGGACTGCTCGGCGTTGGAACCGCCCTTCTCGGAGCGATGCTGCTCCAGGACTTCGGGGCAGTGCTCTTTCGTGGTCGACAGTTCGGCTACCGCGATGCCGCGCAGCATTACTATCCGCTCTATCTCCGGGTCCAGCAGGAATGGGACGCGGGCCGCTGGCCTCTCTGGAACCCCTGGGAAAACGGGGGTATGCCGCTGCTCGGCAACCCCACGGCGGCGGTGTTCTATCCGGGAAAAATCCTCTACGCGTTTCTTCCGTATCCCTGGGCGACTCGCCTGTATGTCGTCTCGCACGTCGCCCTGGCGTTTTTTGGCATGCTCTTGCTCAGTCGAGGATGGGGCATCGGCGGATCGGGAGCGATCTTATCGAGTCTGAGCTATGCGTTCGGGGCACCGGTTCTCTTCCAGTACAGCAACGTGATCTATCTCGTGGGGGCGGCCTGGCTCCCGCTGGGGCTCCGAGCGACCGATCGTTGGATTCGCATGGGTTGCCGCTCCGCGCCGATCGTGCTCGCCGTGATCCTGGCGCTCCAAATCCTCGGTGGAGACCCGCAGACCGCCTTGCTCACGATCCTTTGCGGCCTCGGGTACGGTATCGGCTTGCATCGAACCGGCCGATCGGAGAGCCGGCCGACGAGTGTCGGTCGGCGCCTGGTGTACCTCCTTTTCGGCATCGGCGTTTGGACGGTTTCGAGTCTGTTGATCGTCGCGGTATTGCCGCGTTGGCGCGCGTTCGAGGCGAACCTTCCGCGGTGGACTCCTTCAAGACCTCTGGTCGGCGTCCTTTGCTGGAGTCTTGCCCTCGTCTGGATCTGGAAACGGAGCCGCGCCCGCGACCATCGACGCACGCTGGCGTCGCGTCTTTTCGGACTCGCGGGGGCGGGGCTGTTCGCGATCATGCTTTCGGCCGTGCAGATGGTTCCCGCGGCGGAACTGGCCTTGAAGAGCACCCGAGCCCACGACCGAGCGACGCCCGATCTCGACTCGTACAGCTTGGTGCCGTATCGGACCATCGAAATGATCTGGCCGAATGTCTTCGGATCACGCTTTCCGGAGAATCATTCGTGGATTTACACTCTTGAACCACGCGACGATCAGACGTTCTGGGTCCCCTCGCTCTACCTTGGCGGATTGTCCATTGTTCTCGCGCTTGGAAGCACTTGCGTCGGGCCGGCGCGCCAACCGATGCGATGGTTGTTGAGCATTGGCATCATCAGCCTGGTGGCCGCGTTCGGCCAGTACGCGGGACCGAAGGGGGCGATGCGATGGATTCCGGCGATCATACCGGGACTGCCGGCCTCCGAGCCGACGAATGCCGGAGGGCCTTCGGCCCCGAGCGCGGCTCTCGACGGGGACGGAAGCCCGTACTGGTTGCTTTCGACCGTCGTGCCCGGCTTCGACCTCTTTCGATACCCGAGCAAGTTGCTCACCTTCACTTCACTGGCCGTCTCCGCGTTGGCTGGGTTCGGATGGGATCAACTGACGATGGGTCGTCGTCGTCGCGTTTTCATTCTGACCGCCTTGTTCCTGATTGTTGGCATCGTCGCGCTCGGGCGGGTCGTCCATCAGAAGGAAGCGATCCTTGCCACATGGAAGCAATCGGCCCGATCGTCTCCCGAGGCGGGGCCGCTCCAGCCGACGAAGGCGTTCGAGGAACTGGTTCGTTCGCTCATTCATGGAAGCCTTGTCTTTGGCACAACCGGTCTGCTGGCGTGGAAGGCGTCGCGGAGGCCTCGACGTTGCGGGGCGCTGGCGATCGTGCTTCTCGCCGCCGACCTGGCACAGGCCAATGCGCCGCTCGTCTGGACCGTTCCGCAGTCCGTTTACGAAACGCCGCCGCGAGTCCTGAAAGTGATCCAGGAATCCGAACAGCGTGATCCCGCCGCTGGCCCCTTTCGAATTCATCGTATGCCGGTCTGGTTCCCCTTCGACTGGTATCGGTCGAGTTCCCCGGAGCGGCTCGAGGAGATGGTGGCCTGGGAACGCGACACGCTCATGCCGCTTCACGGGCTCCCGCTCGGGCTCTCTTACACGATGACGCGAGGAGTCATCGAGATCGACTCGTATCTGCGAATGTTCGTTCCAATGCGGATTCCGGTTCCGCCCGCGATGGCGGAATTCTTGGGCGTCCGACCGGGCGGGCCGGTCGTCTATCATCCCCGTCGAGCGTACGACCTGTGGAACACGAGGTATTTCGTTCTCCCGACCGAGGCGTTGGGATGGCGGGACGAAAATCGGGGTTACGCCTCCTTTCTGGAAGGCGTTGCGATGATGGCTCCGGCCCTGGAGTCGCTCGGAACGCCGGAGGAGAAGTCTCGATGGTATCAACGCGAGGACTGGCAGGTCTTCAAGAACAAGGCCGCCTTCCCAAGGGCCTGGATCGTGCATGACGCCCGCGTTGTTCCGCCCTACGAGTCGCTCTCGACCGGGCGGGAGCGTTCCGCTCGGTTGAAGGCGCTTCTTTATCAGGCGGATGGGATCTGGAACGAACCGGGCCGGCCGGTGATCGATCTTCGGAAGACCGCATGGATCGAGTCGGAGAATTCCGAGTTGGTGGACCTGGATCGTTTCCTGGCTCCGACGCAGGGTTCCGAATCCGTCCGAATCACGCATTACGATCCGCTTCGCGTGGAACTGGAGGCGTCGTTGGCGAGTCCGGGATTGGTGATTTTGGCCGAGACCTTCGACTCAGGCTGGAGGCTGACGATCGACGGACGATCGGCGCCGATCCTCAAGGCGAATCACATGATGCGAGCCGCCGCCGTTGCCCAGGGGCGACATCGACTTGTCTACCGTTACGACCCCTGGACGTTCCGTGTCGGCGCGTGGATTTCCTTGACCGCGCTTGGCCTGCTTGCGGGATACTGTCTGTGCGAGGCATGGATCGCAAGGGTCGGAAAGCGAGGCGAGCGCCTTTCCGTTTCCGGCGCCTCGGATCGTCCCAGCCCGGAGGAACCGCGATGAGTTTCACCATCAAGAGCCCCGCGTTCGAGAACAAGCACCCCATTCCCACGCGTTACACGGGGGACGGGAACGACGTTTCCCCCGCGTTATCGTGGAGCAACCCGCCTGAGGGCACGGTCGAATTCGCCCTGATTGTCGACGATCCCGACGCCCCCGTCGCGGAACCTTGGGTTCACTGGGTGCTTTACGGAATCCCAGGCAACTCCGATCATCTTCCGGAGGGTTTTCACGGGCCAAGGATGCCTGCCGAGGCCGGAGAATTGATGCAGGGCCAGAACTCCTGGGGAACGATCGGCTATCGCGGCCCCGCGCCTCCTCGAGGGCATGGCGTGCATCATTACCACTTCAAGCTCTACGCCCTCGACGAGGCCGTCGAGCTTGGTCCGGGTCTCGAGAAAAACGACCTGCTCCGAGCGATCGCGTCGCATGTTCTCGGCAAGACCGAGCTCGTCGGAACCTATCAGAGGTGACCAGACCTTGCCGGACCGTCGGACACATCGCGGGCCCGATCCTCGAGATCGCGCGCAGTTTGGCCCGACGGTCGCGCCGAGGCTTCGGGAGGCGGTCGCGGACCTTTCCTGGCTGCTGAGCAAGGGTTACGCCGAGACGTCGGCGTTGAAGCTGGTGGGGGATCGGTATCGGCTGACCGAGCGGCAACGGCTGGCCGTCCGCCGTTGTTCCTGTTCCGATCAGTCGCTCCAGGTCCGGTTGTCCCACCGCGTCACGGAGTCGGATCTACGAGATCAGCCGCTGTGGATCGACGGTTTCAACGTGTTGACGACGGTCGAGGCCGCGCTGGGTGGGGCCGTCGTGCTGGAAGGGAGAGACGGGGCGTATCGCGACCTGGCGGGCATTCATGGGTCGTATCGAAACGTGGAAGAGACCCTGCCCGCGATCCTGCTCCTCGGTGATTTTCTCGAATCGCGATGCGTCCGACCGTGCGTCTGGTTCCTGGACCGGCCGGTCTCGAACAGTGGACGACTTCGACGGAGGCTGCTCGACGTTGCCGTTCAGAAAGGATGGTGTTTCGAGGTCGAGCTTGTGTTGAATCCCGACGCCATCCTGTCGCGGACCTCGGAGGTTGTGGCCACGGCCGACAGCGTGATTCTGGACCGCTGTCAGCGCTGGTATCCCCTTGCCAGAGAGGCCCTTCAATCACGAATCGACCAGATCCATCTCATCCCGTTGTCCGATCCGTCGACGTCCGTCGAGAGGCATCCTTTCGATCACGGGTGAGTCAAAACCTCGAGGAATCGAGGGATCGGTTCGGTCTCGGAAACCGATCCTTATCTTACCGGGTTCTCTCGCCTACAATGAGGATTAGGTGCAATCGCAGGTTGGGCCAGCCCGCTTGCGGACCGGCCGACCCTGGTATCAAGACCGGGAGAGTGCGATGTCCGTCACGGCCACCGACCGACCAGACAAGTCCAAGATGACCGACGCCGATCGGGAACGACAGGTCCGCCAGGCAGAGGAACTTCTGTTCTCCGGTCCACAGCGATCGGGGTTCGCGAAGGCCCTCTTCGCCGGGGAATTCCGGGGGAATGTTGTGTTTCCCTATCCGGAACTGGACGCTCAGGCGCGTCAGGAGGTGGACACGGCCGTCCGGGCGGTGAGGACGTTCGCGGAGGAGCACATCGATGCCGCCGCGATCGACCGGAACGCCGACATCCCGGCTAGCGTGATCCAGGGGCTCGGGCAACTGGGCGTTCTGGGGATGACGGCACCGAAGTCGTTTGGCGGGCGGGAGTTCACGCAGTCGCAGTATTGCCGAATCATGGAGGTCATCGGCGGTCATTGTTCCTCGACGGCGGTGTTCGTCAACGCGCATCACTCCATCGGAATCCGAGCCCTGTTGCTGTTCGGGACCGAGGAACAGAAGGCGAAGTGGCTTCCACCGCTGGCGTCGGGCCAGAAACTGGCCGCGTTCGCCTTGACGGAGGAGCAGGCCGGTTCCGACGCGTCGAACGTTCAGACCACGGCGACACCCTCCGAAGACGGATCGGTTTTCCGCCTCAACGGATCGAAACGTTACATCACCAACGGCGGGATTGCCGACGTGTTGACGGTCATGGCTCGTACGCCCGATCCCAAGGGGGGCGAGTCGAAAGTCACCGCGTTTCTTGTCACTCCCGACATGCCGGGCTTCGAGGTCGTCGAAGCCCGGATGGAGAAGTGCGGAATCCGGGGAACCGCCACCGCGAAGCTGGCGTTCCACGACATGCCCGTGCCCCGGGAGAACATCCTCGGACCGCTCGGCAAGGGGTTGCGAGTGGCCCTGACCGTGCTCGATTTCGGCCGGACGACCTTCGGCGCGAGCTGTACCGGCGCCGCGAAGACCTGCCTGGCCGCGGCGGTTCGTCACGCGAATCGTCGAAAACAGTTCGGACGCCCGCTCGCCGACCTCGAACTGGTCAAGAAGAAGATCGCTCGGATGGCGGCATTCGCTTACGCGATGGAGGCGACCACCTACGAAACGGCCGCCCTCATCGACTCGGGCGCGGAAGACTACATGCTCGAAACGGCGATTCTCAAGGTGTTCTCCACCGAGGCCCTCTGGGAGATCGTCTACGAAACGCTCCAGATTCACGGGGGCCAAGGCTACTTCACCGACGAGCCTTACGAACGGATGATGCGGGACGCCCGGATCAATCAGATCGGCGAGGGGGCGAACGAAGTCCTCAAGGCGTTCATCGCGCTGGTGGGAATGCGCGACGTCGGAGAGGGCTTCAAGGACACTCTGGAGAACCTCAAGAAACCGAGCAAAACGCTGCCGACGCTCTGGCGATTTGGCGGCGAGCACGTCAAGAAGATGATTCAACGGCCGGAGGTGTCCGTCGTCAACGATTCGCTGCGTCCCCT
>CAZRGV010000016.1:63711-65153 GCA_964599655.1 uncultured Isosphaeraceae bacterium | reverse complement strand
TCCGCTTCCGGGTTGTCCGAGGCCGCGGAAAGCTTTTCGAGGTAGTCGACCACCGAGGGGTCGTCCCACTGGGCGGCCCCGAGCTCCAGAACCGCAACCCGCCCGTCCGCCGTGATGATGAAGGTGGCCGGAATCGCGTCGGTCAGGAACGGTGAGGGCGGGTCTCCCGGGGTGTGAAGGACGGGAGCGCGAAACGCCTTGTCGCGAACGAACTGGCGGGCGGAGTCCAGGTTGTCGTCGAGCGAGACGCAGAGAAATTCAACGTTCTTCAGTCTGGGGTTGGCGGCCAGGCTCGCGATCGACGGCAATTCCGCGACGCAGGGCGGACACCACGTGGCCCAGAGATTCAGGAACACCGTCTTGCCTTTATATCTGTCGAACTGAAGCGGTTTGCCGTCGAGATCCTCGAGGGCCCAGTCATAAGAGGCGTTCAAGGGCACGGAAGGGGACCGGAGCAACGGAGGGCCCATCGCGCCCGATCGCGGCCTCGGTCCAAAAACGTAGAGATACGCGCACCAGACGAACGTCAGTCCGAGAATCACCCACCAGATTGTTCGTGACTCGGTTCGAGGCGAATCCTTCCGATCCTGGGGCGTGGGGTCAGTCATGGAAGTCCTTGCTCCGTAACCTGAGGCGAGTCTCTCGATATGAGCGTGTCTTGAGAATCACGAATGGTCAATCATCGCCTCGTGTCGCGGCCACGGGGGCGAGCAGGTTTTCCACGGGGGCGTAGTCGTCGGTCAGGACGATTCCTTGTGAGCGGATCTCCAGGGCTTTCATGTCCGACTCGCCGAACGGCCTGGGCTCATTGAGGCGTCCGTCGAGGAAGAACTCGGGATCACCGTTTCGGCTTCCGAGTTCGGCGAGGTCGAGCGGTTGTCGCGAGGCGACAACGACGAACGTCTCTCGCTCGCCGTTGCCACGTTGCCGGTCGGTTCCGAAGACGTAGACGTTGGGGAAGGTCCGTTTCGCCGTGTTCACCCAGGCGCCGAGAAAGCCGCCAACCCGACGGGCTTCGTCGACCGATTCGGCGATCGCTTCGTACCAGAGATCCGGATTGCTCGCGATGCGGTACATGGCTCTGGCCGCCTGCTCGGCGAGTTCTCGCTCATTTTCGGCGTTGCGGGCGCTCTGCTCCGCCCTGGCGGCGAGCTCGGCCCGGGTGGTGGCGAGCAAGGCCGCGATCTCTCCCGCCGCGCGTGACGCGGAGGCGTTGGCCAGGGTATTGTCAAAATCCCCAGGCTTGCCTGCCCCGGCCTGTTGAGCGACATCCTTGACGCTATTCACCAGGTTGAGGACCACCTGGGTCGACTCCGGGCTGAGTTTCTTGGTCTCCATCTCTGAGAGCAAGTCGGCTCGGATGCCGTCGATGGTCTTCGCCAGCGAGCCCGGATCGGCGGCGGAGAGGGATTGAGCCACCTCGATCAGCCGGGCGAGAAGCC
>CAZRGV010000016.1:36887-63692 GCA_964599655.1 uncultured Isosphaeraceae bacterium | reverse complement strand
TTGAGGTTGTTCTCGTTGGCGGCGGTGGATCGCGTTTCCTCGAGCGCCGTCAGGACGGTCGACGGGACGACGTTCTCAAGGGCCGAGTCCTTATAGCGATTGAAAATCGCCGTGCGGGCCTCATCGACCGCCGTAAGAATCTCCCGGGCACGGACCAGTCCGATGACCGCCGAGGCTCCCGCGGCCATGATCGGAACCTCCTCGACGGCGGAAGGCTGGGCCCTCTCGATCAACGACGCGATCGACAAGGTCGCCGCCGACAGGGCCGCGTCTTCAAGGACCTCGCGGCGACGAACCGCCTCGGCGATCTCCGGACGTGTCATGGTCCGAGGTTCCGGGCCCAGCGCGCGTTCGGTCACGCCGGCGAGGCGCTCAAAGCGGGCCTCCAGCGGCGGCGGGATGAGCCGGGCGACCACGTCTCGCCCCAGAGATTCCGCGTCCTCCATCCCCGTCCAGCCGGCTCGAATCGCGGCGGTGACATCCCTGGCCATTTTCTTGAGCGGAGCCTGCGAGGCGGCGTGCGCGTCGGAATCGTAGATGTCGATGATATTAATCATGTAAATACCATCGTCCACAATCATGTTGGCGAGAAGGTCGTTGAATTCCTGGGTGGTCAAGTGCCAGGGCACGGAGAAGTCGTTGAAGGCGTCGCCATAGACGATATCAAACTTTTTGTCCTGGTTTCGGGCCACGAACTGCCGGGCGTCGCCCCAGGTTGTTTTGATGGTGTACTTCGACGTTTCGTACCAGTTCTTGACGACCTCGAGGAATCGGTCCTTACTGGCCTGGGATTCGTAGGGGCCGAGCGGGATCGTCTGGCCGTCGAGGGTGACGACGGCCTGACCGGTTTCGGGATCGCGTTGGTAGTCGGCGAGCGTTCTTCGGATGGCCTCGAAGTAGCCGTCCTGGCTTTCCTTCGAATCGTGCGGACCGAGCGGGATGGTCTGTCCTCGAATGGTCAACAGATCCTGGTTCGTGGCTTCATCCTTCACGGGTTCGGGGAAGCGGCGGTCGGCGTGGGGCAAGCCGAGCGCGACGTGGTTGGCGTGCGTCACGGCCGGGTCGATCTCGGCGACGTCCGCGAAGGTTTTCGGGTAGGTTGCCTGGAGGTATCGTGGAAACGTGTACGATCCACCCCCCAGGAAGAGCGTTCCCAGCTCGGCGTTCCGCGGCGACGACTCCTTCGCCGCGGCCGACTTCGATTGCATGTAGCGGTGAGTGACCAGCGCGTAGATATGCTCGTAGTCATAATCCAGACGGCGGGGCTTGCCGAGGACGACGTAGCCGTGGATCAGGTTGTCGAGCACGAGGGTCCGCTTTTGGCCTTCGGCGTCTTTCTCGTTGTTCACCTTGATGTAGTAATAGTTGCTCTCATCGGCATAAGCCATGGCGCCGTAGACGGTATTCGGGTCGCCGGTTTCCTCGCGGATTCCCCAGGAGAGACCCTGGTTCACGAGGAACTTGCGGATCTCCGTGGTGTCGATGGTGAGGGCGCGTCCTGCGAAGAGTGGGATGCGGGTCTTGAAGCCTTCGGGGATCATCGACGGGGTAAACGCGATGACGCAGAGTCCGAGCGGAACGCCGGCCCAGGCGGCATGCCAGATCGATCCGAGGATGGTCGCCGCCAGGGCCATCAGGGTGGCGACGATCAGGAGCACCCCCTTGGTTCCCAGCACATTGATGAGGAGGAAGCCGGTCAGGAAGGTTCCGACCAGGCTGCCGACCATGCCCCAGGCATAGACCTCGCCGATCGCCGCGCCGGTGCGGCCGGAGCGTTGCATCCGCTCGACGGCCAGCTTGGCGACGACGGGACTGACCGTGCCCATCGCGATCGAAGGGAGCAGGAAGACGGTGGCCGTCCAGAAGAGGACGCGCGTCCCCCACGACCAGCTCGACGCCGACTTGGCCTGGTCGAGGAACGAGCCGCCTCCCCCCGCCAGAGGGATCGGGGTTCGACCGTGGAGGAAGTAGTCAATGGGGTTGCGCACGAGCCAGGTGGGAGGCGTTTCCAGCAGGATGACCGTCGCGGTCAGGAACGAGGCGACCAGAAACAGATGGCTGGCCTGTTTCTCATTCTGGACGAAGTCGGCGACCTTGCCGCCGAGGTAGTTGCCGATGCTGAGCCCTCCCAGCAAGACGCCGATCACACTCGTCCAGCCGTAGATGCTGGAGCCGAGATGGCGCGTCACCAGCCGGCCGGCGACCATCTCCAGCGCCATGAAGGCCAGGCTCGCCGCGAACGCGAGCGTGGCGAGGTCCTTCAGGGAGACGCGCTCGACGGCGGTGGCGGTCTGGGGGGCGGAGGCCATGGTGACCGTGGAGGGGGACGATTCCGCGCGGCTTGACAAACGGATCAGTCCGACAAGGGCCAGAAGGCCGGTGAGAGCATGGCCGGCCAGGATCGGGTAGCTCAAGGCCAGGGAGCCCAGGGACAGACCCGGCAGGGTCCGGTCCAACAGGGTGGGAAGGGCGGGGCCGACACCCAGGCAGGCCGCCGCGCCAAGGCCGAGAATGGGTCCGACCCACCCGCCGATCAAACCGGCGGCCAGCAACGCCAAAGCCGCGGCGACGACGGTGACGATCGTGGACGTGGCGGCCACATAGATCAGCCAGAAGCCGGCCAGGAACGTTCCGACGATCGAGCCGACCGCCCCGAAAAAGTAAACGTCGCCCAGGGCACTCCCGGAGCGCTTCGCCTGTTCGACGGCCATCTTCGCCACCACGGGGCTGATCATCCCGAGCACCGTGGCTGGCACGAGAAAGTCGAGGGTCACGACGACCAGGGTCCGCAGGTCCCAGGGCAGGGTGTCGAGACCGGGCAGTTGTGCGACGTAGTTGTTGATCCAGAGGCAGCCGACGGTCAAGGCGGCCCCGATCGCGTAGAGCGGCCCGACGGCGCGTCTCGGCTCGATCCGATCCGCGAGGCGTCCACCCAGCACGTTCCCCAGGCAGATTCCACCCAGGATGATGCCGATCACGCTCGTCCAGACGATCAAGGAGGCCCCCACGTGACGAGCCACCAATCGGCTGGCGACCAGTTCCAGCACCATGATGCAAAGGCTGCTGAAAAACGCGAGGGCATAAGGGAGAAGTCGAGCGGCGAGTCCGAACATCCGGCGGGCACTCCGTATCACTTAAGGCTCTGAGCCATTGGTGCCGAAACAACGTGCCCTTCACGATATCCCACAAGTTCGAGGGCCACAACTCTCCTGAGACGCGACCGGGCGTGTCTCCTCGGTGCCACGCGAGTTTTGACGACCGAAGAAAGCCGACCTAGGGTTTCGACGTGCCCTGGTGCCGAAACGGAGCATGGCATCGCCAGGGTGCCGACACGACTCGATCAACCCGACGTGTCGTTGTGCTCGACCCGTGGAAAAACACCTGTCGGAGCGTTCCGTCGAAGCCTCCCCATTTCCAGCCCGATCGCGCCAATTCCTCGCCTCCGAAGACGATGCCGAGGCTCTCCTGGATGAGTTCTCTTTCCGTCCGAGGTCTCGTGATCGGCCTCATTGTGCTGGCGTTCGGTGCCACGCTGGTTCAACCCGCCCCCGATGGTGGGGTGGCCTGGGTCGATTATTCGGTTCTTGCGTTCTTGTTTGTGGGCGCGATGATTGGCGGCGCCGTGGCGGACCGGATGACCGAGGAGCGACTCGTCCGGGAGGCGAATCGGGGCAACAATCGCTGGATGACGGTGATCGTGTCCTGCGAGGGGCCGAGCGACGCGCAGGAGATCGGGGCGGAGCCCTCGAACTCTCCGTATCCCGCGCCCGAACGGCGGAGTGTGGCGCGATTGGCTCGGAATCGCCGTCGGCGCAGGGCGGGCGTGCTCGCGGATTAATCCCCGCAAGCCCATCGGCGAGGCCGGTCGTCCTCGACTCCCTCCCGCTGCTGGAGATCCTCAAGAACCCGGGTGGCGTGCCGGTCATTGACGGCCAAGGCCATCCGGGGTTTCGCATTTTCGGCGGCGCGCGGTTGCTCTCCGGCGAGTTCTCTGGACAATAAGTCGGCCGGCTCTCTTGGGAACCGGTTGCGTTCGTCCCACTGAGCCCGGACGAACCGACGCGAACTTGGCTAATCCTCCAACAGCCGCCTCGGCGGCGAGTAACTCGACGACCGCGCCATGATTCTCTGTGTGACGCTGAACCCCTGTCTCGACAAGACGTTGACCGTACCCTCCTGGAAGCCTGGCGATCTGGTCCGGGGCAGCGCCGTCCGCGAAGTGGTCGGCGGCAAGGGGAACAACGTCGCTCGCGCACTCGTACACCTGGGACGGTCGCCGGCCCGGCCGGTCACCTTCCTCGGAGGGCCGATCGGAACGTATTGCGAGGAGCTGCTTCGACGCGACGACGGCCTAGACCCGCTTGTCACGCGATCCGAAGCACCGACGCGGGTGATCCTCACGGTTCGAACGCAGGCGACCGCGGAACAAACCGCCTTCTTCGACCCGGACCCCGAGATTCGTCCGGACGAGGCCGAGGACTTGCTTCAACGAGTCGAGACGGCCCTGACGGAAAGCCGTGTCGAGGCGCTGACCCTTTCCGGATCCAGCCCGTCCTGTTCGACGCACGGCCTTTACGGCGATCTGATCGCGCTGGCTCGGGCGAGAAAGGTTCCCGTCTTCCTCGACACGTACGGACCGGCGCTGCGTTCCATTTGGGGGTTCTGGCCCGAGGTCATGCAGCTCAACCGCCGGGAAGCCGGCGCGTACCTCCGCGTCAGCCACCCGACGGACGAGGCCCTGGTCGAATTGCTCGATCGCTGGGCGCGCCATGGTGTGCTCTGCGTCGTGGTGACCGATGGCCCAGGCCCGGTCATGGTCCGGCTTCGAGGTCGTTACTATCGTGTCCGTCCTCCCAAGATCGAGCCGGTCAATCCCATCGGATCTGGTGACAGCACGCTGGCGGGGCTGGTCGACGGCTGGCTGGCGCAACTCGAACCGGAGCCGTTGCTTCGGCATGCGATCGCCTGTGGTGTCGCGAATGCCCTGGTCTGGGACGCCGGCGCGATTGAGCGGGAGACGATCCGCAGGGTCGAGGAGTCGGTGATCGTGGAGCCCTGGTTTCGACGTTGAATTCCGAGCGTCAGACGTTGCCTCGGCTCCGGGAAACTCCGGACCGGGCTTGCGGTTGCGGCCTAGACTCTTGAAGATGAGGGCTACGGGTCGACACTCCGGTTCGACCCCGGTTCCGCCGCTGGCCCCGGCGCGTCTCCAGCTCGGGTCGTCACGTGATCCACGTCGAAAACCTTTGTAAATCGTTCCTGGACTACCAGCGGGGCTGGGTTCCAGCGGTGTCCGATGTGAGCTTCGAGTGCCGACCGGGTGAGATCTACGGTTTGCTCGGTCCGAACGGCGCGGGCAAGACGACCACCCTTCGGATGCTCAGCACGGTCCTGAAGCCCACCGGCGGCCGCGCGTTGGTCGCCGGGTTTGACGTCGTTCACCATCCCGAGATGGTCCGGTCGCGGATCGGATACATGTCGGCCAGCACCGGCATTTACGACCGGATGACGGCTTGGGAGTTGGTGGAGTACTTTGGCCGGCTCTACGGCATGGATGCCGAGCATCTCCGCGATCGAATGGAGCTGATTTTCCACTGGCTCCAGATGAACGACTTCCGCGATGTCCTGGGCTCGAAAATGTCGACGGGGATGAAACAGAAAGTCTCGATCGCCCGGACCGTGGTTCATGATCCGCCGGTCCTGATCTTTGACGAACCCACATCCGGGCTCGACGTCCTCGTGGCGCGAGCCCTGAGGCAGAAGATCGCCGAGCTGCGGGACATGGGCAAGACGATCCTCTTTTCGACCCACCATATGAGCGAGGTCGAAAAGCTCTGCGCCCGGGTCGGGATCATCCACAAAGGGCGGCTTCAGGATCAGGGCACGCCGGGCGAACTGCTCGAACGCTACCACCAGCCCGACCTGGAGGAACTCTTCTTCCACCTTGTCGAGAGAGCCGAAGCCCTGAACAAGGCCGGTTGAGCCGCCTCCGGTGGGCCTCCTTGGGCGGCCTTGACGACGAGATCGGCCGTCCAGGTCCTAGAATCTGACATCGGAGTTTCGAATCGCGGGAAGTCGAGATCCGGCCCATCCACGTCCCATATCGAGACAATGGATTATGCGTTGGTCGAATGTCCTTGTCATCTTCCGCCGGGAAGTTCGTGACCAGCTTCGCGACCGCCGCACGCTGTTCATGATCTTCGTCTTGCCGATGCTGCTCTATCCGATCCTCGGACTCGGAACGGCCCAGTTGGCGACGGCGTTCCAGGAGAAGACACGGACAGTTGTCGTTGTCGGTTCCGAATTCCTTCCCGAAAACGTGTTTGCACGGGTGGCGCCTCTGACCGCGGCCGGGGCTGGAGTCGTGCTCTCGGGCTTCGCGCCCGGACCGCCTCCGCTCTTGACCCCGAACGGCGACGGGTTCAACCCCGCCCTGTTCGAGATTCCGTCCGACGCCGGCCGGCTGCGAGTCGAAACCGTGCCGGCGAACTCGAGCTGGAGTCAGCCGGACGCGAGGCGGGCGGGTCTCCGCTCGGGCCGGGCCGACGCGGTGGTTCTTATCCCGAACAACGTCGGTCAGCAGCTTCGAAGTTTCCGTCGCGCTGATATCCCGATCTATTACAACAGTGCCGACGAACGGAGCCAGATTACCAACCTGCGCGTCGAACGGGTCCTTTCTCGGTGGTACGACGCGATCGTGGTTCGTCGCCTCGAGCAGGATGCGAAACCTCGAACCTACACGCAACCGGCCCGAACCGTGCCCAAGGACGTGGCCACCGTGGCCGAGGCGGGCGGGAGCGTCTGGGCCAAGCTGTTTCCGTTTCTGCTGGTCATGATGTCGTTGACGGGCGCCTTCTATCCGGCCGTTGACCTCTGCGCGGGGGAGAAGGAACGCGGCACGATGGAGACGCTCCTGATCAGTCCGGCCTCCAGGGCCGAGATCGTCATTGGCAAGTTTCTGACGGTGATGCTGGCCAGCATGGCCACCGCGTTGCTCAACCTCCTGAGCATGGGCGTCACCGCCATGCAACTGGCTTCGCAGTTTCGGAGCGTCACCTCGACGGCCACTTCGGGAGGTCCGGCGCTTTCTCCCTTGATCACAGCCCCGAGCTGGGTTTCGGCGTTCTGGATGGTGTTGCTCCTGGTTCCCCTCTCGATCTTCTTCAGCGCCCTTTGCCTGGCTCTCGCGGTTCTGGCCCGGAGCATGAAAGAGGGCCAGTACTACATGACGCCACTCTACCTTGTGGCCCTGCCGCTGATCTTTCTGACCCTGGCCCCGGGCATCGAGCTGAATCTGTTTACCAGCCTGATCCCGATCACCGGGGTCTCGCTCCTGCTCCGCTCGTTGATGCAGGGGGATTATGCGGACGCCCGGCGGTTCTTCTTGCCGGTTCTGGTTCCCATCGTGGTTTATGGCGCCATCGCCTTGCGTTGGGCCATCGACCAGTTCAAGAAAGAGTCGGTCCTGTTCCGGGAGGCCGAGCGGTTCGGATTGCTGGCCTGGTTGCGCCACCTGATCCGCGACCGCGAGCCGACTCCGGGAGGCGGGCAGGCGTTGCTTTGCTTTGTTCTGATGCTCACTTCGGCCTGGTTCTTGATGCCCTTCCTGGGCCTCTCGCTCGCCGGAATGGCGGCCATGCAGGTCGGCGTGGTTCTGGTCCCTCCCCTGGTCCTCGCCCTGTTGTTCACGTCCGACCCCGGCCTCACGCTTCGACTGCGTTGGCCTCGGGCCCGGTATATCGTCCTGGGGATCGGGCTGGCCCTGACCCTCTTTCCGCTCGTCAACGAGATGAGGGTCTGGGTGGAATACCTCTTCCCAACCCCCGAATCGATCAAGGAAACGCTGCACGCGCTCCAGTCCAAGATTCCGAACGTGGGGACTGCGATTCTGTTGCTCGCGCTGGCCCCCGCGATCTGCGAGGAAGTGGCCTTTCGAGGCTACATTCTCTCGGGCTTGCAGCGCGGCCATCGGGCGCTCGAGGCCATCATCCTTTCCGCGTTGCTTTTCGGGTTCATGCACGTTCTGCTCAGCCTCTTCCAGCAGCTCTTCAACGCGACCATCCTCGGGCTTTTCCTCGGGCTGCTCGCGGTCCGTAGCCGGAGCCTGCTTCCGGGAGTCATCTTCCACTTCCTGAATAACAGTCTGGCGTTGCTGAGCGGCCCGCTGATGGGCGACCCCCGGTGGAAGCCGATCGCCGATCTCCTCTATCGCGACCAGGCTCAGGGACTATATCATTGGCCATGGGTTGCCCTGGGGGCGGTGATGGCCTCGTCGTTGTTCATCGTGCTCTATCGCGATCGGGGGCCAACGCCCCGGCCGAAACCCGAGAGAGTCGAAGAACCCGTCGCGAGTTCGGTCTCGGTTTGAGTTGACGGTGGGGAGAGATCGATGAGGGAGGCGACGTTGACACTCGCCGCCCGCCTGATCTTCCCCGTCGAAGGAGAACCGATTCGCGAGGGTCGGATCACGATTCAGGACGGGCGGATCGCCCAGGTTGGCCGCGCGGAGGGGGGTTCGTACGACTTCCACCTTGGCAATGCGGCGATCCTCCCCGGCTTGATCAACGCGCACACGCACCTGGAACTCTCGCCGATCGAATCGAGCGGCAACGGCCAGGTCGAGGATGAGATCGGCTGGCTTCTTCGCGTGGTCGAGCAGCGTCGAAACGGTTCGTTCGACACGCTCCGCGACGCGGTGGAACGCAACCTTCAAGCGAGCCTGGCCGCCGGAACCACCATGCTGGCCGACACCACCACGGCCGGCCTGAGCTGGGAGATGGTGGCGCGGGCCCCTCTCCGGGCCGTCGTCTTCTCCGAGCTGATCGGCCTGAGGCGCGAACGGGCCTTGCAGACCAGTCAGGAGTCGTTCGAGTGGCTCCTGTCGATCGAACCGGGCGCGATGGTCGCCGGTTGCGCCCGCCCTGGGTTGAGCCCCCATGCCCCTTACAGTACGGCGGGCTGGCTCTACGAACGGGCCGCGGCCGCGAAGATCCCGCTCTCGACGCACCTGGCGGAAATGCCCGAGGAGCTCGACCTGCTCGAACGCCGAGACGGACGGCTTCCTGGAGACGCTCGGAGCCTGGGACGACGATTGGGAACCGCTCGGTTCTCGCCCCGCCGATTACATTCGACGAGGTGACCTGCGGAGGGCCGACTGGCTCGTCGCGCATGGCACCTATCTCGACCCTTCGGACTTCTGGCAGCTTCGTCCGGAGGCCGCCCCGGATGGCCAGCGGGTCGCCGTGGCCTATTGCCCCCGAACCCATGCCCGCTTTGGCCACGCGCGGCATCCGTACCGAGCGATGCTCGAACGCGGCGTGGTGGTCTGTCTGGGAACCGACAGCCTGGCGTCGTCGCCGACTCTCGGGGTCCTCGACGAGGTGCGCGCCTTGCATCGCCTCGATCCCTCGCTCAGTGGGCAGCTTCTGCTGACGATGGCGACCTTGTTCGGCGCTTGGGCCCTGCGCGCGGAGACCGTGACCGGCAGCCTGAAGGTCGGCAAGTCGGCCGATCTCGCCGTGGTGGAGCTCCCCGATCGCGACGAGTCCGACCCTTACGCCCTGCTTCTGGACTCCGACCGGCCCGTCCTGGGGACCGTCTTCGAGGGCGAGTTCGTTCACGGGCCCTGGGTCGGCCTCTAATCAGCCCGAAGCCGCGCCGCTGTTCTGGACCTCGGCGGAGTCGGGTTCGGAAGGAACCGACTGGGGCTTGATGGGACCGGCCTCCGGGTTTGTCGCGTCCGCGATCGCGCCGTCCGGTTCCGGCGCGAACGGATCCGCGTCCTGACCCGGCATGTAGATGTCATCCCACGACGCGCCGTCGACGTCGTGGCGGAGAATCAGATAGACGATCGCCGACGCCGTCCAGAAGTAGCTGAAAACCCAGCCGTACGCCAGCAGGCCGACGACCGAGAGCCAGAAATCGTGAATCGCCTCGGCCGTGGTCTCGGGAGTCGCGGTCTGCTGGAACAGTCGCAACACCAGGGCATCGGGAGCGCTGATCGAAAGGCCCCACATCGTCAACTGGACCACGGCGGCCGCGAAGATCGTGACCAGCAACACGCCGAACGTTCCGATCACCCAGGCGACGATGGCCAGCACGGCGTAACGCCCGGGCCGCTGGTACACGTAGCTGTACGACCGGCTCAGGGCGTCGAAGGTGTCTTCTCCTTCGGCGGCGACCGTCAGGATCATCAGGGGCCAGCCCACGGCCAGACCCGCCGCGATCATGGTCATCACGAGCCCTGCCAGGAGGGGCAGAAACGCGAGGATTCCCGCCGCCGAGGCCCCCACGGGCGATGGGATTCGATAGAGCAGGCCCATCAACGCGCACAGGGCCCCGAAGAATCCAATGCCGATCAAGGGACAGAGCGGCGTCCCGATCAAGGGCAGCCAGCGCGCCAACGCGAACTTCAAGGCCGAGCCGATTCCGACCCGCTCCCCGCGCGCGAGGTCGACCACGGCGATTCTCGCGATCGCCCCGCCGACGATCCCCCAGACCACCGCGCTCCACAACGCGAGCAACGCCGACCGCAACAGCCAGAGCGGTCCCTGACCGACCGAAAACAGTTCGACGAACGGTGTCGACAGCACGACGACCGGATCGGCGACCCGGCGGGCGGCCGCCGCCAGGCTACTGAGAGGATCCGCGGCGCTGAGCTCGCCAAGCCTCGGATGGATCCGACTCGCCACCGCCTCAGACCCTTCCAGGAGCCAGTCGAGGCCCATCCAGCCGGCCGAAAGCGCCGCAAGGCCCAGCGCGGCCAGAATCAGCTTTCTCGCGTCGAAGGAGACTCCAACACCTCGAAAAAGTCGAGTCCACCAGAGCGTTCGGAATGCGACGCCTTCGCGGCCATTCGCCGGTTCATCGGCCATGCGGGGCTCCTCCCTGCTTCTGCCTTGCCTGGTCGCCGACCGATCGTCGGTCATCATCCCTGATTCGTCAATGGCCGATCTTCTGGGAGTCGAAACCCATTCTCCGACACCCTTGGGTTCGTTTGGTCAACCGACGATCAAGGAATCACGCAGGTCACGATCGTGGCCGAGTCGCCACAAGGGGAAACCTCACAAGCGCCCGAGGCGGCCGGAAGCAGCAGCGTCTGGCCTCGTTGAAGTCGATGTTCCACCCCTTCGTGTTGAACCACCGCCTCACCCTCCAGACCCAGAAGAATCGTGAACCGGTCGACCGACCCAACCGTGGCCGTTCCCTGGAGCCGGAGTCGATCGAGGGCAAAGTACGGGCATTGCACGAGCCGTTCGCGGCTTCCACCGGACATCGGTTCCGGAGCGGCCGACACCGGATCGACGGGACCGGCGTCGAAGTTGGTCGATTCGAGCGCTTCCTCGATGTGCAACGGGCGAGGGCGTCCGTCAGTTCCCAGGCGCCCCCAGTCGTGAACGCGGAACGTGGCATTCGACATCTGCTGGACCTCGGCGATGATCACGCCGGCGCCGATGGCGTGCACGGTTCCCGCCGGGATAAAAACGCAATCGCCCTCACGGGCCGGAAAGCGGTGTAAGAGCGGCTCGACATCGCCTCGAGCCAGGGCTTCGGCGAACGTCTCGCGATCGACACCGGGGCGGAGCCCCGCGTAGATGACGCTCTCGGGCTCGGCGTGGAGCACGATCCACGCCTCGGTCTTGCCGTTGTCGTTGGCCAGCCGGCGGCCGAGCGCGTCGTCGGGATGCACCTGGACCGAGAGCACCTGATGCGCGTCGAGGAACTTGACCAGCAACGGAAACTGCGGTCGAGCCCCGACGGCGGGTCCCAGGAGGCTCGGCCCATGTTTGAGAAGGAGGTCCCGAAGCGAGGCGCCGGCCAGCCGTCCCTCACTGACCCGGCTGACGTCCTCCCGGTGATCGGCCACTTCCCAGCTCTCGGCGTAATCGAGGCCCTCTCCAAGCGGCTTGTTCAAGACGCTCTCCAGCCGCCGACCGCCCCAGATCAGACGCTTCAGGATTGGATGGAAGCGAAGGGGATAGAGCGCCTCGCGCGCCATGCGCGTCCTCGTTGACGAGTAGGGAGGGACGGACGTTCTTGTGGGAATCGACATCGTTGCCCATCCTTGAACGTGGGCCCAGGTTTCCGTCGGGGCCATCGCCTTTGGAACGATAGAACAGGAAGACTTGAGATGGCCATTGGCTCCACGTTCTGACTTGTACCGCTCCGGAGAAAACTTGTCCACCCGAGTGGAGTGTGGCTGTTGCTCAAGCGCAACGAGCGCGTCCGAGCCTGTTGGTCTCGAACCCTCCGATCCGTGGCGCGGGGCCGACTTTGCAGAGAAACCGCTGGCAAGGCGTCGAGAGCTCGTGGTAAATTACTCTTCAGGAACGCTCCCGCCCCATTGGCCGTCCCCGAGAGGCCCAAGGCGGTGCCGATCTCTTGAGGTCCCGGCCTCGGCACAGGCCGTCGCGACCCGCGTCTCCTCCCACCGGACATGCCCCACGGCTCACGCCGACCCTCCCGAAGGGTGGAGCGACCCCCATGCGACCCTCTGAGAAGGACCTATTTGCCGAAGAGCAGGCGATGCCCGCCATGAGTTTTGGCGAGCACATCGAGGAGCTTCGCGTTCGCCTCGTTCTCGCGTTGATCGGCCTGTTCATCGGCGTCATGATCACGTTCGTGCCGGTTCCCCTCCCTGGAGGGCCGTTCTACCTGGGTCAATGGGTACTCCGGAAGATGCAAACCCCGGCGCAGGCGGCACTCGACCGTTTTTACGACGAGCAGGCCAAGCGTCGCGAGGAGGCCGCCGAAAAGGAGAAGGCCAAGACGGCCCCGTTCGAGGTTTGGCTCGACCTGAGCGACCTGGCTCGCGGCCTTCAGACCGTGATGCCGGAGGCCCAGATCCCGTCGCCCGACACCCTCAAGGGAAAAACGGTTCCGGTGAAGATGGTCTACCAGCAAAAGGACTGGATCGAGGGGGTGCACCGCTACGCCGAGCCGAAGGCCGCCCTGATTTCGCTGGCGCCGCTCGAATCGTTCATGATCTTCTTCATGGTTTGCATGGTCACCGGTTTGGTGATCGCCAGCCCCTGGGTCTTCTACCAGATCTGGGCGTTTGTCGCGGCCGGACTTTACCGGCACGAGCAGAAGTACGTGTTGCGATTCCTGCCGTTCTCGCTCGGGCTTTTCCTCGGCGGTGTGATGCTCTGTTTCTTCCTCGTGCTCCCCTTTACTCTGGCCTTTTTGCTCGACTTCAACGTCTGGCTCGGCATCGAGCCCTCCTTACGCATCACCGAGTGGATGAGCTTCGCGACCATTCTGCCCTTGATCTTCGGCATCTGTTTCCAGACTCCGCTGGTCATGCTCCTGCTGGAGCGGATTGGCATCTTCACGGTGAATGACTACCGCTCGAAGCGGAAGTTCGCGATCCTGATCATCGTGGTGGCCGCGGCGGCGATCACCCCCACCGGCGACCCCGTCACCATGCTCGTTCTGGCCGTTCCCATGTACGCTCTGTACGAGCTTGGAATCCGGATGATCCCCGCTCGATCGCACCTTCCCGCGAACGTCGCGGGCTGAGGAACCGGATGATCGCTCGCCAGGGAATCGTCGAACTGGTCGGCGCGGGGCCTGGAGATCCAGGGCTCTTGACCTGCCTCGGCCGCGAGGCGCTCGCACGCGCCGACGTGGTCGTGTATGACCATCTCGTTCATCCTCGATTGCTCGACCTCGCCCCGCCCGACGCCCTTCGAATCTTCGCCGGCAAGCGGGCCGGTCATTGCGCATTGGCCCAGGACGAGATCAACGCCCTTCTGTTGCGGCATGCGAGGGAGGGGAAGCGGATTGTTCGACTAAAGGGAGGAGACCCGTTCGTCTTCGGCCGTGGCGCCGAGGAGGCCGAATTCCTGCACTTGCATGAGGTTCCGTTTCGCGTTGTGCCTGGGGTCACGGCGGGCGTGGGGGTTACCGCCTACGCCGGTTTACCGATCACCCACCGGGACGCCGCGTCCGCCGTCGCGTTCGTGACCGGCCATGACGACCCTGCCGCGGCCGGCTCCCGCCTCGACTGGGCATCCCTGGCGGCTTTTTCCGGGACGCTCGTCGTTTACATGGGTGTGTCTCGGGTCGGAGCGCTTTGCGAAACCCTGATCCAGCACGGCCGGCCCGGCGCGACTCCCGCCGCGATGGTGGAGGCGGGGACGCTCCCACGCCAAAAGACCGTCGAGGGAACCCTGGAAGATCTGCCTGGTCGGGTCGTCGAGGCCGGACTCCGCCCGCCCGCCTTGCTGGTCATCGGTGAGGTGGTCCGGCGACGGCCCGCACTGGCATGGTTCGAACGGCTTCCCCTCTTCGGTCAGCGGGTCGTCGTGACCCGTCCCGGCGATGAGGCGGCCCGAGCGTCGGCCGACCTGGAATCCCTGGGAGCCGAGGCGCTCATTGCGCCCACCGTCGTGATCCGCCCGCTGGAGGATTTTCAACGACTCGACGCGACGATCCAACGGCTCGACCAGTTCGACTGGCTCGTCTTCACCTCGGGCAATGGCGTCCGGCACTTCCTCGACCGCCTGGACGTTCTCGGCCTCGATCTCCGCGCCGTGGGTAGGCTGAAACTGGCGGCCATCGGCCCCGTCACCGCGGAAACCTTGGCCAAATACCGGCTTCGGGCCGATCTCGTGCCGGAAAGTTATCGATCGGAGGCGCTGGCCGAGGCGCTCTTGCCGAAGGTCGCGGGTCGTCGTGTCTTGCTCGCGCGCGCGGATCGTGGTCGGACCGTCCTCAAGGATGAGCTGTCTCGCGTGGCCCACGTCGAACAGATTGCCGTCTACCGCAATGTCGACGCCCCCGCGATTCCGGCGGATGTGCTCGATCGGATTCATAAAGGAACGGTCGACTGGGTGACCTTGACCAGCTCGGCCATCACCGAGCGGCTCCACGCGCTTCTGAACGACGAGGCCAGGTCGCGCATCGGTCGCACCATCCGGCTGGCAAGCCTCAGCCCGGTCACGACGGCCACCGCGGAGCGACTGGGTTGGGTCGTGGCGGCGGAAGCGAAGGTCTACACCTGGGATGGGCTCCTCCAGGCGATCGTCGACGCCATGGCCTCAGAATCGACCGCCAAGCTGTAAGTCGCCGGGTTGGCTGGGTTTCCGAGGATCCCAGGGAGTGCCTCCGTCGTCCTTACCGTTCGGCCCGACGCTGTAGAGCTGGTAGCCGTCGTCCGTTCGTCGGTAGATGAGGGGGCCCGAGCCGAACGGATCGGCTGGAACTGCGGGAAGGATGCCGGGAACGAGGTCGGCAAGCCGTTCGGGATTCGACCCGGTCTCCTGCTGGTGGAGTCGAATCGCGAGGTCCGTTGTCAGGAGCCGCCGCTTGGCCTGGAGGCGTTTGATCTGTTCGTCGACGTGCCGCAAACTCTCCATGAGCATTCGCTTCAGGTTCGGACTGACCATCATCGCCACGCGCATCGTCCAGCCGTGGGCCGTCTGGGCGAAGGCCATCTCGCGAGCCGCGATCTCGGCGGAACTCTCCGCACCGTCCTCCGATTGCCGAAGGACGTCGATGATCCGCCGAATGGATTGGGGCGAGAGATCGGCCTGGATTCCCTTGATCTCGTCCAGCCCCATCAGCGATTCGATCGCCATGCCGGTCTGCGACTCGACGAGCAGGCCGCCGCGGCCCGTCGCCTGGCCGAGCCGGAGCAGATCAAGATCGGTCGCGACCACGTCGTCAATCCGGCCCTCGGCTGCGGCGAGTCGGGCCTCCGCGAGGAAGGCCCGGCCAAGTCGTCGAAGCGACTGGGCCCGGTCCAGCGCCTCCGAGACCTCGTCCGGTCGGAACCGCAGGGGAACCCGAGACTCTCGGGACAAGCCCAATCTCGCCCGTGCGAGGGCCTCTCGGTTCTTCTCGACAGTGGCTCGAAGCGCCTCGATGGCGGGCTGCGCTGGCTGGACGATTTGATCCACCTCGGGAACGACGAGCTTCGACGCCTGAATCAGATCGTCATACCCGTTCGGGTTGGGTAAAGGGGGCGGTTCTGGTGGCGTTGGTGTCCGCGCGATCAAAACCAGGAGTGCCAAACCCGCGAGAAGCACGCATCCGAGTCCACTCGCGAGAAGCCAACGCCAACGACTCTTCCGCCTCCCCGTGGAGCCGACCCGCGCCATGCCGACCTCCGCGCCCCGATTTCTTTGAGATTCGATTCGGCGAGACACCGAGAGATTCGACCGGTGGGACGAAATCTTGGTGCTGCCGTTCGGGATCGCGAGCAAACAACGACGTTTGCGAGGCGCTTAAGGCGCAATCGGTCAGGACAATTCGCGGTACGTCTCGAATCCCTGCCAGAGAATAAAGGCGCCGCCGAGAATGAACAGGATATCCAGCACGATGCTTTGCCGACCGAACGGCAGGCCCAGGGCGGCGTCGAGCAGGAAAATCAAGGTCAACAACCCAGCGACGATCATCGCCGAAAGGGTCAGAATCTTCTCGGTCTCCATCGGCAAGCGCTCCGGTCGGTTTGCGGTTGAACGGTCATCATCGACTTTACCATATTCGTCAACCGATGGGGGCCACGTCCCGCCTGAAACGATCGTGGGCTCAACGCTCCCCATCGCGACCGACGGGGGCCTTGGGCTGGTCCAGACCCGGGATCAGGGCGACCGGACTTCGATCCGACGCGACTGGATGCGGTCGGCTCTCGGGAGCGACAACCGGAGCACGCCGTTGCAGAGCTCGGCGGTGATCCTGCTCCGATCGACGTCGTCGCTGAGGATGAACGAGCGAAAAAACTCCCCCAAGCGATATTCCTGATGAATTAACGACGCCCCTTCCAACGCGGGGGGCAAACTTCTGGCGTGGATGCTCAGGACGTTGTCCTCAAGCTGAATCGTCAGGCTTTCCTCGGACGCCCCGGGAAGGTCGGCTTCCAGGAGTAAACCCTCGGGCGTTTCATGGATATCAATTAACGGCGTCTGGGCACTCGGACTCGGACAGATCGGTTGGAGCATCGAGCTGGAATCGGCGGCTTCGGGCTCGGTCGGCCTGGTGGAAACGCGGATCGCGTAGGACTCTTTGCTCATGTCTCTGACTCCGTAACGAGGGCCGCCCGGCGTCTGGAATTGAGCCAGCGTCGATCGTCTCAGTCGGCGGCCGACCGGACCATGATCTGACGCGGTTGTGATTCCTCAACCTTGGGGAGATTCACCGTCAGGACCCCCAGCGCGAATACGGCCGAGACGCGATCCGGGTCGACCCGCCCTGGCAGGGGAACGGTTCGCGACCATCGGCCAAACGGACGCTCCTGCCGACGGTAACTCTCGTCGGCGATCGTCTCGTCCCGCTTCCGTTCTCCGCGCAGCGTCAACGTGTCGGCTCCATTCAGCGTCAACTCGAGGTCCCGCGAGTTGTGGCCGGGTAGCTCGACGGTTACGAGATAGGCCCCGCCCGCGTCATAAAGGTTGATCGCGGGGAATTGCCGGGGAATCCGCCAGTTCGTCAAGGGGGCGAATGTCTCGAAGAGCCGCCCGACCTCGCGCTGCAGGTCGCGCAGCGCGTCCCATCGCCTTGGCAACGGAGGGTCCGACATCGACGCGCCTCCCGCATGGGGTCCACCGAGTCCGCCAATCGACTCTTTCTTGGAAGAGCCGGAACGCATCGCGCGTGCCACGATTCACACAGCATCGACCCCAGGGCCGATCTCAATTCTCGCAAGTTTAAGTGAGAAAAGCACTAAGATCGACTTCTCGGACGCGTCCCGAAATCGGATGGGTCGCGTTGCGTTGGGAAGGGTTGCCAGATTGGCAGTCGATCGTGAAGAGCGAATGGCAGGCTCGTGGGTCTCGCTGCCGAATTGGCAGGCCAGGGTTGAGCCGTCGATCTCACCAGGTCAGAACGAGATTGCGAAATCGACCGATCTGGCGAGGGGCCGATTGCACCGTCAGCCAATCGGGGATGGGTTGCGCATCGGCCAGGGGCGGGACGGGTTGACCATCCAGCCAGACGGAAACCGTCGCGTGGTTCCGGATCAGGCGAACATGATGGTAGCCTTCACCCAGAGGGCTGCCGACCGTCCCGGAAAGGGGTGGCGAAATTCGTTGTCCGGCCACGCGCACCAACTCCAGGTCGGGCCCGGCTCCCCAGACGTCCAGGGTCAACTCGAACTCCTCCGGCAGTGGACACATCAGTCGGTACGAGCGCGCGACGGCGCCCGAGGAGGGCGGTTTCGAGTTGTCGATCGCCAGCCGGTCGAGCTGAAACGTGCCGTGCGCGGGCCTTCGGGATGAGACGGACTGTTGCCGATGAGGGAACCGATCGCCTCGAAGTGTCAGACTCGACGCCAGCAGGGTCGCGCCGGCGACAATGACGGGGACCGAGCATCGCCACCAAATCGGAGATCGCAGCTCGACCGGGAAGGGGCAACGAACCAGCATCAGAACGCGAAGAATGAGCGAGGATTTCGACCCAGTGGGCACCAAGGGTCGGCAAGCGGAGGGCGGGGAGGAACGACTCGCGGTGCCTCGAGGGTCGGCCAGGTCAACCAGGGCCGACGCGTAAGAGCCGAATGGGCCGAAGTCCTCGGAGGCGTGCCGATCGGCGAGCAACTCCTGGTCGAGTCGCATCTGCTCTCGAACCCACCAGAGCATCGGAACAAAGAACCAAGTGGCCTGGGCCAGTGCACCCACGAGGCAGAACAGCGAGTCCCACCTTGAGGCGTGGCCGAGTTCGTGGAGCAGACTGAGCCGAAGCGCTTCCGAGGCCCCGGGCCCGTCCAGTTCCGGCGGAATCAGGATCACGGGACGGAGGGTTCCCAAGAGCACCGGCCGGCGGACCCGATCTGACACGAGAAGCCTGGGGCGCCGAAACCGTCCTCCTCGGCTCTGAGCGGCGAGGAGATCTCGAGACGAGGGAGACGGCTCGCGCGCCGTCCGGACCAGCCAGCAGGAGGCCCAGAAGCCAAAGCCGATCCAGCCAAGGCTCAAGGCCACACCCAGCAGGTACAAGAGCGGGATCGCGCGCGGAAGCCAGGAGGGAAGTGCCGACGAGATCACCCAGGACGCGACGCGAACGCCGGTGCCGCCGATCCATCCAAGATTTGCATTCGATTCCGAATCCAACCAGGGCAGGGGTGAGAGATCACGAAGCGCGCCGACCACGTCGAGGGGGGAAATCGGTCGAAACGTGGTCAAGGGGATGATCGCCAGCGCACCCAAAAGCGAGGCACGAGCCACAAGGCAACGTCGAACCGGCTGACGACAACCAACCATGAAGAGGACCGACGCGCTCAGCAGCATCGTCGAAGCCAGAGTCGCATCGAGAAGGATGGCCCCAAGACGGTCGATCCAGGCGACCATCGACGATCCTCCCGTCGCGAACCAGGGCAAGGACTCAGGCGGACAGTTCTTCCTCGGCGGGCGCATCCGGCCGGCTCGACGACTGACGCTGGGCTTCGTCAATCATCTCTCGGAGCTTGTCGAATTCCTCCGGGCTGGGTGGGGTCGAGTCGAGCAACGCCACCATGACCCGGTCGAGAGCGCCATCGAAGACGCGATCGACGAACCGTTTGGTCAGTTCGCGAATCGTCCGCTCGGGGCTCTTCTTGGGGATGTAGATGAACGTTCTCCCCTCGACGACGTGACGGACCAGTCCCTTCTTCTCCTCCATGATGTTCAACAGCGTTTGCACGGTGCTGTAAGCGACCGGCCCCGCCATCTTGATCAGGTCCTCCTGAACCTCACGGACGCTCGCCCGGCCCCGAACCCACAAGACCTTCAAGATCTCGAGCTCGCGATCGGTCACCATTTGAACCTTGCGCATCGGCGAAATCCCCATTTGGAAGATGATTGCCTGATCGAAGTAACGTACCGTGGCCTCTTCGGTTCCGCAACCCCTAAGTAACTCGTCTTTGCAAGAAACGATTCTCCATGGAGTTTGGATGCATGGGTCATGTTAAACCTTGGACGCGAGCGAGCCGTTTCGCAAGCAATTCCGGAAACTGAGAATACCACCTTTGGTTGAGGGGTGAAGGGTGTGGAAGGGGACCGAGCATCAACGGCTTTTGGATTTCCTCCTGGCCGATTCTGGCCACCAGAACGCAGGGCAGCTCGGCCTCGTAGCGGTCGTCACGCTTCCAGAACGCCTTCGCCGCTTCCGGATCGGCATAGGGGACGAACCACTGAAAGGCCTCGGTCCCCAGGGTGAGGACCCGGTTTCCTTTCCAGTGGCCGACAAGAAGCTCGGCGAGGAACGGGCGAAATCGCTCCTTCACCGAGTCGGGGTACGCCTTGTTTCCGGGGGGCTTGTACGGAACCGTATTCGTGAGCAAGGCGTACTCCAGGGCCGACTCGAGCCAGCGATCACGCGTGCGGTCGGCGCCGTCGGCGAAGGCGTTGAGCAGGCCGGTTCGCACCAGGCGTCCGCCGGCGCCGACGAGAGGCTGGCCGACCGCCACCTCGTCTTTCCCGAGATCCCGGCCGAAGATGCAGACGGGGGAGTCGAGTCGGCCCGCGAAAAGGATCGGCTGCGTGGGATCTCTGCCCGCCCGCTCATAAACCGGGGTATCAATCGGGAACTCGTCGCGGAGCGCTTCCTGGTGGATGGCCTCGATCAACGCTTCGAGGGTGCGCATGGGACTCCCTGTCTCGGATCGGGCCGGCCGTCCTGGAACGCGCCGTCTCGAACCGACGGCGACGGCCGGTGTCTTAGGGGGTCAACGTGACGACCGAATCTGCTACAATATCCCATCTTTCAATCGGGGCGAAGCACGTTCGGCACGCGAATCCTCGGAAAAACAGGGACAGAGAGGCGGTTGGATTCCTCATGACGCGGATCGCCATCTACGACACCACCTTGCGCGACGGCAGCCAGGGCGAGGGCGTCAACTTCTCGCTTCAGGACAAGCTGCTGATTACGCAGCGGCTTGACGATCTGGGAGTCGATTACGTCGAAGGGGGGTATCCACTCTCTAACCCCAAAGACGCTAACTACTTCCGTGCCGTCCGAGACCTCGATTTGCAGTCGGCCAAGGTCGCCGCGTTCGGGATGACCCGCCGGCGTGACATCGCCGCGGAGGACGACGTCGGGATGAGGGCGCTGGTGGAGGCCCGAACCGATGTGGTCACGGTCGTCGGCAAGAGCTGGGACCTCCATGTCCGTGAGGTTCTCGGGGTTTCGCTCGAGGAAAACCTGAGAATGATCGCGGATTCGGTGGCCTTTCTCGCGGCCAACGTCGAGGAGGTCGTGTACGACGCCGAGCATTTTTTCGACGGCTACAAGCGCAATCCCGACTATGCGTTGCGGACACTCAGGGCAGCCGCCGAGGCCGGTGCGAGGTGGCTCGTCCTCTGCGACACCAATGGCGGCAGCCTGCCGGCCGAGGTGGCCGAGGCCGTGGCTCTGGTCCGTCGCGAGATCGCGGTTCCGATCGGCATTCACACGCACAACGACGGTGAACTGGCCGTCGCGAACACCCTGGCCGCTGTCGAGCGCGGGGCCTCGCAGGTTCAGGGGACGATCAACGGCATCGGCGAGCGCTGCGGGAACGTCGATCTGTGCAGTGTGATCGCCAACCTGGCGCTCAAGTACGAGGGTTTCGAGCTCCTGCGGCCTGGCCGGCTCAGCCACCTGACCGAGGTCTCGCGCTACGTCTACGAGACGGCGAACATGAACTTTCGCCCTGGCCAGCCGTTCGTCGGCTCCAGCGCCTTCGCGCACAAGGGGGGGATGCACGTACACGCCGTCCGCAAGACCGCAGCGAGCTACGAGCACATCGACCCGGCCGCCGTCGGCAACGAACGGCGCGTGCTGGTCAGCGAGCTCTCCGGCAAGTCGAACATCGCTGAGAAGCTCGGAGAGCACAACCTCGAGCACGACCCCGGACTGATGGCCCGTGTCCTCGACCGGGTTCAGGAGCTCGAGAACGAGGGTTATCAATTCGAGGCGGCGGAAGCCTCGTTCGTGCTCCTGGTCGAGAAGCTCGCGGGCCGCTACCACCCCTGGTTTGAACAGCTCGGTTATCGCGTGAGCGTCGAGAATGGACCGCAAGGCACGCCGCTCACCGAGGCGACCGTCAAGGTTCGAATTGGCGAGGTGATCGAGCACACCGTCAGTGAAGGAGATGGGCCGGTCAACGCGCTCGACGGGGCGTTGCGCAAGGCGCTCGAGAATCACTTCCCCAGGCTTCGCGAGATGGTCCTTGTCGATTACAAGGTTCGGGTCATCAATGAACGAGCCGGCACCGCGGCGCGAGTGCGGGTCGTGATTGAAAGCAAGGACGCCGACACGGTCTGGGGCACGGTCGGTGTCTCGGAGAACATCATCGAAGCCAGCTGGTTGGCTCTGGTCGACGCCATCGAGCACAAACTTTCGAAAGACGCTCGGTCCACGCGCCTTGAGCCGGTGATGGCTCGAAACTGACCCGCCAGCCAGTGGCCCTAAGAGTCGGTCGAGTTCCACGCGGAACCTCGGTCTTCTCCTGGACGAAACGAACCCAGAGTCCTTCGCGTCGATTTGCCGTCGTTCCAAAAGAAACCAAGAAGTGCGATCGAGAATCTCGGGTTGCCGGTAATCCTCGGGTCCACTCTCTTCCGACGCCCCCTACCCGGACTGACCAGGCATGAGCATCGCCGACCTTCCCAAGCAGTACGACCCGCAGGACGCCCAGCGACGCTGGTATGCCTTCTGGCTGGAAAAGGGTTACTTCCATGCCGACCCCTCCAGCCCGAAGCCCCCGTACTGCATCGTGATCCCACCGCCGAACGTGACCGGGGCGTTGCACCTGGGACACGCCTTGAACAACACACTCCAGGACATTCTGATCCGTTGGCGACGGATGCAAGGGTTCGACACCCTCTGGATGCCCGGCACCGATCATGCCGGGATCGCGACTCAGGCCGTCGTCGAGCGCCGTCTGCTGGAGGAGGAAAAGAAGACCCGCCATGACCTGGGACGCGAGGCGCTGGTGGCCCGCATCTGGGCCTGGAAGGACGAGTACGAGAAGCGCATCCTCAATCAGCTTCGCCTGATGGGTTGTTCCTGCGACTGGGACCGGACCCGTTTCACGCTCGACGAGATCTGCTCCAGGGCGGTTCGGCTCACGTTCTTTCGCCTGTTTCAAGCGAGCAAGATCTTCCGCGGCAAGCGGCTGGTCAACTGGGATACCCAGCTTCGCACGGCCGTGGCCGACGACGAGATTTACTACGAGGACATCCAGGGACAGCTCTGGACAATCCGTTACCCGGTCGCGGGCATGGAAGGCGAGGCGCTTCACGTCGCCACGACACGTCCCGAAACCATGCTGGGCGACACGGCCGTGGCCGTCCACCCCGACGATCCAAGATACAAACACCTGATCGGCAAGATGGTCGACCTTCCGCTGACGGGACGTCAGATCCCGATCATCGCCGACGCGATCCTGGTCGACCCCAAGTTTGGCACGGGCTGCGTCAAGGTGACCCCCGCACACGACCCAAACGACTACCAGACCGGGCTGCGGCACAACTTGCCGATGATCAACCTGCTCAACCCCGACGGCTCTTACAACGAAAATGCCGGCGCTTACGCGGGGCTCGACAGCCGAGTTGTGAGGAAGCGGGTCGTCGCCGATCTCGAATCGCGGGGTCTGCTCGAGAAGGTGGAATCCTATGCCACCCGCGTGAACTATTCCGATCGGAGCAAGTCGCCGATCGAGCCGTACCTTTCCGACCAGTGGTTCGTCCGCATGGCCGACGACCTCGACGGCACGCCTGGTTTCGCCCAGAAGGCCATGGATGCCGTGACCTCGGGCCAAATCCGGGTCCACCCGGAACGTTACGCCAAGAGCTATCTCGACTGGCTCTCGGAGAAGCGTGATTGGTGCATCAGCCGGCAGCTCTGGTGGGGCCATCGCATTCCAATCTGGTATTGCCAGACCTGCACCGAAGCCGACCTGAGGCGCGCCTTCGAAGGCCGCGATGACGTCGCGTGGCGGGCGTCGGAGTCGGGCGGCTGGCTCGTCTGCGCGCTCGACGACCTGTCGTCCGACGCGATCGGCCCCGCGCACGAGCTGGTTCAGGACCCGGACGTGCTGGACACGTGGTTCAGCTCGGCCCTCTGGCCCCATTCGACCCTCGGCTGGCCCGACCGAACCGCCGAGCTCGAGAAGTACTATCCGACCAGCGTCCTCTCGACGGCCCGCGACATCATCACGCTCTGGGTCGCCCGGATGGTCATCTTCGGCCAGTTCAACATGGGGGACGTGCCGTTCCGCCACGTCTTCATTCACCCGGTGATTCAGGACGGCGAAGGCAAGCGGATGTCGAAGACGGCCGGCAACGGCATCGATCCGGTCGACATCATCGAATCCTATGGCGCCGACGCGATGCGGTACACCCTCGCCAGCTCGGCGACCGAGACGCAGGATCTCCGGATGCCCGTCGAGCCGGTCAAGGACGCCGACGGAAAGGTCGCCATCCGAAAGGGGGCCGGACAACCGATCGAGTGGGTTTTACCCGCCCAGGCGAAAGACCTGCCCAAGGATCAGCGTGTCAACACGTCGAAGCGGTTCGAGGAAGGGCGAACCTTCCCGAACAAGTTCTGGAACGCCGCCCGGTTCGCGCTGATGCACCTGGAAGGATACCAGCCCTTCCCCTTGAACCTCGATGACCTGCCCATCGAAGATCGCTGGATCCTCAGCCTTCTGGAGCGAACCGCCAGGGACGCGACGGCCGACCTCGAAGCGTATCAGTTCGCCGAGTACGCCCGGCGGCTCCGCGACTTCACGTGGAACAACTTCTGCGACTGGTACGTCGAGTTGACCAAGAGCCGGCTCCAGCCCGATTCACCGTCTCGACCGACCGCCCAGCGCGTTCTGGCCACCGTCCTCGACGGCCTTTGCCGGTTGCTTCATCCCATGATGCCGTTCGTGACGGAGGCCGTCTGGCAGGCACTCGGAACCGTCGCGCCCGGCCGAGGGATCGACCAGATCACGCCGGCCGCCGAGAGCGTCTGCATCGCACCCTGGCCCATTTATCCGGCCTCCTGGTCCAATCCCAACGCCGAATCGGTGGTGGCCCAGTGGCAGGAGAAGATCACGGCCATCCGGAATCTGAAGGCCGAACGAAACGTGCCCAAGGGGGTCAAGGTCGCTCCGATCCTCGTGGCCTCGGGCCTGGTCGCCGATGCCTTGCGATTGGGTGAGTTGTTCCTCAAGGCACTGACCGAAGCGAGCGACCTGACCATTACGGAGTCGGCGTCGCGTCCCGAGGCGTGCGCCGTGACCGTGCTCGCTGATGCCGAGGTGATCCTGCCCCTGGAGGGGCTCATCGACAAGGATGCCGAGCGAGCTCGCCTCCGCAAGATGCTCGCCGACATCGACAAGCAGCTCGACGGCGTCCGGGCCAAGCTCCGCAACGACAGCTTCGTCTCTCGAGCCCCCGCCGAGGTGGTGGAACAGCAGCGGTTGAAGGAGGCTGAGCTGACGTCCCAACGGGCGTCCGTGGCCGGCTTGCTCGAGAAACTTTGAACCGCGCGCGTGACGCCATCACGCACCGCGTTGACGGGTCGCGACGGGCTCTCTATCATCATGAAAGACACGTTGGGGCCGACTCTCCGCGCGGGACGAAGCGTCCAGCGCACGCCGTCCCCGACAGCGCCGAGCCGAGAGGGCGATCGCCGTGGCCGTGCAGATGGAATTGTCGCGAATCATCATCAGTGATAATAACGAGCAGCAGATCATTTACTTGAAGGAGATCGACGGAGAGCGTACGTTCCCGATCGTGATCGGCTTTTTTGAAGCGACGAGCATTGATCGCCGCGTCAAGGGTCAGTCGACGCCACGACCCCTGACGCACGACTTGCTGGCCAACGCCATCGAGCTGCTTGGAGGAGAACTCCAGGATATCTATATCAACGAGCTTCGAGAGCACACGTACTACGCCAAGCTTCGCATCCGTCACGAGGGGGAGATGGTCGAGGTGGACTCTCGTCCCAGCGACGCCATCGCCGTCGCCGTGACCGTGGATGTTCCGATCTACGTTTCCGAGGAGGTTCTGGACGAGGTCGGCCAGTAGGCTGAAGGAGACCTGTCGCGCTTGTCTCTGGAGGGGTGCCAGAGTGGTCGATTGGGACGGTCTTGAAAACCGTTGAAGGGTTACACCTTCCGTGGGTTCGAATCCCACCCCCTCCGCTTGTCGTTGCCGGGTTCAAGACGAATCCGATTGCCTCTTGAGGGCGAAGCGCGCGGAGTCCTTGGGCGCGTGGGACTGACGGATCTCGGCCGTCAGCGGATCACGAAAAACAGGACGTTCGTTACGACCGAAACCGCGAGCAGGATCGCGAGCGTGGCGATGATGTTCGTCCGGGCATTCACGATGGCCGCCATCTCCATCTTTTCGGTCTCGGACGCGCCTCCGCCGTGGTAGCCAACCTCGTCTTCGGCCGCCTCGCCTTCCGCGAGGCTCGCCAGCGCGTCGGCCTTTTGCTCGGCGATCATCGGGCGCTCGCCCTGGAGCAGGCATTTCAGGTCGAGAATCATGTCGTCGGGCGTGCGGTAGCGATTTTCGCGGTTCTTGGCCATCATCGTCTCGACCACCTCGCCAAGCCCGCTGGAAAGCCGGGTGTTGAGGTGGTCGGGCGGGACAAGCGTGCAATTCTTGTCGACGTGCTTTTTCATCACCTCATTGGGTGAGTCGCCGGAGTAAGGAACTTGACCGGTGACCATGTGATAAAGCGTGGCGCCGAGGCCGTAGATGTCGGCCCGGATGTCGACGTCGACCTGGCCTCGCACCTGCTCGGGACTGATGTAGTACGGCGTTCCGATGGCCATTCCGGCCTCGGCCATGGCCCATTTTTCGTCGGCGGTCGGTCGGGCCAGACCGAGGTCGGCGAGTTTGA
>CAZRGV010000016.1:36599-36872 GCA_964599655.1 uncultured Isosphaeraceae bacterium | reverse complement strand
CCTCCGGGGTGACGATCACGTTCTCGGGCTTGATGTCCCGGTGGATCAGGCCGCGTTGATGGGCGTGCTTCATCGCGTCGGCGACCTTCAGCACGATTTCCAGGGCCACCTTTTCCTCGAAGATCTTCCCCTTGTCGAGGATATCCTTGATGGTTTCCCCTTCGATGTACTCCATCACGAAGTAGTGATGGCCATTGACCTGGCCGGCATCGATGGCGTTGACAATGTTGTTATGGGACAGCTTGGCCGCGATCTTGGCCTCACGCTCGAACC
>CAZRGV010000016.1:32869-36589 GCA_964599655.1 uncultured Isosphaeraceae bacterium | reverse complement strand
GCTTGATGAATTCCTTGTTCTGGGCCAGCGCATCGAGCAGCACCTTGATGGCCACGATCCGATCGACGCTCGTCTGCTTCGCCTTGTAGACGATGCCCATCGAGCCCTTGCCGAGCCGCTCGAGGATCTGGTAGCCGGGAATCTCGAGCTTCCCCTGGTTATCCCCCAGTTCCTTTAAGATCCGCAGGCCCTGACTCTTCGTCAGAACGTTCGCGGCCACCATGATCTCCAGGAGACCCTTGTCGCCGAATTTGGCCCGTTGCGCCTTGCAGGCTTCGATTTCCTGCGACGTCGCCAGCCCGCGGCGAAGGATCGACCGCTCGAGGTTCATCTCGTCAAGCGCCGACAATCCTCGCGAATCCTTGGGACCGCTCTTGCTGGACGGGTCGGACTTGGGGGAAGTCCCACTCCGCGAGGGTGAGGTACTCCGCGCGGCCTGAAGGCTACCCTCAGCTTGAGGGTTATCCTTGGAAGGCGGGTTGCTTTCGACAGAGGTGGCCATGACCGTCTCCCTGTTGCCATCACGGACGTCGGCGCAACGGGTTCGGACTCGTGGAATTTGATCGTTTAAAGAGAGCGACCGGCGGATCACGTGGAGAAGGGAGCCGCGCGCCGAGACTGCCTGTATGGTAGTATGGGGGCGAGACTTGTTTTGTCAACGACCTTTCGGGCGAACTCGATCGAGAGGGCCTTCGGTCGCCCCGTCGGGTCGGTCCGTGCCGCATGGCTCCGGCTTGCCGGTTGTACACGGATCGAGTAAAATTCAACCCTCTTTTGAACAAGCCGGGGAATTTCCGCGCCTCGCTGCACTGGCCGGAAATCGGGTGAAGATTCTTCGAGATCGACTTGAGGGAGGGGACCTTGCGGACGATCGGGGTGATCGCTGGTGACGGGGTAGGCCCCGAGGTGGTTCGTGAAGGCCTTCAGGTACTCGAACAGGTCGCGCGCCGTGACGGGCTGGAAATCCAGCTTGTTCCGTTCGACCTGGGAAGCGAGCGGTTCCTTCGAACCGGAGAGGTCTTGCCGGACTCCGTGATGGAGGAGTTGCGTCGTTGCGATCTTCCTCGGAGCCGTCGGCGACCCGAGAGTGCCCCCCGGCGTGCTCGAAAAAGGCTTGCTGCTGAAGCTTCGGTTCGAGTTTCAGCAGTATATCAACCTCCGGCCCGTGCGACTCTTCGAGGGCGTGGAGACGCCGATCCGCGGGAAAGGGCCGGACGACATTGATCTCGTCGTGGTTCGAGAGAACAACGAGGACCTTTACGTCGGCGCGGGGGGCTTCACGCGCAAGGGTACCCCCGAGGAGGTCGCGATCCAGACCTCCATCAACACGCGTGCGGGTGTGGAACGTTGCCTTCGGTTTGCGTTCGATCTGGCACGAGAACGAGCCAGGAATCGAACCTTTCGCGGACTCAGTTCGACCGATCGGAACGAAGGAAAGAAAGGGCTCGTGACGCTGGTCGCGAAGACCAACGTGCTGACCTTCGCGCACGATCTTTGGATGCGCGCGTTCACCGAGGTTTCCCGGGACTACCCCGAGATCAAGACCGACTACAATCACGTCGACGCGTGCTGCATGCGCCTGGTCGTGAGCCCGGAACGTTACGACGTGATCGTCACGACCAACATGTTTGGCGACATCATCACGGACCTGGGGGCCGTGCTTCAAGGGGGAATGGGGCTGGCCGCGTCGGGCAACCTCAACCCTGAACGAACCGCTCCGAGCATGTTTGAGCCTGTCCACGGATCGGCCCCTGACATCGCGGGGCAGGGGATCGCGAACCCCATCGCGGCGATTCTTTCGATCGCGATGATGCTGGACCACTTCCAGGCTTCACGAAGCGCCGAGTCGATCCGCCTCGCGGTCGCCAAGGTACTCGCCGAAGGGAGTCCTCGCACACCCGACATTGGCGGATCGGCCCGGACGGCCGACGTCGGCCGGGCCATTCGAGACGCCCTGGGGAGCTGATTCGACACCGCACGGCGGATTTCACGAGTCCAGAGACGACTCATCAAGATTCTCAATCCTTGATTGTGTTTGATCTCGATCGTATCCGTCGTGTTCTGGTGATCCTTCGAGTCCGACCCCAGGAGCGAATCCTCCATGAGCCTCGGAGCCTGCTCCGTTCTGGATTCCAGCGTTCTCGTTCTGAACAAGCTCTTCATGGCCGTTCGCGTGATCAGCGCTCGGCGCGCGTTCTGTCTCCTGGTGAAGGATCTGGCGGAGGTCGTGACCCTCGACGAGGGGCATTACAAGTCCTACGACTTGAACTCGTGGCGAGAAGTCTCCGAGACGCGTGCCCGCTTTCGAGGGCCGGACGATGATTTCGTCCGCACCGTTCGCTCCGAGATCGAGGTTCCTCGAATCATTCGGCTGCTCGCCTTCGACCGGCTCCCGCGCCAGCGCGTCAAGTTCAATCGCAGAAACATTTTTGCTCGGGATGGCAATCGTTGTCAGTATTGCGGGGTTCGTTTCGGCACGAGTCAACTCAGCCTCGACCACATTATTCCTCGAAGCCAGGGCGGTCAGGCGAACTGGGAGAACATCGTCTGCGCCTGTCTCAAGTGCAACGTCCGCAAGGGAGGCCGAACCCCGACCGAGGCCGGAATGCGCCTGATTCGAGAACCGTTTCAGCCGCGGACCAGCCCCTCACTCGCACCGAAGCTCTCCCACCGTAAGTACCACTCCTGGAAGACGTTCCTCGATCATGCCTACTGGACGGTCGAGCTGACCTGAAGCGCCTCGACCTGATCGACAATGATTGCATTGACGGCGTCCGTGAATTAAGCTGGGGTCAGGAGGCGCGATCGACCGATCTTCCGAAGAGAAGAGAAGGTGGGGAAAGTCTCATGCAAGGATCGATTTCTCGGCCCAGGCGCGACTCGGGGTTCACTCTCATCGAACTCCTCGTGGTCATCGCCATCATCGGCGTTCTCGTGGCCTTGATCCTTCCCGCGGTTCAGTCCGCACGGGAAGCGGGTCGTCGTACCCAATGCATCAACAACCTCAAGCAGCTCGACCTCGCGTCACAGAACTACCACGACTCGTTTCTTCAATTCCCCTCGGGCTGGATTTGTAACGACTACGACCTCAACTGCCTCCCGTATCAAGCGTCCCCCTACATGTGGAATGGCATGACCGGGCTCTTCCGCCAGATGGAGGAGGGCAACCTTTTCAACGAGATCAATTTCGACATGATGACCAACTCGCCGGCCAATCTGACGAGCGTCCGGCGATCGCTGAACATCATGGTTTGCCCGTCCAATCCTCGCGACGCGACGTCCACGCCGGGCGTCTCCAAGCCGCCGCCTTCGGCGCTCTACGGCCGTTCCGATTACCGGGCGAACATGGCGGCCGGCATGGACCCGAATTGCACGGCGACGACGAATCCAGCGATCGACTGCTACTATTTTGACAACGGAATCATGTATCAGAATTCCGCGGTCTCCATGCAGGCGATTACCGACGGGACCAGCTACACGGTGATTTTCGGCGAGTCGCTTCAGGGGAACTGGCCGGAAGCCACGAGCTGCTGCGTTCGCACGACGCTGGACCGCATGATCAACAGGCCGATTCCCGGCACGAGGTCGTACACCTACTGGGGGAGCAAGCACCCCGGCATCCTGAACTTCGCCAAGTGCGACGGGAGCGTCTCGACCCTCTCCGCGACCATCAACCGGCTTGTTCTGGTGAAGATCATGACGCGAAACGGCGGCGAGACC
>CAZRGV010000016.1:23523-32854 GCA_964599655.1 uncultured Isosphaeraceae bacterium | reverse complement strand
GTCTCGGCGGAGCAACTCCGCTGAGAGCAGGGCACGCGGTTGTTGACGATCCGAGAATACGTCGATTCAACGAAGAAACCCCGGCCGACTGGCCGGGGTTTCTTGCATTCCACGTCCGACTTCTTCGCCGAGCCGCCGTGCCCGCGAACGGAATCAATGCTGGGCCTTGTTGCAGGATTCGCCCTCCAGCGCGTCTTTCTTCTCGGTGATCACCGGGCACTTGGGAGCTTCCTCGGCGTTCAGGTCTTTGAACTCCTTCCACTCGTCGGGGAGGTTGTCCTCGTGGAAGATTGCCTCGACCGGGCACTCCGGAACACACGCCTCGCAATCGATGCATTCCTCCGGATGGATGAACAGCATCTGAGCCCCCTCGTAGAAGCAATCGACGGGGCACACGACGACGCAGTCCGTGTATTTGCAGTCGAAGCAAGGTTCGGCGACCACGTGGGCCATTTCCGAGGCTCCTTTCAGAGTACGCGGGCAGCGACAGTGAGTGCGGCGAAGAAGGAGCGAAATCTCGATGCGACGCCGCGAGCGGCGCTATCATAAGTCCGCTGCAATCAAGGGTCAAGGGCCCGTTGCATCACGGTCGGAAGAGATTCCGAACAATCAGGATTTCGCCTTCTTCTTGACACTCTTGATGACGATGGGCTCGACGGGAACGTTCTCATGGGGACCCTTCGTGGTGGTCCGGACACTCACGATCTTGTCCACGACATCCATGCCGTCGATGACCTTCCCGAAAACCGCGTAACCGCCGCCGTAGGTATCGAGTTGCTTGTTGTCCACGACGTTGATGAAGAACTGGGAGGTCGCCGAGTTGGGATCATTGGTCCGGGCCATGGCGATCGAGCCTCGGACGTTGCTCAGCCCGTTGCCCGACTCGTTCTTGATGGGCGGACGCGTTGGCTTCTCGCGGAGCTGGTCGGTCAGGCCGCCGCCCTGGATCATGAAGCCAGGGATGACTCGATGGAAAACGGTTCCGGCGAAGAAGCCCGAGTCGGCGTACTTCAGAAAGTTCTCGACCGTGATCGGCGCCTTCGCCTGATCGAGCTCCACCGTGATGTCTCCCAGGGAGGTTTCGATCACGACCACCGGGTTGCCGCCTTGCACCGCGAAGGCGTTGCCTCCTCCCACGGCGAACAATCCAACGACCGCTAGACACGTCAGCAGATAGTAGAGCATGTGCTGTTCCAGTCTCATGGTGGAATTCGATCCTTGGCTCAAGAAACCGATCCGTCGCCGGCCCGCCTGAAGACGGCCGGCCCGACGGTCAGCGCGCGACCACCCAGTTGGTTCGTGGAGCTCGCCTCAAGTTAGCACAACGAGCCATCGGGTGTCGAGGTCGCGCACGACGGGCGTGCGGACGAGATGCCTTGCCCGTCGGGTTGCGCGTGTGGACCGAACGAATCGAACGAGCCAGCCGGTTATCGGCCCGCCTGTGCCAGGAGCTTGTCCACCTCTTCGGCCATGCCACGGGGCAGCAGGTTCCGCCGTTTGCGGGCCAGTTCCAGGCAACGAACCGCCTCGTCGCCGCTCTTTTCGGTGGCGACGAGCAATCGGCCCATGTGGAAGTTCAGGATCGGATGGTCCGGGGACTTGCGAAGTCCCTGACTGTAAGCGGCCTCCGCCTCGCCCGACTTCCCGACCGCTTCCCGGATGGCGCCCAGCGTGTCGAAGAACTCGGCCGGAAGCGTCGAGGGATCGGCGCGACGGACCAGACCCTCGGCCAGTTCCAGCGCCTCGGCGTTCTGGCCGAGGTAGCGGTGGAGGATCCAGGCCTTGTTGTTCACGGCCTCGATCGAGTCGGGCTGTCGCTTCAGGACGAGGTCGTACTGCTCCACGGCCTGCTGGAAAAGGTCGCGAGCCTGGGCCGATCCGTCGACCGACTCGGCCTTGGCGAGCAGGATGTCGCCGTAGGTGAGGTGAACGATCGAGCGGTCGAGCGTCTCGGCGGCCTTCCTGGCATAGGGCAAGGCCAAGTCGACCTGGCCGGCCTTGTGGAAGCCGACCGCTGCCGCCAGGGAAAAGACACCGCTTGGGTCTTTCGCGGTGAGTTTCTCCGCGATGGCGTTCGCCTCGTGGAGGTCCGCCGAGCTCGGCGGGCTGCCATCGTTGGAGGGCTCGGTCAATCGTTGCAGCAAGATCGACAGACCCGCGTCATCGTTCGGGATGGCCTGAAGATCGGTCTTGAGCGTTTGGATGGCCAAATCGCGACGGCCTTGAAGGTGCTGGATCTCGGCCAGGAGATGGTACGCCTGCGACGACTTCGGATCGGCCTTGAGCACCGACTGAAGAAGCCGGATCGCCTCGGTCCGTCCCGCTTCGACCTCGTTCGCCGAGCCCTTCCGCGAGGCGAGAGCCTGAGCTTTCAGCAGCAACGCGTCTTGTTGTTCGCGCTCGACGGTGAGAACGGCGGATGCCTGTTCCAGGGCTTCGTCGATTTGGCCGAGCTCGAGCCGCGTTCTGCCCAACGCGATTCGGATATCGGTCCGATCGGGGCTTCGCTCCAGGGCCTCCTCGTAGTCGCGGGCCATCTCGTCGAGTTGTCCTTCCGTCGAGGCCAACCGCGCCTTGAGCAGCGGACCGACGGGCGACTTCTTGTCCATCCGAGAGATTTCCTGGGCGATGCGCCGGGCTCTCGCCAGATCACCGGTTCTCAACGCAAGGTCGCACTCGAGTTGAGGAAAGGCCAGATCGTTGGGGAATTGTTCTCGGTAACGAGCGATCAGGGACGCGGTCTTCTGATTCAATTCCGACTCGGTGTTGCGATCGCCGCGATCCGCGGCCTCTCGGGCCTGGGCCGCAACCAGGCCGACAAGCTGGGCGGAGAGTTGCGAGGCGGTGGGAGAATCGTTGGGCTCGGCTTTCAGGAGGTCCCGAACCACGTTCTCCGCTTTGGCGTAATCCCCCGCCTCGCGGTAAACGTCGGCCAGCACGCGACGGTTGGCGGCATTCGGATTGGACGTCACGCGATCTTCGACGAACTTGACAGCGTCTGGGTCCTTCCGCAGCGTCATGACCTGGTAGCGCGCCTTGAGCAATTCCACCGAGTCGGGATAGGCCTTCAGGCCTTCGTCGAGAGCGGCCAGCGCGCGGGTCAGGCTCTTGGGGTCGGAGCCGTCGAGGTTCTCGATTCCGGCAAGCATCAGATAGAGACTGGGCGGCTGCTTCGCGCTGGAGATGGCCTTCTGGATCAAGGTCGCGGCCTCTTCCGACTTGCCCTGGGAGGTCAGCATCAAGGCCCGGTACGCGACCGCCCCCGCGTGGCCTGGATTCGCGTTGAGGACCAGATCGAGCTGACGGCTCGCGGCGTTGAGATCGCCATAACGGCGATAGAAGTCGGCCGCCTGAACGCGCTCGTCGGGGGTCGTGGAAGGGTCGCGAAGCAGCGCTTCGAGTTCGGACTTGGCCTGAGAGACATCCCCCTTGGCGGCCCTGGCGATGGCGAGTTTCCAGCGAGTGGGCCGGGCGAGTTCGGCGGCCGCCGGATCCTTGAGCAGGTCTTCGAATCGCGTGATCGCGCGATCGTAGTCTTGCTTCTCCAGATCCATGGTGGCCAGGGCCCACTGGGCGGCCGCGGTCAGGGGCAAGCCGGAGTCGAGTTCCTTGACGGGACGATCGCGAAGGATCGATTCGTAAACGCGTTGGGCCTCGGCTCCCGAGCCCGCGAGGTCGTCGAGTTGCGCCTTCCAGAACAGCGCGACCTTGTTCTTCGGGTCTTTTTTCAAGGCGGCCTCGAGGTGCGTGGCCGCGGTTCTCGGGTTGCCTTGCGCCAGGGCGAGCTGCGCGTCGAGAAGGTCGGCCGCGGCGGCTTCCTTCCATCGCGATCGGATTTGAGTGATGGAACGCGCCACGGCCTCGAAATCCTTCCGGGAGAGGTCGAGCAGCGCGAGTTGCACCAGCGGGGCAGAGGATTCGGCCTTCTCGGCGAGCGGGACCAGGAGCGATCGGGCCTCATCGGGCTTTTTCAAGGGGCCGGCGAGAATCCGGGCTCGCATCAGAGTCAGTTCCAACTGGTCCGGATGGGCCTTGAGGAAGTCGGCCAGGACCGTCTCCGCCTGATCCGGATGGCCGCTTGTCAGTCGGAGCGCCGCGTCGAGTCCGGCGAGTTCGGGGCTATCGGGATAGCGCGTTCTCGCCGCGTCGAGTCGCTGGTTGGCTTCTTGCGTCTTGCCCTGCTCTTTGAGCGTGAGGACCGCCAGTTGCTCGGCCGACGGACCCGCCTGTGACTGCGACTGCAACTGTTCGATCTCGCGCATGGCCTTCGAGGCGTCGCCGAGCATCGCGTCGATTTGAGCCATCCGCAGCTTCAAGGCGGGCGTCACCGCCTGGCCGGCCGCGATCGCCTTCTGATACGACTCTCGGGCGTTGCGAAGCTCCGACGGGGTCTTGCGCGCCTGATGAATCTCTCCCTGGAGCAGGAGCAGCATGCCTTGCAGATCGGCGGGAACCTCGCCGGACGCCACCTGGGCGAGAAGCCGGGAAACGATCGGTTCGGCTTCCTCCGGATAGCCGGCCTGAAGGACCGACCATGCGGCCCAGATCTGGTAGCGGGGATCGAGGTTGCCGGCCCCAAGTCGTTGAGCAGCCTGGAGATACTGCCGGCCCAGCGCGGGCTCTTTCGTCAGGATCAAGGCCACGCCGTAGAGCGCCTGGGCCGTCGCCACGTCCGGAAGATCCGTGGCGGCCGCCTTCAGGTGCGCGAGGGCGGGGGCGAGGAGCTTCGAGTCGACCTTTCTCGCGTTTTCGTCGCTGGCTTCCCCCGACGACGACACGGCCAGACCCGAGCGCTCCAGATCGATCACCCCCTGAAACAGATGGCCCAGGGCCTTGTATCTCGGCGTGGTGCTCGCGAGCAGATCCTTGATGAACGGGGCGGCCTTCTCGAATCGAGCCGGATCGGCCGGATCGGAGAGGGCGCACTTGATCGCAACCTCGCGAAGCTCCATCGTCGTGGGAAGCCACGAGGGCAGCGAGGCCGCCGGGCACTTCAACGCTTTGCCGACGATTTCCAGGCAACGCTCGCGGTGGCCACGGAACAGCAGGTACTCGGCGTACGCCTGATAGGGACGGAGGTCGGTTTCGCCGGCCGCTTCGATCGCCTTGCCGTACGTTTGGTCGGCGATCATCTCGAGCGCCGTCTCGAGCGAGACGACCTGGTCCTTGGCCTCCGGCTGTCTTGCGGCGATCGTGGTGAGATGGCGCTGAGCCAGTTCCAACATCTGGCTGATCTTGCGAATCCGGCCAGGAGCCGCCTCGTCCTCGCCGATCAGGCCCACCTCGGTCCGGAACGCGTTCACACGCTTCGAGAGTTCCGGGAGGGCCGACGCGCGCCGGAGATCCATCAGGAGGAGCTCGAGGCGAGCGATTTGATCGACCGGGTCGGAGGAGCGAGTCTGCGCGTGGAAGGCCGTCAGGGCGGCGTCGATCGCCTCGTCGTCGTTGGAAACCTCGGCGATCCGGGCGCGAATCCAGGTGGTGCGGGTTCGTTCCGGCTCGCTGGCGTCGAGGATGGCCAGTTTCTTCCTGGCTTCCGAGACGTTCGGCGGCTGATGGTTCAGGGCGTCGGCGGCCAGCACGAAGCAGGCGTCCGGATCCTTCGGGTCGAGGACGATCAGGTCCTTGGCCCAAAACAGGCAATCCGCCGGTTCCTCGCGCCGAAGCGCGTCGGCGAGAAGCGCCTTGCGGGGTCCGATGCGCTGCTTGCCATACTTGGCGGCGTTATTCAAGGCATGCAGCCACATCGGGCGGAGCTTGGCCCGCATGGCCGGTGATTCCTTGGACCACTCGGCCAGCATCGCCGCCAGTTCCTCGTGAATCGCCGCGTCCTTCGGATCACGCTGGAGCGCGCGCTCGAACTGGATCTTGGCTCGGTCATATTTTTTTGCTTTGACTTCGGCCCGGGCCAGGGGCAGGATCTCCTGCGCGCCTCCGGGGACCAGGGCCGACATGATCGCCATCAGTCCGAGGGCCGCGACGAGAACGAACAGCACGGAGAGCAAGATCATCGGCTTCCAGCGGACGGACATCGGGCACATCTCCTTTGGGCACGGGGCCGTGGCTCGGGTTGCCGCGTCGTTCCCAGACCGTCCACCATCATGGTGCGTTCTGGGACGTCAACCCGAGTCTCCTGGGAACTCGAACCGGGCCGTTCGCCCGACTCCGATTCGAATCTGGACGTCGGAAGGCAAGAACTTGGGATGGGTACATCGGGCGACGCCATTCGCCCCTGACCTCGAATCGGCGCATTCCTTCGCAGGTCCGTTCAGCGTTCAGAGGAACTGTAGAATAAAGTCTTGGGGCAGGAGCATCAAGACAAACCGGTGTTGGGGCGATGCCACGCGATGACTTTGTTCATCAACATCGGAGTGAGCGTGCCGCCCTCGCTCGTTTTCCGTTGCAAAGAACCGCGTTGGTTGTTCGAAAGCCGCACCAAGTCCTCGGGAACGAGCCGAGCGTTCCGACAACCGTTGGGCGGGAATCGACAAAGGCCGGCGTGCGTTGGGGAAGAAACGTCGAGGGTTGGCCGGCCTCGGCGTGCCAGACGTTCGCCTCAGCGAAGATACGACTCGGGCGAGGCGAGGAACGCGTCGCGGTGGCTCGGGTCGGGGAACCGGTAGCGACGGCCTCGAACGGTCGTTTCGTACTCAGGGAGCCCTCGGACGAGACGTCCCGTTTCTTTCCGGCAGTGGAGGCAGTAGCCCCTTTCGGCGAGGTCGGCGTTCGCGTAGCGTTCGGGATCGCGGGCGAACCGGCGTCGCGCCTCGGCGTCGGCGCAGAGGTAGAGTCGGCCCTGGTAGTAGACTCCGAAGCGAGGGTCTCCGGCCTTCGCCGTGTTCTCGTCGAGAAGGTGGACGACGCAACGTCCGGCATTTCGGGGAACGAAGCGCTCCGGGGCTTGGAGAAACTCCTTCCGAGCCTGGCTGTCTGAGAATCGAAAGAGCTGGCCGTCGTGCCGCGCCGTCTGTTCGGGATCCCCGGGAACGAGTCGGCCCTCAACGACCAGGCGGACAGGGCAGTAACCGCCGAGGGCGGGCGGAGCCGAGGGCTTGGGAGCGGTCGAGCTCCTGGCTCGGGCCGCTCGGAGGAACGCGGCGAAGTTTGAAGGGTCGGAATAGCCATCGGACCGGGCGACGACCTGACCCACCGGATTCAGGACGATCGAGCAAGGCACGCCGCGAATCCCGAAAAGGCTCACGAGGTCGTCTCGAAGGTCGGAGCGGACCTGGACCGGTACGAATTCCCGGCCCGCCATCGAGACGACCTGAGGGTCGAAAAACGTGGTCGATTCCATCAGCCGGCAATAGCCGCACCAGGGTCCCGAAAACTGGATCCAGAGCGGGAGGGCCTTGGCCTCCGATTCTCGTAAGGCCTGTTCGAACGAGGGCCGCCAGGGGATTGAGTCGGGTTCCGAGGCGAGCAGAGGGGTGGAGCCGGCCAGAAGGCAGCCGATTCCAAGGACGATCGGCGCCAGGTCGCGGTGAATGCGAGGTCGCCGGTTGGGCATGTGCACCTCCGACAGTCGACGCCCAGGGTTGAAAGTTGCACGGATTGCGTCGCGGGGAGCGACGCGGCCCCGTCCCTGGGGATTCCGTCCACGTCGTGTGGACGTGCCGAACCGCCGGCGTGCGTGGGTTGAAAAGAGGGCGAGACGCCCACTCTCAATCATCGGAACCCGTACACGAGAGTCTGAAGCGAAAACGCCGAAGGACCTCTCCGTCGAGAGGCCCCTCGGCGCGGCTCCAGACACCAGACTCGGATCCGGACGCGTCACGAGCCGCGAGGTCGTCCCATGGGCCCTCGCCGAAGCGAAAGCGGAGGGTTCAGGAGTTCGTTGATCAGAATCGCCTCACGGATCGTCGCGCGTCGTTTCAGCGACTCGGCGATGCTGGACGCTGTGATCGGCGGATCCACGCCGATCAGCAGGGGTGTCGAGAGGTTCGTGTTTTCTCCGGGCCGTCCCGTTGTCGATGGCGGAACCGTGATGCCCATCGACGTCGCGGGGGAGGGTGGCACCTCGAACAGGGAAGCCGAGGACGGCGGCTTGCTCCGGTTGACAGGCGAAGAGTCCGCCGGAGGCCGAGAGGCCGGCGGGCGCCCCGATCGGGTTCGCGAGGTTGCTCGACGGGCGCCGCTCGCGCCGTTGGTCGGTCGAGGGGACGTCAACGGCCGTGTGGTCTCGGACTGGATGATTACGATCTCGTCGTCCCTGGCTCGCGAACCGCCCGGTGGAGGCGTGCTCGGACGGGATGGCTCGCGACCGGTCGCGATGGAACGATCGAGCGGGCGGGGGGCGGGGGGCAAGCCGCCGGGTCTCGGTCCCAGGGGCCCTCCCGTTCCGGGCCGGCTCCGCGCGGGGGTTCCCTCCTTGTTGAAGATCTGGTTCAGTGCCCAGAGAATCAGGAAGATCGCCGGGACGAGGAGCTTGAACAGCCCTTCAATATTATTGTTCATGTTCGCTGGCGTTCTCCCTCAAGCGATCCTCGGGCAAGGCCACGAGGAGCCGGTCCCGGCGTCGTCCGATGTCCGACGATCGAACTCAGGTCGTCGAGGGTTCTCGACGGGTGTTGGCCACGCTGCTGCCTGCGATGGTGGATCGCATCTCCGTGTCGGCCTGGAGATTGCGGATCTGATAGTAGTCCATGATGCCGAGGTTTCCCTTGCGGAAGGCATCGGCGATGGCCAGTGGCACTTCCGCCTCGGCCGCGACGAGCTTCGCGCGGTTCTCCTGCACGGCGGCCACCTGCTCTTGTTCCATCGCCACGGCGAATGCCCGGCGTTCCTCGGCCTTGGCCCGCGCCACCCGGACGTCGGCCTCGGCCTGGTCGGCCTGGAGTCGGGCGCCGATGTTGTCACCGACGTCGATATCGGCGATGTCGATCGACAGGATCTCGAAGGCGGTGCCCGCGTCGAGCCCCTTCTCGAGCACGCGCTTGGAGATCAGGTCGGGGTTCTCAAGGACGAGCTTGTGATTTTCAGCCGAGCCGATCGTGGTGACGATTCCTTCGCCAACCCGCGCGATGATGGTTTCCTCGGTCGCACCACCGACGAGCCGGTCAATATTTGTTCGAACGGTCACGCGAGCCTTGGCCTTGAGCTGGATGCCGTCCTTGGCGACGGCGTCCACCGTTTGGCGGCCCTTGGCCGGGTCGGGGCAGTCAATCACCTTGGGATTGACGCTCGTCTGGATCGCTTCCAGCACATTTCGGCCTGCGAGGTCGATGGCCGCGGCCCGTTTCCAGGAGAGGGGAATATCGGCGCGATTGGCGGCGATCAAGGCGCGGACCACGTTTGGCACGTTGCCGCCGGCCAGGTAGTGCGCCTCGAG
>CAZRGV010000016.1:22019-23430 GCA_964599655.1 uncultured Isosphaeraceae bacterium | reverse complement strand
GCCGACGTTGGCCTGTGTGGTCTTGGCCTGGATCCAGAGGTTGAAATACTTGGCGAACAGGACAAACAGCACGAACGCGAACAGGATCACCACGCCGCCGAAGATCAGGAGTGGGACCGTGAACGAGGACCCCGCGTCGCCGCCCGGGAGTTGTGCCAGTAGATCGAGATTCATCGATTTGATCCTCGGATGGTACGGTGGCGGATCGAGAGAACGCGTCCGCGGAATTGCCGTGTTTGAAGGGACGGAATGAATTTCCCTGGTTTCTTAATTCGTGACGTCGTCAAGCGCCGGAACATCCGCCTCGCGTACGATGAGTCGTCCCGCTCGGACCTGAATGGCCCGGACCAGGGTCCCCGCGGGGATCAGGCCTTCCTCCGAGACGCCCTCGAGTCGTCGACCCTCGAAATCGACCAGGCCGGAGGGCCGCAGCGGAGTCAGCGTTCGCCCGAACTGGCCAACGAGGTGGTCGAGCATCTGGCTGTGATTGTCGGGGAGGACGTCTTCCGGTTGCGGTGGCGGTAAAAAGAAGAACCGGGACATCGGCATCTTGGGCCAGAGGTAAACCGCCAGCATCAGCGTCAATGGCAACAGAAGACCGGTCACAACCAGAAAAACCGCGCCGTACTGTGTGGTTGTGAACGCCAGGTAGAGGCTTACCCCAAGAAACCCGATGGCCAGCAAACCAATCAATCCCCCCGACGGCAGGAAGGCCTCCGCCAGGAGCAGGATCAAGCCGACGGCCAGGCAGAGACTGGGCCACACCAGCTCGGTCCCCATGTGGTCCTCACTCCTCCGATCCTCAACGCGACATCTCCACCGTAGGCTAGTGTAAGGCGGGACGACCACGACGCCAATTCCCTACCTCGTCTCGACGACCATTTCCTGGGCACGTCGCCGACGCCTCGACTTCGACACTATGCCTCGGAGCCACCCCGAAGCCGCGCTCGGTTTCCGGCCGGCGACCAGCGGCGCGTCGCGTCCGCGTCGCTGGTCATCCGAGGCGCCCGATCGAGAACGGCGAACCTGCCAGGGTGGCAACGGCCTCGCTCAGACCCGCTTGACCAGCACGCGAGAGCCTTGCACGTCGATCACCTCGACCGGATGGTTCGCTTCGATGTAGAACCCATCCGCCGTCACATCCACGAGCATTTCGCCGAACCGGGCTTTTCCGCTCGGTCGACAGGGGGTCGTTGTTCGACCGACCTCACCCACGAGAAAGTACAGGGGGGCCTCGGTGTCCGGAGCCGGCTTCTCCAGGCCCAGCGCGCTGGGGTCGGCCAGTGGCTCGGGGACGAGGATCATGCGTCGGAACAACGGCAACGACGGGAAGTAGCGGCCGACCACGATGGCCGCCGTGGCCACACCGATGATCGTCAGCGTCACCTGAATCAGGGTCCGCCCCATCTGC
>CAZRGV010000016.1:19952-22009 GCA_964599655.1 uncultured Isosphaeraceae bacterium | reverse complement strand
GGTACTCATATTCCTGGGTCGGCCAGATGAACGTATGGCTCGCCATGACCACGCTCATGAGCACCAGAAGGATTCCGCTCACCCCGAAGACGCCAAAACCCGGGAAGACGAACAATTCCAGGGCGATGCAGATCAAACCCACCAGAAAAAGCATGATTTCGAGTCGATCCGCAGTCCCTCCCAGGTAGTGGCCCCAGAAGAACAGCAAGAACGCCAGCGCGGAAGTGATGGCGGGCAGGCCGACGCCGGGGAGCTTCAGCTCCAGGATGAGCATGAACATCCCGATGAAGAGCAACAGCCAGCTCATCCAGGGCGTGTTCAACGTCGCCACCAGGGCATCGACCCAGGTCGGACCGTCAACCCGGATTCCTTTCAGCCCGTTGACCGCGAGCCAGTCTTCGAGCGAGTTGACCGTCTTGCTCGCCATCCCCAGCGCGGTCGCGGTCTCGGCATCGAGGGTCAGCACCTCACCGACCGGCTTGACCGTCGCCTGAACCGCGAACCGGCCGGGGTCGGTATCGATCTGGTCGCGCGTCAGAAAGACGACGGCGCCCGTCTTCGAGTCGAGGGCTTGCACCACCTCGCACTCCGCGTCCACCATCCCTCGGGCAATGGCTTCCGGATGGAACTTTTTTCTCGCCAAATCCTCGACGTAATCTCCAAGCACCTTCAGTCGTTCCGACCCGATCGCTTCGACCTCCTTGTTCCCGCTCACCACCTGGGTGATATCACCCATTCGGGCGCCCTTGCGAAAAATGATTTCGTCGCACGCCAGCGCGACCAGCCCGGAAAGGCCCATGGCTCGATCGTCGATGACGGCGATCGTCTTGATGCCCCGGCCGTTCAGGTTCGCGATCGCGTCGGCGACGATATTGCAGGAGTCGATTTGTCCCCCCTCGCTGCCAAGCTGAAAAACGATCAGGTTGGCCCCTTCGTTATTCACCGCCTGGCTGATCCGTCGCTTGAGATACGACTCCTTGACCGGGTCGATCACCCCTTCGATCTTGATCAGCACGGGACGGATCGGGCCGCCCAGCGTGGGGTCGTCGGCCGCGGACGCGAGGTTGTAAACCTCCGCGATCTTGGCGCGGTTGCGTGCCAGCAGCTTCGTGAATTGGATCGAACGGGCGCGCTCGGCCGTGAGCACGCCTCGTTGACCACCTTCCCAGGCCGGCTGGTCGCTCAGCACCTGATGATCGAGCTTGAACGCTTCGAGGCGGCTGGCGAGGACGAAGTGGGTCTGACGATCGGCGGTGCGCACCTCTCGCAAGTCCAGCGAGGGGTCGAGAAGGCCGAGCAGCAGGTCGGGATCGCGTCCCTTCCGACGCGCCAGCGTTTCGATCGCCGCCCTCGCGACCTCGTTGACCGGCTCTCCTTCGGGAGTGATCGGCCCGAGCGAGCTCGTCTCCCCCAGCACGATCTCGTCACATGCCAGAACGTCCAGAACCGCGTAGCCTTTGAGCGGTTCGGGCACGTAGGCGATCGTTTGCTCCGCCGCCTGGAGCTTGGTCGAGAGCAGGTTGGCCAGGTCGGTCGCCGAGCCCAGCGGGCTCTGCCCCGGCTTCGAGTTCCCGGAGCGGAATTCGAAGATCAGCAGCGGTTCCACCCCCCTGGCCGCGGATCGCTCGATCAAGGAGAACGTGGAAACACGAATATCTTCAATCACGGCGTCGTTGATCGGCTCAACGACCGTGAAGAATTGCCCCGGCCGTTTCTCGGGGGCCTGGATGGGTTGAGCCTGGACGCGTTGCGAACCGACGGTGACCAGCGTGGTGATCGAGAGAACTACGCCCAGGCGAAGGCCGACACGGAGCGAGCGCGTCATAGGGGTTTCGGACTCCCTCCAGGATCGCCGCCTCTATGTCCTTCCAAGGGGCTGTGCACCAAGGGAGTTTTGTCCCGGCGCAAGGAAATCCGACCAGTCGGACCGCCCGGCATTGCGGCTCAGAGGGGCGGGCAGGCGCGGTCTCGATGCGAGACCTCCGCCCGCCTGGCCGATTATAAGGCAGCCCGCCAGGGGAGTCAATTTTCCGAGCCGATCCGGGTTCGCCTCGACT
>CAZRGV010000016.1:16800-19929 GCA_964599655.1 uncultured Isosphaeraceae bacterium | reverse complement strand
CGCTCCGGGTCGCTCAACGACGGCGGCCCGGATTGACTCCCGGTCGCAAGGCCGGCTGAGGCGCGGGGCGTGCCCCCGGGGACGTCTCCGTCATCGTGCCCTGGGGACGCCCACTCGCATCCGGATTCTCCACCACCTTGTAGCCCTGGGCCCGGAACTTCGCGGCCATCCCAGCTCCGTCGAAGTTGCTCGGAAGCAGCGTCGCGTTCCGGACCACCTTCTTGAAAACGAAGGTCTTGGTGTCCTTGCCGCTGGGTGAGTAAAGCTGGAGGGCGTCCGGCAGGAAGGTCTCCTGGTTCAGGAGCACCAGCGCCTGGCTGAACTCCTCGCGGTCGATCGCCTGGATCGGAATGATCCGGATCACGTAAGCGCCCGCTTTGCCGTTGGCGGCGGGCCGCTCCTGCACGAGGTCCATGTGGTAGCGCCGCTTGGCCTCGTCCACCTTCATGTTGAACAGGAATGGGAGCGGCCCCTCCTCCAGCGCCCGTCGCCGTTCCTCACGCGCCAGCGGATAGACGAACACCTGCTTCGTCGGCCCGAGAAACTGGTAGACCTTCGAATCCGTCGAGCAGATGATCCGCTCGTGGAACGTCCCCTTGGGATGGTCCTTCGTCACCTCCTGAAAGTCCAGGCACGCGAGATTCGGGCTCTGGAGCAACGCCTGTCCCTCGAATTTCTTCGGAGTCGGCCAGGCATCCGACTTGTCCGTCCGGGTGAACTGAGCGTAAAGTGTTTTGTCGTTTTGACTTCGCTGTTCCCACTGGACCAGGAGCTCTTCCATCTTCCGAGCCGCCTCGGGGTCCACGGCGCGCGCCTGAGGCGCGTTTGGGTCTCCCGTGTTGGTGGCCGGGGCGGGGCGAACCGGGGCCGGCGCGGTTCCGGGAGCCGGACGTCCCGGCGTCCCGACGGTTTGCTGGGCGAGGGCCGCGTCGATAGACCACGTTCCCACGCACCAGGCCAGCAGCATTCTCAAGACGATCCATCGCATGGCCGAGTTCCCTCCTTGAATCGCGGCGGCGATCGACCGGGCTCGATCGAAGGTCGAAGGCGCGTCCCGCGCCGTCCGGTCGGCGTTGCGAACGATACCAAAGCCGCTCCCGGTCGGCCAGATCAGCCGAGAACGCCTTCAAAGCGTGCGTCAATCGCCAGCGTTTCGAGCAAACGGCCGGCGCCTCGCCTCCCTTCCGCTCGACGAGCAACCAACGAGCAACCAAAGTTCCACAATTTCTCGGGTGCGGTATCGAAATTGCTGACGCTCTTTTCTCAAGGCGCCTTGGGCTCCAGGTCCGAGCCATTTCGCCATCGAGACTTCCCTTGTCGTCGAATCCGGCGGCAAGTCGGAACGAAGGGAAAGGAACTGCCGCCATGAACCGGCCCATTCCGAAAGACGTCGCTCCCCCGGCCTGGCCTCTGCCGCTGATTTCGACCCGCCCTCGAGGATCGAGGCGGTCCGCTTGACGCGATCGGGGACGTTCCCGAGAATGCCCTTGGAGACGATTGCTCGACGATCGAGGGTCTCGCGAGGAATTCGAGGCGGCTCGATCGCCAATGGCCGGGGACGAAGGCATGGGGACGCTCGAACGACCAGCGCTTCGCCCTCTGCACGCGCAGCGCTTTGACCACGAGGGTCAAAGCTTCGTCGCCCTTGAGGACCCGTTGGGTGCCGCCCCGAACCCGGTTCTCGTACCGCTGGATGGGTTCCATCTGGTGGTCCGACGGTTCGACGGCAAGACGACTCTCAACGACATCCAGATCCAGATTCTCCGGGAAACCGGCCAACTGATTCCGACCACCGATCTCCGGGGCCTCGTCGAGCGCCTCGATCAGGCGATGATGCTCGACGGACCGACCTTCGCCGCGTTCCTGGAGGGGTACCGGGGGGAACGCACGAGGTCCGCCTTCCACGCCGGACGCTCGTACGCGAAAACCGAGCGGGCCTTGCGGGCTCAGTTGAATCAGTACTTCCTCGATTCTCAAGGCGCCGGCGAACCGGTCGTCGGCCGCGACCGCGACCGCGACGACTCTGGCACGCTTCGAGGGATCATCAGCCCGCACATCGACTTTCACCGGGGCGGAACCGTTTATACCTGGGCCTACAAGGAACTGGCCGAGCGCTCGCAGGCCGAGGTCTTCGTGATTCTGGGTGTGGCCCACCAGTACTGTCGTCATCGCTTTGCCCTGACCTACAAGGACTTCGAAACGCCCCTTGGGCTGGCTCGAACCGACCGCGACTACGTCGATCGCATCGCCTCGCTGACGGGCCGGCATCTCTTCGAGGATGAGCTGAGCCACCGGGTGGAGCACTCGATCGAGTTCCAGGTGGTCTTTCTTCAGCATCTGCTGGGCGGCCGTCGTGACTTCTCAATCGTTCCCATCCTGGTCGGCTCGTTCCATGACCTGATGGCGCTGAACCTCGACCCGATGGCCGACGACGAGGTCCAACGATTCGTCCAGGCGCTCCAGGCGGCGGAATCCGCCTGTCCATCGCCGGTGACCTACATCGCGGGAATCGACCTCTGTCACGTCGGCCCGGAGTTTGGCGACCCCAACCGGCTCGACGCGTCGACCCTGGAAACCGTCCGGGATTTCGACGCCGCGATGCTCGAAAAAGCCGCCTCGTGCGACGCACCCGGCTGGTTTGCCACCGCGTCCGAGGTCGACAACCGCTGGCGCGTCTGCGGGCTGGCCGCCACGTACACGATGCTCCAGGCGATGGGCCCTTCACGGGGAAGGCTGCTCAAGTACAACCAGGCCGTCAACCCCGAGCGAACTTGTGGCGTCACCTTCGCCAGCCTCGCCTTCGAATCGAACGACTGAGCCTTCCATGCCGGATTCCACACCCTCCCTGTCGACCGAAACCCCCGCGACTCCTCCTCCCTGTCCCGGCCCGGCCGATTCCGAACGATGGCCCGTTACGACCGCGAGGCCACCGTCGGGACCTGGGCCGGTCCTCGATATCGGATGACCTATCGCGTCCTGGGCAACGGTCCGCCGCTGATCCTCGTGCCCGGCATCGCCTCCACCTACCGGGGCTATTGCCTCACGTTGAACCGCCTCGCCGGCCGATTCCGAACGATTCTCTACGACTATCCCGGCGAGCATCCCGACGACGGCGCCCGCTTGAGCCGG
>CAZRGV010000016.1:0-16739 GCA_964599655.1 uncultured Isosphaeraceae bacterium | reverse complement strand
TCGGCCGTTGCTTTCTTTTCGGGATGTCGTTCGGTTCCACCATCGCGCTGTCGGCCTTGATCCGAGAATCGCGACGCTTTCCCCGAGCGGTCGTGCAAGGGGCCTTCGCCGCCCGACGATTCACCCCGGCCGAACGCCTTGCCCTCTGGATCGGCCGCCGCATTCCGGGGACAACCCGGCGCTTGCCCTTCCGCACGTCGATCCTGGCATGGAACAACCAGAGCCACTTCCCCCGCGTGATCGCTGACCGCTGGGAGGACTATCTCGAGCAAAACGCCCAGACCTCGATCTCGGGTCTGGCGCACCGCCTCGACCTGCTCTCCAGGCTCGACCTGCGGGCGGACTTGCCAAAAGTCTCCACCGAGGTCTTGGTGCTCCAGGGCCGCGAGGATCGCATCGTCTCCCATTCTCACTACGACGAGGTCCGCACCCTCCTGCCCAGGAGTCAGGGCGTCCTCATGCCGCAGGTCGGACATCAGCCCCACTACACCCATGCCGAGATCCTCGCGCAACTTGTTGGCGATTTCCTCTTGCCTTGCGCTCCGGAAGGTTGCCCGAATGATCGCCCCGCCGACTCCGCCTCCCCCTGACGGGACACCCCGTCCTCCGCTCGGTTCCCGATCAGGCCCGTCACGCCTGCCACTCGATGTCGACAAGTTCTCGCTCAGCCCCGGCGCCGGAACCAGCAATGCCCCTCGCGGTCTGACCTTGATTCACGCCGCGCGATCGGTTAGATATTCAAGACGATTCGACACGTTGGTCCGGGAGGATCGGGGGTAACCCCATTCCCGACGATGTTCGTCACCCATCTCTGGCTGCTGGCGGCCTGTCTTCCGCTGTGGGGCGGATGGCCTCCCTCGACCCCGCCCGCCAAAACTCCGGCCCTCTCCCTGCAGCGCGAGACCTGCCGATCCGCGCTGCCTCCCGCTCTGCGGCCGAGTTCCAATGACTCCCCCTGCCAGACATTCAAAAACGCTGGGCAAGACGCCCTGATCGCCGAGGAAGATCCGACCGATGGCGATCAGTTTGACGCCATTCTCACAATCCCGAGCCTCTCCGACTCGACAAGCCGGCAACCGCTCCTGACAACCCGCCGTTCCACTCGCCTCCTCTTCCTGCCACGCGATCGATCGACCGTGCTTCGGTGTTGATCCTATCCGCGCCGCGATGGCGCGAAACGCGCGAGCCATGGGCTCGTGTGCCTGCGCGATTGCGCACGGAATTCCTCCCGAGGGCCTGACCTCGCTCGCCCTGGAGGGGGATTCACCGAAACATTCCGGGAACCTCGAACCGGCGAAGGCCGGCCTCGACGTTCGAGGGAGCCACGCGCGTTCGGTTCCCGCGTCGATCGTCTCATCCACAATTCTTTCGGGAATACGAGGAGACTCTCATGTATATTTCCCATCGTTTCGACCGTCATGAAACCCTGCTGCGGGCCTGCTACTGGCTTTCGCAGGTCGGCTTCGATCCGTCGCAGATGGAGGTTCACACCGGCAAGAGCCCTCGCCTGGCATTGAACGTCGAGCAGATGGGCAAGGCGTTCCAGGCCCGGATGATCATCAATGCGATCGAGTCGGGCGCGGCCGATTCCTGGTCCGACCTCTGGGACCTCGCGAAGCTGAGTCCCACGGTCGAGCCGGCCACAAGTGAACCGGCGGATCCGCGCTCCTCGCGAACGGCGATCGGCTGGCATCCCGAGACGTTCTCACCGCCGGTCGACCCCGAACTTCACGCGGCCTTCCGGGGACGGACCGACTGAGCTCTCCCATCCTCGGGGGCCAACTCGTGCTCCCAACCCGCGCGGCGGAAAACGGCGCCAGGCGACCCCGGTCGCCCTGGTGTCCGGTTCCGACGCGCGGGTTTTTTCGAGAGGGTCGCGCCCTCCTCGATGGGAGGCGCGAGGTTCTCCCGAGACGCGTCAACGCGTCGACCCATCGTGGCGATCGATTCCTCGCGTTGGTAAAATGACATCCCGATTGTACGGTTTTTTTGCGGCGGAACCGTTCCAAAGGGGCGTCGTTGTGGTCGACTCGGGCTCGAAGTTCGTGATCGTGGGAATTGGCGACGACGGTCTTTCGGGCTTGACCGAGGCCGCGCGCCGGGTCGTCTCCGAGGCCGACGTCATCCTTGGCGCTGAGTCGTCCTTGCGGCTCGTGGGAAGCGTCCCGGCCCGCAAGGTCCCCCTCGATCCGGACATGCCGACCGCCTTGAAGCAGGTCAAGGAGGCCCTCTCCGCCCACCGGCCGGTGCTCGTCACCTACGGCGATCCCCTGTTCTACGGCGTGGCCCGTTACCTCCTGGATCGCCTCGGAAAGGATCGGTTCGAGGTCCTTCCCAACGTCAGCAGCATGCAACTGGCGTTCGCGAGAGTCAAAGAGAGCTGGGAAGACGCCTTCCTGACGAGCCTGGCCGGTCGCCCGATCGAGGCGATTATCGACCGCATCCGCACGGCCGATAAAGTGGGGCTCTTCTCCAGCGACGACTGCCCTCCCAGCCGTCTGGCCCGAGCCATGCTCGACCACGGCATCGACTACTTCCGCGTTTATATCTGCGAACATCTCGGCCAACCGGACGAGCGCGTGACCCAGGCCGAAGTGGCCGACCTGACCGACATGGAGTTCGACCCGCTCCACGTCATGATCCTGGTCCGAAAGCCGAACCGCCCCGACCGGGCCTCACGATCGGGAGGCCACCGCGTCTTCGGCAATCCCGACGACGCCTTCGCCCAGAGCCAGCCCAAGCGCGGCCTGATCACGCAGGCCGAAGTGCGCTCGATCGCCCTGGCTCAGCTTGATATCCGCCCGACCAGCGTCATTTGGGACATCGGGGCCGGTTCCGGCTCGGTCGCCATCGAGGCCGCCCAGCTCGCTCATGAGGGAACGGTCTACGCCATCGAGCCCGACCCGGGCGATCTCGCCCTGATCCAGTCCAACGCCGAGGAATTCGGCGTGCCGAACGTCAAGACCGTGGCCGGTCGAGCGCCCGAGTGTCTGGCCGACCTACCCCAGCCGGACGCCATCTTCATCGGCGGCACCGGCCGGAACGTGGCCCCCGTCTTGACGGCGGCCTTCGAACGCCTGGCCCCCGGCGGCAACCTCGCCCTCAACGTCGCCACCATCGACGGCCTGGCCACCTCGCACCAGGTCCTCAAATCGCTCGCGGGCGAGGTCCGGCTCTGGAACGTCTCGGTGGCCAGGGGCATCGAGCAGTTGGATCGGGTCCGGTTCCAGTCGGTCAACCCGACGTTCCTCCTGGCCGTCACGAAACAGACCGAGCCCGCCGATTGACCACGGCGCTCCCTTCGGACGGAACCCGCGGGGCCCCGCGAAAGACTTCGATCTCCCGCGGAGCCGCCGGACCTCAACGTCCGTCAACCACGACGGCCCGGGAAGGCCACCGTCGGCTGGGGCGCGGGCAACGCCCGAATCGGGTGGAGCGCCTGTTCGGTCCTCGCCTTGATGTCCATCAGGTGGAACCGGACGATCGGGTCCAAATCCTTCCCCTTGTCCGACTCCACGATCGCCTTCGTGTCGTCGTGCAGTCGCTGCAGCTCGCCGCGAGCCAGCGCGGGGAGATCCGAATCGCTGCCCGGATTCTCCAGCGCCGAGGCAAGCTGCTCGACGAACGCCCGCTGCAAGTTCCTGCGATAGAGATCGATCGCGATCGGACTCTTCTCCAATTCGCCCCAAAGCCCCTTGTGCAGATCGTCCATTAGCTGGATCGGACGATACGCGCCGTCGGGCTCCCGGGCGGCCAGCTCGGCCATGCGCTTCAACCTCGAATCGCTGAGCAACGACCGCAAAAGCGACCGCTGGCTCGACAGAATCCGATCGGCCGCCCCGTGGGATTCCAGCCGAAGCAGGATGTCCGGATCGAGCAACGCCTCCGGAGTCTGAAACGCGTTCTCGTTGAGGAACTGAACCGCCTTGCGCTGCTGGTCGGGCGAGATCGCCTCGTACACCTTCTTCCCATCGGGATACCACTGGTTGTTGCGGACGAACCCGCCGACCACGTTCACGACGTGGCCGAGTTCCCGATTTCGTTGATTGATCAACTCTGTGTACATATTTTGGAGAAGATCATAGCTTTCGTTTTCCTTCGTCGTCGCCTTGACCAGATACTTGGCCACGCGGTCGATGTTCTTGAGCCCGAGCTCCGTGGCTCGAATCGGGTCGGAACCGAGGTCTTCGGTCTGCTGCGACGGATCTTCCAGCGGGTTCGGGTCACCGAATCGGAGCCTCGGGTCGTCCTTTTGGCGGGCGACAATCTTGTCGAGTTCCTTCTTTTCCTCCTGGAACGTCTTGGCGTTCGGAAAGTCCTTGTAACCCCACTCGACGGCAAACTCGTCGTAAGGGCCGATGATCGGGATCAAGCGGGCCTTGTCTCCCGGCTGGGCCACGTAGTTGAACCGCCCGTAGTCCATGATCGACGCCTCGACGCCGTACTGCTTGGTGAACTCCGGGTCGCGAAGCTGCTCGACCGTGTAGCTCGAGCTGGCCTTCATGTTGTGCGGGAAGCCGAGCGTGTGGCCGACCTCGTGCGAGACGACATACGCCAGCAGCTCGCCCACCAGTTCGTCGGGCAAGGGCAAGCGCTGGGCCCGCTCGTCGTTGGGAGAGGCCTGGACGAAGTACCAGTCACGCGCTAATTTCAAAACATTATGATACATAAGAATGTCGGATTCGAGGATCTCGCCGGTCCTCGGGTCGTGCACGTGCGGGCCCATCGCGTTTTCGATCGTGGCCGGCAGCCATCGAATCGACGAGTAGCGCGCGTCCTCGGCGTCCCAGTCGGGATCCTCGCGCTCGGAGGGGGGCTCCTTGGCCAGGATCGCGTTCTTGAAACCGGCCTTTTCAAACGCGGGCTGCCACGCCTCAACCCCTTTTTTCACCCAGGGCCGCCACTTCTCCGGGATCTCGCGACCGAGATAGAACACGATCGGCTTCTTCGGCTCCGAGACCTCCGCCTTCGGGTCCTTCTTTTCGAGCCGCCAGCGCGTGATGTACTTCACATCCTCCACCTGGTGCCGCGTCAAATCCCCGTAGTCCTCGAAGGAGACCCGGAAGAACCCGACCCGGTCGTCGAACCGCCTGGGCTTCATCGGCTCCTCGGGCAGCTTGACCATGCTGTGGTGGAGCAGAACGGTCACGCCTCCCTGGTCCGAGTCCCCCGAAGCTGGCCCCGCCGGACCACCACGACCCGCCGGCCCTCGCGTCCGGTACGTCATCAGGACCTTCGACTCGATGTTCGTCGGGAACGCCTTGACCTTCTCGACGAACGACCGTCGCGCGTCGATCCCGCTGGCGTTCAATGGCCCCTTGGCGCTGAACTCCGGCAGGTCCGAGGTGAACAGCGACGTCACGTCGATGACCGGCCGCTTGTCCTTGCCGTACGCCTGAACCGGAAAGACCGCGATGATCGCCTCGAGCGACGTCGCTGCCACGGCGCTCTTGATCGGGTCGTCGACCTCGGCGCGGATCTCGTACCGGACGTCTCGAAGCAGAACGTCGTCGTTGCGCTGCTCCCACCGAACGACGCGATTCCCGATCGGGCTACCGCCATAACCATGCCCCGATTGCGTTTGCTCCAACTGCGTGACCCAGAGCATCTCCTTGCCCAGCTCCGAGGTCGGGATCTCGTAGAAGACCTTGTCGTCCAGCCGGTGAACCAGGAACAGACCCGAAGACGTCTTGGCCTCCTTCGTGATGACCTTGTCGTACTCCTTGATCTTCTCCGGCCGCCCTGGCCGTCTCGCTGCCCCTGGACGTTCACCTTCACCGTTCGATTCCGATTTCGGCTCGTCCTGCGCGAGGGCCCATCGTGGACCCGCCGCCGACGTGAGAAGCACCCCGACTGCGATCGTCGCACGAAACATCCACCAACTCATGCTGCACTCCGGGTTGTTGACCAGGACGAATCCGTGGCGTGGAGCCTTCACTCCGTAAGAGTTCAGAGTAATCGACAAGGTGGCACCGGTAAACAACCCATCCAGTCAAAATCGGTGATCTGGGTCGAGTTCTCCGGGGGGCTCGGAAGAGGGGGGCGCGTTGCCACGGCGGAGTTCGGACGTCAGAATGCCGGTCCACGTGGACGCAACGGAACGCGGTTTCCGAGAAAGGGTGGCCAATCGATGTGCGGCAACGTCCTGCTCCTTCTGTCGGCTCTGATCAGCGCGCCTCCGGCGACGTCGCCCGAGGGGTATGTCTGCTACAAAACTCGAGTGCCGCTGACCATCGACGGCAAGCTCGACGAGGGGGCCTGGGCCGAGGTGCCCTGGACCAACGCGTTCGTCGATATCGAAGGGGACAAGAAGCCGAAACCGCGATTTCGCACCCAGGTCAAGATGCTCTGGGACGACCGGTTCTTCTACATTGGCGCAACGCTCGAAGAGCCGCATGTTTGGGGAACCTTGACGGCGCACGATTCCGTCATCTTCCACGACAACGACTTCGAGATCTTCATCGACCCCGACGGCGACAACCACGAATACTACGAGATCGAAATCAACGCTCTGAACACCGAGTGGGACCTCCTCCTCGAACGCCCCTACCGCGACGGCGGACCGGCCGTCAACGCCTGGGAAATCCCCGGCCTGAAAACCGCCGTCCACGTCGACGGCACGCTCAACGATCCGAGCGACACCGACACAGGTTGGACCGTCGAGTTCGCCCTTCCCTGGAAGGTGCTCGGAGAGCGTGCCCACCGGCCCGCTCCCCCTCGCGACGGCGATCAGTGGCGCGTGAACTTCTCCCGGGTCGAATGGCAACACGTCGTCGTCGACGGCAAGTACCGGAAAGTGCCAGGAACCAAAGAGGACAATTGGGTCTGGTCACCGCAGGGCGTGATCGACATGCATCGTCCCGAGCGCTGGGGCTTCGTGCAATTCTCCAACGCTCAGCCGGGAACCGAAGTCTTCCGGCCCGACCCCGACCTCGAGGCGCGCGACCGCCTCATGGAGGTCTACCAGTTGCAAAAGGAATTCCACGCGAAGAACCAGCGCTGGGCGGGACGTCTCAAGGAGTTGAATCTCGAGGCGGGCAACCTGGCGAAGGAAGGTCAATTGGCGTTGCAAACCACGTCGGACGGTTTCCGGGCGACCATCGAAATCAGGGATTCCAACGGCAAGTCGCGGCGCTGGGAAGTCCGGCAGGATTCTCGGCTCCGGCGGGCGGACTGATCGTCCACCCCGCCGGATCGTTTACGAGGAACCGACCGTGACCTCCGACCGCTCCAGCCGGGCCTGCAACGCGTCCAGCCAGCGGCGAAGCGGTCCATGCCGCTCTTGGCCAAGCTGCTCCCGCATTCGCTCGATCCGGCGGAGCAGGTCCGTCAGCGCGAGATCCTCGCTCAGTTCGCCATTCTGTACGCGCCTCGCGTCGGTCGCCAGTTCCCGAACGTCCCTCGCGAGGGCCGTTTCCGTCTCCAGACGACTCCGTTTTGCCACCATCTCCACGATCCTCCCCTTGGAGCCAACACCCGGGTCGCTGCCTCCAGGTCCGACCCGATTCGTCGCGTTTCCTACGCTTCGGTGTATCCGTCTGTGACCTTCCGGCAAGTCGGCCCGTCGCCGCACTCGCGTTCAGGCCCCAACCAACCACCGTGCCACTGGCAGACACACGCCCGAGATCCAGGGTTCATGAGCGCTCTCACAAGTCGTTTTCGTCCCAGGACGTGGAATATTAGTCCGAATTCTTTCGTGGTCAAGGTCCGACCGACCGGCTCAGCGGGAAATCCTTAGGGCGATGCGGGATTGCGCGATGTCCTCGACGGGCACATCGAAGGGCAGGGGGCGGTAGCCTGGCAGGCGGAACCAGGACGGACCGGTTCCGGGCGGACCCTGACGATGGCGAAGAACGTCCGCGACATCGACGCTCAGCACCGAGGCTCCTCGGCGGTCGAGGTGGGCCAGGTCGCTGAAGACCTCCGCGCCGTAACCGCAATCGCGCGCATCCAGGACGACGAGGTTCGGGTAGCGCGACTGGACCTCCTGAACGAACTGGGTAAACGACCCTTCGAGGTTCCGCCGTTGTCGTTCGGCGCGAACCACCGGATGAACGGGCGGGAGCAGCCAGTAAACCGTGATCCCTCGCGCTTGCGCCAGGTCGAGGAAGCGTCGCATATAGGTCATCGAGACCCGTCGGCGGAGCCAGGAGCTGGGCGCCAGCCACGAATGCCGTGCGAGATCCGTCGACGGTTGCGGGTTCGGCGGAAAGATGTTGGCCCCGAGGTTGACGTCCCAGTTTCTCCAGAGCGGCGTCAGCCAGAACCGCGCGCTTCGCGCTCCGTCCTGACCGCGAAGCGCTCCCAGCAGCGCCTCCCGAATCTCGAACCGATCTCGAATCGACGGGAGCCATCGGCCCAGAACAATCTTCGCGAACAACGTGGGATCGCGGGCCGTCCAGGCCAGATCGATCGTGTCTCGCAACGAGAGAAGCTCGGACCAGAGCCGCGCCTGGCCTTCGGGTCGCATCTTCAGGGCGTGCGGCGGAAAGTCGACCACCAACGCCCTGGGCTTCGCCCCCGACTCCAGCGCCGCGACGAGTTGAAAATACGTCGCCGCCGGAGGCGCCGCGTGCAGCGCCAGGTTGTAGGCCCGAAGTCCAGTCCGCTGCTCGAACACCCGGGGCAGCAGCGCGAATTGCACCTGGCTATCGCCGAGGAACAGGAGATCGCACTCTCGGACCCGCGTTCGCGCCGCGTGACCGCCAAACCGCCAGCTCATCGCGGCGTTGGTTGTGAACAGGGGCTGCTCGAGGGCCCGGAACGCCGTTTCGCAAACGGCCAAGAGGACCAGCATGCCGAGCAATCCGAGAGGAACACGTCCCCGTGGCTTCCTCGGTTCGATCCCGCTCATCGTCCGGGACTCCCTTCCCCCCAAAGCCCTCTCCGGTTGAACCGAAACGTTCCGCCAGGTTCGCGTCCAGCGACCCCTCCTTACTCTGGGTCCGAACGCATTCGGTGATCCGTGGGCGAGAAACCGCCGGGACGCAAAATAGCAATTCCGGCCAACCGTTCCAGAGGAGTTTCCCCGATTCCGTTTTCGATTCCGAGAGGTCGGCGGGCGGTCCGTGACGCCTGGGTTCCCCGAGCCCGCCCGCCTAGCCGGCGATCCTCACCAGCCGGACGCGGGAACCGATGGTTCCGGCTCCAACCCGGCGTCGTGAAAATCCTGGCCCAGGACGGCACGCTTGAAAAACTCGTACGGGCAGATCTGATCGAAGGCGAGATGAACATAATACGGCCCCCGCCATCCCCTCGAGTGCGAGACCACGGTGGCCGTCGTGCCGTGTTCCACCCCCATGCCTCTGAGACAGATCCAGATTGGTTGATTTCTCGGCGGCAGCTGGGAAACCTCCATCAGGGCCCCACCGATGCTCAGGTCGATCAGCCGGGCGGTCGTGTCACCGAACGCGCCGGGCTGGTCCCAGACAAGTCGAGCCACGCGATCGACCACGCTGTAACGAGGCGAAACCCTCCGCTCTCGCTGCGACAGGCCAGCCATCGACCAGTACGACCCCATCCGACTTGGGTTCCATGCCATGACAGGTCTCCATGAGGATTGGTCCGAGATTCCACGACATTGCGGCAGGTAATCGGAAAGACGACCAAAACCGACACGACGTCCGGGGGGGATCTGGCGAGGGATCTGTCCCCGATTCTAGATCCCTTCATCGTTCCATCGGAAAACGTTGCCGGTTTTCCTCTCTCGGCGATGCCCCGCCGCAACACATCGCCCCCCCACGTTCGTGACGTCCAATCACGTTTGCGAAAAACCCGGACAACCCCCGGCTCGAAGGCTGTTGAACCCGCCCCGCGCCCGTTAGAATGACCCCGTTCCCACCCCAAGACAGCAACGCGTTCTTCGATGTTGGAAACGCGAGAACGATCTGAGAGGATTAACGCAAAAATGAATAATCGACTTTCAATATCTGTGTGGATTCGAGCGATCACGTTCTTCATCGGTTTGCTCTCGATGATTCCCCCGCGCGCCGCCCTTGCGGCCGGGTCGGACGTGCCGCTCGATCTCGGCTCAAGGCGCGAGCTGTTCGTCGACCGGGCGCTCATCGGCACGCTTCAGGGCGGAGCGAGGCAGGTCCTTCATCATCCCACGCCGCAAAACGTGGTCCTCGTGCACGACGCCCCCTGGGAGGGCAGTGGCAGCGGCTATCACAGCGTCTTTCAAGATGGTGATCGTTTCCGCATGTATTACAAGGGCTGGCGGCTCACCGTCGGCGACGGGAAACTCACCCTCCCGCACGAGCTGGTCGCCTGCTACGCCGAGAGCGATGATGGCATTCATTGGCGAAAGCCCGACCTCGGCCTCGTCGAGTTCCAGGGCTCCCGACACAATAACATCGTCCTGGCGACTGGTTTGCTCAGTAAGGCCGACATCGATCCCGGACACGTCGCGGTTTTCCGGGACGACAACCCGGCCTGCCCGCCCGAGGCCCGTTACAAGGCGTTCGTCCGCGGTCGCAAGACCAACGGTCTCGTGCCGCTCGCCTCGGCCGACGGGCTCCACTGGTCCGCGCTGAGCGACGGGCCCGTCATCACCAAGGGGGCCTTCGACTCCCAGAACCTCGCCTTCTGGGATCCCAACCTGGGCGCGTATCGCGCCTATTTCCGCGTCTTCGATCAAGGCCGTCGCGACATCCTCACCGCGACCTCGGCCGACTTCGTTCACTGGACGGATCCCGAACCTTTGATTTATCCCGATGCTCCGGCCGAACAGCTTTACACCAATCAGATCAAGCCTTATCCCCGAGCGCCCCATCTTCTGATCGGCTTCCCCACGCGCTACACCGAACGAACACCGTCGGCGTCGTTGCAGGCGCTTCCCGATCCCGAACACCGCGCGGAGCGGATGCGGGTCAGCCAGCGCTACGGCACGGCCATCACCGAAGGGCTGTTGATGGTCAGTCGAGACGGCCGGAGCTTCCATCGCTGGAAGGAGGCGTTCCTCCGGCCCGGTCCCGAGCGCCCGGGAACCTGGAATTACGGCCAGCAGTACATCGCCTGGCACGTCGTTGAGACCGCTTCGCCCCTGGAAGGCGCGCCGAACGAACTCTCGCTCTTCGCCACCGAACGCTACTGGACCGGCCAGGGCAGCGCGCTTCGTCGCTACACGCTTCGCCTCGACGGTTTCGTCTCGGTTCAGGCCCCCCTCGACGGCGGCGAGCTGCGGACGCCCCTGGTTCGCTTCCAGGGTCGTCGCTTGCATCTGAACGTCGCCACGTCGGCCGCCGGCGGTGTCCGCGTCGAGATCCAGGACGCGCAAGGCCAGCCCATCCCCGGTTTCGCGCTCGACGATGGCCCGGAACTCTTCGGCGATTCCGTCGATCGGATCGTCAACTGGAACTGCGGTTCCGACGTTTCCGCTCTCGCTGGCCGGCCGGTTCGGCTCCGTTTCGTGTTAAGAGACGCCGATCTTTACGCATTCCAATTCGCGGATTGATCCTCTCAACGTGGTGTTTCTTCGATCCATCCCCCAACACCTCGAACCGAACGAAGGAGCCGCCCATGTCCGGCCCCGACGAATCGCTCGCCAAGGCCCGCAAACCCGCCGAGGAGGCGCTCCGGCTGCACGCCTTCTACCGAGGCAAGGTGCAGTTGATGCTCAAGTGCCCGGTTCGCGACTTCGACGACTTCGCGATCTGGTACACGCCCGGCGTCGCGGCCTCGTGTCGCGCGATCATGGACGACCCCGACCAGGTCTTCGAGCAGACGAACCGAGCCAACACGATCGCCATCATCACCGACGGCAGTCGCGTCCTCGGCCTGGGCGATATCGGTCCCACCGCGGGCTTGCCCGTGATGGAAGGCAAGGCCCTGTTGTTCAAGTATCTCGGAGGCGTCGATGCGATTCCTCTGGCGCTTGCGACCCGTGATCCCGACGCCTTCATCCAGACCGTCAAGCTCCTGGAACCTTCCTTCGGCGGCATCAACCTCGAGGACATCGCCCAGCCCAAGTGCTTCCGGATTCTCGACGCCCTTCGCGGCGCGTTGCAAATTCCGGTCTGGCACGATGACCAGCAGGGAACCGCCACGGTCATCCTGGCCGCTCTGATCAACGCGCTCAAGGTCGTTGGGAAGCCGGTCGACAACCTCCGGGTTGCCCTCATCGGCGTGGGAGCCGCCAACGTCGCGACCTATCGCCTACTCACGGCCTGGGGCCTCGATCCGGCCGGAATCGTCGCGTGCGATTCGACCGGCATCCTCCACAAGGGCCGATCCGACCTCCAGCGCAAGCAGCACGAATTCGCCGACAAGTGGCGCGTTTGCCAGGAAACGAACGGAGACGGAATCACCGGAGGCATCGCCGAGGCCCTTCGAGGCGCCGATGTCTGCATCGCGTTCTCAACTCCGGGACCGGGCGTCATTCGTCCTGACTGGATCACCACCATGGCGCGCGACGCCATCGTCTTCGCCTGCGCCAATCCGACGCCGGAAATCTGGCCCTGGGAGGCCCTCGCCGCGGGGGCCCGAATCGTCGGCACCGGCCGGAGCGACTTCCCCAACCAGGTGAACAACTCGCTGGCCTTCCCGGGCATCTTCCGAGGTACGCTCGACGTCCGCGCCAGCACGATCACCGACGAGATGGCGATCGCCGCCGCTCGGGAACTGGCCCGCTTCGCCGAGGCGAACGGCCTCCACGACAAGTCGATCGTCCCTCGCATGGACGATCCCGAGCTTGTCCCAAAGGTGGCCGCCGCCACCGCACTTAAGGCCCTGGAACAAGGATTGGCACGGATTTCTCGGTCTCGAGACGACCTGGAGCGACAAGCCTCGATCCTCGTGCAACGTTCGAGAGACGCCGCGCGGGTTCTGTTTCGCGAGGGCATCATTCCCCAACCGCCCGGCCAAGGATCACCCAACCGCCCCGAGTTGGATCGTTGAACCTCGGAGACACGCGACGACGCGTCTCGGGGACGAACTGGCCAGATTGGGACGGACGAGTTTGTGGGAACGTCGCACCACGGAAGGAGCGGTCGAGCGTCTCGATCAATTCTCGCTGAAGTTGAGCGACCGAAGCAGGTCGCGATTCAACGGATCCTTGATGAACCGGCTGTGACAGCTCGGGCAGAGGTCGTAGCGGAACCCTTTGTAGAGTTGTGCGTCTAACTCATCAGAGCTCAGGCCAGCCTCGCGCTGGAGGAGGTCCGAAATCTCCTCCATGTGATCCTCGTCGAGATCCTCCTCGGAGATCTGGGTCGGGTCGAACCCGGCGTACGCCGCGATCTTCACCACAAAGCGAGCATCGCCAGACGCGGTTAGATCCTTGCCGCACAGATCACACGTGAAGTGGACCATCAGCGTCACATCCTTCAGTGGAAAGCCGGTGGAGTGGACCGGGAAGAGGCCACAAGCTCGATTCTACCCCGGCGACTCGAAGCCGTCCAAGCCCTTGAAACGGTTTTTTCCGTGGGAGCAGGCGTCCACGACGCCGCGAAACACGCAATCACGATGGCCAGCGACACCAGCGAGACGATTCCACCAATCCAGACGTCTGGCGGGCTGTAACGCAAGATCACTCGATGCGACCCGCTCGGGACTCGGACGGAGAGAAACGCCTCTCGATACGGCTCGACGGCCACGGGCCGGCCATCCACCTCGGCCGTCCAGCCCGGGTCGAACGTCTCAGAGATCACTCTACGATCATCTCGATTCAAATGCGCGTCAATCCTGATTTGCCCCGGTGCCGGGCGAAATCCCAAGATCGCCGGGTTCGGTTCCAGCCGAGCGACCCACACACGACCCACACGATCGACCCTCGGAAACACACCCTTCGGCGGCGGAGTCGGCCCCACAACCGCCGCCACTCCGGCCTCTCGAAGCCGGTCGAGACCGCGCGCAACCCCTTGCCACGTAATCCGTCGACGGCTCGTTCTCGCCCGCCGATCCGCCTCCGGCTCATACAACGGGTCGAACCACGACACACTCCGGCTCAGCTCGATCGAGTCGTAGTTCCGACAGTCGGCCAGCCCGTATCGCATCAACAGATTCGGCGGTAGTTCCCCTTCGATCGCCAGAATCCGAGACGGCGGCGGCGCGACCCGTCGCAGAAAGTCCACCAGCGCACTCTTTGGTCGATACGCCTCGCGAGCGATCGCCGGATTCAGCCCGTATCCGAACCCGAACAGGTCAACCACCGTGAGCCCCAGCACGGCCCGACGGGCCTGCGACCCCGTCAGTCGGCCCCTTCGAAACGCGGTCAACAGCCCCGCCAGCACGAGCCCGTGCCCCGCCGAGACGCTCAGATACCACGGGACGAAACTCAGCGTGTGCCGCACCTGGCGCTCCGCCCGCTCGCGATAAATCGCCGCGTCGGCCCCCGGCGTCTCCCGGGCCGCCGCCTCGTAATGCGCCACCGCCTTCTCTCGCAGCGTCGGCCCGAGAAATCCCACCAGGATCGCCGCCGCGACCAGCCCCACCACGCCGCCCGCCCAGAGCCGAGGCCACCAACCCCACACACGCCCCTCACACGAGCGCTCCAGCCAATCGAGCCCGATGCCGCCAAGGAGGATCAGCCCGAACGCGACCCAGAGCAGCAGCCGCCGATTATCCGTAACGTTCAATATCGGCAAGATTCGTAAAACATTCGAAACGGGAGGCAGCTCGAACCCCGCGAAGGCCCCGAACACCACCATCGCGCCGAGGAACCTCGCCCGGGGAGACGCCCGCCGGCACGACCAGCCCAGCGGCGCTAACCAAAGCAACGTCGCGAGCCCCGCGAATCCCCCCGCCGACTCGTTCAGATTCTCCACGCCCAAGGCCGGCGCCAGATGCGGTTGACCTCGCCTCTGGCTCCCAAACGCATAAGGCAACACGTTGCACGCCATCTCAAGAATCCGCGGCTTCCCCAGCGTCCAGAACGCCGGCCGATCCGCCTCGCGGTCCGACCAGACCGGACTCCTCGACAGATAAACCCCCAGCGGCACCACCTCGACGGCCGCCAGCGCCACGCCCAGTACGATCCCTACCGCCCACGTCACGATCCCTCGACGAGACACCGGATCGCCCGGAATCGTCGCGAACCATCGCCAGACAACATAGAAAAAAGCCGCAATAAGTAAATGTGCGCTTGTTTGAATATGCCCACCCAGTAGCACGAAACCGGTAACGACCGCCAGCGTCGCGACCCGTCGCGCCGATGGCCGTCGCAAGGCCGATTCCCCCGCCCAGAAGAGCCAGGGCATCCACACCGCAACGCTCGCCGGCGGATATAACAACCAGAGCACAAGAAACCCGCAGAGTGGGAACGCCAGGCCCGAGAACCAGCGTCCCCAACGCCCCAGTCCCCACGAACCGGCCAACAGGAACATCCCCAAGCCGGCCACCCACAGCCTCGACGCCGCCATCCAGGCGTGCGCCTCCGGCAACGTGCCGAGATATGCGATCGCGTGAAAGGGATCGAACACCGCGCTCTGACCATTGGCCAGATGAGGCGCCCCGCACCCGGCCAGCGGATTCCAGAGCGGCAGCCTCCCCGCGCGCAGCATCGACCGGTTGAACTCGAGCCAAGGCTCGAACTGGAGCACCGGATCCATCAACAGACGGTTCGCCGGCTCGTCATCCGTTCCGCACCCGTCGTCGAAGCTCGCCTGAACGAACACGACATCCGCCGGACTGAGCACCTTGCCGCCGAAAAGGGATTCGCCGAAAAACAGCGACAGAACCACCGCCAGGACCAGGCAGAACGCCAGGAGTTCTCGACGACGCGCAGGCATGATGTCGGAGCCTCCATGCTCCCTGATGCGGATTCACCCGGAACCGTCGTCTTTCGTAGGGTGGGCACGGCCCACCGATCTTCCAACGGCGCAAGGGCTTCCGTGGGCGATTCTCACGCTCGCAAAGGCCCGTCTTCCTGGCGATTCAGGATGAGGGCGATCGCAACGTCTCCGCGGAACCCGTCGTCCGATGAATCATGAATGTCACAGCGATGCAATCGGCAGCAAGGTCCGCTTCAACGCCCGTTTCGGCGCCACCACTTACACCTTGAGTTGCCCTGACAACCACCACTCCAGATACCGCTCCAGCGAAGGAGCCGCCCATGTGCGGCTATCGTCCTCGTGATTCCACACGAAAACGTCGTCCCTACGAACTTCACCCGCCAGAACGGGATAAGCGAACTGGTCGCCATTGCCCGCGTCGGCGAAGAAGAGCAGGTGATCGAACGGCATGTACAACTCGCGAAAGTCGGCGTTCGACCGGAACGCGGTGTTCTCGGCCTCGATCCGTTCCAAGGGCCAAACCAATCCGAGACCATACGGTCCCGTGATGCCATTGCTCTCCGAGAGCAAGGAACTGAGGTCCCTCGGCAGCGTTGTACCCAGCGTTCGCTCCGCGGCGGCGATCTGTGCGGCCGTCGCCGGCTGCGAGAACTCACAGTCCGTCGTCAGCCGTTGGACCAGTTCCCGCCACGAGTGTCGAGCCACTTTCGCCTCCACGGACTGTTGTGAAAAAGGGCGCAAGAGCTTGTGGAGTCGACGACAACGTTCCCGGTTTCATGATCTCGGTTGCCTCCCAGCCAAATGACGCCCAACCGCGCATCGAGCCGCCGAGAGTATCCCTCCGCATCCACTCTGGCAACAGCAGTTCCATCAATCCCGCCCTCTCATTGGGCGGTCGGGTGGCCCTGGTGGCTGGTCCACCCGTGTCTTCGTCGACCAGTCGGAGCCCTGGTGATCAAGCCACCAGTGCCATCCGCCCGACAGTGTCTTCGGACCGGAGCCCTGGTG
>CAZRGV010000015.1:49365-69115 GCA_964599655.1 uncultured Isosphaeraceae bacterium | reverse complement strand
TCGAGGAGGCCTCGCGGCTGGCCCGAACCAGCTCGCACGTCAACCAAGCCTCGGGCGTCTCCGTCCGGATGTCGATCGCCAACCTCGAAAACGTCGTTTCGAACGCCGAGCGCCGGGCCTTGCTCAACGCCGAGCGATGGGTCGTTCCCCGCGTCTCCGACCTCCTGCACGTCCTGCCCAGCTCCCGAGGCAAGCTCGAACTGACCATGAGCGAGGACGACGGCCAGGAAGACGTCCTGATCGGCCGGATCGTCGGCGAGGCGGTCAAGAACGTCTTCAGCCAGTACTTCGATCCCAAGGAGTTCCGGGCCCTGGTCGACTACTTCGAGTCGGGCCGCGGACTGGAAATCGGCGATACGCTCGCGGTGAAAGAACTCCTCTCCCGCATCGAAAAAGTCCCCTCGCTTCGCAAGCGCGCCGAGGAGCTAGCCCGGCAGGTTCAGTCGAACCTGTCCGACGCCGACGCCCGCGACGCCGCGACCGCCGCGGCGGCGGAGTTTATCCTAGAAGGGCTTCATGTCAACAACCGATTGAACAAGAACCTGAAGCCTGGTCTGACGTCCTACCGTCGCTGACGGGATTTTGATTTTTTCGTGGATTCTTCGATGAGGTGCCGTGCGATGCGATCCCTGTTCCGGTCCGGCGTTGCGGCGTGGTCGCTGGCGTTGGTGTTTGCCGCCGAGAGCCAGGCGGCGGACCCCGCGCCCGCGGTTCCCGAGCTGGTTTCCCACGACCAGCTCGAAGCGGACCTTGGCAAGCCGGACCTTCGCCTGCTTGACGTCCGTCCCCACGCCGCCTACGAGAAGGGGCATCTTCCCGGGGCCGTCTCCGTGGACGTCAAGTCCGCCGAGGAACTGGCGCGGCGGCCGGGCGGGCTCGCCGACAAGGCGGCATGGGCCGCCTGGATCCGGACGCTTGGCATCGACAAGAACACACGCGTTCTGGTTTATGACGGCAGCCGGCAGCTCAGCGCCGCCCGCTACTGGTGGCTGCTCACCTATCTCGGCGTTGACAGGGTCGGGCTGATCGACGGGGATTTCGGACTCTGGGAATCCCAGGGCCGGAAGGTCTCCACCGAGGAGGCCAAGGTCACGCCGAGACCGTTCGAGATCGCGTTCCGGGAGGACGTGATCGCCAGCCGGCAAGACATTCTCGACCTGCTCAAAAACGGCAAGTGCCAGATCGTTGATGCACGGTCGATCGGGGAATACACGGGCAAGGTCGCCATGGCGAAGCGGGGCGGACACATGCCGGGGGCCTGCCGCCTGGAATGGTCGACACTGGTCGATGAGAAGGGGCGGTTTCTCGACGAGGCCTCGCTCCGAGAGAAGGTCGCGGCGCTCGGCCTGGCGTCCGATCAGCCGGTCGTGACCCACTGCCAGGGTGGTATCCGCTCCTCGGTCGATGCCTTCGTGCTCCGGCGGCTGGGCATCCCGGCGAGAAACTATTTCCAGGGCTGGGCCGAGTGGGGCAACCTCGATGATTCCCCGGTCGAGACCACCACGCCCTGAGCGAGACCGCCCGGACACGGAAAGAGGAGTACGATATGTCCCAATTTGAATACACGAAATGGGACGGCTCCCAGGTCTTTCAGCCGCAGTCGGCCGACAAGGTCTTCGACCAGCTTTCGGAGTACATCCTCCAGTACGGCGACCAGGTGCTCCGCCAGTTCGAGGACCTGGACGATGACCAGCAGGACATCCTCGAGCTGCTCCAGAAGGAGGGGTACATCGAGGAGGATGTTCAGGGCCAGTGGCGGGTGGCCCCCAAGGGCGTGCGACGGATTCAGGAGAGTGTCCTGACGGAGCTCTTCCAGACGTTCCAGAAGGGCATGCTGGGCAAGCATGACACGCCCCAGAAGGGCAGCGGGTCGGTACGCCTTGAGGATTCGAAGCCGTACGTCTACGGCGACTCGCTGGCCAACCTCAACTTGCACGAAACGCTCAAGAATGCCTACATCCGTCAGGGAGGCGGCACGCCGATCCGCCTGGAGCAGGACGATTTCGTCGTTTACGAGACCGAGTACCAGACGAGCTGCGCGACGGTCGTTTTGATCGACATGAGCGGCTCGATGGCCCGCTATGGCAAGTACTACACCACGAAGAAGGTGGCCTTGGCCTTGCAGTCGATGGTGCGCGGCCAGTTCGCTCGGGACATGCTCAAGCTGGTCGGCTTCTACACGCTGGCCAACGAGCTGACCGAGCGGCAATTGCTCGGATCGGCCCCGAAGCCTGTGGGAATCTACGACAGCCGGGTCCACCTGCGGCTGAGCCTCGACGAACCCTTGCCGAGGCACGTCCAGCACTTCACGAACATCCACGCGGGTCTGAAACTGGCCCGGAACATGCTCAATCGTTCGGGTGCGGCGAACAAGCAGATCATCGTGATTACCGACGGCGAGCCGACGGCGCACATCGAAGGGCGTGAGGTTGTGTTGATCTATCCGCCTTCGGAGAAGACCGCCCGCCACACGCTGGAGGAAGCCCGCCGTTGCGCCTCGTCCGGGATTCGGGTGTCGAGCTTCGCCCTGGTCGAGGACTACTTCTACCTCGGACTGGTCAACTTCGTCGATGAGATGGCCCGGGTGACGCAGGGCGTGGCCGCGTACTGCTCGTCGGACGACCTCGGGAAGTACGTTTTCGACAGCTTCATCGGCGGCCGCCGTCAGCGTCGCATGAACCACTAATTCGGGTCTCGGCCGTCGGTTCTGCTCTGGCGGGATTCGCCCCGCTGGGTTATAAGCCGTCCGCGCCGGACGTGGAATCCGGCCGTTGAGAACCCGTGCGTTCGTTGCGAAGGAGGGACCTCGCTCATGGAGGAGTCAGGCCACAACCCCCACGGCGAGGAAGGTCCGAACGGCATGGTCGAGGTCTTCGAAGGGGTTCGGTTCGCCGTCGAAATCGGAGAGGGCCACGAGGCCGGCGATGGGATCAGCCAGACACTCGCCTCGGGCGATTACCCGCCGGAATACCGGCGGTTGATCGATCTGCTCCGTCTCCTGACGCCTCCGGGAGGCCGGGTGCTCGACCTCGGCGCCCATGTGGGCAGTGTGTCACTGGCGGCCTCGGCCCTCGGGTTCGAGGTGGCCGCGGTCGAGGCCTCGCCCCGGAACGCCGCCTTGCTGGAGTCAAGCGTCCGTCGCAACGGCTTCTCGAAGACGCGAATCGTGCGGGCCGCCGTCAGCGACCGCTCGGGCACGCTCGACTTCGACGCCTTCGGACCGTACGGCCATGTCGCGCAGAACGGTGCTGGCAGCCGGACGATCAAGGTTCCCGCGCTCACGGGTGAGCAACTGTTGGAATCTCTCGGCTGGGATCGCGTCGACTTCATCAAGCTGGACATCGAGGGCTCCGAGGTGGCCGCGATCCGAGGGTTGAGACGTCGCCTTGCTCTCGACGACGCTCCGCCGATCTACTACGAGTCGAACGGCTACACGCTCGGATTCTTCCATCTCTCGCCGCTCGATCTCAAGTCGGCTCTCGAAGCGCTTGGCTATCGGAACTACCTTGTCGAGCCGGGGCGGCTCATTCCCGTGACGGCCAATGAGCTTCAGCCGGAGACCGTGGTCGACTACCTCGCCTTGAAGCGGGCACCGACTGGCTTGCCCGGTTGGGAGGTCACTCCGCCCCGGACGATTCCGACGCTGATCGAGCAGGTGCTTGCCACCTGCGACTCGCGCAACGCGGCGGAACGAAGCTACATTGCGCGCGCCCTGGCCGACTCGCCGCGGTCCATTCGGGACAATTCCGCCGTGCGTGAGGCGATCGACCGCTTGCGGGACGATCCCGATCCGAATGTCCGGGACGCCGCGAGCCGGACTCGACCGGCCCTGACGCGCCGTCTCCGACCATGGTGGCGTCCCCGCTGGATGTCCCGTTCGGCCTGATTTCCGGGATCAACGCGGGTCAGAGCCGCTCCTGCTTCTCGAGCGAGTACGGCACGACCTTGACGCCCTGCTCGGCTCGCAGCGGGTTCAAACGCGCTCGGATCGCCTCGCGCTGGGCCGATCGTTCAGCTACGGTCAAAGGGGTGAGACCCTGACGACGCAATCGCTCCCGCGACGACGGGCCTCCGACGTCATCGGCATCGACCAGATAGACGATGTCTCCGGCACCGAGGTTGAGGCCGAGAAGCCGCCTCGTGCTCGCGTCCACGTGCCGTTCCGCGTTCTCCTTCCCGCCGACGCCGACCAGGAGCACCACCCCGACCTCGAGACCGGCCTGCTTCATGTCGGCGACGGTTCGGGGCAAGGCGTCGTCATCCCAGGTGGTTCCGAAGAGCCCACGAAGGCCGGCATCGCCTGACTCGACGCCGATGTCCACCCGCTTCAGGTGGCGATCACGGAGCTGTCGCCAACCGTCAGGCTCGGGAAGCGGCGCGGACAGGTCGTCAAGGAAGGCGTAGAACCCGTCGAGCAAGGCCGAGTCCTCGGGTCGGTTGCTGAGCCTTGGCCGCGAACCTTCCTCGATCTGGACGGAAAAGACCTTCGAAGCGATGTCCAGTTGCGAGGCGATCCGGTCAATGGGCTGGCGGAGCCAGTCGCCGCCGCAAAGGACCACCCCCTTGGCCTGCGCGACTCGCCTGCCGAGCAGCTCGGCGACCGTTCGAACGTGTTCCTCGAACTCGGTCTCGGAGCGAACGTAAGGCTCGGCGGGATCGGCTCCGCCGAAGGCCCGGCCATCCGGATGGCCGAGAGTGGCCTGAAGGATCACCGGGCGCGGGCAACTCGGCGGCAGGAACGGCAGGGGACCATACGTGCCGAGGTAGGTCTCGCGATGCCGGAACCAGGCCGCGGCATCCCAGGCGGCGATCTTCTCGAGCATCTCCTGGATCTCGTACCGGCCGAGAAGCCAGGCGGGTGCCGGGGGAGCGACCAGTTGAAGAGACTCCGATCCGAGCGACTCGATCAGGTCGACCGCTGTCGAGCGGATTCTGGCGTCGAGGTCGCCGGCCTCGGCGAACGAGAGGCGACGGCGGCGAAGGACCAGGTTCTCCCCTTCGCGAACCCGCTCGATGGCATCGACCGAGGCGTCGAGGGCCTTGAGGTAGTGGATGCCTTCGAAGTAGGCCCGCTGCCAACGTCCTTCGAGGTCGACGTGATAGATCGGCTCGTCGCCGAAGTAGATCGAGAAGCCACCCGGCTTGAATCCGGCGAAGATCAGGTCTCCCGACTCGGGCTGAAGTCCGGCCCGGCGTCGATAAGCGGAGCCGGAGGTCATCAGGCAGGCGGCCTCAGTTTGCTGAGCCATGGCGGACGATCCTCAACGCGTCGACGGGTTGCGTGGGGCCGATGGCGGAAATCGACCTCAACGGAAATCACTCGTTGGATTATACTCGGCAACCCCCACCGTTTGGGCCAGCCGTACCGCATTCCTTGTCCAGACCCGGGGAGAAGCCACGAAACGCTCGAGGTCAAGACGATGCCCAGGACGGGCCTCGCGAAGAGTTCATGGAGGACGCCGTGGAATCGCAATCCGAGCCAGCGGCCGTTGCGATGGAGACGCTCCGAAGCCGCCTCATCGAAGCCAGCCTGATCGCCCTGCTGACCTTGACGTTGAATCTGGCCGGCAACGGTAGGATGAGTCTCTGGGACCGCGATGAGCCTCGATACGCCGGCTGTGCCCGGGAGATGCGCGCCAATGGCGACTGGCTTCACCCGACGTTCAACAACGAGCCTCGCTACCATAAGCCCGTCCTGATCTACTGGCTCATGCTGGGCGGAACGACTCTCTTCGGCGACAACCCGTTCGGCGCCCGGTTCATGTCGGCGATCGCCGGAACGGCGACCTGCCTGCTGATCTGGGGACTGGGTCGTCGGATGCTTGGCAAGAAGGCCGGGCGGATGGCCGCCTTGATCCTCGCCACCTCGCCGATCATGGTGGCCGAGTCGAAGCTGGCGACCACGGACGCGACCCTGACGCTTTGGTTCGTCGTCGGGCAATTCACCCTTTGGGAACTCGCGAGCCGCCCTTCAAGATGGCTGGCGGCGCTGTTCTGGGTCTCCGTCTCGCTGGCGACGCTGACGAAGGGTCCGGTCGGCGTCGCGCTTCTGGCGGTTTCGGGGCTTGCGACGTGGCTTTTCGGCGGACCGGTGGCCGGCTGGAAGCGGCTTCGCTGGCGGTGGGGACTGGCCCTCTTCGTGCTGCTGACGGCCCCCTGGTTCATCGCCATTGGAATTCGGACCAACGGGGCGTTCTATCAATTCGCGCTAGGGAAGGAAGTGCTCAAGCGAGTATCCTCGGGCGTCGAAACCCACGGCGGTTTTCCCGGTTATTACCTCGCGGGGTCGCTGGTGCTGTTTTATCCGTTCTCGGCCGTACTTCCTCCGGCGATTGTCGGCGCGTGGAGGCAGCGAGCCAGTCAGCCAGCGCTGGCGTTCCTCCTGGGCTGGGTACTGGGGCCCTGGATCCTTCTGGAACTCGTTCAGACCAAGCTGATCCATTACTTTCTGCCGAGCTACGGGGCCTGCGCCTTGCTGGCCGCCTGGCTTCTGGAACGAGTCGCCGAATCCGGGGTGAATCTGCGGCGATGGCCGATGGGCCGGCTGGCGATGGGGCTGCTGACCGGCGTGGGGATCACGTTCGCGATTGGCCTTCTGGCGGGCGCCGTGGTTCTGCCCACGCCAATGCTCTGGCCGAGTCTGTTGATGTCTGTCGTGATTGCTTGTGGAACCCTTTACGCCGTCGAGCGTTTCCAGCGAGGGGCGACGGAGCGGGCCGCACTGGGGCTGGTGGCGACCTGGGCCTCCACGATGCTTCTGCTCGGCGGCTGGTTGCTTCCCTCGGGCGACCGATACCGGCTGACACCGATGGTCGCGAGCCGGCTCGACGCGATCGCGAAGTCGGAAGACGCGCGGCCCATGACCGCGAACTACCAGCCGCCCGGTCTCGTCTATGAAATCGGCCGGCCGATCGCGGCGATCCAGGCGTCGCCCGGCTGGGTCAAGGACGTCGTTGATGGGAACACGAAGGTCGTCGCGGCGCTCGATGAGAGGGAAATCGCCCTGCTTCAGAGGAATCCGAAACTCGCACTCGACATTCGTGACACGATTCGGGGTTTCAACGTCGAGCGGGGACGGGTCGAACGTTTGCGGATGGTCGTGATCCGGTCGAGTCGGGGCTCCTCAACCACGGCCCGACGACCCGAGCAGTCGCTCGTAAAGTAGGCGAAGCTGGTCGGTCATGGTTTCGTGGCGGAACTGGTCGGCGAATCGTCGGCGGCCTTCTTGACCGAGCCGCTGGCGAAGGGCCGGATCGGCCGCGAGGCGGAGAATCGCCTCGGTGAGGGCCGGGATGTCGCGAGGCGCAAGCAAGATGCCGGTCTCGGGAAGGACCACCTCGCGCGCTCCATCGATGTCGTAGCTGATGACCGGACGGCCGACCAGAAGCGACTGCGGCAGCACGCGGGCGAGCCCCTCGCGAAGACTCGGATGCACGACCGCGTCCATGGCCCCGAGCAGCTCGGGGATACGATCGGGCGGCACGAGGCCGACAAAGTGAATCGCGTGCCGCACACCGAGCCGCTCGGCATCGGTCTTGAGTCGCTCTCGCAAGATCCCGTCGCCGATAAACACGAAGCGGACGTTTGGGTTCTCGGCGAGGACGGCCGGGGCCGCCGCCAGGATGTCCTCATGCCCCTTTCGCTCAAAGAGGCGAGCCACCGTGCCAAACGCGACGTCCCGATCGGTCAGTCCGAGCTCACGACGGACCTCGTCCCGGTCTCGTCCTGGGTTCAAGAACGCATCGACATCCATGCCGCTGTAAACGGTCTGATACTGTTCGCGACGACCGACGCCGGCTTCGAGGGCCTGCGTGGTCATGGCGTCGCAGACGCTGACGATCGCATGGCAGCGGTGGGCCGCCCAGCGCTCCATGGCCACGTAGAGCCGGTTTCGCCAGGCCGATTCACTGGGACCGAAGGGAAGCCCGTGGATGGTGTGCACGATGGCCGGCACGCGCTCGGACCAGGCGGCCGCACGGCCAAGAATGCCCGCCTTTGAGCTGTGGGTGTGGACCACGTCGGGACGCAGTCGGCGGATCGACTTGCGGAGAAGCCGGTACGCGCGGGAATCCACCGCAGGATGGATGGCGCGAATCAGTTCGGGCATCACCTCGACCTTCAGGCCGAGTCGATGGGCGCGTTCGAACAGATCGCCCTCGGGTCCTTCGGCGGGTCCTGTGATGAGCGTGACGTCATCACCGTGGCGATGGTGGAGACCTTCGACGGTCAGGAGGGTGTTCTCCTGCGCGCCTCCGAGAATCAAGCGTGTGATGACATGGACGATCTTCATGGAATCGCCGGCGTCAAGGCGCGGACGTCAACGTGAACGACTGAAGGAAACGATCGGACTCGCGACTCGAAACCGTCTCGGGTGGTCCGAGGAGAATGAGCTGGTAGAGCCGACGCTCGACGAGAACCAGGCGGGCCCGACCGCGGGACGTGACGCCTTCGGTCGTCGAGACCTGGAACTCGAAGTCCTGGCTGGGGTGGCCGTGGACCTCGATGTCCTGTTTCGAGACCAACGAACCTCGGACGTTCGCAATCGCGCCCAGCCGGGCCCGTTCGAGCACCGTCCTGGGATCGTCGTTCAAGAGGGATTCGGGATAGTCGTTGTACGAAACGAGGAAAACGTGGTCCTTCCGGTCGACGACGAACAGGTGTGTGTCGATGGGACCGGCGGCGGTTTCGACCTTCAGGACGCGCTCGGACGGAGTTCCTGGCAACTCGACCTGGAAGCCACCCGTCCGGGACGTGAACATCCGGGGCGAGTTGCTCTCGGTCTGGAGCACCAGGGTGGCGGCCAACGAGACGATCAAGGCGGTCACGGCATGGGCTCCAGGGCGGGGGATGAGTCGGCGGGGAATCGCGACTCGTAACGGACGTGAAGGAGGTAAAGGCCCTGTGGGGGCGCGGTTGGTCCCGCCTCGGCGCGGTTCTCGGCGGCGACGACCTCCGCGACCCAGGACTCGGGGCGTCGACCGTAGCCGACCAGGACGAGGGTTCCGGTGATGGCCCGCACCATATTATACAGGAATCCGTCGGCCTCGACTTCGAGTGTGACGCGATCCGCTTGCCGGTGGACGACGATGTCGTAAATCGTGCGGACGCTGCTGCCGCGGTTCGGCCAGTGGGTTTCGAAACTGTGGAAGTCGTGCCGGCCCTTGAGGGCCCGCGCGGCCCGGTTCATCGCGTCGACGTCGAGCGGTTGGTAGACGTGCCAGGCATACCGGAGCTGGAACGGGTCGGCGATTCGCCCGTTGTCGATGACATACCGGTAGCGCTTCGACCTGGCGTCGAGCGTGGCGTGGAACGATTGCGGCTTTTCTTCGGCGGAGAGGATGCGGACGTCGCGAGGCAACAGGGCGTTGAGTGCCCGGACGAAGACCTCGGGCGGGTGGCGGGAGGGGGTCAGAAAATGAACGACCTGTCCGAGAGCGTGGACACCCGCGTCGGTCCGGCCGCTGGCGTTGGTCGAGGGAACGACGCCGGTGAGCTGACCGATGGCCTCTTCGAGAACCTGCTGGACTGAGCGTTGATCGGGCTGACGTTGCCAGCCGTGAAAGTCGGTGCCGTCGTAAGCGAGCACCAGCTTCAGGTTTCTCATCGTTGGAATCGTGGGGACGGGGGCCATGGCCGGGAGGGTTGGAGGCCGAATGCGCCACGGCCGGGATCGTGTCAGGTCTCGTTTTTCAGGGCCTTCTTCGCGTCGGCGATTTGTTGGCGTTTTTCTGGAGAAACCTCGGGGTAGCGCAGGTCGAGCGCGTGAATGGCTCTGGTGATGAAGCCCGCCACCAAGGCGCGACTGACCCACTTGTGATCGGCGGGAATGATATGCCAGGGAGCCCAGGACGTGCTGGTGTTGCGGATCGCGTCCTCATAGGCCGCCATGTAGTCGTCCCAGAACGCGCGCTCGGCGAGGTCGGCCGGCGAGAATTTCCAGTGCTTCTGGGGGTCATTCAAGCGTTTCAGAAGGCGTTTGCGTTGTTCGCCCTTGGAAAGGTGAAGGAAAAACTTGAGGATCAGAGTGCCGTTGCGCGACAGATGATGCTCGAAGTTGTTGATATCCTCGAAACGGGCCTTCCAGAACGACTCGTCGGGGTGTTTCACGCCGGGTATCCGTTGCGACAGGACGAGTTCGGGATGAACGCGAACGACGAGGACATCTTCATAGTACGACCGGTTGAAAATTCCGATTCGTCCTCGTTCGGGCAACGATTTCGTGTAACGCCAGAGGAAGTTGTGATCGAGTTCCTCCGCCGAGGGATGCTTGAAGCTAAAAACCTGGCATCCCTGGGGATTGACGCCCGACATAACGTGCTTGATCGTTCCATCCTTCCCGGCGGCGTCCATGGCCTGGAAGAGGATGAGGATCGACCACGAGTCGGAAGCGTAAAGCAACTCCTGCGACTCGGCCAGCGAGGTCACATCCTGCGACAGAACGGTCCGGGCGAATTCCTTGCGGTCGGCCTTGGGCCGGTTCGGGTCGCCCTCCCAGCTCGGGTCGAAATTCTTGAGCATGAATTTCCGGCCGTCCTGGACCCGCCAGGGTTCGAGCACCGTGTCCATGTCGGGCATGTTTGGATCTCTCGGCGCGGGAGGAAGGGCCGGGTTCAAGGGTACGGTGCGGGTTGCGTACGTCTCCCGGACGCGCTTCAAGGGCGGGATCGCACGAGGGGCTTGAGTCGGCTTCACGATCGGACGAGATCGAGCTTCACCAGTTCCTCGGCGATCTGGACGGCGTTGGTGGCGGCTCCCTTGCGAAGATTGTCGCTGACGCACCAGAAGAGCAGGACGTTCGGGCGTTCGAGGTCCTGGCGGATGCGGCCGACGAAGACGTCGTCGAGGCCGACGGCCTCGCTCGCGAGCGGATAGAGGGAACGAGCGGGATCGTCGATCACGGTGACACCTGGGGCCTTGGCGAGGATGGCACGTGCTTCCTCGGCGGGAATCGGCCGTTCCGTTTCGATGAGAATCGACTCGCTGTGGGAGAATGGCACCGGAACCCGGACGCATGTGGGGCTGACCTCGATCGATGGGTCCCCCATGATTTTCCGGGTTTCGTTGACCATCTTCATTTCCTCCTTGGTGAAGCCGCTGGGGAGGAAGTCGTCGATCTGTGGAAGGCAATTGCCGATGATGGGATGAGCAAACTTCGCAGGAGCGGGGATGACCCCCTTGGTCACCTTCGCCTCGGTCTGCGTTTCCAGCTCGTGGATCCCTTTCATGCCGGCGCCGGAGACCGACTGGTAGGTACTGACGACAACGCGACGGACCCGGAAGGCGTCGTGCAAGGGCTTGAGGGCCACGACCATCTGGATCGTGGAGCAATTGGGATTGGCGATGATGCCCTTGTGCCGCGCGATGTCGTGGGGGTTGACCTCGGGAACCACGAGCGGGACATCGGGGTCCATGCGGAAGGCGCTCGAGTTGTCGACCACGACGGCACCGGCCCGGGCGGCGATGGGGCTCCACTCTCGGGAGACGCTCGCCGGGGTGCTCGAGAGCACGATCTCGACACCTTGAAAGGCGTCAGCGGAGAGGGGCTCGATGGGGTGGGACTCGCCACGGAAGCTCACGGTTTTGCCGGCGCTTCGCTCCGAGGCCAGGAATTTGATCGTGCCGACCGGGAAGTCGCGCTTCTCGAGAAGCCGGATCATCACATCCCCGACCGCGCCACTGGCTCCGACGACGGCGACACTCTTCACGGCAGCAGCCCCTGCAAAACGGATCATGCTTCGAGGAAATCGACCTGGTCCGCCGACACGACCACCGGGAGGGAGGTTCGGGCTAACCGGGACGGACGCGAGGGAAAAGCCTTATCATACGGTCGAGAGAGCCAGGAATCCAAGGTCCGCGGCGAGGATTGTTCGCTTTGGCCTGTGCGGCGTCGCGGATCGATGCGTAAGATACGATGGGCGAGGCTTGTTGGGAATTGACGGAGATTGGCCGCGTGAAAGTGCTCGTGATTGGAAAAGGGGGGCGTGAACACGCCCTCTGCTGGAAGCTCAAGCAATCGCCTCGAGTGACGGCCGTTTTCTGCGCGCCGGGCAATGCGGGGACCGGCCTCGAGGCCCAGAACGTCTCGATCGAGCCGAACGACTTCCGATCGTTGATCCAGTTCGCGAAAAAAGAGGGAATCGGACTGACGGTGGTGGGCTCGGAGGAGCCGCTGGTCCTTGGAATCGTCGACGCGTTTCAGCGTGAGGGACTTCGCATCTTCGGCCCACGGCGCGACGCGGCCGAGCTGGAAGGTTCGAAGATCTTCGCCAAGGACCTGATGCGGCAGGCCGGCATCCCAACGGCTGACTACCGGGTGTTCCGCTCGGCGCCCGACGCGGAGAACTACATCCTGTCACGCGAGGTGTCGCTGGTGGTTCGCTCGAAGGGGCGTTCCACGATCCGGCACCCGCTGCTTTGCCGAACGGCCTCGGAGACGATCGAGGCCATTGAGCGGATCATGGATCCCCGGGAGATGCTCTCTCCGGGCGTTCAGGTGGAAATCGAGGAACGCGGCACGCCTCGCGTGTTTCGCACGGCGGCCGAGGCCCGCGACTTCGTCCTGAGCCGATCGATCGCCCTGGTGCTCAAGGCGGACGGACTCGCGGCGGGCAAGGGTGTGTTCGTCTGCCACAACCTTCGCGAGGCGCTCGAGGCCATTGACCAGGTGATGGTTCGTCGCGTGTTCGGCAAGGCCGGGGATCGCCTGCTGGTGGAGGAGCGACTCGACGGGCAGGAGGCCAGCATTCTGGTCTTCACGGACGGGCGGACGATCATTCCTCTCGAATCGAGCCAGGATCACAAGCGCGCCTTCGACCACGACGAGGGGCCGAATACCGGCGGCATGGGTGCCTACTCGCCGGCGCCGATCGTGACGGCATCCCTGATGGAACAGGTCGAGCGCGAGATTCTCGTTCCGGTTGTGCATGCGATGAAGCGTGCCCGGCGATCGTTCCGGGGCGTGCTTTACGCCGGGTTGATGCTCACGAACCAGGGCCCGAAGGTGCTCGAGTTCAATGTCCGATTCGGTGACCCCGAATGCCAGGTCGTCCTGATGCGACTGAAGTCGGACCTTCTCGATGCCTTGGAGGCGGTGGTCGACGAACGGCTGGAGACGATCAACCTGGAGTGGGACCCACGTCCGGCGCTCACGGTGGTCATGGCGTCGGAGGGCTACCCGGGCCACTACGAACGTGGCCGTGTGATCAACAACCTTGAAGAGGCCGAACGGATGCCCGACGTGAAGGTGTTTCACGCGGGCACGGCGCTTCGGACCGACACCTTGCAGGGACGCGACGGCCGGATTGTCACCGACGGCGGTCGCGTGCTCAACGTGACCGCTCTGGGCAACACGCTCGCCGACGCGAAGGCCCGCGCGTACGAGGCCGCGCGGGCGATCCGATTTGCAGGGGCCTGGTATCGCCACGATATTGGAGATCGGGCGATCCGAGAGGCTCGCTAAGGTTGTCGTGGATCCCTAGCTCTTCGAGGCGTTGTTCTTCGAGGTCGCCTGGGGGGTCGTGGTTTGACGGCGGGCCGCAAGCGTTCGGAGCGGCCCGGCGGGGGTTGCGGTGGATTTCGTCGCGACCGAGCGTTGAGCCTGGCTGCGGGTGATCGTCGGTTGCAGTCCCGCGACGATCCGATGGCCCGACGGCGCGCGGCCGGGGTAGGGGAAGGGCAGTTCCGGAACCGACGGAGGAATGACCGGCCCTTGAGACACGTTGACCGTCTTGGAGAAGAAGGCCTTGGTCGGTTCGCTCGGCGCCGCCGTGGTGTTGGTGATGGTTCCCTCGACCTTCGCGGAGATGTGGCCGTGGGGGAAAAGCAACGCCTCAGGGACATCGTACTGACCGTTGAACGGATCGACCGATGCCGCGAAGATCGACTCGTTGACGTTACCGGCAATCAGCACGTTGCTGATGGTACCACCCGCTTGCGCCGGGGGAGGCGTGGAGGGGGCTTGCTGAGTCGAGAAGACCGTCGCCAGCCCCTGATTGTAACCGGCGAGAACGTTGGTGTTCACGACGTCGCCGCCGATGGTCACGCGGCCGATGTTGCGGTCGGCCGTGACGTTCGAGCCAATGGCACCGCGGTTCGCCTGGAGCGTGTCGATGTAGTGCGTCATGAGCGTCACGTTGTCCATCCCCTTGCCGAAGAGGACGTTGCGCGAACCGCCCGGGGCGAGCATCATGACGTTGTTCGTCTCCCCACCGATGTAGAAGTTGCTGATCTTGTCGCCCGTCTGCACCGAGAAGTTGGTGGCGTTGCCGCCCACCTGGACGAAGCCGATCTGGCCGATGATCCCAGTCGCCGTGTCGGGCCGCGATTCGACGATCGTCCCGCCCCCGCCAATGAAGCCGGTCGAGGGAAACTGGGTGTTTCCGTCGATCTCGTTGGCCTGGAACACGTTGAGCCGGCCGGCGACGGAGAAGGTCACGCTGTCCTGGGTGGGAGTCCCAGGCTGGGTCCCCGTCGAGGTTCCGGCCTGGGCGTCGGTGATGACCTTGTCGACGATAATGCTGGTGCCCCAGGTCTGTGGCAGGCCGAGATTGACCGTGAACGAGTCACTCCGATTGTTCGTGTTCAATGGTGTTCCACCGGGTGGGGTATAAGTTGTATCGGCCCCACCGAACCGAAGCGTCTTGACGCCGTCCTTGATGGTGATCGAGGGTGTGGCGGCCGGAGTCGCCGAGGCGTCCGTCTGACCGAGCCAGAAGTTGGGCATGTCGATCGCGAGCAGGCCGAGGTTCCCCGCGCGACCCTCCGACGCGCCTCCCAGTTCGTTCATGGTCTGAAAAAAGACCTTGCCGTCACCGTTGGGCCCTTTGGTAACCTTGCCGATCAAACGGGTCTGATCGGGGTTGGCGCCAGCGATCGTGATCTCCTGGATCAGGCCGGGCTGTCCGAGAGGGACGGGATTTCCCGAGCTGTCCTTCTGCTGGACGACGCGCAGATCTCCCGGCCCGACCAGGTGAAGCACCCAGCGGTCGCCGTCGAGCTCGATCCCACTGATCGTCTGCGAAAGCATCTGGCGCAACTCAAGGCCTTCCAGCTTCGGCCGGAGGGCCCGCCATTGGGGGCGACGCGTCGGCATGGACCAAACTCCCAGGGCGCGGGGCGTCCCCCGCGAAGGCCAGTCAACCGCGAGGTCTCCCCTGGATCGTCCCGTCGGTTCCCGGAGCAGGCGCGCCGGTCCAGGCTGATCCAGGAGGCCATGACCTGGTTTCGGCACGTTCAGCCCGCACTCTTGAAATAATCCTCAAAATCGTCAAAATCGGTTGAGTAATTCCATGCAGGCATGGCTGCTTGCTTTATAGCAGGAGGAGCGAAGAACGGATTCGGCGTTCGCGCAACGGCCAGGGGCCTCGGCGGAACGGTCAGAGCCGTCGCGATTTACAAAGGAGTCGCGCCGATGAAGCGCAGCACGAGTCATCGTCGGCGGCCGGCCATTCACATCACGCTGGGCCGGGCCTCACGATTGCATCGATTGGTCATGTTGCTGGCCGAGGGGCCAAGAACCCGGGAGCAGATCCTCGCTCAGCTTGGGATTGGCTTGAGGACGTTCTATCGAGAGCTCGATTTGCTCAAGCGCTGTGGGGTGAGAATCCGGCTGTTGCAGAAGTCGTACACGCTTCTGACGACGAAGGAAGAGGCGGAAGGACGTCTCCCCTTCCCGGACCCGCAGTTGAGCTTTGCCGAGATGGTTGAACTCTCTCGCTGCGAAGGGGAGGCGGGACGCCGCCTCGCCGAGTTGCTGGCGCGCGTCGTGAATGGCCCCTCCGAGTCGAAGCCGTCGGGGCGAGGGGCCGGAAAGCGAGGAACCCGGGCCAGGCAGGTCTGAATCGCTCAATCAAGCCGGGCGGACGGGGAGAAACGTCGCGGAGAATCCGCGCGGCTCGATCGAGCGACGACGCGATGGATCAAGCGATCGTTTTCATCTGAATGGGGTCCCATTCCAGAGCCTTGCCGAGGCGGTAGCTGTCGTTGCACAACAGGGCCGGTGCCGCGGCTCGGAATCCGAAGACGGCGTCCTCGTAGACGGGTTTCCCCTCGCGAACCGACGCGAAGAAATGGACGAGGTGGTCAAACCGCTCGTCGTAGCCTTTGGGCACCGTGAACTTGACGGGATCCTTGCGGGGAGCTTTGGACTTGCCGCCAGGATGCTCGGCCAGATACTTGTCCGCGAAGGCCTTCTGCTGGGCATTGGAGAAGGTACGCACCGAGTTGTAGCCCTTGAGCACCTGGTCGGGCGTCGGCTGTTCGATGCCGACCGTGCTCAAGGTCAGCTCGGTGAAGCTCACGTTGATCACGCCGTCGCTTCCGACGAAGCGGAAGAAGGTGTCGCCGCCGCCGCCATCCTCGAAGTTGGTCTGGAGCGAGAGGGTGAAGCTGGGATGCGCCTCGGTCTCGGGGTAGTCGAGCAGACCCATGATGACGTCGTAGACGTCCCGGCCATCCTTCCAGTAGCGCTGGCCTCCCATGGCGGCGATGCGGTTCGGTCCGAGGGAGCCCGTGGCGTGGTGGATGCCCGTGAGCAGATGGATGAACAGGTCGCCAGCGACCGCCGTGCCGTAGTCCCAGTAGTTCCGCCATCGGAAGAACCGGATGGGATCGAAGGGCCGCTTCGGAGCACTCCCGAGGAAACGGTCCCAGTCCACCGTCTGGGGAGAGGCGTCGGTCGGGATCGAGTACTGCCAGGCACCGATCGGCGAGTTTCGGTTATAGCGGGCTTCGATGGCGTTGACCTTGCCGATGGCCCCTTCCTTGATCAGATCTCGAACCTTGTCGTAGAGCATCGAGCTGGCGTACTGGCTTCCGACCTGGAAGACCGCGCCGGTCTGCTTCTGTGCCGCGATGACCTCGGGGCCTTCCTCGACGAGCCGGACCATCGGCTTCTCGCAATAGACGGCCTTTCCCGCCTTCATCGCGTCGATGGAGATGCGGGCATGCCAGTGGTCGGGCACGCAGATCAGGACCGCATCGACGTCCTTGCGGCCGAGGATCTCACGATAGTCGACGTAGGTATCGACATGATTGCCATAGACTTCCTTGGCATGCGTCCGGCGGCCCTCATAAAGGTCCGAGGCGGCGACCAGCTCGACGCCCGGCACTTTCAACGCCGTGTCGGTGTCGATGAAGCCGATGATGCCCATGCCGATCGTGGCGATCCGGACGCGGTCGTTCGGGCCGGCGGGCCTGGTGGGCTCGGTGTTTCGACTGAGTTCGAAGACGTTGGCGTCGAGACGAGTGGTCGCCACGGTCGAGACGGCCGAGGCCGCCGCGACCGATCGGAGGAACGACCGTCGGGTGCTGGGATGAGGTTCGGACATAGGCTCCTCGCGGGGACAGGGACCGGCCTCCGGGCGTGGCCGCCCTTCGAGAACGGCGGAGCCCGGTGAAACATCGCTCTCAGCATAAGCGCAGGCGCGTTCGACCGGAAGGCTCGGCCCGGGTCGTCGCGGTCAGAGAATCGCCCGGATGACCTGCCCCCGGCTCACGGGAATCGGCCGTCCCAGGCGGTCGTGAAACTCCGTTTGCGACGAGATGCCCAGGCAATGGAAGATCGTCGCGGTCAGGTCTTCGGGCGGCACGCGTCCTTCCTTAGGTTGAGCACCGACGGCATCAGACGAGCCATGGACCTGGCCGCCACGGATGCCACCGCCTGCCATGGCGATCGAGAAGACCGAGCCCCAGTGATTGCGGCCCCCGTTGGCCTCCAGCCGAGGCGTTCGCCCGAACTCGGCCATGCAGATCACGAGCGTCTCGTCGAGCAGGCCCCGCTGATCGAGGTCTTCCACCAACGCGGAGAAGGCCTGGTCCGTGGGCGGAACGAGAACGTTCTTAAGGCGGTTGGTCTCGTCGGTATGGCTATCCCAGCAAGGGTTGGCCGGCGGCTCGTCCGGCCCTCGATACCAGTTGACCTGAGCAAGCCGAACCCCCGCCTCGACCAGCCGACGCGCCAGGAGCACGCCCTGGCCGAACGGGGTCTTGCCGTAACGTTCGCGCACGGGATCTGGCTCGAGGTCGAGGCGAAACGCCTGTCGGGCGCTGTTGGAACTCAACAGGTCGAACGCCTGCCGGCTATGGGCCGAGAACGAGGCGGCCAGGGGATCACGGTCGAGCAAATCCAGGCCGCGGCAAACCTCGTCGAGCAACGTTCGTCGGCGTTCAATCCGATGGGCGCTCAGGTCGTCGGGCAGGTGGATTTCACCCACGCGGTAGCCTTCGGGCGTCAACTGAGCATTGAGCAGCCAGGGATCGACCGAGCGTCCGAGGAAGCCGGCATCCTGACCGGGCCAGACGCTTCCATCGGTGTTGAAAATCCGGTGCGGCTGAGTCACGCTGGCCGGCAGCGGTCCTCGAGCCGGCAACAGGCCGCGAACCATGCCGCCGAGGCTTGGAAAGTCGTTGGGGGCACCGGGGTTGGCGTTCTCGAAGTTCTTCGGCTGATGCGGGCGGCCCGTCAGCATGTAGTAGCCGCTGGAGGAGTGGGCGTTGTCGCCGGTGGAGACCGCTCGCAAGACACAGATCTTATCGGCCACCTTGGCGGTGCGAGGCATCAGCTCGCTCAGGAACATGCCAGGGACGTTCGTCGCGATCGGTCCGAACGCGCCTCGGACCTCGGGCGGAGCGTCGGGCTTGGGGTCCCAGGTGGAGTGCTGGGATGGACCGCCCATCAGGAACAGGACGATGCACGACTTCGCCTGTCCGAAGCCGGGCAGGCCCGAATCGCTCCCCATCGAAGCCGAGTTCCTGGCCGACGATTCGCCGGCTCGCGCCAGATCGGCCAGACTGAGCCCCGCCCCGAAGACTCCCAGGCTCCCTGCGCGGAAGATCTCGCGCCGCGTCAGGCCATCGCAGAGGCGGTTACCTCGGCCATGGAAGTTCCACATCGCAAGACCTCATCGTCCGGGGGCTTGCCAAGCGCTCGTCGAGTCTGCAGTGTCTCGCGGACGGACACGGCCGACAGAGACTTAACTGTTGGGGTCGCTCGAACGTTCATGGCGGATTGGCCTTGTCTAAGGCGGGGAACGGCCCTGTCTATGGCGGATTGGGCCACGAATCCGCCATAGCATCAACCGGGGCCGATCTGTCCGATTGCCGCAAGTCTAGGGCTGAAGGCGGTTTGCTAAGTGACCGGGGTGGGGCTCGAACCCACGACCAACGGATTAACGTACCTCATCGACTCTCGCCGACCGCCCTGGACCCGGAATCGGATTCAGAGCGTTGAAGTCTGGACTCTCCCATCGCCATCGCAGGCGTGCCGCGTCGAGTCTCTGAGGCTGGGACCGGCGATCCGCCGCCCCCTTGCCTGCTGATTGCCCAATCCCCCGCCTTTTCCGACCGTCACGTGGGCCGTTACCGGCTGCGTTGTGGTGTCGAGGGCTCTCAGGGTGTCCCAGCAAATTGCGGCATTCACTCATCGCGGTTCGGTTTCTTCCCGCGAGAGGCTCCTATTTCGATTGAAGTCCGTTGCTCTACCGACTGAGCTACCCGGTCGCGCTCGTCCCGTCGGTTGACAGGGCGAACGTAACCAGCTTAAGCGCCTGGCGGCCCGGCGTCTAGTCGGTCTCGCGACAACCAGGTGCTTGTGTGCCCGCCTCTCATCGGCGACAGTACGTCCGTGCGATTGTTCGTCAAGAGCCGAGATCACGTAACCTCAAGGGAGAGCGAGCGATGTCGTTGCTGGGCACGGTCACGTACAACATCGCCAAGGACTGGGACTTGCCGACGATCCTCGAGCGCGCGGGGT
>CAZRGV010000015.1:35484-49355 GCA_964599655.1 uncultured Isosphaeraceae bacterium | reverse complement strand
CGGCTCGAGGCCCTGAAGTTCGCCGGGGTCGAGCTGCGGACGACCCACAAGCACGGGGTTGAAGTCGATCTCACGCCGGCTCAACGGCGCGAGGTTCGCAAGCGGTTCGAGGATTCGCCCGTCGACCTCGCCGGCCTGGGGAGCGCCTTCGAGTACCAGGCCGCCGACCCGGCCGTGGTGCGGAAGAATATCGAGGGGACCAAGGAGTATGTCCGGCTGGCCCATGACGTCGGTGCTCCCGGCGTGAAGGTGCGGCCCAACGGGATTCCGAAGGGGGCCGATCCCGAGGCGACGTTCCGGCAGATCGGCGAGGCGCTTCATGAGGTGGGCGAAGACGCCGAGGGTTTCGGCGTCGAGATCCGCGTCGAGGTCCATGGCGCGGTCACCTCACTGCTCCCAAACCTCGCCAAGATCATGGCCCACGCCCAACACCCGAACGTGTTCGTCTGCTGGAACTCGAACCCGACGGATGTCGTCAACGGTTCGGTGCGCGAGAATTTCCAGCTGGTCGCTCCGAAGATTCGCGAGGTGCATCTCCACGACCTCACGGACGAGGCCTATCCCTGGCGAGAACTCTTCGCGCTTCTCGATGAGATCAACTACCACGGTTACACGCTGGCCGAGATACCCGAGAGCACGGACCCCATGCGCGTGTTGCGGTATTTCCGCGCCCTCTGGCTCGCGTATCAGCCCAACTCGAACAAAACCTGATGTGAAATGGCCTGGATCGGGTTTTCTTTGTAGGGTGGGCACGGCCCACCGAACTCCTTGCGGTCGCAGAAGAACGGTGGGCGGTGCCCACCCTACGACGCGAAGTCGTCGATTCGTTGGGGGGCCTTGCTTCGATCATTCGGGCAACGGCTCTCCTCGAGTTTCAGGGGCCATATTCAGCAGGAAAATCCCCACGAAAAAGAGTCCGGCCATCGCGCAGACGGCCAGCCGCAAGCCGAGCCGGGCCCCAAGCTCGCCGCGCACCAGCAAGATCAAGGCACCGAGCAACCGGCCCACATTGAAACAGAAGCTCGACCCGGTGGCGCGGAGCCGGGTTGGGAACAGTTCGGGGAAGTAGATCGCATACCCGGCGTGCATGCCCACGACGAAGAACGCCATCATCGGCAAGAGCCAGAGGGCCTGCGTGGCCGTCTGGGCCCCCATGAAGGTCACGGGCACCAGGATGAGCGCCCCAAAATGATAGCAAAGGAACGCGAAACGCCGGCCCCGCCACGCGGCCAGAGGCGCGAAGCTGAGCAGGCCGATCAAGCCTCCCGTAAAATTCATTAACATGTAGGCAAAGCTGGACAGCTTTTGCAGTTCGGCCGGAGACGTGTCCTTCGCCATGACCTCGCGGACCAGTTCGGGGCCCCAGGCGAAGATACCCCAGTAGGTTCCCAGCCCGACCGCGGCCAGGCCGAGGCCGAGCCAGGCACGGGACGCCCATCGAGGATCGCCGAGCAACTCGCGGAGGCTGCCGAGCTCCTGACCGAGCGTGGCCTTTTCGCGGGCCTGGACCCAGTCGGCCGGCTCCCGAAGACTCGTTCGGATCCAGAGAATCAACAGCGCGGGGACCAATCCCAGCGCAAACCCCCAGCGCCAGGCGCCCGACCCCGTCAGAAGCATGCCGGTCCAGGAGGCCAGGGCCCCGCCGAGGACACTCGACGCGTGGAAGGTTCCGGAAGCGAACGGGCGGCCTCGAGGCGGAAAGGACTCGGCGACGAGGGCGGCGGCGATCGCCCATTCTCCACCGGTTCCCAGAGCGACCAGGAAGCGCAGGGCGTGGATCTGCCAGGCGGCTTGCGCGAACGCCGTGAGGGCGGAAAAGATCGAGTAGAGCAAGATCGTGAGCGACATGACGCGGATGCGTCCGATCCGGTCGCCCAGGATTCCGAAGCCAAGGCCACCGATCGCGCCACCAACCAGGAACAATGCCAGGGCGTAGTTGCCGTTGCGTTCGATGGCCGCCTTGGCGATCGCGTCGTTCTGGAGCTGAGTCGGGCTGAAGCCGAGCACATCCCCCAGCGAGGCGGTCTTGAAAATCGTGAAGAGCTGCCCCTCGTAGACGTCGAACACCCAGCCGGCCGACGCGATGACGAGAACGAGCCATTGGTAGGCGGTAATGCCCCGGAACCAGGGCGCGGGTCGGTCCTTGGCGGTCATGAAAACGGCTCCGAGGGCCCCGGACGACCCCTCTGGATCAGTGGAGTAGCGACGGAGTTCCGGCGACGAGAACCGGACAAACGATTTCCGACTCCAGGAATCTGCCACCGTTTGCCGGAGATCTCAACAGAGTGCCTCAGGGAAATAGAGGCTCCGGCCGCCTCCGACCCCAGAGATTCGCCACGCGAAAGCCCTCGGCATAACGCACGCCGCATTGAAACCCTCGAAGCCTCGCGAGCGTTTCGGCCAACTCCTCAAGCTCGGAAAAACGGCCGTCTTGCCGTTGCGACTGGCTCACGTGGCAGGCGAGCATCGAGCGTTTCAGGTCGATCGTACGGCTGATATCCACGAGGTGTGAGGGATCGGGGCCCAGACCGGCGAGGTTGTCCATGTAGGCCAGGGCGGGGGGACGATCGAGGGGCAAGGAATCGGTCCGATGGCCGGGAGACGCCGCGTACCAGGCACACTTCGCGGCGAGCTGGCTGACCTGAACGTGGTCGTCGTGGTAATCGTCCGGCGCGTGCGAGATCAAGAGGTCGGGACGGGCGTCCCGGAGCAATCGCAGGAAGGCCGCTCGGATCTCAGGCGTGTCGCGAACCTCGGAATCGCCGATGTCGAGGAACGAAACCTCGACGCCGAGGATCGACGCCGAGCGTTCGGCTTCCTCGCGTCGACGAGCCGCGAGTTCGGTCGGCGACGCGGTTCCTCCGCGATCGCCCCGGCAGACGACGGCGATCCGCACGGAACAGCCCGCGTGAACGAACCGGGCCAGAGTGCCGGCGCACGAGACTTCCACGTCGTCCGGATGCGCTCCGATGGCCAGAATTCGTCGAGGAAGACCGACGTTCATCGGAGTTGAACCTCGGCGGCCTCGGCCACGAAATCCGAGACCGTCAGGGTCGCGTCGGGATGCCGCTGAATGTACGAGGCGGGACAGGAGGGATGGACCGGCCCGTGTAACGCCAATCGGACCACGCCACGTTGCCACGGGCGATTGGCGTAAAGGCTGATGCGCCTGGCCGCGAGGATCTCCTTCATTCCGATGGTGACGGCCCGCCTCGGGATCAAGTCGAGGGCACACGAGAGATTCACGGCCATGTGGGCCCTCGACTCCGGCGCCAGGCTGACGATCCGGGTGGGTCGAGCCGCGAAGACCTCGGGGTGAACCGATTCCGGCTCGTTGAACGCGAGGTGACCATTCAGGCCGATTCCGCCAAAGCAAACGTCCACGCCGCCTCGATCGGCGATCGCCTCGGCGAGAGCGTCGAGGTTCCTCGGGTCGGGGAAGATCCGATTCTCGGCACGGAAGCCGAGCCGCGGCGGCAGCCGGTCGAAGAACGACCGCTCCATGAATCCCCGAAAGCTCAACGGATGCGCCGGATCGATCCAGCCGCCGGTTTCTTCATCGAGAAACTCATCCATGTTGATGAAGCTCAAGCGATCGCATCGAAGCGATTCCTCGGCGAGGATGCGCGCCAGGATTGGGTATTGACCCACGGGACCGACGGGGACGATCAGGCAGGTAGGCCTGGCCGCCGCGTTGTTCGACCGGATGACCTGCGCCATTTCCTCGGCCATGGCGTGTGCCAGGTTGTCCGCATCGCCGCCGAAGCGAACCTTCACGGAGGTGCCGCGACCGAGTTCGCCTCGGGGGATTGCCATCAAGTGCCAGAGGTCCATGAGCTGACCGCCTTTCCGTCCCCGGCGACGGAGTGCCCGTCAATCGAAGTAGCCGCACGTCCGGAGGTGTTCCACGCTCTTGCGGATCCGCTCCTGACGGCCGTCGAGGCCAGGCTCCGGCTCGCCGCCGATCCCTTCGATTTCGATGGTGTACGGGCCCTGGAAGCCGACGCCATCGAGGATCTCGCGAATCCGGCGGAAATTGACGGCTCCCCCCTCGCCAAGGGCGGGAAAGTACCAGTCCTCGAAGCCGCCGCGATTATCCTTCAGGTGGACGTTTCGGACCAGGTGAGCCACCTTCACCAGTTCGTCGGCTGGGTTGACCCCCTGATTGTAGTAGGCGATGTTGCCCGTGTCGAAGTTGAGCAAGACATGCGGATGTTTCAGGTCGTCCATCAAGGCGAGCATCGCGGCGGCGTTCTGTGTTGGTCCCTTGTGCGTCTCGAGGGCGATGGTGACGCCGAGTTCTCCCGCCGTGTCGCCGAGGCGCCGAAGGTTCTGAAGGATGAGCGCACGCTCGGCCTCATTGGTTGGCTGCCCCGCGCCAGAGACGACCACCGCGACGTCGAACCATCGCTTCGCGAACTGGATGCGGCGCTGGGTCAAGGCGACGCCTTCCTCGGTGCGAATGTCCGCGCCTCCGACGTTGCAGCCGCTGACGCCGACATCGTGTTTGCGGAGGAGTTCGCAAAACGCCTGAGCGGTCGCGTCGTCGGCCTTCTCGGTGATGACCACCTCTTCGGGGATGATCAGGCCGCCGAAGTTGTGTCCCCGAAGGGCCAGTTCGAGGTGGTGGATTCCGGTCTCTCGAATCCGCTCCACCGCCACACGGACGCCAGACGGGCCATAACAATTCGTGAAACAGCTCAGAATGCGGGTCATGATGTCGGCCTCATATCATCAAAAGTATTGAAATAATTGAATAAATATCAATATATTTCAATGATGGATCTTCCGGAAATCGGACTCAGCCGGTGGAATGCGGGGAGGGAGGGACGTCCTGGATCGGATCGATCACGATCGGGACGTCGGCTTCGGGATCGGCGATTCGGAGGGCCCTCCGTCCGGAAAGCACGTCGATCAGGGCCTGTCCGCAGACCTCACCCCGCCAGCCCTGAGCGAGCTTCGGCGCTCGGATTCCTGGCTGGCTGGCCAGGTGCCATCGCACGAGTTCCTTGAGGTCCGCGTTCGAGCCGACGAGTCCGGTCGCGACACGTTGCTGGGCGCAACAGCGGTTCAAGGTCGCCGCCAGGAGGCTGATGACCATGCTCAGGCCCGGCCCTTCCTCGTGCCGCTCGGCGTATTCGGGAAGCTCGTCCGAGGGGATCTTCTGGGCCTCGGCGATCAGGTCCACGATTTCGGCCGATCGGGCGAGCAGATGTGGACGATTGAAGTCGCGAAGGGCTTCGAGGTCGCGTCGGCTCGAGGGCTGCCGCTTGGCGATGGCGACGATGAGGTCGTCTCGCATGACGTGCCGGAGCGGACGATTGGAGCGACGGGCTTCGTTGCGACGCCATTCCCAGATTTGACGCGCGATCTCGAGTCCCCGGCGAGTGAGCTGATGCAAACCGGAGAGGCGCCGCCAACGCTCCGACTCGTCTCGGGCCTCGATCGAGCGGAGCTGGTCTTGAAACTCGTCCTCGGCCCAGGCGATCCGCCCGAGCGTTGCGAGCCGGTTGGACATCTCGTCGGCGACATCCAGCAGGTGCCGGACGTCGTCCAGCGCATATCGAATCTGGGCCGGACTGAGTGGCCGGCGACGCCAGTCGGTGCGGGTCTCGCCGCCAGCGAGGGTGACTTTCAGCGTGTTCTGGACGAGGTTCCCCAGCGAGATCGGGTAACCGAACCCGACGAGGCCGGCCGCGATCTGCACGTCGACAACGCGTTCGGGAAGCCGCCCGGACTGAAGTCGGCAGATTCGCAGGTCCTCCCCCGCCGCGTGCATGACCACTTCGACGGAGGGGTCGACCAGGACGTCCCAGAGGGGTGAGAGGTCGCGTACAGCGAGGGGATCGATTGCGACGAGACGTTCGCGAGTGGCGACCTGGAGGAGTCCGAGAACCGGCTCGAACGTGTCCTCGGATACGAACTCGGTATCGAACGCGAATCGCCCGGAATTTCGAAGATGTTCAACGACCTCGCGGAGCGCTCTCGGAGTCGTGATCAGGGAATCATTCGAGTGATCGGCCATCAGCCTCGGCCTGTTTACGTCCGTTGAGCCCGAGTTGACCGGGGCTTTGACGCGATGGGGAAACGTTGTGTCTGCCTTTGGCGGATTATCGAGGCTGGAACCCCGCCTGACAAGGGGTCCCGCGCGATTCATCGGGAGACGGACGGCGTCAGATTCGTGGAAAGGATCGTGAGAACGTCGGGCAGGAGATTCAACGAAGCCATCCTGCAGCCTTGTTGAGGAATCCAGGCGCACGCCAAGACCAAGCGACGAAGGGGGGGCAGGGCCTCCGGGTCGGAGAAGGTTCCGTCCGACCCTGTCGTTCCTAAATGCGATCAGAGGGATCCAGGAAATTCGCGGGACTTTGACGGATTGCGAGCACGGAGCCACGGCGTGCCGCGTCGTGGCCGTTGGAATCGAAGTTCGAGCCGTCGGGCCTCTGAGATCAGGGTAATGAGTTCAAAAACGAAAGGATCGCATCATTTGTCGTCGCGGGATTCTCCAGAGGAGCCAGATGGCCCGCGCCGGGGATGACCACGAACCGCGAACGCGGAAGCCGATCGGCCATTCGCTGCGATTCCTCGAGCGGAATCAACTGGTCGTCCGAGCCGGCGATGACGAGCGTCGGTATCGCGATCTTTGAGAGATCCGCCGTCCGATCGGGACGAATGGCCATTCCTCGAAGACACCCCGCGAGGGATCGCGTCGTCGTTCGACTCATCACCTTGTGCATCCGCTCGATCAATTCAGGGTGCCGTTCTTTTGTGATGGGAGCGAAGAGTTTCGGAAGCATGGTCGAGACGACGGAATTGCCCGAGCCCGACGACTCGACCTCACGGGCGAGTTCCTCGCGGATGCGAGCGGTTTCCGGCGTATCGGCCGAGGCCTTCGTATTGATCAGCATGAGGCCGCGAAGCCGGGTGGGGTATCGGATCGCGATGGAAAGGGCAATGTAGCCACCCATTGAGAGTCCGCCGAGGACGACCGGTTCGTGGATGCCCAGATCATCCAGCAATTCGATCACATCGTCGGCCATGCCATCGATGGTGTAGACCCCTTCCGGCGCGGCGGATTCGCCGTGCCCCCGAAGATCGGGGGCGATCACGCGATAGATCGAACCCAGCGAGGTTCGCTGCGCGTCCCACATCGTGTGGTCGAGCGGAAATCCATGGAGCAGGACGACAACTGGCCCTGGACCATCGTCCGAGTAGTTCAGTTGCATCGTGTTGACTCCACACGGAGGACGACCCGGGTAAACACGAGGGGCAGATTGGATTGTAAGACGGCCCAAGGATCATGGTCAATCAATGCGCGGCATCATCGGATCGTCCCGACGTGACTGACCACATCGACGGGCGATCCTCGTCGGGTCGACGCTCTGGTTCAAGACGGCGTGTTTCAATGCGTCTGCGAGAGATCGCTCTTGAGGGTCGAGCCCGAACCTGGGGGATCTCGAACCTGGCGGAGCGAACCTCCCCCTCTGAGGGGCTCAGTCCTCGTGCACGTGTCGGTTGCGTCCCGCCGGGGACGAGTGATCTCGTGCACGCCCGCTTTTTCGGTTCTCGGAGTGGCCAGATCTGGCAGGCGGCTCCACGAGAGGGCACACTGGATCTGGCTCGAGGTCGATCGAGCGCGCGGGAATGGGGGAGTGCCCGGCCGGCTCGGCGGGAGGGCCGAAACCGGCCGGGGTGGCCCGGCCGGGCTTTGTCTGTCTCCTCGACGCATCGCCTCTTCAAGTATTCGAAAACGGCGCGCCGATCCCGACGAAGTTCGCAACCTCTGCGGTTCTTGAGCGTTGGATCGATGCGACTCAGTCCCAGTGACTGTCACCACGTGGAGTGGAAACGCCGGGGCAAGGTCGAGTATCGCCTTCCGTCAGAGCTGTCTGACTCTCTCAAAAAGGAACAAACTCATGATATCCAGAGTGGTTTTTGTTCCGATCGTTCTGGCCTCGCTGCTTGGTGCGGGTTCGAGGGCGGCCGACGATTTTGATCGGCTCGAAGGTCGAGTCCTCGCGGATCTGCCCGGGAGCCAGATCGCCACAGCGCACGATCAGTTGACCATCAAGGAGATTGGCGCCTTGCCGATCGTGCTCCAGGGGACGCGTTCGGCCCTGATCGTGGTTGTGACGGACCAGGGGAATCCGGCTCGACTGCTCGTCTCTCCCGCGCTTCGAAAGCCGCAGGCTGGGGGAGCGGAGGGCGATCTGATCCCGATCCTTGTCGTCGAGCGATTCGATACCTTCGAAGCGGGCCCCGCGACGACGAAGCTGGCGAGGGGAAACGGCTTGATTCTCTTCGACGGCTTTCGACTCGATCTCGACTCCGGGCAGGTCGTTCCCGAAGGTCAGGGTGGAGACATCCAGTTTGTCACCGAGGGCAAGGAGGGTCAGCGATTGGTGGCCCTTTCCCCCTCGAAGCTCTACACGCTGACGAAATCCCCCCTCGAGCGATCCGAGGAGCGAGGCAAGCCGTCCCTGGGACGGAATGTCCTCGCGAGCGACTTCGAAGGCCGCTACCGCCTGTTCTCGAATGGCCAGTGGGCGGGAACGCTCGACCTGAAGGTTGGCGAGGCGGGCGTCGTGACCGGGCGTTTCCAGTCCGAGGAAACGGGATCCTCGTATCGTGTCGCCGGACAGGTCGGGACGGGCGGACCCAATCAGATCCAGTTTTCCATCATTTTCCCGAGGGTTCGCCAGGAGTTCGATGGGCGGCTCTGGACCGTGGGCAAAGGGGCGATGGCCGGGACGATGAGCCTGCTCGAACAGAGCTACGGGTTCTTCGCCCTCCGAGAAGGTGGTCAGTTTGCCCCTGAAGGTGTCGATGTCGGCCCCCTCGTGGCGGACTCCCGTGGGGCGGTCGTCCCCACGACGATCGAGATTTCGAACGACGGCTCGATGCGGCTGGATGGTAAGAACCTCGATGAAACCTCGCTCCGCGATGCGCTCAAAGAGATCGCCGGGCAGGATGCTTCGCGACCCATCGTGATCAAGGCACCCGAAAGCACGCCGTACCGTAAGGTCGTGGGACTCGTGACGCTCATCCACGACGCGGGGCTTTCCCGGATCCAGTTCTCCGGCGCTGACCCGTCACCGTAGGGGGAAGCCCGCGATCCTTCATGGATCGCGGCCGATGTTGACCAGGGACCGGCCTTCGACGCGACGTCACGGTTCGTCCGGGTTTCGGGCGAGTTGGATCGGTCGCCCGCCTGATGGGATGGCTCGAAACCAAGTGCGGGTTTACCCGAAGCCGCCCGCCTGGCAGGGAATCGAAACGTTCTTCGAGGGATGGTCCGACTTCCCTTTTCGATTTCGCCCAGGATTGCTACACTACTTCCATCCTTACCCGGTGGTGAAACGGTATCACAGCAGGTTTTGGTCCTGCTTTTCCAGGTTCGAATCCTGGCCGGGTAGCTTTTTCCCTGAATCACGCCTCAGACGCCGACCGCCAGCTTGACCAAAGAACCGGCGAACCTCGAGCACGGTCCGAGGCCGTCGTGATCCCGTTGCTGGCCGTGATCCGGCCGAATCCGGGATCAGGTGTTCGTCGATACCGCCCAGGCGGGGGCATTTTGCTCGTAGGCGCGGATGGCGTCCTCGTGCTGAAGGGTCTCGCCAATGGCGTCGAGTCCCTGGAGGAGCCGTTGCCGTTGGGTTTCAGGAATCTGGAATTCGTAGGTGACCTCGGGACCTTCAAGCAAGTGCAGCGTGACGGTCTGGGTTTGGAGATTGACGGTGGCCTCGGTGCCGTTCGGGTTCTTCCCAGCTTCGGCGATCGCCTCCCACTCGGCCTCGGGTAGCTCGATCAGGAGCAGGCCGTTGTTGAACGCGTTACCTTCGAAAATGTCGGCGAAGCCTTCGTTCTTGCCGGGTGCGATCAGCACGCGAAAGCCCGCCTGAGCGACGGCCCAGACGGCGTGCTCGCGGCTCGATCCGCAGCCGAAATTCCGGCCAACGACGAGGATCGACGCCCCCTCGAACTCGGGTCGGTTCAAGGGGAAGTCGGGTGCGAGCGCGCCGTGAGATGTGGGATCGTCGGGCTTGGGCGCGCCGCCCGGCACGTAACGTTTGTCGGCGAACAGTAGGGGGCCGTAGCCGGTCCGCTCGATCCGTTTGAGGTAGCGAGCCGGGATGATCAGGTCGGTGTTGACGTCGGTCCAGTCGAGCACGGCGACGCGACCACGATGTTGAATGAACGGTTCCATAATGTTGAAGACCTCGATCGAAGGATCGGCGAATCGCGGGATACACGGATTCCGCGTATCCACCGCGGGTCAGTCAGTTCTGTCGAAATCCACCAAGGAGCAGCGCTCGGACGTCGGTGAAGTGGCCCGTGATGGCGGCGGCGGCGGCCATGGACGGGCTGACGAGGTGAGTCCGTCCGCCCGGGCCTTGTCGGCCTTCGAAGTTACGGTTACTCGTACTCGCCGAGCGCTGACCGGGCGTGAGCTTGTCGGGATTCATTGCCAGGCACATGCTGCAACCGGCCGGTCGAGCCCCTCGGCGACGGCCTGGGCGCGAACCTCCTCGCTGCCTGGAACGACGAGCGCCCGGACCGTCGGCGCGACTTTGCGGCCCTGGAAAACCTTCGCCGCGGCGCGCAGGTCCTCAATCCGGCCATTGGTGCACGACCCGATGAAGACGACATCGACGGGGATTTCGCTGATGGGTGTACCCGGCGTCAGGCCCATGTACTCGAAGGCACGAGTGGCGTCGTCCCGGAGGGCGGGCGGGATTTCTTCGAGCGTCGGAACGTGGCCGGTGACGTCCACCGTCATGGCCGGGTTGGTGCCCCAAGTGACTTGCGGCACGAGTGAGGAGGCGTCGATCCGCACATGGTCATCGAAGGCGGAGGGGTCGTCAGTGCGGAGGGTTTTCCAGTCGGCGATGGCGGTCTCGAGCGCGGCCCCTCTGGGCGCGAAAGGCCGATTGCCGCGGGCGATGTACTCGAAGGTGGTGTCGTCGGGAGCGATCAGGCCCGCTCGGGCTCCCGCCTCGATCGACATGTTGCAGATCGTCATCCGGCCTTCCATCGAGAGGGCCTGAATGGCCGATCCGTAGTACTCGAGCACCGCGCCCGTGCCGCCGCCCGTGCCGATGGCCCGGATCACCGCAAGGATGATGTCTTTCGGCTCGAGCCCCGGAGGGAGCTGACCAGTGACCTCGATGCCCAGCGACCGGGGTTTCGGCCCTTGCCAGAGAGTCTGAGTGGCCAGGACGTGCTCGACCTCGCTGGTTCCGATGCCGAAGGCCAGGGCACCGAAGGCGCCGTGGGTGCTGGTGTGGCTGTCGCCGCAAACGATCGTCAAGCCGGGGAGCGTTGCGCCCAGTTCGGGCCCGATGACGTGAACGATTCCCTGGTGTCCACTCCCGATATCGTAGAGGGTGATGCCGAATTCCCGGCAGTTTTTCCGCATCGTTTCGACCTGTCGTCGCGACATCGGCTCTCGAATGTCGAGCTGATTCTCGGTCGGAACGTTGTGATCGAGCGTGGCGAAGGTGAGGTCGGGGCGCCGAACCTTCCGGCCAGCCAGCCGAAGCCCCTCGAAGGCCTGCGGACTGGTCACCTCGTGAACGAGATGGCGGTCGATATAAAGCAAAGTCGCCGTGTCGTTTGCGACGATTTGGTGGCGCTTCCAGACTTTGTCGAACAAGGTTTCCGGCATGACGGCCTCGCGAGTCGCTCCCAGATCAACTAGACACCGGACGGGGGTCGGGGGAATTCGAAGGAACCACTGATTCTAGCGGAATCGCCGGACGCTTGCATCCTGGAGCGACGGACACTGCCCGCCTTTTCGGGTTCGGGTTTCGAACGCCGGAGGTCGCGCTGGAGCCGCCCTTGAGTTCGGCGGCGGGTTGATCTAGGGGGGGCAGGGCCCTTATCATGAATGGGCTGATCCGGTCCAGCGGGCCGGGGAATCTTACACGAAGACGACGCGGAACGGAAAGGATGGCATCTTGGCCAACTTCCAGACGAAGATTGAAGACGTGAAGACAGGAACCGGAGCGGCCGCCAAGGCGGGTGATCGGGTTTCGGTTCACTATACCGGCACGCTGATCGACGGGACGAAGTTCGACAGCTCCCACGACCGGGGCCAGCCGTTCAGTTTCCCGCTGGGGGCGGGGCGCGTCATTCGGGGATGGGATGTCGGCGTCGAAGGTATGCAGATCGGCGGGATTCGAAAATTGACGATTCCTCCCGAGGAAGGCTATGGAGCGAGGGGCACGCCCGGAGGCCCGATTCCCCCCAACGCCACGCTCCTCTTCGAGGTCGAGCTGCTTGCGATTCAGTGACCTCGAGGAATCCCACGTCAAGGCCTGGCTCATGGGTGATGATCCAGCCGAAACCTCACCGCTTCAAGCGGCCGTCGAAGGTCTACGACGAGGACTGAATGCCCGAGCCTCGGGCCTCTGGCGAAGGTCGGGCGACCAGCTCTTGCAGGCGGTCTTCGTGGCCGCGGAGGATATGCCCGAGGTCGTCGCTCGAGGGTTCGCCCTGGCGACACAGTCGGTTCCGATCGACCGGACCGACCTGGGAATCGTCCGGGCGGTCGTCGACGGGGAGCCCGTCGTGTCGGTGGCGGAGACCTTGCCACCCGGCACCGGCTCGGGCCTCTGGCTTCGGGCGTTCGGAGCCGCCCGATCGGTGGCGGTCCCTCTTCGTAATGAGTCCGGCGAGATCACGGCCGTGCTCTCCGTGGCCGTTCCGGCGACCTGCCGACTCGATGCGACGGCGATCGCGGAGCGTGTGCTCACGAGCGGCCGGGCGATGCTCTCAAGTTGAAACGCGTTGCTCGCGACCTCGCGGATCATGCCGCTGAACTTTCCGCCGAGGCTGGACTCGAGTTGCGCTGCGCCCGAAAATAGAAGGAAACCGAAGCATCGGGATGCGAGACGCTTCGGACCGAAGGGGCCAAGCCTGACGAGGGTTGCCGGGAATCAATGGTCGCCGATTATTACGCGATGCTCGGCGTGGCGCCCGACGCCGACCGGGCGACGATTGAGGCCGCGCTCGCGCGTTGTCAGCCGGAATGGTCCTCGAAAACACGACACCCAAGCAAGGGAACGCTTTACCAGTCCTATCTCGATCAGATTCCCGACCTGAAACTGGCGCTTCTAAGCGACCCTGCCTCGCGAGCCGCCTACGACGCGGATCTCGCCTCGACCAGAGCCTGCGAACGCCGTCGACAGCTCGATGAGCTACAACGATTGATCCGTTTGCGAGCCGCGAAGGGGGGCCTGACCGTTCGCGACCGGAGCCTACTTCGAGCCGAGGCCGACCGGCTTGGCGTTTCAAGGGATGAGCTTGACCGGCTCCTTGAGCCGTTTCCCCCCTTACCCGAGCCTCCGCCGGATTCCGAATCGGATCTCGAACCGCCAGGGGACGTCCTCGAACCGGCCACCCGGCGGCAGATCCAAATCGCCCTGGAGCCGCTCGGGAGTCGAGATCTCTACGACCTGCTCGGGCTGCCTCGAAGCGCGCCGATCGTGGAGATCGTCGAGCGCGCTGCCGAGGCTCGAAAACGATGGATGCAAAAGGCGCGGGTCACCGCCGAGAAAACCGCCTGGCTGAATGCCGTTTCCCTGGCCCAATCGAACCTGACCACGCCCGAAGCACGCGTGCGGTACGACCGGACCCTGGCCGTTGAGGCCGAGGAATCTCTGCGCGAGACCATCGACTTTACCCTGACGGGTTTGAGCGGACTCGACGAGGGGACCCGGGCCGTGTTGCTCGATGAGGCGGCCTCGCTCGGCATTGCGCCGGAACGAGCGGAACGGCTCATTCGCCGAGCGTGCAAGGCACAGGGTGTCGCCTTGAAGGCCAGCGGTCCAACGACCGCCGTCCCGCCATCTCGACGCCTCCTGCGC
>CAZRGV010000015.1:32579-35449 GCA_964599655.1 uncultured Isosphaeraceae bacterium | reverse complement strand
AGTCGTGTTCCGGGCTGACCGACTACGCCTGGGCCGAGATCCATGGGTCGGGAAACTGCAAACATTGCCGGGCATCGCTCCGCTGGGAATGCCCGGTCTGCCATCAGGCGCAATGGGTCGATGAAAACCGCTGCCGCTGCGGCTTCCGCGAGGAGCACCTGGAGCCCTTGATCCGTCACTTCGAGGCGGCGCAGCGCGCCTTCAAGTCGCATGATCTCGATACCTCAGAGCGTCACCTGGAGCGGGTCCTCGAGTACGCTCCGAATCATCCCGGCGCGCGCCATGGGATCGAGAAAATCAAGCGACAGCGCGCTGAAATCGACGAGTGCAAGCTGGCTTGGCGGTCGGAGCGCGCGCGGCATCGGCTGGTCGCGGCTCAATCGGCGGTTCGAGCTTGGTCGCGGCTGGTGGGTCCCACGGACTCGGAATTACGGGCTGCCCAGGAGGAAGTTTCCGAGGCCCTCTCACAGGCCCAGGCCCTCGTGGTACGGGCGCGCCACCTGGCTCGAACCGATTCCGCCGCAGCGAGGGAGGTCTATCGAGAGGCGCTGGCGAGGGCGTCCGACCTGCCCGAAGCTCGCGAGGGGCTGCGGCAGTGCCCGCCGGATGGACCGACCGAACTTCGAGCCGAGGTGAGCACCGGTCGAATTCGACTGAGCTGGACCGGTCCCAAGCCCGACGGCCTCGGACCGGTGTCTTACCGAGTGATCCGAAAGCGAGCGGCCGCCCCCCAACATATCGAGGATGGCCAGACCGTTGTCGAAGTGTCCACGACCCACTGGGACGACACCAGCCCTTCGCCCGGCGAGTCGTTTGGCTATGGCGTGTATTCCGTCAGGAACGGGGTCAGCTCGCTTCTCGGCGTGGCGGCGGGGCCGTTCCTGATGCTCGGTGAAGTGACGAATGTCCGGGTCGAGGTTCGCGGCGGCGAAATTCAACTTTCCTGGACGCCTCCCGTGGGCGCCGCCGGCGTTCGGGTCGTTCGGAAGCTCGGATCACCGCCCGAGGGACCCCGTGATGGCGAACCGGTCGAGGCCCAACTCGATCGCGTGATCGATCAGGGACTCGTCGACGATCGGGCCTATCACTATGGGCTGTTTTCCCTCTTTCCAGCACCCGGGGGTCGCCTTTATGCGTCTCGCGGCGTCTTCGTCGTGGCCGTACCGCACCCTCCGATCCCCCCCGTCGACGATCTGACGATCGCCGCCGAGTCCGATGGCCGGCTTCGCCTGACATGGAGCCCCCCTGAACGAGGCCAGGTGCGAGTGATCCGAACCGAGGGTTCCCTGGAAATGTCGCCAGGTGACCAACTATCCGAGACGCAAGCCGAAGCTCTACCTGGAGTTTGGCTTGAGCAAGCGGAGCCCGGCCTGACGTTCGAGACACGATCGACGGGGTTGAAGTTGGGCTACTACACGCCGTTGACGTTCCAAGCCGGGACGGTGGTGGTTGGCCGCGAGCTTGCATTTTCTCATGTGGCCGACCCATCCGAGTTGCGAGCGGTTCGTTCGAGCGAGCCCGACAAGGTTCTCCTTCGTTGGAAATGGAACCCGATGGGATCGCATTGCCTGCTGGCGGCCCGGCCGGGTCGATTCGCCGAGGGTCCGCAGGATCCCGAGGCCATCACCGAGATGGTTCAAGACGAGGAATACGCCCGGCTCCGACGCCATGTCCTCACACTACCTCCGAGACCGGACGGACCGTGGCACATCTCGGTCTTCACGGTCGCGACGAGCGGAGGTCGAACGCTGCTCTCGCCAGGCATCGAGCCGACATCGCGCGCGGTGGTGCCCGAGGCCCAGACGGAAGTCAACGTCTCCTATCGACTCCGTGCGCCGATTCTTCCGGGTCGACCGTGGTCGTTGAGCTTCCGGACCGAGCCGCCCGGAGTGGAGGTCCCGCCGACAATCCTCGTGGCACACCCCAAAATCGTCCCGCTCTCGCCCGACGATGGCGAGATTGCCGCGAGGTTTCCGGCCGCGGCGGACGGTCGGACACTGGAATTCCGTCCCGGAATCAGCCTGGCGAGCCAGCGCCTCCGGCTATTCCTCGATCCACAAGCATCGCCAGGAGATGGGGCACGGATTCGTCTTCGACACCCACAATCGGGTGTGGCGAAAACCTGACCCCCGGGCTCCGGGACGCGGGTTCGGGGGGATCACTCAGGTTCGTTTCGTCCGGGTGCCAGCCAGGGTCGCGAAACGGTGCCGCGAAGCTGGATGTCGCCATCGAGTCGGCTGATCTCATGCCGGTCGAGACGGAGAGCCTCGGCCATCCGGGTGACGCCCGATCCTCGCACGGGAGTGAACGGGTGATCGCCTCCTTCGAGGATTGGAGCGATGAATACCTCGACGGCGTCGACTTGGTTGGCGTCCAGAAACGACCCGAGGACCCGCCCTCCACCCTCGACCAAGAGGTTTGTCAGACCTCGTCGACCGAGTTCGACAAGCAAGGGTAACACGGGGACTGGACCATCACCAGGAAACGCAAGGAGCTCGCAGCCAATCCCTTCGAGCAAGCGGAGTCGCTCGATCGGAGCGCGGTTGGTCACGGCGATCCAGACCGGCACCTCGCGCGCCGTCCGAGCCAGCCTGCATCCAACCGGCAATCGTGCGGCACTGTCAAGCACCAGTCGAACGGCGGTTCTCGGACCCGGCGGCCTCGCGGTGAGCTCGGGATCGTCGGCCAGGACCGTGCCGATTCCCACGGCAATGGCGTCCATTCGTCCTCGCAACTCGTGGACCATGGCCCGCGATCGAGGACCAGAGATCCATTTGCTGTCACCGCTTGCGGCGGATGTCTTTCCGTCCAGAGTCATGGCCCACTTGGCGGTCACGTACGGCAAGCCGGTGGCCAGCCGTTTCAAATAC
>CAZRGV010000015.1:17831-32569 GCA_964599655.1 uncultured Isosphaeraceae bacterium | reverse complement strand
AGCGTTGGGCCGTCGAGCCGCCTCGGCTTCGAGACCCGACTCGACAACGACACCCGCAGCCTGCAGCTGAGCGAATCCACCGCCATCCACTTGGGGAAAGGGATCTCGCATGGCGGCCACGACGCGGCCGATTCCGGCTTGCAAAACGGCCTCGGCGCAGGGGGGGGTCTTTCCGTAATGACAGCAGGGTTCAAGGGTTACGTACAATGTTGCCCCGTTCGCGGCGCCGCCGGCCCGCGCCAGCGCGACCACTTCGGCGTGGGGGCCGCCAAATCGCTCGTGATGGCCGATCCCGACGGCTCGACCGTCCCGCACCACGACGGCCCCGACCATCGGATTCGGCTCGACCGATCCGATTCCGCGCGCGGCTTCCGCCAAAGCGCGCTTCATCCAGAAAACGTCAGTGGAAGCCACGAAGGATGCGTCGCGGATCAAAACGGAGTCACCGTAGTCGGAGGAGGAGTTACGGGTTTGGACGGAGCGACGGAAGGGCGTGTCCCGGGCTGGGTTTTCGTCGTTGGCTTGGGCTCAGGAAGTTCGTTTGGCGCTGGGAAGATGAGCCGATAGAGAACCTTCAGGCGGCGGTCGGCGGCGTCAGGGGGAAGCGGGTCGAGCGACTCTCTCACCCAGGGTGGCATGGCGGCTTCAAATCGTTGAAGGTTTCGAATCGAAACCGGGGCGGGGTCGAATTCCTGAAGGAACCGGAGTTCGGCGATTTTTCGGAAGACGTCTTCGCGCTTGGCCGGAATCTTTCCCGGACCGAACCGCTTTGCGAGTTCGCGCTTGACGTCTTCTTCCTCGGCGGCGAACCGCCTTTGCTGTTCCCTGCGAAACTCGCGGAGTTGGGGGAACCGTTCCCTCGCGAGTTCCTCGACCTGGGTCCTCTGGGCGTTACGATTGGGAAGTCGGAGGATCTTCTGCCGTTCCTCGGGCTCAAGCGAGAACCAGAACTTCAACTCGATCGCCAGACGGCGGAGCGGCTCGGGACTCAAAGCGGAGACCTGTAGCCAGTCGCTCGACGAGCGAAGCATCGAGTTGGATTTGCGTTGTTCGTCGCGGTACTGATTGACCAGCTTGATTCGGTCTTCCGGCGGGGACTGCTCAATGGCCTGACGTTTCGCGTCGGGCAGACTCTGAAGCCAGAGATGGTACCTTCGTATCAACTGAAGATAGCGTTCGCGGTCCGCCGGAGGCAGTTCGGCGATTCTCTGGTCGAGCGTCCGAATCTCGGCTTGCCGGTCGCTGGGTAAGGCATCGAATTCTCGAATTTTCTGGGCCAGATGTTGCCTCAGCTCCAACGGCATCGACCTAAGACGATCCAGATTATCGGTTTTGTCCTCCGCCCGGGCTGCTTCGAATCCTCCGCTCATGATCGCCGTCGTGAGCAGGACCACGAGCAAGGCCGAGATCCCACGATCGCCTCGCAGGTTTCTGACACTTCGAAGGCGTGGATCGACGTCCCCGCGGCGAGGGAAACGGGAATCAAGCCTCACACCGGCGGAACTCAAGGCGCGTCCTCCGGAAAGGCCGTCGAGATGTCCAGTTGCTGGAGAAACTCGAAGGAGCCCACGTCCTGGTACTCGTCAAGGTGCTCGGCGATCGAGAGGTCACGTGCCAACCTTGCGGTGGGATCCGGCCAGGCCCATCGCGTGGTGGCATAACCCAGGGCCAGGATTGCGACCACGGTCGCCGCGGTGATGAGCACCTGGGCCAAGCGCCGAAACGCCAGACTTGCGGCGGAGACGATCTGGCCCCCGCGCTCATCGAGTTGCCTGGCCATCGAGAGGGTTCGAGTGGCCAGTTCCTGCGAGGCTCGGGGACGCGACAAGTAGTCGAGAAGCTCCCAGGTTCGTTCGAGGGCGTCCGCCTCGTAACGCGCCGACGGGCTGTGGGTGAGTTTCGTCGCGATGGCCCGAGCCTCATCCTCGGACAGTTGGCCGTCGAGATACGCAACCAGGTTCGAACGCTCGGCGGTCGACAATCGCTGTTGCTCGGGAACCATGGATGCTCGCCTCGGCAAACGGCCCAAACGTGCTGACGCCGCTCCGAAACTCTCCCCAGTCGATTCGCCTGGAACGCCTAACGCGGATCGGAGCCGGAAATCACCACTTCGTTGGCTGTAAATTCTTGCGGGGTAAACGTTTGCGCGCCAGGCCAATCCGGTTCGGCCCGAGGTCCGCAGACGCTTACCCCGCGGGAAGGATTCGTCGGTTTAGGCCACGCGTTCCCGAGCTCCCTGAGTCATGTAACCCGAAACGGACTCCTGAGTACCGAGCCATTGCCAGTCGGGGAAGCACTTAACGACTTGGCATTTTCACGCCCGGAGGAAGATACCCGTAGGCGCCCGACATGCCATAGCCAGCCCCCAGCCTGGACCCACCGCCTCGACCCGACGTGGCAACATACGAGTTGGGCCCGCGTCCGACTTTGATTCCGGGATAATATCGTCCGACCCGATTGAAGTAACCTGGGGGCCCGGACCCGTTGAGGTTCATGTTTGCGACGCCACTGTTGTAGGTACTCACCATCCGGCTACCCGAGGGGGCCGCGCCTCGGCCGAACGGATCCAGCGTTTCGCCGCCGAACGATCCGAGTGGGTCGTAAAGTCCAGCGCGCTCGGTCAGGGCGTTGACCTGCCGTCGCGCGGAGATTTCCCTCACGGTGTCCTCTGGGCGAGGAATGGAGGCGAGATACGCCTGCTGGGGCAAGAAGTATCCGTAGTAGAGGAAGAAGGGATCGCTGAATCCTGTTCCGTTAACCGCCTGCGCCCGAACAGTCGACGACCACGAACTCAGGAAGACGACGAAGGCCAGGCCGACCAGGGCACGACGCATGGCGAACACCCTCCGCTCATCTCATGCCGGCATCCACTGAGCAGGTCTTCGACCTTTTCGAAAAACCAACCGCGTAGATGACCGACCGAAATATCCCTTCCTAACACACTATACAATCGGCCCTCCGGTGGGCAAGCCTCGCTCTTTCACAAGCTTCCGGGCGGGACGGAGTCCAACGGTATGGCTTCCGTCGATTCATCCAGGCTGTGACGGCCAAGTTCGCGAGCATCGTCCTCGATTCGAGTGGATGACCTCGACCAGACGCCTCATTGGCTCGGTGAACTGGTCTGGCCGTGATTTGGACCATCGAATAGCTTCTGGGCCTCCAAACCGATGGGGCGAGGACCGTGTCGGCGGTGTCCTGAACCAGGAAGGGAGGCGATCGAGAATGGGACCGGCTCAGGCTCCGTCGTTTCGCGGTGATTGCATGAGTGTCGCCATCGCGTTCGTCCTGCTTATCGCGGGGACGCTGAACTCGAACTCCGAGGTCATCGAACGGCTACGAGGCCGGGGACGAATCGAGGACGAACTCGGTCAGGCCCGGGCTCAGGGCTACTATGAAACCCTGATCGACGCGTCTCGCCCGAGGCCGCGAGGGAAGGGGCTCTCGGGACGCGAAGAGGAGGTCCCCCCGCCACCTGGATGGAGGACCTTTGCCGATTCCGGGGTCGTCGAGGAAGTCCATCGCTATGACCGGTGGCGCCTCCGAGCTAACCAGGAGACGACCTGGAACGGAACCATGCTCCGGATCAATCGGCTTGGCTTTCGTGGGCCGCAGGTCTCTCGAGAGAAGCCGGCTGGAACGTACCGCATCGTTGTGCTCGGCTCCTCGAACACGATGGGGCATGGAGTCGAGGACGAGCAAATCTATATTCGTCTGCTGGAACACTGGCTCGACCAGGCGACCGGACCGGAGCGGCGCGTGGAGGTTCTGAACCTGTCCGTTTCGAGCGACTCGCCGACGCAACGACTCTGGCGCCTCCAGAACCAGGTCGAGGCCCTCAATCCGGACCTCATCCTCTGTGATGCCACGGCGCTCGATTTCTCACTGGAGGAATTACACCTTCATGCGATTGTCAAACGGGGTGTGCCGATCCCGTACCCGTTTGTTCAAGAGGCCCTCCGGCGCGCGGGAGTCAGCTCCAGCGACACGGCCGATGAGTTTGGCGGAAAGCTGCGGGAGATGACGCTGGAATTGATGGAACGTACCTACGCCGGCTGGAGCCAGGAGGCCCGGCGACTCGGCTTGCCGATTCTCGTCGTGGTCCTGCCGCGTGCTGATCAAAAAGTCGAAAATCCTTACATTTTTCGAAAAATTCGACAAGTTGCCGGGAGCCACGGCATGGATTGTCTCGACTTGACCAACGCGTTCGATTCCCTCGAAGTCGACGCGTTCCGGATCGCTCCCTGGGACAAACACCCCAGCCCGCTGGGACATCGCGTCTTGTTCGAAGCCCTGAGAGACCGAATCCTGGAACGAGGCGGACTCCCCAACCTGCCGATATCAGGCTCTCAAGGGCGGGATCCCTCGGCCTCGAGCGGTTGACTCGTGCGGCCGACATCTCTAGGCGAGGGGCTGGAAACCAGGCGGATTCAGGCTCCGGCGGGCCGATTGCCTTGCCATGGGCTCAACCTCTCGGCGCGAACCGCGCTGGGAGATCCCATCCTAACCAGATCTCTGCCGAACGAAGTTCCGGGATCCGGCGGACGATCGCCTGGCGGCCAGACGGCAGGGAGAGGTCGTGGCTCGGGTTGCGTCGCGGCGGGAACCGAGCGGAGTCGCGACGTACCAACGTTGTCGGGTTTTCCAGGCGTTCTCGCGAGCAGGACCGCTTTGCCTTTCAAGGCGTCTTGGTACGAACTCGCCGGATGCGAGAAACCGAAGATTCTTGCGGACCGTCCGAGCGCTTCAGAAACGGGGTCTGGCGCTCGGAGCGGTCGAGGGGTTTCGGGGGCGAGGCGACGCGCGGTGTGTCGAAGGAGTCGACTCCTTGTCCTCGATGGGGGCTGATCCTGATCGTCGAGAGTTCACCGCGGACGCGCGGCGAGATTCTCACGTGAAGGAACGCCCCTCAAGTCAAATCCGTGGTGCGGGATCTTCTTCGGTCAAAGCATCCTCAATGGCGCGCTGGATCGCGGCCATGAGGGTCTCTCGCTCGTACTCGTCCTGAATCTCGTAATTCAGGGCCGAGCGGAAGCGACTGAGCTGGCGTTCTCGAATCGAATCGTCATCGAATCCCTGTTGACGATCGCTCCGTGTCGCGATCCTTGCGCCCAGCTTGGCCGCTTGCAAGAGGTGGGGTGAGGTCTCACGCCGAATCGGGAGGGTTTTGAGGCGCATCGTCGAGACTCCCCTTGTCGGGAACGGCGGCTCCGACCGGGTCAGGGTGTACGGCCGGAGATTCCAAGGAAGAATTGAGATGTTTTGAAACGAAAAATGTGATTGAGACGTAAAAAAACCCCGTCGATGCGAGAAAATGCATCACGGGGCCACCCTGACCGTTCTTCCGACCCTTCGGGAGCCGGGGGGGAACAAAATATTGATAATCGAGCGAGAGGCCGCTCGTCAATTCGTTTTTTTCGATTTTTTCGGATTTCGGCCGATGGCCAGTCCGGGGCGAGGATCCGGGCCCTCGGCGGTTCAGGTTTCCGTGAGAACGGGAGCGGAGATCGGTTCGGAATTCAGGGTTTCGGACTCGTCCTTGACCGGCGCGTTGCGAGCCGTTCCGGTGGGAAGCGGCATGGCGCAGGCCAGTCCCAACAGGGTCGTCGCCAGCATCAGGAGGAAGACGTCCCGGAGTGAGCTCCCGAGGGCCAGCCGGACCGTCTGAAGCGCCTCGGGGCCGAAGGACTTGAGCGACTCCGGACGCAGGGCGATGGCGACGTCCGTTGTACCCGCGATGCGGTGGGAGAGTTCAAGACCGAGTGCCGCGCCGAGAAGGGCGACGCCGAGCGCTCCGCCGATCGTGCGGAAGAAGGCGAGAAGGCCGGTCGCCACGCCTCGACGGTTCCACGAAACGGCGTTTTGCACGGCCAGGATGTAGCTCAACGAGGTCGGGCCCATGCCCAGGCCAATCACGAGCATTCCCGCGACGAAGATCGGTCCCGCCCAGGCGGGCATCGAAGCGCCAACGACAATGGCGAGCATACCGGCGGCGATTAGGCACGTCCCAACGACGGCCGATGATCGGAACCCGAACCGAACGACGACCTTGGCCGCCACCGCGACACTGATCGACCACGAGAGGAACAAGGGGGTAATCACCTTTCCCGCCTCGGTGGCCGTGCGTCCGAGAACACCCTGAACATACAGAGGAATATAAGTATCAAGACCAAATAACAAAAGTCCGATCATGAACCCGCCGAGGATCGACGCGATGATCGGCCCGTCTCGAAGAAGCTCCAAGGGTAAGACCGGATCGGGCGCGCGGCGTTGCCAGGCGAGGAAGCCCGCGAGCGACATAATCGCCAGCGCGAGCAGAACCGCGCTGATTTCCCACGAGCGGCCTGGCCCGTTGAGAACGGCCAGCAGCAGAGTCGTGGTTCCCAGGGCCAGGAGGGTGGAGCCCTGCCAGTCGATCGGCTTGATCTCGCGGCGCTGGACGTTTTCCTGAAAGTGGGCTACCAGAACGTAGGCGGCCATCACTCCGAACGGAACGGTCACGAAAAACACCCAACGCCAGGAGAGCTGGTCGGTCAGCACGCCCCCGAGGGCCGGGCCTGCCACACTGGAGACACCCCAGACCCCGCTGAACCAACCCTGGACCTTCGCCCGTTGTTCGAGGGTGTAAAGATCGCCGAGCAAGGTGAGCACGATGGGCATGACAGCTCCCGCGCCGAGTCCTTGAATGACGCGCATGAGGATCAGTTGCGGCATGCTCTGGGCCAGGCCCGAGAGGATCGAGCCGAGGCTGAACAGGGCCAGGCCGAAGAGGAGCAGTCGACGGCGTCCCCAGAGGTCCGCGAGCTTGCCGTAGATTGGCGTTGAAACGGTGGCGGCTAGGAGGTAGGCCGAGAAGACCCAGGGGTAGATTTCCCCGCCGCCGAGTTCAGCGATGATTCGCGGCATGGCCGTCGAGACGACCGTTTGCTCGAGCGCGGCGACGGTCATCGCCAGCATCAAGGCGGCTGTGACCAGCCACTGTTCAGAGTTCTGATCGCTTGGTACGTCGGTTGAATTCCGCGAGGCAGATTCCGGCAACGGGGCCGATTCCGTGCTCTCTCCATCCGTCTCTGGGCGGGGCATCATGTCCGTTCCTCATTCCAAGCAAAACGCCCCCGCCAAGTGCGAGGGCGTCATCGTTCGTTATTCTACAGGGCCTGGCCAGACGGTCTTTGTGAAAAGGCGCGCAAAACGAGGGATCGGTCTCGCAACCTCGACCGAGACGTTCGAACGTGTGTTCTTAACTCCGTTTCCGAATCGCCATCGAGGATTCTTGTGAATTCAAAGCTCGAAGGGATAGGAGGACCGAGCCGTCTCGGCATCCTTGGTGGAATGGAGAAACTCGTTCCGCGGCACGACGGCGTTTCCCTCCATTTCGAAGAATTGCTCGTTGTCCGGGAGTCGATCGAGTTCCTGGAGAAGCATCCGAATCCGGCAGGCGGCTTCCCTGGCTTCGAGCCCAAGGACGCGGGCGACTTCCGGAGCGACCTCATCGATTTCGAACGGGCTGGGATCGTTCGCGGCGCGGTTCCAAAGGACCATCCAGATGTTCCGCATGTCGGACACGGCGCGGGCCTCCAGGTTCAAGGGTGGGCGAGGATCTCGGCGAGGACTCGGCCGGTGTGGGTTCCGGCGCGAGCGACCTCCTCGGGGGTTCCCTGGGCGACGATCCGGCCGCCATGGTCGCCGGCCTCGGGACCAAGGTCGATGATCCAGTCGGCGGCGGCCATCAGTTCGAGGCTATGCTCGACGATGACCAGCGAGTGGCCGAGGTCAGCGAGGCGGTTGAGGCAGTCAATCAGTTTGAGGATGTCGGCTGGGTGAAGGCCGGTTGTCGGCTCGTCGAGGAGGAAGAGGGTACGGGTCGGCTCGGCGCTCCGGGTGAAGCCGGCCGAAGTGCCAGGTAAGTAGGACGCGAGCTTGAGGCGTTGGGCCTCGCCCCCTGAGAGCGTGTTGGCGGGCTGGCCGAGGCGGAGGTAGTCGAGGCCGACGTCGATCAATGGGCGAAGGCGAGCCTGCACCTTGGGCCGGTGCCGGAAGAACCCGAATGCCTCACGAACGGTCAGATCGAGCACGTCGGCGATCGACTTACCACGGTACTTGACCTCAAGGGTTTCGGGGCGGTAGCGCGTGCCGTGGCATTCCGGACATCGCACCATCACGTCGGCCAGGAATTGCATGTCGATGATCAGGTAGCCGTTCCCCTCGCAGGTGTTGCAGCGGCCTCCTTCGACGTTGAAGCTGAACCGGCCGGGTCCGTAGTTGCGGATTCGGGCCTCATGGGTCGCGGCGAAGGTTTTGCGAATCTCGTCGAACGCCTTCAGGTACGTGACGGGATTGGAACGGGGCGTACGGCCGATGGGCGACTGGTCGATGAGAACCACGTCGTCGAGCTGGTTGGCGCCCCGGATCTCTCGGTAGGGAGTCGAAGGCAGGTGCTCGCTCTTGAGCCGACGCAGCAGGGCGGGGTAGAGCGTTTCCTCAACGAGCGTGCTCTTGCCGGAGCCGGAGACGCCTGTGACGGCGACGATCATCCCCAGCGGGAACGCGACGTCGAGTTCCTGCAGGTTGTGACCGCGGGCACCGACAAGGGTGAGGTGGCCCTTGTCCGCGGGGCGCCTGGTGTGGGGGATCTTCAACCGACGACGGCCTGCAAGGAAATCGCCCGTGACTGAATCCTTTGCGTCGACCACCCCTTGAGGAGGGCCGGCATAAAGGACATATCCGCCCGATTCTCCAGCGCCAGGGCCGATATCGATGAGCCAGTCGGCCGATCGCATGATCGTTTCCTCATGTTCGACGACGACGACCGAGTTGCCCGAGTTCCGAAGGCGGTCGATGGCGGACACGAGGCGTTCAACGTCTCTCGGGTGGAGTCCGATCGAAGGCTCGTCAAGGACGTATAACGTATTCACAAGCCCCGAGCCGAGGGCCGTGGTCAGGGCGACGCGACGGGCCTCGCCGCCCGACAGGGTGCGAGCCGCCCGGTCGAGTGTGAGGTAACCCAGGCCGATTCGTTCGAGGTACGCGAGTCGGGCGAGAACCTGGCTCAAGATGCGTTTCTTGATGGCGGCCTGTTCGGGGGCGTTCGCCAATTTCTCAAGAAACGCAAGCGAGTCGCGCACCGGAAGAGCCGACAGGGCGGCGATGTCGTGACCATCGATCTTGACGGCGAGCGATTCGGGCCGGAGACGGGCTCCGTGGCAGTCGGGGCAGGGGGTGTATCCTCGCCATCGGCTGAGGAAGACCCGGACATGCATCTTGTACGACTTCCGTTCCAGCCAACGGAAGAAGCCGCGAAGACCACCGAAGCGGCCGGAGCCTTCCACGATCGGCCTGACCTGCTCGGGAGAAAGCAGTTTGAAGGGCCGATCGATCGGGATGCCGAGGCTCGGCGCGAGGGCAAGCAGTTCGTCATTCCACTCGCGATAGGAGGGGGTGGTCCAGGGCGCGATGGCACCGGACTTGAGGCTTTTGGACGGGTCGGGGACGATCCGGGCGAGATCGAGGTCGACGACTCGTCCGAAGCCCTCGCAGGTTGGGCAGGCGCCGAGCGGGCTGTTGTAGCGAAAAAGCCGAAGCTCGGGCGCCGGGTAGTCGATGCCACAGGCACCACAGCGCCATCCCTTGAAGAACGTCAGGGTGTGATCCCCGGTGAGAATCCGGCAGCGGCCGAAACCCTTCTCGAAGGCGGTTTCGATCGAGTCGAACCGCCGCTCGGGGGATTCGGAGCCTCGCACCATCCGGTCGACGATGACATCGACGTGGCCATCGACGGGCTCGGGCAAGGGTCCGTTTTCGATCGTATGGACCTGGCCGCCGACCTGAACGCGGACGAAGCCGTCCTCGCGAAGGGCATCGGCCAGGGCGTTCCGGTCGGAATCGGGGCGGACGTCGAGCGGGAAAGCGATGAGGTATCGGGTCTGTTTTGGGAGTTCGTCGAGGGACCGGGCAATCGACCTTGGATCCGCGGGCCGGACCTCGAGGCCGCATTGAAGGCAGAAAACCCGGCCGATTCGGGCAAAGAGCAAGGCCAGGGCGTCGTGAATCTCAGTGACAGTGCCGACCGTGCTGCGGCTCGAGCGTCGCTGCCCGCGCTGGGAGACGGCGATGGCGGGCGGGATGCCGTCGATCCGGTCGGCGTCGGGCTTGTCGATCCGTTCGAGGAACTGCCTCGTGTAGGCCGAGAACGTCTCCACGTAGCGCCGCTGGCCCTCGGCATAGAGCGTGTCGAAGGCCAGCGAGCTCTTGCCCGAACCCGAGACGCCGGTCAGAACGACAAAACGGTTCAAGGGGATATCGAGGTCGACCCCTTTGAGGTTGTGGACCCGCACGCCCCGGAGCCGGATGCGTCGCTCTTCATGATCCGGCATGCGACTGTGTCTCCACGATGTTGGCCGAAGTCGCTCGAACGTCGCAGTTCCTGGGATACTATGAGGAGGACGGTCAAGGGAAGTCCAGAACCGGAGGAAAACGCATGAACGAGGCCGGGATCGCCGCGGTTTTGAGGCAACTCGACCCAGCGCTCTGGGTCGTAACTGCCAGGGACGGCGAGCGACGAGGTGGTCTGGTCGCGACGTTTGTTTCGATCGCGTCGATCGTTCCCGAGATGCCCCGGATGCTTGTGGCTCTGGGCAAGAGCCATCGGACCTGGGAACTGGTCGAGCGTTCGGGCTCGATGGCGTTGCATCTGATCGGCGAAGCGCGGTTGGACTGGATCTGGCGATTCGGGCTGGAATCGGGCCGTAGTACCACCGACAAATTCGCGGGACTCCACGTTCGAGAAGGGATCACCGGGGCACCGATTCTCGACGACGCTCTGGGATGGCTTGAGGGGCAAGTTGAGGCTCGGATGGACATCGGGGACCGGACCGTTTTCCTGGTGGAGATCGTCGACGGCGGCATGGCTCGGGAGGAACCCATCTTGACTGTTCGCCGCATGCTCGAAATGGCCAGCGAGCCGCATCGGCAGATCCTCGATGCGCATCTCATTCGTGACCAGCGTCTCGACGAGGAGGCCATCGCGGCCTGGCGATCGCGAGCGGGCCGTGACAGTCCAGGTCGGATCATGCCATAATCAGGGCCTCGAGGAACCCGAGAGTAAACGCCGCCGAAAACCGCGAGACGACAGGGACTTCCATCCATGGCCAACCCGAACAACCAACCAACCAATCGACTCGCCGGGGAAACCTCGCCTTACTTGCTCCAGCATGCTCACAACCCGGTCGACTGGTATCCCTGGGGGCCCGAAGCCCTGGCGAAGGCTCGGGCCGAGGGGAAGCCGATTTTCCTGTCGGTGGGCTACTCGGCCTGTCACTGGTGCCACGTGATGGAGCGCGAGAGCTTTGAGAATCCCGAGATCGCCTCGTTGATGAACGAGTTCTTTGTCAACGTGAAGGTCGATCGCGAGGAGCGCCCGGACATTGACCAGATCTACATGGCGGCCGTGCAGGCGATCACCGGCCAGGGGGGCTGGCCAATGTCCGTCTTCCTGACCCCCGACCTAAAGCCCTTCTATGGCGGGACGTACTTTCCGCCGTCCGACTCGCGGGGCATGCCTGGATTCCCGAGAGTCCTGTCTAGCGTCCACAAGGCCTGGCAGGAACGAAGGGACGACATCCTGAAGTCGGCCAGCGACCTGACCGCGCAACTGGCCTCGCTCGGCGAGGTTCCGCCTTCAACTGGATCGTTGAACGTCCGCTTGCTCGATCAGGCCTTCCAGAAGCTGGCGCGTAGCTTCGACCCCCAGCACGGCGGGTTTGGCGATGCTCCGAAGTTCCCGCACCCGATGGACCTAAAGGTCCTGCTGCGGCATCACGCGAGGACCGGCGACGATCACGCCTTGCACATGGTGCGATTGACCCTCGAAAAGATGGCGCGCGGTGGGATCTACGATCATCTTGGCGGCGGGTTCGCTCGCTACTCGACCGACGATCGCTGGCTGGTGCCGCACTTCGAGAAGATGCTCTACGACAATGCCTTGCTCGCCTCGGTTTACGTCGAGGCGTATCAGCTGACGAAGGAGGCCGAATTCGCCCGCGTGGCCCGGGAGACCATGGACTACGTCCTGGGCCGGATGACCGACCCGGAAGGGGGATTTCACGCTACCGAGGACGCCGACAGCGAAGGGGTCGAGGGGAAATATTACGTCTGGTCGAGGGCCGAGATCGACGAGGTCCTCGGCTCCGAGCGAGGTCGGACGTTCGCCGAGGTTTACGACGTCACCGAGCGGGGCAACTGGGAGCACCAGAACATCCTGAACCTGCCCCGAAGTCTCGCCGAGGCGGCGTCGAAACTCGGTCGCGATGAGGCCGAGCTACGTGTCGAACTCGACGAGGATCGCGCCAGGTTGCTTGAGGCTCGAGAACGCCGTGTTCCGCCGGGCAAGGATACGAAGGTGCTCACCTCGTGGAACGGCCTGATGATCGCGGCGCTGGCGGACGGTTCAAGGGCGTTGAGGGACGAGCGATATCTCGATGCCGCGAACCAGGCCGCGGGTTTCTTGCTCGATGCAATGCGAGGGCCCGAGGGGCGGCTCTTGCACAGCTACAAAGATGGACAGGCCAAGTTCAATGCCTACCTCGACGACTACGCCTGCCTGATCGACGGACTGACTCGCCTCTTCGAAGCGAACGGCGAGCCGCGATGGCTCGACGACGCCCTCGCGCTGAGCGGCGTCATGCTTGTCGAGTTCCTCGACCACGAAAAAGGAGGATTCTACTACACCGGCACGAGCCATGAGGCCCTCATCGCGCGCCCGAAGGACATCTACGACAACGCGACACCCTCGGGCAACGCGATGGCCGCGACCGCGCTTCTGCGGCTCGGTGCCCTGACGGGCCGCGACGACCTGTCGGCGGTGGGAGAAGCGACGTTGCGGTCGATGCTCGCCGTGATCGAACGGGCGCCGGCGGCCGCTGGTCAGAGCCTAATCGCGCTCGACTTCTCGCTTGGCAAGGTCCGCGAGTATGCCGTCGTCGCGGGGTCGGATCCCGAGGAGTTCCGAGCGGTTCTCGAGACCATCGGAAGCCGATTCCTACCGCACAAGGTGGTCGCACCCGCTCCAGGGGCCGTGTCCGAGGACTTTGCCAGGCGGATGCCCTTGCTCGCTGACCGACCGAGCCAAAACGGCCGGACAACCACCTATATTTGCGAGCGGTTTACTTGTCAGGCACCCGTCCTCGGTGTCGAAGGTGTGCAATCGGCCCTTCCGGAAGAACCGCTTCACTCGTCCTGAAGGCTCCAGAACGGTGATTCGTCGCTTGCCGAATGGTGGAGATTCGGGCTAGATTATACACAAGTTGCGCGTGGATGATCGGGCTTCGAGGGATCGCCACGCCAACGCTGCCAAGGGATTGCGACCTCAGGCCCCATGGGAGGGCTCACATGCCGCGTCAGAACCAGTTCGCGATCGTGTTGGTGGGCCTGGTCTCCTTGCTTTGCTGGCAGAACAGCCAGGGAGCCAAGCCGAAAGACGAGGCGATGGAGTTATACGGCGTCTTTGTCGACGCCGTCGAACAGGTCGAACGCAACTACGTTCGCGACGTGCCTCGCAAGGAACTCGTCGAGAGCGCGCTTCGGGGGATGCTCTCCGACCTCGACCCGCATTCCACGTTCTTCAGCGAGAACGATTGGAAACAGTTCAAAAAGCAAATCGAGGGGAGCTTTAGCGGGATCGGGGTCCAGATCGATCTGGACCGTAGGACCGGGCACCTGCTGGTCGTGGCGCCCATCGTCGGTTCTCCAGCCTACGCCGCGGGCATCCTCGCGGGAGACCAGATCGTCAAGGTCGACGGCGTTTCCACCGGCGGCTGGACCCGCGACCAGGCCGTCGAGGCGCTGACCGGCCGACCCGGCACGGAGGTCAAACTCGACGTCGTGCATCCGGGCAAGAAGACCCCCGAAACCTTGACCATCAAGCGCGCGATCATCGACCTGGATAGCGTCATGGGCGATCACCGCAAACCCGACGATCGCTGGGACTTCATGCTCGATCACGATCGCAAGATCGGTTATATCCGCATTTCCAGCTTTATCCAGAACACCACCGACGATCTCAAGAAAGCGCTCGCCGAACTGAAGGAAGAAGGGATGAAGGCCCTGATCCTCGACCTTCGCGACGATCCGGGCGGCCTGCTGAGCTCGGCCGTGGAGGTCTCGGACCTCTTCGTCGAAGACGGAAAGATCGTTACCACCCGAGGACGCAACACGCGAGAGAAGACCTACGAAGCCTCCAAGGAAGGCACCTACACCGGCTTCCCGATGGTCGTTCTGGTGAATCAGCATTCGGCCTCGGCCGCCGAGATCGTCTCGGCCTGCTTGCAAGACCACAAGCGGGCGGTGGTCGTCGGCCAGCGCAGCTTCGGCAAGGGCTCCGTGCAAAACATCCTGCCGCTCGATAACGGTGACAGCGTGCTGAAGCTGACGGTGGCCACGTATTGGCGGCCGTCGGGGAAGAATATCCACCGGTTCAAGGATTCGAAGCCTTCGGACGATTGGGGCGTTTCGCCTGATCCGGGCATGGAGGTCAAGCTGACCGACGAGCAGTACGTCAGGTGGGCCGAGGCCCGCCAGAAGCGTGATCTGATCTCCAAGGCCAACAAGCCGAAGCAGGAGACCTCGCTCACCGAGTCGATCGAGGTCGATCCGCAACTGGCCAAGGCTCTCGACGTCGTGAAGTCGAAGCTCGACGAAGCGACCGAGTCGGCCCGGAAGTGATCGTGATTGTCACGCGACCCAAG
>CAZRGV010000015.1:0-17821 GCA_964599655.1 uncultured Isosphaeraceae bacterium | reverse complement strand
GGGCGAGCAAAAGGGCGGCGGAGAGCGGTCGAAGGGTCATGGGGCGTCGCGTCCGGCTCTCAATGAGGCCCTCGACGCGACGCCCGATTCCATCCACACACATGATCCTTCGCCCATGACCCTGGCACCGAAACTCGTTCTGCTCGCCATCGAGACCACCTGCGACGAGACGGGAGTCGCGATCCTGGAAGGTCCGCGTCCCCCAGCGTCGGGGGTACCGGTGATCTGTTCCAGCGTGGTCAGTTCGCAGATTGACCTGCATGAGCGATTCGGAGGAGTCGTGCCCGAAATCGCGTCGAGGGCCCACGTCCGGCAGATCTTGCCGGTGCTGGATGAGGCCCTTCGACGCGCCGGGGTCGATCTGTCGCAACTCGGCGCGGTCGCGGTGGCCACCAGGCCGGGACTCGTCGGCTCGCTGGTCGTCGGCCTGACGGTCGCCAAGACGCTCTCGCTGGCGCTCGGCGTGCCCTTGTTGGCCATCGATCACCTCGAAGGCCACCTTTACGCCTGTCAGCTCTCTCATCCGGATCGCGAGGTCTATCCGTGCGTCGGGTTGGTGGTCTCAGGAGGCCACACCAGTCTGTACCATTGCCGGGGTCCGATCGATGCCGAGCCGCTCGGGGGCACGATCGACGACGCCGCCGGCGAGGCCTTCGACAAGGTGGCCAGCCTCCTGGGCCTCGGCTATCCGGGCGGTCCCGCCATTGAACGCGCCGCCCGAAAGGGGAATCCAAAAGCCTACAGCTTCCCCCGCTCGTTCTTGCATGACGATCGGCTTGACTTCAGCTTCTCGGGGCTCAAGACGGCCGTACTCTACGCCTTGCGGGGCCAGGACGCCCGGGAACCGTTGAAGGCGCCATCCGAACAAGACGTGGCCGACCTCGCGGCGAGTTTTCAGGAGGCGGTCGTCGACGTCCTCGTCGGCAAGGCCCGGCAGGCATTGCGGCGAACGGGCCTGTCGCGCCTGGGCATCGGCGGCGGGGTCGCGGCGAACGGCCGGTTCCGCGATCGGATCGCCACCATGGCGGCCGAGGCGGGAGTCGAGCTCTTCATCCCGCCGATGGCCCTTTGCACCGACAACGCCGCGATGGGCGGCATCGCGTTCGCGAAGCTGGCGGCCGGACAGGTGGCCGACCTCGATATCGACGTGACCCCCGGCTTGATCCGGCCCGGAAAGCCGGCTACGCCCCACACCTGAGATCGTCCAGGGAATCTTGGTCTGTCAATGAAAAAAAACGGCGGACCCACGGAGTTGTCGTGAGTCCGCCGGGAGAAGGGCGGGATCGGTCCGAGACCGGCTCGGGGTTCGTCTCTGCTCAAGCAGGAGGCCTGTGGCGGCTCTGGCTGGAGCCGGAGCCGGACTGTCGGAAGGAACGCTGTTGTTCGTCGAGCGCGTGGCGACGGTCGAGCGCGCGCGCCTGGGACTCAGGGATCGCGTTCGACGACCGCGGAGCATGTATCATGGTCGGTCGATATCGGTTGTCGTTCATGTTCGCCTTGACCTTGATCGTTAAGGGCGCCCTGGGACGCCCCGAATATCGTTAAAATCGGTCAGGGCTCCTTCCCACCGTCCTTTTTACGTCCACAATGCTTACGCGGATCGTTCTCGGATTGTGCCGCGCCCGGAAGTTTTTCCGGGAGGCTCTCCCTCGTGTGTTGCCTACTATCAACATCGGGAAAAGTGGGGCTCATGTTCGATAAATCTTTCCTGGACGGCGTTCGAGGGATCCTGATCGATGCCGTGGGGACCGTGATGGCCCCATTTCCCTCGGTGGCCAGGGTTTATGCCGAGGCGGCTTGGCGGCAGGGCATTTCGATCGAGATCGGACTCGTCCGGGAACGATTTCGCCTCGCGTTTCAAGCCGATGAGTTCGAAGATCAACGGGGGCCAATGTCAACGAGCGAGGCCGTCGAATTTCGACGCTGGAGACGGATCGTCTCGGCCTGCCTGCCGGAGGTCGCCGACCTGGATCGGGCCTTTCACGAGCTCTGGGACCACTTCGGACGTCCCGAGTCCTGGCGGGTTTTTGACGAGGTCGGCGCGACCATGCTGGCGCTCGAGGAGGCGGGATTCGGGCTTCGGATTGCGTCGAACTTCGACGGAAGGCTCCGGAGCGTGGTGAGGGGCCTGCCCGAGCTGGCTCCCTGGTCCGACCGCCTCGTGATTTCGTCCGAGGTCGGCTATCGGAAACCTCACCCACGCTTCTTCCAAACCGCCAGCGAGAGCTTGGGGCTACCGCCCGAACAGGTGCTTTGCGTGGGCGACGACCTGGAAAACGATGTACGAGGGCCAGAACGTGCCGGCATGCGTGCTCTGCTACTCGATCGCGAAGGTCGATTCCCTGAGCACCGACCGTCCCTGGAACGCCTCGATCAACTGATCTCACAAGTTGCGATCAGAAAATAACTTGCGTCTCAAGACCTGGTGATTGCGCCCGATGGGCGGGATGTCGACTGGAACAATCGGGGAGTTCATGCCGATAGTCAGGAGACGAGAGGACGAATCGCCTTGTGGCTTGGAGGCACTTGGTTTACCATCCGCCCAGCCATCCCGAGCCTTATCGGCCCGAACCGGCATTCCTCACGGTACGATGCCCTAAAGATCCGGGACCGATCCGCACCTTTCAAGGAAGAAAGGGAGGCGCACTTGGTCGCCACGGTAGAACAGCTTGCCGCTCTGGTCCGTGGGCGGCTTGTCGGCGACGGTTCCGTCGCGATCCAGTCGGCCCGCCCCGTGGGTGAAGCCGGCCCTGGAGATATCACGTTCGTCGATGACGAGCGTTACGCGAAGCTGCTCCGGGCGTCGCCCGCGTCGGCCGCGATCGTCGGGCCGCACTTCCAGCCCATCGCGTCGGAGCGAGGAATTCCGGTCATCGAGGTCGACGACCCGCTCTCGGCGTTCTTGTTGGTTCGCACGCACCTGAAGGGCGAGGATCGTCCTCGATGGACCGGTGTGCATCCGATGGCGTTCGTCGCCCCGACCGCCAGAATCGGTGAAAACGTCGCGATCTATCCGTTCGCCTACGTGGGGGACGGGGTCGAGGTCGGCGATGGTACCACGTTGCACCCTGGAGTCGTCGTTGGGGCGGGGTGCCGGATCGGGCAGAACTCGACTCTGCATCCCAACGTCGTTCTCTACGAAGGCGTTGTGCTCGGCGATCGAGTCGAGGTCCATGCCGGCACCGTGCTCGGCGGCGACGGCTTCGGTTACCGGATGGTGGATGGCCGGCACGTCAAGGTGCCGCAGACCGGCAACGTCGAGGTCGGTCATGACGTGGAAATCGGCGCCAACTGTACGATCGACCGTGGCACGTTCGAGGCGACCACGATCGGTGAAGGATCGAAGATCGATAATCTGGTGATGATCGGCCACAACAACCGGATCGGCCGGCACAACCTGCTCTGCGGCCAGGTCGGCATCGCCGGAAGCTGCAAGACGGGCGATTACGTGGTGATGGCCGGCCAGGCCGGAATCAAGGATCACACCGACATCGGCGACCGCGTGATTGTCGGTGCCCAGGCCGGCGTGCACCGCAATATTCCCTCGAACCACCAGGTTCTCGGTTCTCCGGCGATCCCGGTGAAGGAGCAACGGCACATCTTCGCGATGATCGCGAGGCTGCCCGACATGCACCGGCAGCTTCGTGAGCTAGCCTCGCAGGTCGCGCTTCTGACCGCCGCGCTTCCTCCGTCGCAAGACATCGACGACGATCCGTCGGGCTTCTGATGGTCGTCGGACCGGGAGGTAGCTCACCGGTCGTCGAGTTCCGGACCGAACCTGTCCGCATTTCCATTCTTCACGAGGTCTTCGGGAGATGCCGATCTCGGTGCTGACACGGCCAGAAACCGCCGCGGTTCCCGGATTGTCGAGGCCGATCGGCCTGCTGGCCGGAAGCGGGCGGTTCCCGATCCTGTTTGCCGAGGCCGCGAAGCGTCAAGGTCTCAAGGTGGCCTGCGTGGGCATTCGCTACGAGGCCAGCGACGAACTTCGCGCTCTCTGTGACTCGTTCGAACTCGTCGGGGTCTCCAAGCTCGGCGGGATGATTCGCGCCTTCAAACGCATGGGCGTGGGTCAGGTCGTCATGGCGGGGAAGGTCACCAAGAGCGTGATGTTCACCCCCTGGCGAATGGTTCAGCTCTGGCCCGACTGGCGCACGATCCATATGTGGTATCTGACCTGCCGAAACGACAAGAAGGACGACTCGTTGTTACTGGGGGTGATCGCGGAAATCGAGCGCGATGGGTTGACCGTTGCGTCGGCCCTGGATTATTGCCCGGAGCTACTCGTGCGAAAGGGAATCCTGACCCGGCGCCAACCGACCGCGTCGGAACTCAAGGACGTCGAGTTTGGCTGGCACCTCGCGAAGGAAATGGGCCGGCTCGACGTGGGGCAGAGCGTGGCCGTGAAGGAGCGGGCCGCGCTGGCCGTCGAGGCCATCGAAGGGACCGACCGCTGCATCGAACGCGCCGGCCAGTATTGCCGGGCCGGCGGCTGGACCCTGGTCAAGGTCGCCAAACCGCAACAAGACATGCGGTTCGACGTGCCAACCATCGGGATCACGACGATCGAAAACCTGCACAACGCAGGTGCTCGCGTGCTGGCGATCGAGGCGGGCAAGACGATCGTTGTCGACCAGGACGACGTGGTCGCCCTGGCCGACCGCTACGGGCTATCGATCATCGCGCTCGACCCGTCGGAAGTCGCCGCCTGACCAATTCGACTTGCGAAGATTACGTGGATGCCACCATGTCAGGCGAATCTTAATCGCGAAAAAACATCGAATTGCTTGAATAAAAAATGACACCGCCCCGAGATCTCAAGTGATCTCGGGGTTTTGTGTTGCGCTGGCTAGTGTGACATCGATCCGAGGGCGGGAGGCGGATCCTGGTGAACCGAAGGGGCGCATTGACGAACTATCTAGGAAGAGGGGACGCTCGATGACCGAGCCGCCCTTTTCTCTGAGAGGAGCTGACCATGAACGCCCCGAAGCCGATGTTGAACACCTTGCAGATCGCCTCGATGCTGCTGGGCAAGTTCGCGATCTGGCTGGGCTCGGTGGTCGCGCCGATCTACATCGTGGGGTACGGCCTCTTGACGTCCCACCACGGTTTCGACCGGCCGGAGGCCACGGGCCTGGCCCTGCCCCTGGTCTTGCCGGAGGCCGGTTTGTTGATCTGCGTCCTTGGAGTATTGCTCGCCTGGATCGCGCGGAGGCCGGTTCCCTGGGTCTGTGTCGCGGGGTTCTTGCTTAACGCCGTGCCGATGGTGCTGGCCTTGCTGTTGCAGGTGATGCGGTCCGGCTCTTGACGTGTGCAAGATCCCGGGGCTCGATTCCAAGCCCCGGGATCTCGATCTCGCTCAAAGGGGTGCCCGCCGCGATCTTGGCCGCCGCCTTCACGTAATGGTCGGCCATGGCCAGGTTCCTCGACGGGTCGTAGCGGATGTAGGCAATCCTCGCGTAAAACATGGCCGTTTTCTCGCAGATGTCGGCCCACCGAGCGGCGTCGAGGCCGAAGTGTCTGGCGCATTCGTTCGGGTCGATCACCGGCGACGGCGTCGCATCAGGCCAGCCGAACGCCCGACGGGCCTTGAGCTGGTCGAGGACGTTCTGCGCCAGTGCGAGATAGCCGCGAAACGTCGGGTGCTGGGCGTCGTGAAAGAGCAGATCATCGAGCAGGCCGTGCGGGTGTAACGCGCGGAGAACCTTCGGGCCATCGACCAGGACGACGTCGTGCCGGCTTGCGACGGTGGGATACGCGGCCTGGAAGTCACTCGGGCAACGCATCGGCATGCCATCGTGATCTCTGGCCAGAGTCTGGTGGCGGATCGCCTCGGCCCACCGGCCCTTCTGTTCGAGCAAGAACGCCAGCCGGAAGTGAGTCTCCGCGAATTCCGGATGCTGATCGATCAGCACGCGGTACGATGCGATGGCTCGATCCGGATCGGTGGCTTCGAGAGCCATCGCCGCCTCGACCGAACGGGAAAAGGCGACTCGCTCGGACTCAGTTGTGTCGGGATCGAGCATCGACCGGCTGGGTGGAAAGTCGGCATCATTGCCCGCCGGCATGATGAGAATCGGCAGCGCCCCGATCTCCTCGGCGTAAACGGTGACCGCCTCCAATCGACGGTGGAAATCTGACCGAAGGAATTCGTATTCCTCGGAGGTATAGGCGGGGTGGTCGACCAGCTCACGAGTGACGTGGGGCGGGGGCGGAGTGTCGAGACCGTGACGCTCGATCGTCTCCGCGATCATCCGGCAGAGTGGAGAGATCCGGGCGAGCTGTTCGGCGACGAGGGAGCGGACACGAACGGGGCCTTCTTCCTGGTAGTATCGGACGTTCCTCGACCATCCATAGCGGGCCTGGAACTCGTTGTGCCCCGCGAAGATGAGGATGATTTCCGGTCGGTGTTTCAGTCCATAAAGGGCGTAAATGGCCTGTTCGAGGCAGATTCCACCGCTGGCGAGCATCTCGACTCGAACCTTGCGACCGGGCAAGACCCGTTCGAGCTGCCAGGCGACGATTTGGCCGACCGAGAGCCAGGGATGATACGGATGCCCCTCGGCACTCGACTCGCCGACAACCGCCAGGTCGATCACGCCGTCATCGCTGGCCGGATCATCGAACTGTAACGGCAAACGGGGGAGCCGATGTGTCCAGGCTGACCAGACGGCCGCCGCCCCCTCCATCGCGGCGAGGCTGACGAGGGTAGAAACGCAGAGCAAGAGCCCACGAGCCGCCGCGTTGATGGACTCGCGTCGTCGCCTTGCGGTTTTCACTCGAAGGACGAACGCCACGGTTCCCGCCAGGGTGGCCGCGAGAGCGAGGAGATAAACCACTCGAAGAGCCTGGAGAAAGGCGATCGTGGCGCCTCGGACGAGGTAACGCGGCACGTTCGCCTCGAACCAGGTGTTGAACCAGATCGGGCCTACGGCGAGAAGGAGAAACGCCAGAACGGCGGCCAAGGAGACACCTGCGAGTCGCATCCACCGACAGAATCTGGGCGAACCGCCTCGACCGGACGTCACGCCAGGTCTCCACTTACGAGCGGCTTGGCCGTCGAGGATTCTTGAGGAGGCCGGCCTGCCTCGACCGCCTTGGCGATCACTTCCACGGAGATCGTCAACCCGAGACTATAGGTGTCGAGCACCAGATCATATTGATGTGGGTCGGTGGGGTCGACCCGATGCAAGGTCCGGATGAACTTCTCGCTCCGGGCGTCGAGGTCTCTCGCGGCGCGTCGGGCCGTTCGAACGGAAACGCCCATGCGTTCGGCCAGCCGCTGGGCACGGATCTTTAAGGGTGCGATCAGCCGGATCGAGAGCGTTTCCGAGCGGGGCAAGAGCCAGGCCGCTCCTCGACCGACTATGATCGACTCGCCCGCCCGCCCAATGGTTTGAACGAGCTTGGCCAGATGGTCGAGGTAGGCTTCCTGAGGAGCATAATGCTCTTCTCGAAGCGGGAGCAGCCAGTCTTGAATCAGGCTCGGCGCGAGCTCGTCGTACGTTCTGGCCTCGTCGATTGAGACCTCCATACCGTTCGCGATCGCGTCGAGTAGTTCGTGGTCGTAAACCTTCCAGTCGAGCCGGGTGCCGAGGAGCCGACCAATCGTTCCGCCTCCGGCGCCGGCTTCCCGGCTGATACAAACCGTACGAAAGCGCGCTCGGGGTTCGCGCAGCTCCTCGTCGCGAACCTCGTCGCGACGGCCGAAGAGCCAACGTCCGAATCGCAACGGCCAGTCGAGAAGACGGACCGCGGCGGCACCGGAGCTTGCGCCCTGGACGTCGTTCGGCGTCAGGTATGCGTCGGTCGGTGCCATCGAGAAACCCCGGATCTTGGCGATTGAGCCGCGCCGCGGAGTTGGCTCACCCTTCAGTCTAGTGCCTTCCAGATTCGAAGAAAAGACTCACGGAGTCGAGCGGAATCTTCGAGTAATCCTTACAATCCGTGCTCTGCGGCTCAAGTCGTGCCCCTTTTTCGATTTCTTCTAAAGTTCTTCCAGATCATCGTTTTCGACGTAACGAAATGCGATGCCGAGATCGTGGTACGCGGCTTGCTTCTCCTCTAAGAACGAGCGACAAGCTGTTTCTCCTCTAAGGAACGAGTCGATTGGGGGACCATCCGCGATGAGGAATCGTCAGAGAACGCTCCTCTGGATGAAGGATTTGATCGAGCACATGACGCAGTGCCACGAGCAGCTTCAATGGGCGGCGGAGGGACCGGCCTCCGCATTCTTGACCGAGGCAATGATGGTCGACCTGTCGGAATGCCGCCGACTCTGTGAGGAACTTCAAACACGCCCCCGCACCGCGAACGTAGCGGGTACGCACTGAGCGGCTCTCCGGCACGTACCGGCCATACCGTCGTAAGTTATGGGCGTACAAGCTATTGCGCGCGAGCCTAGGCGTTCGGGACTTGGGCACGCAAGCGTGTGCCTTCCAAGAGGATGACGGCCATTCCTCTGTCGTTTCCAGATCGCCTCGGAGTCAAACTGCCTCCAGACCTAGAGCTTTCGGATTTCGATTGCGTTGTCGCAACATCCCGTGCACACTCGATGCCCGTCGTCGTCTCTGACACATCCTCTGGAGTCTTTCGCATGTACGCGAGGATCGGCTGGACGTGGCTGGTTCTGGCCTTGATGGCCGCGGATGATCCCAAACCGAAGTCGAACGACGTCAAGACGCTCGACGGAACCTGGCTCGTTACGCGTGCCGAGCGCTCCGGACAGGCCGCGGACCGTCCGGTGGGTGACACGCTCACCTTCAGGAGCGGCATGTTGAAGTTCGTCACCAAGGAAGGGCAGGAATGGCAGGGAACCTATACGATCGACGTGAGCCAGACCCCAATGACGATCGATGTCTCGCATAAGCGTCCCAACAGCGATGAGGAAATCCAGGTTCCGGGCATCTTTCGTATCGAGGGCGACGAGTTGACCGTCTGTTTCAGCGACCCGACGGAAGGCGAACGACCCACCGAATTCAAAACGGTGGAGGGCAAGAGGACCATGATGGTTGTTTTGAAGAGGGAGAACCCCTGACGCCGTCGCGGCCGATCGACCCCTGGACCTCTTGCCTGACCCGCTCCGGGCCGCTAGGCTCTGGAGCGGGTTCTTCATTCAGGTCGAGGACACGCCGCCATGAGCCAGCCGGAGCCGACACCGGTCGAGGAGTTTACTGTCGACTCCCTCCGGGTTTCCGTGTTCGAGAACCGGGCCCAGATGGGTCGCGCCGCCGCGATGTTCGTTGCGCGGGCCATTGCCGAGCGGCAACAGGACGCAGGGCGGGCCAACGTGGTTTTCGCCGCGGCCCCCAGCCAGAACGAGTTCCTCGCCGGCCTGGTCGCCCAGCCGTCCATCGACTGGTCGCGCGTCGTCGCCTTCCACATGGATGAATACCTCGGACTGGACTCCGACCATCCCGCATCGTTCCGCCGCTACCTTCACGAGCACCTCTTCCGCCTGGCCGCTCTGCCTGAGGATCGCCTTCGGCTGATTCCTGGCGAGCTAACTGAGCGGCCGTTGCGGGTCTGCCTGGACTACGAGGATCGGCTGCTGGCTGAACCGACCGACATCGTCTGCGCGGGAATCGGTGAGAATGGACACCTTGCCTTCAACGACCCGCCCGTCGCCGACTTCCTTGACCCGGTCAAGATCAAGGTTGTCCGCCTCGACCAGGCGTGTCGCGAGCAGCAGGTCCACGATGGCTGCTTCCCTCAGATCGAAGACGTGCCAACCCATGCGTACACTTTGACGGTTCCCGCCCTTCTGTCGGCTCCCGTGGTCTCCGTCGTGGTGCCGGGCAAGCTCAAGGCCGACGCCGTCCTTGCGACCTTGCGAGGACCAATCTCCGAAGCCTGTCCCGCGAGTGCCTTGAGACGGCACTCGGGCGCGCGACTGTTTCTCGACCGGGATTCCGCTCGATTGGTCGTCTGATTTTTCGGGATTTAGGGAAGACCGTTCCACCGCGTCCGCCACGGAAGACCTGCGCGCCGGTCGGACTCTTCGGCGCGCGGGCCGACCGCGGAGACGAAGAGGTCTCCACGCCCTCTGTTGTGCCGCGAGGTCGGGTTTCCTCCATCGAGACGGTCGGGACGAGGGTCGTGTCCGGACGGCGTTCCTCGTGCTCGTTGGGTCCTCAACCCGAAAAACCCCGTCCTCGCGAATGTTTCGGTCACAACCGAGCCCTCCGTGACTCCTGAAGACGGGAACCAGTAGGACCGGGAAGTCGCGAGACTTCACGGTCCAGAGCCTAAGTCGCCTGCTGAGCGAAGTCCGGGTTTCTGACCGTCGAGGTGGTGCCCGCGAGGCACGCCGTCGACTGGCACATTCGATCTCGCCGCGCGCAGTGGCCGTCGAGATCCACCCACGCAAAGAACACATGTAAGCCTTATAGACTCTCGGAGCGATCCCGCTGGAATCGTTCCGAACAAGGGGACGAGTGTCGCGAGGTTGGGGACCATTCGAAGGGGGATAAGCCGATGTTTCCGATGCACAATCACAACTCGTCGTATCCGGTTGATGGTGAGGATCTTGCAACGGCGCTGAGAGAAGGGCTCGAACGGACCTTCTCGCTCCGTCGCTCCTCGGAAACTCTGGTTCTGGTTGGCGATCTCGACAAGGGTCTGGAGCACCTTTCGTTGACACTTTCCGGAGGTCGGATCGACCCGGCGCAACGGCCGGTTCCGGCATTCGCCCAGCGTCGTCAGGCGTTCCGCGCCGGTCGGCTTCAAGTTGTCGGACAGCCCTTGCATTACGAGGACGCGAAGATTCACGCCACGCTCCTGGCCGAGCAGGTTCACTTCGACTACATCCGCGATTCCAGGGGACGGATGTACCTCGTGCCGTCGAGTGCCCGAGCCGGCTCGCTGAGCTGCTCGATCGCCAAGAGCGACCTGGAATCGCTGCTCTTGAAGATGATCCGCGAGCCGCTTGGCAAGCAAGGCATCCAAGTGGAGCGCACCGATCTGAGCCTGAACGGATCGGGGCCTCGAGGCATCAAGGCCAATGGCGCGATTCAGGTCATGAAGCGAGTCGGTTTTGTCAACCTCTCGGGCAAGGTCCACGTCGCGGCCGAGCTGCACATCGATAACGAGCTCAACGCCGTGGTCAAGACCCTGAAATGCAGCAAGGCCGAGCCCGCTCCACTCGCTCTTCTGAAGGGGTTTATCGACGAAAAGCTCCAGAGCTTCGAGGGTCGAAGCCTGCCCCTCAACGGACTTTCCCTGGGCGATCTTCGGATCAAGGACATCCGGACGTCGTGCCGGGACGGCTTGCAGGTTGAGGTCACGCTGGGGGCATGACGGCTTTGTGGCATCGGGTCCATGAGAGGCCACCACCGAATCGCCTCGGGGCGGCCTCTCGCATCCTGTCAAGGGAGACGCGGCATGGATCGCAAGATCCTTACGACACAATCCGGAAGCGCGATCGGGATCGTCGTGTCCTCACTTGGGTTCCTGGTGACGATCCTCGTCGACCTGGTCAGTCAGCTCGTCATCGAGGTCTGCCCCGAGAAGGTGATTCAGCCCGCCATCTGGATCTGTCTGTTCGTTTTGATCCTCTTCGTGGCGAGCTACCTCACGCAGTTGCATTTGCAACGGCCTCACGAGACGGAGCAGAAGAGCCTTCCGCTCGAAGTGCTGAAGGAGCCCGGCCTTGTCGAGGGTGTCGATTACAATCACCTGTTCCGGCTTCTTGCCCAGGGCCGCTGGAAAGAGGCCGACCTGGAAACCTGGCGGGTGCTATGCGAGGCGGCGGGAAAGACCGAGTGGAGCGGCCTGACCGTGGACGAAATCCGGTCGATCTCCGTCGAGCATCTCAACGTGATCGACCGACTCTGGCGCTCGCACAGCGGCGGACGGTTCGGGTTCCGCGTGCAAAAGCGCCTGCTCCAGGACATGGGAGACAATCTTGACCGCTTCGGCGATCGGATTGGCTGGCGCGAAAACAGCTACTGGAAACTCTATGAAACGCTCCAGTTCGATCTCGAGGCCCCCGAGGGTCACCTCCCGGTTGGCGGTCCGATGGGGATCGTCAAGGCATGGCTCGGGCCGGTTCGAGCCTTTCAATATCGGAAAGAAGAGATTCGCACAGCCGCCAAGCTGGGCTTCGACATTCTGGCCTCTCGCGACCGGATGAAGCGGATCGAGGAGCTCGTCCGAACAATCGAAGGCGAGGTTGGCCGCAAGCTGGCTCACCTTGGCCTGATGCTCCAGGAGTCGAACTTTATCGGATTGCGGTGGGCCATGCTGCGAAACGTCCTCGTGGATCGACTCGACGATCGGCCTCTCGCGACAAACCCCGACGAGGTTCGAGAAACGATCCGTGTGTCGTGAGCACTTCTTCGAAGCAGCATCATTACACAAATCGATTCATCGATCCATCGAAAATCGTCGCCCAGTCACAATTGCCCTCTCTTCCCAATCGTTTCTTTTTGACAGAGGCGAGACTTGTCCGCATGCACGCGCCGCAGTAGGCTAATCAGTATTCCCCGAATCTCGACACCACCTCTTCGGTTTATCGCGAGGCGCTCATGTCGATCGGCGGCAACCTCAGAAGTGCGACCGGCGTCGTCACGTGCATGCTGATCTTCGGGATTCCCGCGAAGCTCCCGGCGCAGGGAATCCCGGAACGGCCGAAAGTCGAAGAACGCGTTCCCGAAATGGCCAGGTCACCGGACCTTGGACCGCAGGGAGCAAAGAGGTCCGCGGAAACACCTCGCCGTCGATGGCGGCGACGAAGCCAACGCCCAGAACGAACAATGCCACGGGTGGAGGCGGATCGCGGAACACGATCTTCGGCGGACGGTGATCAGAATCGGTTCGAGGATCGTCCTGGAAATGACACCGTCAGGTCAAATACATCCGGGCACGGACCAAATCGTGCGCCGCGAGCCGGCTCATTGCCGCCCCCTCCGCCGCCACCCGTGACCAATACGTTCGTAGGATTTCCTACTCCGAGAACAGGGCCGGAGAGCGGTCCTCCCCCAACGTCGGAGGACAAGCAGCGATCGAGCGAAAAGGTCCACCACGAACCGGGGGCCGCGGACGACCAACCCGTGAATCTTCCCCCTGAGATGGAGGCCATGTTACCGGGGCTGGAGACGCTTCGTCCCCTGCCCGCTGTCCCGATTCCCGACAACCCACCACCGCACGAGGGGGCCATGATCGACGTTCCCCTCACGGTCGAACCACCGGATCTGCTAATTGTCGAGGTGCTCGAAGCGCTGCCCGGACGACCGATCTCGGGAGAGCATCTGGTGCGGCCCGACGGGACGATCACGCTCGGTTTTTATGGTGATGTCCATGTTCGAGGCCTTACCCTCGATCAGGTCAAGGTCAAGATCATTTTGCATCTAAGAAGATTTTTGAACGATGAAGTACTTGGCTTGATCAAGTTCACGAGTTCCAACTATTTGGTGATGGTTTCACCGGATCAATCGGACCGCGTCTTCGTCGATATTGCGGCGTATAACAGCAAGGTGTACTTCATCCAGGGAGATGTGAGTGCGCCGGGTCGACTTCCCTACACGGGAAACGAGACGGTTCTCGACGTTCTTAATAACGCGGGCGGTATTGATCCATCCGGCGATCCGAAGGTCGTAACGCTGATTCGCCCCGCCCGCAATGGAAAGCCGGCCAAACACTACAAGATCGACGTCGACGCGATTTTGATCAAAGGTGATCCAGAAGCAAATCTCCAGATTTTTCCTGGGGATCGCATCTTCGTGGCCCGCAACCCGATTGTTGATGCGAAGATCAAGCTCGATCGGGCGGCTTCGCTCTTTCGTGTCGTGGTGACGAGCCTTTACGATCTCGCTTCGATGACCAAGCAGGTGAATCAACTGTTCCAGGACGCCAAGCTCAGTCCCAAGCGGCGCCGCGAGATCCTCGACGGCTGGATCCGATTCTGGTGGAAGGTTGCCACGCAACCCAAGGGGGAGCCGCTCGACGAGAAGAGCTTCCGCGAGGAGATGCTCCGACTGCTCAAGCCCATCACCGAGGCGGAGCCGAGCGGCAAGCTGTGATCGAATCAGGGGGGGGGCGTGAGCCGGGTCGAGCGGTCCGATGGATTCGTTAGAGCTCGTCGGTCTTCGCCGGTTCGGGCTCGGAGTAAAGAGCGATGGTGCGGATGATGTCGTCGAGGTCGTTCGCGACGACGACCGGGCGGTTGGCGAAGCCGGCGCGTTTGACGCCTCGGCTGCCGAGCACTTTTTCGAACTGGTCCTGATCGGCGCTGTGGTAGGCCACCGTCGCGGTCGGGTCCTTGAGCTGATGGCCGGTCAGGATGCAGACGACGCGGTCGCTGGGGGCGATGACCCCTTCCTCGCGGAGGCGCTTTGCCCCCGCGACGCTCGCGGCGCTGGCCGGCTCGCAGCCAAGGCCGCCAGCGCCGACGCGGGCCTTCGCGTCCATGATCTCCTGGTCGGTGACGTGGCGGACCACACCGTCGCAGGCGTCGAGCGCTCGTAGGCATTTCTTGAGGTTCACCGGGCGATTGATCTCGATGGCCGAGGCGATCGTTGAGGCTCGGAGACCCTCGCGATCCATCTGCTCGTAGTAGCCCCGGGTGATCTGGGCGTCGGGGATGCCGTCGTTCCAGGTCAGGTGGTGATGGCCGACCAGCTCGTCGAGCGTCCGGGCACCCGCGGCGTTGATGATCGCGAGACGAGGGATGCGGTCGATCAGGCCGAGGTGTTTCAGCTCGATGAACGCCTTGCCGAAGGCCGACGAATTGCCGAGGTTTCCACCGGGCACGAGGATCCAGTCAGGGACCTCCCAGCGAAGGGCCTCCAGGACCCGGAACATGATCGTTTTTTGCCCTTCGAGGCGGAAGGGATTGATCGAGTTCATGAGGTAGATGCCCAGGCGGTCGGCCACCTGACGGACGCGCTGCATGGCGTCGTCGAAGTCCCCCGCGATCTGGATCGTCAAGGCGCCATGGTCCAGCGCCTGGGCGAGCTTGCCATAGGCGATCTTGCCTGAGCCGATAAAGATGATCGCGCGGAAGCCAAACGGAGTGGCCGAGCAGTAGACGGCCAGCGCGGCCGAGGTGTTCCCCGTGCTGGCGCAGGCGACTCGTCGGGCTTTTACCATTCTTGCATGGGTAAACGCCGCAGTCATCCCGTTGTCCTTGAAGCTACCGGAGGGGTTCATTCCCTCGTATTGCAACAACAGGTGGCCTGGGTTTACGCCGACGTATTGCCCGACCTTATCGGCGGCTTGCAAGAGCGTCTGGCCCTCGCCGATCGTGACGATCGACTCCAGAGGCGCGAAGGGCAAGAGTTCTCGGAATCGCCAGACACCCGAGAAGCAGAGCGGATCGTGCCGCCGCGACCATTTCGCTTCGAAGTCGCTCAGGCGACTCGGGACGGGCAGCCGGTCCCAGTTGTAGACGACATCGAGAAGATCGCCGCATTCGGGGCAGGCGAAGGCGATCTGGCCGACCGCGAGCGAGGCGCGACAGGAGGGATTGAGACACTGCTGATAGGCCAGGTCGGTAGTCGTCATGACGAGCTATTGAACCGCCGCGACACGGGGAGCGCCAAGCCCGGTGTCTCCGAAGCGGCGGGACTCCGGTCTCCGATCGACGCCATTGCGGGACACCCGCCCCCTGGAAATCTAGCCCTCGACGCATTCCCCCCGGGGATACGAGCCCAGGACCTCCAACCTCTCACAGCGTTTGCGGACGAGGTCGAGGGCCCGTTTGACGGGATCATCCTCGGCATGCCCCTCAACGTCGAGGAAGAACAGGTACGTGGGGTCGCGGTTTGGGGGGACCTCCGACGTGGGAAACGACTCGATCCAGGTCAGGTTGACGTTGTTCTTGACGAACGGCTCGATGGCCCTGGCCAGCGAGCCGGCCTGGTGCGGCAACCGGAGCATCAGGGTCGTTTTGTCCCGCCCCGTACGACTCTCCGAGTGCTCGGAAATGACCGCGAATCGAGTGATGTTGTGATGGTTGTCCTCGATGTTTTCGACGAGGATGTTCAGGCCGTAGGCGTCGGCGGCCTGGCGGCTCGCGATGGCCGCGCCGGTTTCCTCTCGCTGGGCCAGCTCAGCGGCGGCGGCCGTCGAGACGACCTCGATGAGCTGGGCCTGGGGAAGGTTCTTGCTCAGCCAGTGGCGACACTGGCTCAAAGCCTGTGCCTTGGAGTAGACGCGGCGGATCTGGTCCCAACGCCCTTTGCCGAGTAGGCAGTGGTGGATCCTCAGCCGTACCTCGGCCCGGATCTTGAGGCCGGGCAGCCGGGCGAACATGTCCAGCGTGTCGGCGATCCGGCCGTCGGTCGAGTTCTCCAGCGGCACGATGCCAAACTGAACGTGCCGCCGGTTCACCTCTTCGAAGACCGCGGCGATCGAACCTAGCGGCACATGTTCGACGGCGTTGCCGAACTTCGCCACGCTGGCCAGGTAGCTGTAGCTGTACTTTGGACCGAGACAGGCCACCCGCAAGGTCCGCTGGAGCGACCGGCTGCCGCTCATCAGTTCACGAAAGATCAGTCGCAAGGTGTCTTCGGGTAAGGGCCCGTGATGGTGAGCCAGAACCCGCGACAGGACTTCCTCTTCCCGTGCCGGCGACCAGACGTCAAGCCCTTGACGTTCCTTGACCTGTCCGATCTGGGTGGCGATCTCCGCGCGACGGTTCAACAGGCCGACCAGTTCCTTGTCGATCCGATCGATCTCGGAACGAAGGCTGGCCAGAGTCGGGGCGCGCTTCGAGTCGGCCGGAGTCGAAGCACGTTTCGCGTTGCCGGGAGCGGTCTTTCGGGCCATTGAGGAGGCTCGTGGGCGGCGTGGGCCTGTCAGGAACCGGGGACCTTGAGGCTAGTCGTAAGGCTGGTAGTGATAATTAGATACAAGGACATCGCACGTTTGTCAAGATGATTCGCCCGCGCGTCCTCACCCAACCCGTTTCGCCCGCTTTGGCGATTCGCTAAAATGGGGGTTCGATCGGCGGCCGCCACGATCGCGCAGGCTATCTGCCAGAATGGCAGGCTACTTTTTGGCCCTCGATCCGAGACTGCCGTTTTGGCATGCGATCAGCGATCACGGCTCTAGGCTCTGGAAAAACGATCGACGTAAACCCTGCGGTTCTCGTGGGATCGGAAGTACTTTCGGTCCAGTTCCTCTGTGGTGGCACTGGCATTGCGAGAAGTGGTTCCTCGTGAAGCGAGAAGTCCGGGGCACGATCCTATCGGGTCAGCTCGTCGACGAGAGTCGGAACCCGACGGTGAGGGCCGGGGAGAATCCCCCCGTGCTCCGTTCCGCTGAAGGCCCGAAAGGAGATTGGTTGTGGCTGAAGGTGAAAAGATCATCGGGATTGACCTCGGGACGACCAATAGCGTCGTCGCGGTGATGGAAGGCGGCGACGTCACGGTCATCGCCAACCAGGAGGGGAGCCGCCTGACCCCTTCGGTCGTCGCGTTCACCAGCAAGGGCGAAACGCTCGTCGGAGAGCCGGCCCGCCGCCAGGCGGTGACCAACCCGAAGAACACGATCTACTCGATCAAGCGGTTCATGGGCCGGCGGCACAACGAGGTGGAGGACGAGGAAAAGATCGTCCCGTATGAGGTGATCGGCGGCCGCTCCGATTATGTGAAGGTGCGGGCCGGCGGCAAGGAATACACCCCGCCGGAAATCTCCGCGCTGATCCTCCGGAAGCTCAAGGAGGCGGCCGAAAGCTACCTCGGTCATAAAGTCCGCAAAGCGGTCATTACCGTTCCGGCCTACTTTAACGACAGTCAGCGCCAGGCGACCAAGGACGCCGGTCAGATCGCCGGTCTGGAGGTGGCGCGGATCATCAACGAGCCGACCGCGGCCGCTC
>CAZRGV010000014.1:15360-69172 GCA_964599655.1 uncultured Isosphaeraceae bacterium | reverse complement strand
GGGGACTGGGAGGGGGCCTTGGCTCGATCGCGAGGGGTCAGGCCGAGACGGCTCCCGGCTGCCGCAGCTCGGCCACAATCGGCTCACCAACGAGCAGTGGGAGAACGGCGGGACCTCGGGCAGCGGCATCTACTGGGCCTGGGGTTCGAACGTCGGTATTAACATGATTACCGACGGCACATCGAACACCTTCATGGCCGGTGAGCAGATCCGCAAGGTCACCCGCTGGAATTCCTGGGTCCACGCCAATCAGTCGGTCGGCTCGACGGCCGTGCCGCTGAACTACAAGTTTACTCAGAACGGCGTCTATCCCGTGGTCGGCAACTGGACCTGGCAGATCAGTTTCCGCAGCGAGCACCCCGGCGGAGCGAATTTCGCCATGTGCGACGGATCGGTCAAGTTTATCAAGACCACCATCGCCTTCCGGACCTACCAGGCGCTGAGCACCCGGGCGCAGGGAGAGATTCTGTCCGCGGATTCGTATTAAGAGCGACACAACCGGTATCGCGTCACGCGTCCACTCCGCCCCGACCAACGTCGGAGCGGAGTGGGTCAACATTCACGAGACAGCACATATGACGATTGCGGGATTCAGAAGGTGGAAATCGGTGGCGGTTCTCGGACTTTCGACAGCCGCGTTTTTGCTGGCCTCGGGCTGCGGCTCGTCGGGTCCGGAGATGGCTGCCGTCAGTGGGAAGGTCACCTACCAGGGCAAGCCGCTGGAAAAGGGGACGATTTCGTTCGTCCCGGTCGATCCCGACAAGGCAGCAGCGCACGGCGTGCTCGGCCCGGGGGGAGCCTACGAGCTGCAAACCCGAGAACCCGGCGACGGCGCCGAAGTCGGCGATTACCGCGTCGCGATCACCGACATCGACCCCGAGTCGCTCAACACCGAGCTGCCCGGCGAGCCGGTGAAGCTACCCAAGTCGGCGATCCCAAAGAAATATCAAGACGCGAACACATCCGGATTGACCGCGAAGGTTGAGTCGGGCCGCAACACGAAGGATTTCAATCTGGAGTGACGGGCGTTCTGGCTCTGGCCCGTCACTCGGCGGGCAAGGTCAGGCCAGGAGGTCGAGGACGGGCTTGCCGAGTCCGTCCTTCGTCACATAGAAGGGTCGTTCCTCGGTGATAATCCCATATTTGGGTTTGATCCCGAGGAGGTGGTAGATCGTGGCGTGAAGATCGGTCACGGTCACTGGATCTTTGATGGTGGAGAAGGGGGACTCATCGGACGTCTCGCCGTGGACGTACCCCTTCTTGACGCCGCCGCCGAAGAGCAGGACGGAGCCGGCTCCGGTGAAGTGGCGATGATGTCCGTAATGGGCCAGGCTGGTCAGCTCGTTCGGCTGCACGACCTGGTTTGGGACGAGCTTGTCGGCCTTGCCCTCGATGAGGACTGACCGGCTGAACTCGCTCGCCAGCACGATGAGGGTCCGGTCGAGCAGGCCCCGCTCCTCCAGGTCGAGCACGAGCTGGGCGATGGGGGCGTCGATCTGGGCCTTGAGGTCGGCGGCACGGGTGTGGCCGTTGTCGTGGGTGTCCCAGTTGAGGAACGGGATGTACTCGGTGGTGACCTCGACGTAGCGGGCGCCGACCTCGATCAAACGGCGGGCGAGCAGGCAGCCCTGGCCGAACCGGCCGGTGTTATAGCGGTCATAGGAGGCCTTCGGCTCCTTCGAGAGGTCGAAGGCGCTGGAGGCTTCGGAGTTGAGCAGGCGGTCGGCGTTCTCGAGCGATCGAAGCAGCGACTCCTGCTGATAGTCCGATCCGTATTGACCGATCGGGCTGGCGGCGACCATCCGCTTGTAGGCCTTCGCGCGGCTTTGGAACCGGGAGAGGGTCATACCGGACGGGGGCCGGACGGTCGCGACGGCGTCGGTGGCGTTGGGCACTCGGAACGGCCCGAACTCGGTGCCGAGCACACCGCCGGTCTGGAAGGCCTTGAGTTCCTCGGCCTCGCCGTTCCCCTCATAGCGCTGGCCGATGTCGATATAAGCGGGAACCGCCGGATTCTTCGGGCCCATCGCGTGGGCGATCCAGGCTCCGAGGTGCGGAGCGGCGACCGAGACGGGCGGCTCGTAGCCGGTGTGCCAGTGGTACTGGTGCCTCGAATGGAGGATCGCCCCGAGGTCGGCCGCGATGTGGGTTCGGATCAGGGTTCCCCGGTCGAGGATCTGGCCGATCTTCTCGAGCCCCTTGCTGAGCTGGACTCCGTCGAGGATGGTCGGCACGGAGGGGAAGGTGCAGGCGACGTCCTCGGCCTTCATGCCCGTTTCGAAGGGGGTGTAGCGCTTCGGGTCGAAGGTCTCGGTACTCGCCATGCCTCCGGCCATCCAGAGAACGATGACGGCGTCGGCCTTCGCCTCGTGCCGGCTAAGGTCCACCTCGTCCGCCGCGAAGAGCGGTCGAGGTGTGCCTGCGAGGGCCGCGAGCGTGGCGGCGCTGGCCGTCTTGAGGAAGTCTCGACGAGAAGGAGTCGGGGTCATTCAAGAATCCTCCGATCGATCCGCGAGCGTACCGCGCGCGGGGAGGGTGATCGATCCGATCAATAGATCAACTGGAACTCGGGCAACATGGTCACGACCCAGAGCAGATCCTGCACGCCTTCGGGCGTCGCGGGCGAACCGACCAGGTCCTTCGCCACGGAGAGTTCTTGCGGTGTCGGGTCTCGTCCGAGACCGGCGAGGAAGAGCCGGCGTACAAGGGCCTCAGGCTGGTCCTTGCTCGACGCGACCCAGCGAGCGGCTCCCTGCGCCAGTCGGCTGTCGAGGGTTGAACCGTTGGTCAGCTCCAGGGCTTGAAGGGTTGTGGCGACCGAGTCGCGCCGGGTGACGACCTGTTCACGGTTGGTCCGTCCCAAGGCGGTCAGGAGCGGGTCATCGAAGGTCAGGGCGGCCCGCAACTCGGTACTCGCCAGGCCGGAGAGGACCTCAAGCGCCGAGGCCGCGAGGTCGACGCGAGCGCCATAGAGCCGGCCGGCCAGGGGCAGTTCGACGGCGTGCCGCCAGCCTTCGGTCTCGAAGGCCAGCCTGGTCCAGTCCCCTTCAGCGTCCTTGCTCCAGAGCCAGGTTTCGTCGGAGCCGAAGCCCCAGGCCTGCTGGCCCTGATCGAACCCGCCGATCCAGGCGATGAAGGCGGCGGGATTCGGGCTCTCGGCCGAAACACCTCGGTTGTGCTCGCGATCGGGCCAGTTGATGGCCTCGACCGCGATCAGGTTCTCGCCGGGCACCAGCCACTGGGTGACGTCCACGGCGATCGGCTGGCTCCACTCCTTGCTCTGGGCGACCTGATGACCGTTGATATGAAGGACCATCTCGTTGTCACAGGTCGCCACCACCAACGCCCGTTCCGGTACGACCTCGAGCGGAATAACCTTGCGAAGGAGGATGCGTCCGCCGGGGTCCTTCTCGGCGTCGGCGTGGCTCCAGATCCATCGGGCCTTGGCCTTGGGGGCGTCGGGCGATCCGCCGGCGGTCTGCTCCTTTTCGGCGGCCGCGATGGCGGCCCGTACCGCGGCGACCTGCCCCCCCTGCCCCCGGCCGTCCATCTTGAGCATCGTGCCCGTGGCCTGCGACCAGACGCCCGTCAGCGTCGAAACGGCGTCGAGGAACTGTTCGGCGGTCATTCGCTTGACCATCGGTCCTCGAAAGACAAAGGCTCCTTGCGTCGACGGGTCGGGAACCCCGGTCGACGGCCGTTGATAGGCCTTTGAGGTACAGATCAAGGTCAGCGTATGCTTCAGGTCGTACCCATGAGCGACGAGGTCGCTCGCCAGCCAGTCGAGCAGGTCCTGGTTCCAAGGTGCCTGGTCCATGTCATCCAGAGGCTCGACCAGGCCACGCCCCATGACTTGGGCCCAGAGGCGGTTGACGATCGTCCGGGCGAAGCGGCCGTTCTCGGGCTTCACCAGGATGTCGGCCAGTTGTTCCATCCGCCTGGCTTTCGGGGCGTCGGCGTCGATCGAGCCGAGCTCCGGATAGATGAAGCCGACGCCCGAAGTCTCGCCGGTCGGCTTGTCGCAGCGGTGGATCTCCAGCGGCTTCTCCGAGAAGACGCTGGCCAACGCATAGGCATCCTTGAGCTTCCAGTAGTTGACGAAGCTGTCATGGCAGCTCGCGCACTTCAGGTTGGTTCCCAGGAAGATCTGCGAGACGTTCTGGGCCGCCTGAACCGGCGGTGCCTGGCTGGCGTTGACCACACCTCGCCAAACGATCCCCTTGGTGAACCCTTCGGACCCCGGAACCGGGCTGATCAGCTCATGAACCATCTGGTCGTAGGGCTTGTTCTCATACAGGGATTGATAGAGCCATCCCGTGATCGACTTGCGGCCGTCGTCGATGAAGCCTGTGCCTCGGTAGGCGTTGCGAAGCAAGTCGTTCCAGAAGGTCAGCCAGTGGTCGGCGTAGGCTCGGCGGTCGTCGAGCAATGATCGGACCAGCCTGGACCGCTTTTCCGGGTCGCGATCGGCCTCGAACTCGGCGAGCCGCTCGGGGCTGGGGATCAAGCCGGTCAGGTCCAGGTAGACCCGTCGGGCGAAGATCCGGTCCGAGACGGGGGCCACGTCGGCTGGAACTTGATTCACGGCGAAGTACTGGGCGAGGAAGCGGTCGATCGGGTTGGCGAGGTCCAAGCCCGCCGGAGCCGCGGGAATCTCGGGCGTTCGAGGGGCGAGCGAGGCCCGCCGGAATCCGAAGCTGAAGCCCTCGGGCCATGGCATTCCCTGGTCGATCCAGGCCCTGAGAAGTCCAACCTGCTCCTTGGTCAGCGGGTCGCCCTTCTCCGGCATCCGACGAACCGGGTCGAATCCCGACACCAGATCGATCAAGAGGCTCTCGTCGCTGTTGCCCAGGACCACCGCCGGCCCTTCCTCGCCTCCTTTCAGGATCGCGTCCCGGGTCTCGAGCGACAGGCCACCCTTGTACTTGCCCCGCCCATGACACTTCAGGCAATGATCCTGAAGGATCGACTTGATGTGCCGGTCAAACTCAACGTTCACCTTCGGAGGCGTTGAATTCTCGGGCCTGACGTTGGCCTCCTGCGCTGCGGCCGCTTGAAGCAACGCCAACAGCGCGAGGGACGTCAGAAGCGACGATCTGGCTCTTCTTTCCACGTGCCACCTCGATCAGGTTCGACGGTGCTCTCAGGGCGACTCCGGCTCGATCTTGCCACGGATTTCAGATTGGCGGGAATCCCCGTCCTTCATCAATGCCGTTGACAGTGCGACATTTATTGTTGTCTGGTTCTCGGAACAGGCGAGTTCGAACGAGCCGTGCGATCGCTTGGGCTTGAGGTTGGAATGGCGTCCGCGTTGGTGGGTTCGACGATTCGAGGGCGCAACCGGCAGACTCGTGCTCCAACCGATGGAGTACGAACCATTCTGGCTCTCCTCCTGAGATCGATCGGCTCAACGGCGTGAGAGACGTCTTGCCTCGACGGCGGTGGGTCGCACAACCTCATTGTAACTCCGGAGTCCTCCTGTTGGGAAGCATCCTGAAGGCGTCCATCGCCGAGTTCGTCGAGAGGAGGGTCGAACTCTCAGCGAATCCCTTGTAGGGTCTCCAGGACGCGCGGAATCAAGGGCGGAGCCGGATGATCGCGGATAGGGACGATTGGGGAGTTCACTGCGGTTTCCAGGGCCGACGGTGCCTCGACTGTCGCCTATTTTGAGGAGGCGTGCCAGACCCGGAGGCTCATGGTCCGTATCCGATCCGACTCCCAGGATCGAACTGAACCAAGGCCCTCGAGTCGCCCCGGATCGGACTCTCCCTGGAAAAACAGGCGCATTCTCCCCCCCGCTCGGTTACGCTTTACACGATCGCCAAGCCATACGGTCCCGCGGGAGGGCGGTTTCCGTCATGGATGCGTTCTTCTTGGTATCGAGGTCCGAGATGGCCAGTCGACCGTCGCTTCGACCAGGCAGGTTAAGCTCCGTTCCTCCGCCGTTCGCCTGGATGGCTATCCTCGTCACGATCCTTTTGGCCGCGTCCGACCGGTTGTGGGCCGCGGACTCGGTTTCGGCGCACTTCGAGGAACGCATCCAGCCCATCCTGGAAAATTATTGCTACGGTTGTCACGGTTACGGGGCGAAAAAAGGCGGGCTGGACCTTGAAGCTCTGGAGTCGGACGAAGTCCGACTGCGTGATCCCAAGCTCTGGTGGTCCGTCCTCAAGAACGTCCGAGCCGAACTCATGCCGCCCGCCGGGAAGCCGAGGCCGTCCGAGCAGGAGCAGCGCTTTCTGGCGGATTGGATCAAGTTCGAGGCCTTCGGAATCGACCCAAAACAACCTGACCCAGGCCACGTCACGGTTCGCCGGCTCAACCGCATCGAATACCGCAACACCATCCGTGACCTGATGGGCGTGGATTTCGACACAGGCGCCGAATTCCCCCCCGACGACACGGGGCATGGATTCGACAATATCGGAGACGTCCTCACGATCTCACCATTGCTGCTCGAGAAGTATCTCGCCGCGGCTCGGACGATCATCGCTCAGGCCGTGCCGACCGTCTCGGGCGTCGCCCCCGAGAAGACCATCGAGGGCCGGCGCTTTCGGCCCTCGGAGTCGGAGTCCCGAGGCCGGACACGCAACGATCGGTCCCTGTCGCTGTCGTACTACGAGCCGGCGTCGGTCAGTCACAAGGTCCGTGTCGAGCACGATGGCCGTTACGCGCTGATCCTCGATCTGTCGGCCACAGAACGATACGTCGATGGGATGAACGACTACAACAAGTGCCGCCTCCTCTTCAAGGCCGACGGCCAGGAACTCTTGCGGGAAGAATTCAGCCGCCAGGAGGGACGAGCCTTCCACCACGAGTTCGACCTGGACTGGAAGGCGGGCGACCATGAACTGGCGATCGAGGTCGAGCCGCTCACGCCCAACGAGAAGCAGGTCCGTTCTCTCGCCATCCGACTTCAATCGGTGACCATTCGCGGGCCGATGGACGAACGTTTCTGGGTCCGGCCGGCGAATTACGAGCGATTCTTCCCGAAACCCGTGCCCGAGAGCGTCGAGGCGAGGCGCGATTACGCTCGAGAACTGCTGGGTCGGTTCGCGAATCGGGCCTTCCGCCGTCCCGTGGACAACGCGACCGTGGACCGCCTCGTCGCGCTGGCAGAGCGTGTTTCCTCCCAGCAAGGCCAGACGTTCGAGGCGGGCATCGCCCAGGCGATGACGGCCGTGCTGGCGTCCCCCCGATTCCTGTTCCGTGAAGAGGGGGTCGAGCCGTCTCGCTCGGAACGGTATCCACTTGTCGATGAATATGCTCTCGCCTCTCGCCTGTCGTATTTCCTCTGGTCGACCATGCCGGATGACGAACTGTTCCGTCTGGCGGAAACGCACACGCTTCGTGAGAACCTGTCAGCCCAGGCGCGTCGGATGCTCGCCGACCCGAAGTCGGAGCAGTTCATGCGGCATTTCGTGGGGCAATGGCTCCAGGCGAGAGACGTCGAGTCGGTGATCATCAACTCGTTCGCCGTGATCTCTCGCGACGAGCCGCCCGACCCCGAGGCCGAGACGCGGCGGGCACGATTTCGGGAACTGGCCCGAAAGCCCCCGGAGAGCCTGACCGATGAAGAGAAGAAGGAGTTGAGTGCGGCCCGCGCCGCGTTCTTCCGGGGCTTCGACCGCTTCCGCCAGTTCGAGCTGACCGGCGAGCTTCGCCGATCGATGCGGCGCGAGACCGAGATGCTCTTCGAGTACATCGTGCGGCAAGACCGAAGCCTCGTGGAGCTTCTCGACTGCGACTATACGTTCCTGAACGAGCCGTTAGCCAAGTATTACGGCATCGAGGGGGTCAAAGGGAATGAAATGCGCAAGGTCGACCTGCCGCCGGATAGCCCGAGAGGCGGTATCCTGACCCAGGGAACCTTGCTGACGGTGACCTCGAACCCCGATCGCACCTCGCCGGTGAAGCGCGGCCTCTTCATTTTGGACAATATCCTGGGCACTCCCCCGCCTCCGCCGCCTCCCGACATCCCTCCCCTGGAAGAGGCTGGCAAGAAGCTCAACGGACGGACTCCGACTCTGCGGGAGACCCTGGCACTCCACCGAAGCGAGCCGCTCTGCAACTCCTGCCACAATCGCATGGACCCGCTCGGGCTGGCGTTTGAGCATTTCAACGCGCTTGGACGCTGGCGCGATCAGGAACGAGGGCAGGAGATCGACGCGACCGGGAAACTGATCACCGGCGAGGAGTTCCGCAGTGTTCGGGAGCTGAAGCAAATCCTGGCGAACGAGCGTCGCCGCGATTTTTATCGCTGTCTGAGCGAAAAGCTGCTCACTTACGCGCTTGGTCGCGGTCTCGACCACCGCGACGTGCACGTCGTGGATGAGCTGGTGGATCGGATCGAAACGGCGGAGGGGCACGCGTCGGCCTTGCTCATGGGAGTCATCGAGTCCGCGCCCTTCCAGAGACGCCAGCGAACCACCGTCGAAACCTCGCGGAACTGATCGGACCTTCACGCCCTTCGGGAGTTTGTCCAACCCGCCCCATGGGGAGCATGCCATGAGATCAGAATCTTATCAGGATACGCGGAATGCAACCCGGCAACGAATCGGCCTGAGCCGGCGTCATTTCCTGCGAGGCCTTGGCGCCTGCGTGGCTCTCCCCGCGTTGCAATCCCTGGGCACGACCCGGCTGTTCGCGGCTCAGGCACCAGCCGCCAGCAACCTGGCGTCGACGGCCACCGGCGCACCGCTCCGCGCGGCGTTCGTTTACTTCCCGAACGGGGCCATTCCGGCGTCGTGGTGGCCGAAGGGCGGCGAAGGGGCCGATTTTTCGCTCAGCCGAACGCTTCAGCCTCTGGAATCGTGCCGGAGCCTGGTCCAGATCGTCAGTGGTCTGGATCACAAGACGGCCGAAGGCGGTCCTGACGGCGCGGGCGACCATGCGCGAGGCAACGGAACCTTCCTGACAGGAGTTCGCCTGAGGAAAAGCGCCACGGATATCCGCGCGGGCATCTCCATCGACCAGATCATGGCCAATCAGGTTGGCCACCTCACCCGTTTCCCCTCGCTAGAACTGGCCTGCGAGTCGGCCCGGAGGTCGGGCGCCTGTGATTCCGGCTACTCCTGCGCCTATCAGTACAACATCTCGTGGAGCTCCGCCACGACGCCGATGACGCCCGAGGGCAACCCCCGCCTCGTCTTTGAACGCCTTTTCGGCAGCGGGGCCCCCGGCGAACGGAGAGCAAGCCTCGAACGTCGCCGGCAGGAGCAGCGGTCGGTCCTCGACTTCGTGCTCGAGGATGCCCGCTCGATGCAACGCCGGCTTAACCCGGAAGATCGAGGCAAGCTCGACCAGTATCTGACCGGCGTTCGAGAGATCGAGGAACGCATCACGAAATCCGAACAGTTCCGTGACGTCGCGGACCCGGACGTCGAGACGCCGCTCGGTGTCCCCTCCGACTACACGGAATACGTCCAGTTGATGTACGACATGCTGGTCCTGGCGTTCCAGACCGACTCGACGCGCATCGCGACGCTGCTGCTGGCCCACGACGGTAGCAACCGTTCGTTCGAACAGATCGGAATCTTCGAAGGCCATCACGACCTGACCCACCACCGGAACAATGCCGAGTGGATCGAAAAGGTCGCGGACATCGACCTCTGGTACGTCCGGCAATTCGCGAGGTTCCTCGAAAAGCTCCAGGCGACCAAGGACGTCGACGGCAACTCGCTCCTTCACAACTCGATGATCGTTTACGGCAGTGGCAACGCCGACGCCAATCGGCACACGCACGACAACCTCCCGGTCCTCCTCGCGGGCGCGGGAGGCGGTTCGCTGACGCCTGGACGGTTCGTCAAGCACGGCTCGGTGCCGATGACGAACCTCTTCCTCGCGATGGCGGATCGACTGGGGGTCCTGGGGTTGGAACGCTTCGGCGACTCCACGGGGCGTCTCGGCAACATCTAACGAGGGGCCCTCGGCCTGGAGACCATGACGTTTTCCGCAAGAACTCTTCTCGCCGCGCTCTTCCTCTGGCCGGCGGCCGTCTCGTTCGCGGGGGAGCCGCTCGAGATCCCTCTCTGGCCGAACGGAGCGCCCGGATTTGAGTCGCGTCGCGACGAGGCACCGCTGGCCAAGGATTACTGGATCCGCAACATCCATAACCCTTCGGTCACGGTTTTCCTTCCGCCGAAGGAGAAGGCCACCGGCGCCGCCGTGGTGATCTGCCCAGGCGGCGGCCATCGCCTGCTCGTCTTCAACGCGGAAGGGGTCGAGGCCGCCCGTTTCCTGAACAGCATCGGCGTCGCCGCCTTCGCCTTGAAGTACCGGCTCGGCCGGGAAGAGGGCTCGCCCTACTCGATCGAGAAGCACGCCCGCGAAGATGGCTTGCGCGCCATGCGGCTGGTGCGGAGCCGGGCGAAAGAATGGGGCATCGACCCGGACCGGATCGGGATCATGGGCTTTTCCGCTGGAGGCGAGGTCGCCTCGATGGTGGCCTACACGCCGGGCGATGGCGACCCGAACGCGGACGACCCGATCGACCGCGTCAGCAGTCGTCCCGACTTCCAGATCATGATCTATCCGGGCCCGCTCGGCATTCCGGATGTCCTTCCGAAGGACTCCCCACCCGCGTTTCTCCTGGTCGCGAACGACGACCGAGGGGCGGGCCGGACGATCGCCAGCCTTTTCCAGAAGTACCGGGACGCCGGGGTCCCCGTGGAGGCTCACATCTTCGCGAAGGGCGGCCATGGATTTAACATGGGCAACCGATCAAAACTGAAGACGTTGAAAGACTGGCCGCAGCGCCTGGCGGATTGGATGGCCGACAACGGCATCCTCAGTCCACCGCAATAGGCGGACCACCGTCGACTCGAACTCCACTCCCCGACAAGCCCACCCTGATTGGCACTGGAGTCTCATTGTGAGCGATGATCTTCCTCGCGCTTCGTGGCGAGTCCTCGCCGATGGCCGCCCTTGCCATCGCCGGCTCCGTGAGTACCTCCTGGGCCGCCGATTTCGTCATCCACGCGTTCGAGCGTCACGAGCTGACCGACGTGTACTATTCCGAGGGGATCGGGGTCGGCGACCTGAATCGCGACGGGAAAGCCGACGTCGTGTACGGGCCCTACTGGTTCGAGGGGCCCGATTTCCGGCAGAGGCACGAGATCTACACGCCCAAGCCCCAGAACAAGGAAGGGTACGCGGACCACTTCTTCGCCTGGATCTTCGACGTCAACGGCGACGGCTGGAACGACGTGCTGACCGCCGGTTTTCCGGGAACGCCGGCTTATGTGTATGAGAATCCCCATTCGGAGGGATTCCAGAAACACTGGACGAAGCATCAGGTGCTCAACGCGGTTTGCAACGAGTCGCCGCACTTCACGAATCTCGTTGGCGACGCGAGACCAGAACTCGTTTGCACAAACGATGGATACTTCGGCTACGCGACCTTCGACCCGGAGCATCCGTTCGAGTCGTGGACCTTCCACGCGATCTCGGAGAAGGTGGCGCCCATCCCCTTCGGACACGGCCTGGGCGTGGGTGACGTGGACGGCGACGGACGCCTCGATGTGCTTCAGAAAGACGGCTGGTTCCAGCAGCCGGAATCCCTGGACGACTCCAAGAAATGGGCCTTCCACCCCGTTGCGTTCGCTCCCATTGGTGGCGCGGACATTCATGCGTACGACGTCGATGGTGACGGCGACAACGACGTGATCACGAGCCTCGCGGCGCATGATTTCGGCCTCGCCTGGTATGAACAGATACGAGACGGCGAGGCGATCTCCTTCCGTCCGCACCTCATCATGGGCGACCAGCCCGCGCAGAATCGCTACGGGCTCGTGTTCAGCGAGCCGCACTCCGTGATCCTCGCGGATATCGACGGCGACGGGCTCAAGGACATCGTAACGGGCAAGACCTACTACTCGCATCACAAGCAGAGCCCGATGTGGGATGCCGGCGCCGTCGTGTACTGGTTCCGCCTGACCCGCGGCCCCGAGGGCGTGGACTGGGTCCCGTACAAGGCGGATGGCGAGTCCGGCATCGGGCGCCAGCTCGTCGCGTACGACATCAACGGCGACGGCCTGCTCGACCTGGCGTCGGGCGGCATGAAGGGCGCTCATGTGTTGATGCAACACCGAGAAATGGTCGATGAATCCCGTTGGCGTTCCGCACAGCCCAAGGTGTATCAGGCCCCCGCGAAACCCGAAGCGCGCGGCCTTCAGGCCCCGATCGATCCGAAGACGGGTCGTGTGGATGGGGCCCTGGAAGCGGAGGCGCTGACCGTGCTCTCTGCCTCGTCGGGCAAGGCCACGCCGCAGAACATGACCGGCTTCCAGAGCGGGCGCTGGAGCGGCGGGCAGCAGCTCCTCTGGATCGGAGCGAAGCCCGGCGACCGTCTGGAACTGGAGTTCGACGCGCCGACTCAGGGGTCCTTCGACGTTGCGCTCGCCCTGACCCGCGCCCGGGACTTCGGGATCGTTCAGTTCGCTCTCGACGGCGAGCCGCTGGGTGAGCCCCTCGACCTCTACCATTACCCGGAAGTCATCGCCACGGGCGAGATCGTTCTCGGCACCAGGAACCTCGCCGCCGGGAAGCACCAGCTCACGTTGACGCTCCAAGGGGCCAATGCATCGGCCGTCAAGGCGTATCTCGTGGGGCTGGACTATCTCCGACTCTCCGCGAAATGAACTTCCAAGCGAGCGGACGACTTGAAAGCAGGTCTCGGTCGAGAACCGCCAGTCCGAGCGATCAACCGCGCCACCCGGGCCGTGTCTCCACCCTGGTGGCGCAGATCGATTTTATGGATGCTTTTGCGAAGCGGCCTGGATAAGCTCAAGTGATTTCTCAATCAGAATCTCGCCGGTCATCTCTCCGAGTGACGTCCTGGAAACGTAGTCGTATCGCGGGAAGCTGTGGAAATCGACCTTGGTCAGGATATAGCCGAAGGCGTCGTTGGTCAGGCCGAAGAGAAAGTTGTGCTCGCCTTGCATCTTTCGCTTGAGGTAGAAGCCGATGTTTGGCAGAGCCTCGCCGGGTATCGTCAAAATCTGGGCGTTGCCGAGGTTCACGAGATTGATTCGCGTATTGATTGAGCGATCGTCGTTGTGTGGATACTTTAAGGGTGAGCCGACGACCACGGCCCACAAGAGATCCGACTCGACCGGGAAGCGAACGATTTTGGACTCGCTGGTGAGCGTGGGATCCTTCTGAGACGGGGCATCGGCAATCAGGCGGAGGGCCTCGTCGGCCATGAGGTGGCCGATCCGCAAGCACTCCTCCCACGTCCGGGAATCGGTCCAGTAGCCTCGGAGCGGGTCTCGTGGTTGATCCAGATTTCGGTTATCGGCGGTGATCATGCCGCCCTGCGCTCCGTTCATGAAGAGGGCCATGCCCCCGACGCGTGACTCAATCCGGTCGCGCAGCGGCCCGATGAGGTCGGGGCTCAGGATGCCGGCGTCGTTTCCGAGAACCTCGGGATGAATCGCGTAATTGACCAGAGTTGCGACGACCTTACCACTCGGGTTGATCGCCTGAATCACGCCCATCCGGCGGTCGTAGAGATCCGGGGCGTAGTAGTTGTACGCGATCTTTCCCTTCGCCTCGCCAGTCGCGATCTTGATGGAGGCCGGTTCGAGCCGGTCGATCGCCTCGTTCAGCGCCTCGGCCGCTTTCTTGCAAACGAGGTCCATGTAGGCAAGGTCGCCGGTATGGCCACCTTTTCCATCCGGAAATGCGTAGCAATCGGGCGCGCTATGCGTGTGGGTCGAGCCAATCAGGATGTTGTCGGCCGGAATGCGGCTCACGTTCGCCCGGACACGGTCGCCCAGGACGGAAGGGAACCCAAGCAGGTCCAGCGCGACGATCGCGACGGTGGTTTCCCCGCAGCGAAGGACGATCGCTCGGGCGCTAAGGTCGCCTCGCTTCTCGCGAACCGGTTGAGGGAGACCGATCCCCCCCGAGACCGGCAAGAGCGGATCGGGCGTGATCTCCGCGCGGGCTGGAGCAAGTCCGAAAACGACGGTCGCGCCGAGACAACAAAGAAGCGTGCATCGCTTCAGTCTTAATGCTTGCACAACCTGGCTCCTTGCTGAGAACGATCATTGACACGCGATCGGCGACGCCGGCAGGCATTGAAGCCGACTTGACGCCGTCGCAGGCATTCGAGAAACAATATTAAACCGCGGATTTGTTTTTCCCAAGGATCGAGCATCAGGTGGTTCATCGACGTTGCTGGCTCGGATTGTTGGATCCGGACTGAGCCCGACCCGCTGGAGTGTATCCGAGCCTTCGGAAAACACAAGACGCGGACCGAGCCCATCCGGCGCGGACCGGAATGCAGGGAGTGCGGCTTCCCCCGTAACTCGAAACACCGCGCCCGAAAATCAACGGCCCTTTTGGAGCAATCGGTTCCCTGTGATGCTCCGTGGAGGATTTCGCAATTTCCGGCCTCGTGGGGTCCCAGTGCCATCGGCGGCCGTGGACTTTTTTTGCTTCTTGATGTGGCGTGGCGGAATCTGGGTGAATCCAACCAGGGCGCTGCCCATTCCGCAGGTGATCGCCGCGTCTCTTCGGAGCACACCAACGGATTGACGAACCTTGCACGAGTTGAGAATTCAGCGGCCGACTCGGAAAAGCCGCCGGGTGCGACGTGGCGGGTCGTGATTCGTGGGTCCGAGGCGGAGGAACGGATGGGAAGCGAAACGTCGCGAAAGGTGGAGAAGGCGGGTTCGGTCGGGACGAGAGGTCGACTCGATTGGTGGGCCCGGCTTGTGTCCCTCGGACTGATCGGCCTGAGCCTTCTCACGCTCGCGCGCGGGCTTTCCATCCCTTCGGGCCTGACGGCCTTGCGGACCGGGATCGAGAGACTTGGGCCGTGGGGTCCCCTGGCTTTCGGATGCCTTTATGCAATGGCGGTCGTGTTGATGATACCGGGTTCGGCCCTGACGCTGGCGGCGGGGGCCTTGTTCGGGCGGGTCGTCGGCACGATCACGGTCTCGCTGGCGTCGAACATCGGCGCGGCTCTCGCGTTCCTGATCGCTCGCTATGTGGCCCGTGATGCCGTGGAACGACAGATCGCTCGGAGCCCGAAACTGAAGGCGATTGACCAGGCCATCGGCCTGGAGGGATGGAAGATCGTGGCCTTGCTTCGGCTCTCGCCGGCCGTGCCATTCAACATTCAAAACTATTTTTTTGGAGTCACACGAATTGGCTTCTGGCCGTGTGTCCTCACGAGCTGGGTCGCGATGCTGCCGGGGACGGTCCTTTACGTCTCCGTTGGCGATGCCGGCCGGGCCAGCCTGGAGGCCACGGTTGGTGGTGAGCGAACGCGCTCCACCCCGGAGTGGATCCTCTTCGGCGCTGGGTTGCTGGCGACGATCGTTCTGACGTTCTTCATCACCCGATTGGCGAGCCGCGCCATCCGACGGGCCTCGAGGTTCGAAGCCGAACGTTTCACCACGTCGATGCCCGAGTGTTCCAAGACACCAGGGACGAGAAAACGCCGATTCTGGGGGACCGTCGTACTCGCCTCGGTTGCGATCGTTCTCGTGTTCCTCGCTCTTCTGGCCTCCCTCGGTCTCGATGCCCGAATGGCGCCAGCCAACGTGTCAACGTCGTCTCGGAAAAACCATCCGGCGAACGACGACGTCTCCCGAACGCCCAAGGGCACCACGTCGCGTCCCGAAACGAGAATTGAAAACTGACCATGCCGTCGAAGCCATCCATAGCAAACGACAATTTCAACCCCGAGCGCGCCTTCGACTTCGGGGTGGAGCCGATTGACGAACACAATCGACGACTCGTCGAGAACGTCCATCCACCAGACTGGACGAATCCTGAGCCATCGGGCCGATACAACCTCGTGGTGATCGGCGCCGGGACGGCGGGATTGGTGGCCGCCGCGGGGGCGGCTGGGCTGGGAGCCAGGGTCGCGCTGGTGGAAAAGCGTCTGATGGGTGGAGATTGCCTCAACTTTGGTTGCGTGCCCTCCAAGGCCCTACTTCGGGCTGCTCGGGCGGCGGCCGACGTTCGCCGCGCCGGCGAACTGGGCGTTCGTCTCCCGGATGGCTTCGCGGTTGATTTCCCGGCGGTCATGGAACGCATGAGAAGACTGCGAGCCCGGATCAGTCCGCACGACTCCGCGGCCCGATTTCGCGACCTCGGTGTCGATGTCTACCTGGGAGAAGCACGGTTTACAGGAGCCGACACGCTCGACGTGTCCGGTCAGACCTTGCGGTTCTCCAAAGCGGTCATCGCCACCGGAGCGAGAGCCTCCGTCCCGCCCATTCCAGGACTCGCCGAGGTGGGCTGTCTGAACAACGAGACGGTCTTCACGCTGTCGGCCTTGCCCCGCCGGCTTGCGGTCATCGGCGCGGGCCCCCTCGGATGCGAGTTTTCCCAGGCGTTCGCCCGGTTCGGATCCGAGGTCACGCTTCTGGAGGCCCGACCTCGAATCCTTGCCCGGGAGGACCGCGATGCCGCCGAAATCGTCGAGCGGTCAATGCAACGCGACGGAATCACGATACGTTGCGGCATCCACATCGTCCGAGTTCACTTGGAAGGACGTGAGAAGGTCCTCGAGCTCGAGACCAACGAACAACGGGGTCAACTTCGAGTCGACGCGATCCTCGTGGGTGTTGGTCGCTCGCCCAACATCGAGAGGCTCGGGCTCGATCAGGCTGGTGTCTCGCACGACGAGTCCGGTCTTGTTTTGGACGACCGGTTACGAACCACCAACGGCCGCATTTATGCCGCCGGCGACGTTTGCGGCCGGGACCAATTCACCCATGCCGCCGACGCCATGGCACGCATCGTCCTCCAGAATGCTCTTTTCCTGGGAAGGGCCAAGGCGAGCCGACTGACGATCCCAAGGTGCACATTCACCGACCCAGAGGTGGCGCACGTCGGACTCGACGAACAGGCAGCCGCGGACCATGGCATTCGGATTCACTCGTTTGTCGAAACGCTGCATAACGTCGACCGGGCGATACTCGACGGCGAAACCGAGGGATTCGTCAAGATCCACGTTCGCGAGCGAACCGATCGAATCCTCGGCGCGACCATTGTGTCTCGACACGCAGGTGATCTGATCTCCGAAATCTCCGTGGCCATCGAAGGACGTCTAGGGCTCAAGCGCCTGGCCAGGACCATCCATCCCTACCCGACCCAGGCCGAGGCCGTCAAACGAGTCGCGGACGCCTACAACCGCACGAGACTCACCCCCTTCGTTCAGGGCCTCTTCAAACGCTGGCTCGCCTGGTCCCGCTGACGGTCAACGGACCAAGCCTACTTCGCCCAACTTCGGAATCTGAACCCATGGCCTCCCTCGACTCGTCAACGGTGAGAAAAACGCCTCTTGACCCGCCCCCCCTCAATCGCGTTAAATACTCGTGTTGGCGGACGTTCGTTCTTATAGGAACCGAGGGACGTGTCCCGTCGATTTCGACTGGTCCTCTCTTCGTCACTCCGAAGAATGTACGTCCCTATCGCATCCCGAAAGATCGGGCGATTAGCTCAGTTGGCTAGAGCACCAGCTCGACACGCTGGGGGTCGCAGGTTCAAGTCCTGCATCGCCCATTCCTTGACCAGGGTCTTGACCCTGGTCAATTTTTTTCGGCGTGGAGATTCCACGACGAGGCCAGGTCGCGGTTAGAATCCGCAAACCACCGTTCTGGCCGATCATACCCGTAGAACGATCGACGAAAGGGTTGCATCCGGAGTTGTGTCGCGTCAAACCTCTCCCAACTCTTCGCGAAGCCTCGCAACGCGATGGCGAACAGCGTCGTCCGACAAAACCAAAATCGCCAGTGGGTCCAACTCGGATTCCATCAGCGTGAGCAGTTCGACATCGCTCTCCGGCAACCCCAACCGCTGACAACGGCGTTGGAGGGCGCGGCCGACGATGTCGTCCACGCCGAAGGCGGACGACATCGCCGCCAGTTTCCCGGTAATCCCGCTCACACTCTCCGGATCCAGCTTGACCCGACCATCGAGCCGTGCGGCCTCGATAATCAGGAGGAGCGCTTCGGCAAGCTGGTCGCAGGCCTGCTGCTGCTGTCGGGTTGGCTTCGTGGCCATACCAAAGTCTCCGCGCGGTCGTTCCATGAGGAACAACATTCCGTTGTTCCAGAGGAGCGTACCGAGATCACGGAACGCGCTCAACCGCGCCACGTCACCCAGAGCAACCGCCACAACGCAGCTTAGGTTGATGGGGATTGTATGCCAAGAACTTGGTTTCAGTGACCCCACGCGGGTTTCCAGTCGAAACCCAGGTTCGTCATTTGTCGAGCCGACTTCTCGTTAACAATGAAATATCCTCGTGTGAAACGGCTTCGTTCGCGGGCGACGATTGTCGCGGTTCGACACCCAGCAGGTGGCGAACGAAGAAGTCTCGGGTACGGCGTGTGCCATACGTCCCGCCACCGGCTCCATGGCCAGCCCCCGGAACAACGAGCAAGTCAAAATCCTTGTCCGCCTTGATCAACGCATCGACGACCTGCATCGTCGATGCGGGATCGACGTTCCGATCGAGCTCTCCCACGATCAGCAGCAGCTTCCCCGTAAGTCGATGGGCGTTTGTCACATTCGATTGTTCGGCGTAGTGCGGTCCGACCGGCCAGCCCATCCAGAGCTCATTCCACCAGACTTTGTCCATGCGATTGTCGTGGCATCCACAGTCAGAGACCGCGACCTTGTAGAAATCTCCATGCGCCAGAAGCGCTCGGAGGGCGCTCTGCCCCCCCGCCGAACCTCCGTAGATTCCAATCCGCGAAAGATCCATGTAAGGGTACTTTTCCGCCGCGGCCTTGATCCAGAGGATCCGGTCGGGAAAGCCAGAATCGCCCAGGTTCTTCCAACAGACGTCATGAAACGCTTTCGATCGGTTTGAGGTTCCCATGCCATCGATCTCGACCACGATGAAGCCCAGCTCGGCCATGGACTGGCCGGCATGATACGGAGCAAAGGCCTTCGGCACGAACGACCCGTGGGGACCGGCATAAATCTTCTCGATGACCGGATACGACTTCTTTGCATCAAAATTCGTGGGTCTGTAGATCACGCCGAAAATCTCAGAAACTCCGTCTCGACCCTTCGCGACGAACCGTTCGGGAACTTGCCAGCCTGATCGCCGCAGCGCCGTCCAATCCGCCTTCTCCAGGGTGAGGACAAGCGAGCCATCGGCTTCACGTCGCAGTTCCGTAACAGGTGGCAGATCAACTCTCGAGTAGGTATCGACGAGGAAGCGATGATCGGGCGACTCGGTCACCTCGTGCGTGCCATCCGCCGGGGTCAAATCCACGAACCCCGTACCGTCGAAATGAATACGGCACAGGTGGAGGTAATACGGATCCTGCGACGGGTCGACTCCACTAGCCAGAAACCAGATCTGGCGCGTGTCGTCGTCCACACGTTCCACGCCCCGAACGACCCACTCCCCCCGGGTGATCTGGTTCTTCACCTTCCCGGTGACGGAATCGTAAAGATACAAGTGATTCCACCCATCTCGTTCGGACATCCAGATGATCTCGTTCGTGGAGTCGAGATAGTGCGTGTACTGCTTGAACGCATAATCAATGAAGGTCGGACTTCGCTCATCGATCAAGGCGCGCGCCTCGCCAGTCTCCGCATCGACGGCCACCACGCGAAGGACTTGATGTCCCCGTTGGTTGTACAGGAACGTGAAGCGGCTGGAATCGGGACTCCAACGAATCTCCCCAACACTCCAGGGATTCACGAACAGGTCGTCATGAATCCGGATCTCCTTTCGTTGAGCGACGTCGAACAGGTGAGGCTTCGTGGTCGAAAGTCGGTCTCCGGGTTTCGCGTACTTTAGTGAATGAAGCTTTGGCTGCAATTGATCTTTGGGCGACGATTCGATGAGGTAGACCTGCCGATCTTCTCCCAACCTCGTCTTGAGGGCCACGAGTTTCTTCGAGTCCGGAGACCAGAAGACGCGGGGCTCATAGGCATCCTCGGCGGTTGCGTTCCGACTCAGCTCGATCTCATCGCCGCGTTCTTGATTTCGGAGGTACAGATTGTTCTCCCGGATGAACGCCAGCCACTGCCCATCCGGAGAAACGTCGCGACGTGGCGACCAGCGGTCCGATCGAGGACGCGAGAACGGACGATTTCGACCCCTCTCGCGACGTGTCTCCTTCAAGACCTCGGCCTCCGCCTCCAATGCTCCGGTCTTCGGGTCATACCGCCAACCCTTTCCCTCGACGCGGAATCGGACGAGGCCGTCGTCCTCGAATTCGAGATCCTCGATCGGCAGGCGGCCCGAATCGTGCGGTTGGCCGGTTGCTTCCGTTAGGCGCTGCGCCAACGCCCGATGATCGAACGCCGGACCCTGCTCACCCTTGACGGCGTCGACCAGCACAAATTCATGAACGTCCTTCGATTTGTTGTTACGATACCAGAATCGGGTATTGTTCGCGAACCAGTGGGGCTCGACTCGCGTCGGAAACACTTTCCCACGAGTGAGGTCACGAAGTCCGTCGGCCCGCGCGTAGTCGGCCTTCGTCCCCTGGGCTGGGCAAGACGAGGGAGCGCCCACGCAGATCACAAGGCAAACCGCCAGCGCAAAGGGAATCGATATCCGTACGTCCTTGGTCGTCATGGGGTGGCCTCGCCTGGTTCGAGGGCCGGCGCATGCCGGCCGATGCGGTGGAGTAGTTCCTCAACGATCGGCTTCTGAGACCGAATGTGGCGCGCGAGCATTCGGCGAGCGCGTGGCCAGTCTCTCGCGATCAGAGCCTGGAGAATCTCGCGATGCTGACGCGCCATTTCCGCCACGACGCTTGTCTCCGGGGTCGCGAAATCGAACAGCGTGGCATAGTACGCTCCGTGTCGCTCAAAAAAATCGATAATATAACGATTCTTACTGGTTTGGACAAGGTAAGCATGCAGGCTGTTGTCCAGCCGTGGAAGGTGTGGCCTCGCGTCATTGCCTCGCAGCATGCGGCGGAGCTCCCGCTCATCGAGGCGGGGAATAGCCAGTTCGAGCGCTTTCAATTCCAGTAACTCGCGAATTTCGAGGAAGGCGCTCATTTCGGCCGCGTCGAACACGCGAACGCGCCAGCCGCAGCGCGGCACGTGGATCATGAGACCTTGGCCCTCCAGTCGGCCGAAGGCCTGCCGCACCGCAGTCCTTCCCACCCGGAATCGTCTCGCGGTCGCCTCTTCCCGGAGATACTCCGCCTCGCCTCGAAGGCTCTTCCCGATGATTTCCCTCGACAGCGCGTGCTCGAGATCCGTGGTTCGAGCGACGGGACGTTGGATTTTTGGTTGATCTGGCCGAGACTTCAGCCGACTCAGGTTCGGATTGACCGAGACACGCCCGTCGCTCCGTCGGACCAGTACCCCTTCCAAAACCAAATCGCGAAACGCCTCGCGGACCGGCGTAAGACTCACGCCATAGTGGAGCGAGAGGGCCTTGAGCGTGAGCGGCTCCGGCCCGCCTCGTCCTGCTCGTAGTCGGCAAATCAGATCACTCTTGATGTATTCCGCAATCGTGGCGCGGCGCGTGTCGCGCGGTTCCACGACTGGATCACACCCTTGCGGCGGCGTCTCGGTCGGGCCCAATCTCAATTCCTCTTTCCACGACCTAGTTGACATTGCGTACGATGTCACAGTATTGTTGCGGTTGCTTCAGAATCCTGTCAATTCCCGGCCGTCCGAATACGCGAACCGATATACGATGGAACTTTGAGATGATGGGCAGACTGAATGTTCACTGGAAGGGCGTCTTTCCGGCCGCGACCACGCAATTTCATCCCGATCAGACGCTCGATCTAAACGCGACCATGTCGCATCTTTCCCGGATGATCGAGGCGGGTATTCATGGCCTGATCATGCTGGGCACCGTGGGGGAGAACTGTTCGCTCGAGTATGAGGAAAAGCTCGACGTCCTCAAGTCCACGGTGGCTCACGTCGCGGGCCGGGTCCCTGTCTTGACGGGCGTGGCCGAGTGCACCACGGCCAGGGCCTGCCGTTTCGCCGCCGACGCGAGTCGAATCGGCGTGGATGGCCTGATGGTTCTACCGGCGATGGTCTACAAGTCGGACGCGAGGGAGACACTGTCGCATTTTCGAGCCGTGGCCACCGCTTCGGACCTTCCGATCATGATTTATAACAACCCCGTCTCTTATTATGTTGACATTACTCCCGAAATGTTCGTCGAACTTGCTGACGAACCAAGGTTTGTGGCCATCAAGGAATCGTCCGAAAACGTTCGTCGGATCACGGATCTGAAGAACCTCTGCGGTGATCGATTCGACCTCTTTTGCGGGGTTGACGACCTTGTACTCGAGAGCGTCTTGCTAGGCGCGGTGGGTTGGGTATCTGGCCTGGTCAACGCGTTCCCTGCCGAAAACCGCCTGCTCTGGGATCTGGCGAGCTCGGGCCGCTGGGACGAGGCCCGCGAGGTTTATCGCTGGTACACACCGCTGCTTCACCTTGATACGCACGTGAAGCTGGTTCAGTATATTAAACTGGCCGTCCAGGAGTGTGGCCTCGGCTCCGAAATGGTTCGAGCGCCCAGGCTCCCCTTGGTCGGAGACGAGCGCGAGCGGATTCTGTCCATCATTCGACACGGCATCGCAACCAGGCCATCGCCCCGTTGAAAGCGCCGTGATCGGCATCCGGATGACTGTCGCTGCTCCGACCGAATTGGCGAGGAACTCGAAATGAGGATCGCTCGAATCGCGGTGTACCGAGTCGAACTACCGCTGCGCGAGGGGAGCTATCGCTGGTCTGGCGGGAAGTCGGTGACCGTTTTCGACAGCACGGTCGTCCGGGTCGAGACCGATGAGGGGCTGGTCGGCCATGGCGAGGTCTGCCCGCTCGGCCCGTTTTACCTTCCATCGTACGCCGAGGGATGCCGAACGGGCATCCGAGAGCTGGCGCCTCATCTCCTCCAGCATGATCCCCGCGAGCTCGAGAAACTCAACCGTCGTATGGATGAGGCGCTCAAGGGGCATCCCTACGTCAAATCGGCCATCGACATGGCCTGCTGGGATCTCCTTGGCCAGGCGGCCGGCCTCCCGGTTTGTACCTTGCTGGGCGGGCGCCACGGCGAAGACTTCGTGCTGTATCGCGCCATTTCCCAGGAGTCGCCAGAAGACATGGCGCGTCGCGTCGCCTCGTACCGCGAGGAAGGATACCGGCGATTTCAGCTCAAGGTTGGGGGTGATCCGAATACGGATATCGAGCGAATTCGCGCCGTGGCCGAACAGCTTCAGCCAGGAGACCGGCTGGTGGCCGACGCGAACACCGGCTGGTTGATGCACGACGCGATTCGCGTCGTTCGCGAGGTTCGTGATATCGACGTTTACATCGAACAGCCGTGCGCGAGCTACGAGGAATGTCTGTCGATTCGACGACGCACCGATCATCCTTTCGTTCTCGACGAGGTGATTGATGGTCTGAATTCTCTCTTGCGTGGACATGCCGACATGGCAATGGATGTTGTTAACATCAAGATCAGTAAGTTTGGGGGATTGACGAAGGCGAGGCAGGCCCGAGACCTCTGCGTTTCTCTGGGTATCGCGCTGACGATTGAAGATAGCTGGGGCGGCGACATCACCACGGCCGCGATCTCTCACCTCGCTCATAGCACACCAACAGAATATCTGTTCACGTCAACCGACTTTAATAGTTATGTCACGGTGTCCACGGCGGAGGGTGCCCCTCGGCGTCGGAATGGTCGAATGGCGGCCTCGACCGAGCCGGGACTTGGTATCCACCCGATCTTGGACGTGCTCGGAACACCCGTTTACGTCGTCGAATAACGCGGGAGAGATTCATGAGCAGGCTCGCTCAGGATTTGGCGAACGGGTTTCGGAGCGTACCTTTTTGGTTGTCGTTGGTCTGCTCGACTCTCTTCGGTAATGGATTGCTCGACGCCGACGACGCCCCAACGCCGCAGGCGGGGCTTGAAAGTCAGCTCCTCGGCGATTCGCCCGAGCGGCTCGCCGACGAATCGAGAACGCTGGGTGATGCACGCCGAGGCGCCATCGTTTTCTACCGCCCAACGCTCGCCTGTACGACGTGCCATACTACGACCGACGAACCCGGTAAGCTCGGACCCAATCTCGCCCGCTGGCCCGAAAAGCCGAGCATCATCCACATCATCGAATCGATCTTGAGGCCGTCGAAAGTCATTCGAAAAGGTTACGAGCCGCTGCAAATCGCCACGACAGACGGAAAAGTGCTGACCGCGCTTCTCGTTGAAGATCGGCCGGAGTCCATGGTGGTCCGCGACGTCTCGCGTAATGGTGAAGTCGTTACCATTCGACGCGAGCAGATCGATGGTCAGTCCGGTAGTCCGTCGTCCATTATGCCGTCGGGCCTTGTGAGCAATCTGGGGTCGCGCCAGGAATTCCTGGACCTCGTCCGTTACCTTGCGGAGATCGCGGAGAATGGTCCCGATCGGGCCCGGGATTTGATGCCCCCCGCGTCGGTTACAGCCGCTCGTCCGCTCCCTTCCTACGAAGCGAGCGTCGATCATGCGGGCATGATTCGCGATCTTGACGAGTCGAGCTTCGAGCGGGGTAAGACCATTTATCATCGTCTCTGTGTCAATTGCCACGGCACGCTCGACCAGCCGGGGTCGCTCCCTACGTCGCGCCGCTTTGCCACGGAAGCATTCAAGAATGGCGCGGACCCGTACAGTATGTATAAGACCTTAACCTACGGCTATGGTCAAATGATGCCGCAAACATGGATGGTCCCTCAGCAAAAGTACGACGTGATCCACTACATCCGCGAAGTTTTCCTGAAAGATCGGAATCCGACACAATACTCTCGAATAAACGATTCTTACCTCGTAGGATTGCCGAAGGGGACAACGCGTGGTCCCGAGGCGGTAACCATCGAGCCCTGGGCGACCATGAATTACGGTCCCCACCTCACCGCGACCTACGAGGTCGGGGACGATGGTTCCAACTTCGCGTACAAGGGAATCGCGATCCGACTCGATCCCGGTCCGGGAGGCGTGGCTCGCGGGAATGCTTGGATGATTTTCGACGAGGATACCATGCGGGTGGCGGCCGCCTGGACTGGCGAGGGCTTCATCGACTGGAACGGCGTCAACTTTAATGGCCAGCACCAGGTTCATCCCCGAATTGTCGGCGACCTTCAATTCTCCAATCCGACTGGACCTGGTTGGGCCGGTCCCGGGTCGGACGGATTCCAGGACCCTCGGCTCCGTGGGCGCGACAATCGCCCGTATGGCCCCCTTCCTCGCGACTGGGCACATTTCCGAGGTCTCTACCACCAGGGGGATCGCGTCGTCGTTTCGTATTCCGTGGGCGCCACCGGCATTCTGGAAAGCCCAGGGCTGATACGATCGCAGAATGATTTCGTTTTCACGCGGAATTTTGAGGTGGGACGTCGAGACCGCGACATCACGCTCCAGGTCGCGCGCCATCCGGATGCCCATGCCTCGTTCCGATTGCTCGATGACGGCCTTGCCGCACTGGAGACGAACCAGGCCGCTGAGCCCAATAATATGCATTCAAACATCCATTATCTCTTTGATGGGAAAACGTACTTCGAATTCGCGAACCCCGATGATTTTGACCTGACAACGAACGACTACTCCCTTCTGGCGCGGATCAAGACCCGACGAGGAGGAACCATTTTCAGCGAAACGAAGCCCGCCTCGAAATGGGTGCACGATGGGAAAGCCCTGTTCGTTCGAGGCGGCCGTCTCGTCTTCGACATTGGATGGGTCGGGGCGGTGACTTCTCGAAGCCGAGTGGATGACGACCAGTGGCACGATGTGGCGATGACCTGGAATCACGAGGACGGGAACGTTCGCCTCTACGTTGATGGACGAATCGAGGGAGAAGGACACCTCAAGCCCAAACAGAAAGTCAAGGATCACGTCATCCGCATCGGATTCGCCTCGCCAGATTTTCCTGGGCCACAAAGCCTCTTCATGGGACAGATCAAGGAAATCCAGTTCCACCGGAGTGTCCTCTCTCTGGAAGATCTCGCCGGTGCGTTCAAGAAGCGAACCAGGGTGGACTCTCTGTTGGCTCGCTGGAACCTGGAAGGCGAAATCGGAACAACGCTTGTGGATCTATCCGGAAAAGGTCATGATGGCACGATCCAGCGACCTGAATCGGACGTTTCGCGGTCACAAACAATCCTGGCGGGTCTCTCTCCGGAGATTCCCGGGGCTCACTGGCACAAATCGAGCGACGGAGACCTTCGACTCACCATTCCCGCCGGGCAGGAAACATTGCGTTTTACGCTTTGGACCTCGCGCGTCCGTGGACCCGAGCAGGCGACCCGAATCGCGACCTCCCCACCAATCCATGATCCTTCCATCGATCTCGCCAGCGCCCTTCAGGGCGGACCACCCCACTGGCCCGAACATGTTCACACAAAAGCGATCGTCGGTGATGATCGGGAACCGTTCGCGGTCGATACCCTGTCGGTCCCATCGTCCAATCCTTGGTCGTGTCTCGTCCGGCCGAGCGGCTTCGATTTCCTGCCCGGAGGCGATCGCGCCGCGGTTTGCACCTGGGATGGCGACGTCTGGGAGGTGCGCGGCATCAACCAGCCCGAACAGGGATTGACCTGGCGTCGGATCGCCTCGGGACTCTTCCAGCCCCTGGGATTGAAATATACGAACGGAGCCATTTACGTTAGCTGTCGCGACCAGATTTGCATCCTCCGCGATCTCAATGGTGACGGCGAAACCGACTTTTATGAAAACTTTAATAATGATCATCAAGTCACGGATCACTTCCATGAATTCGCCATGGACCTTCAGGTTGACGGCGAAGGAAACTTTTACTACACCAAGGCCGCCCGGCACGGTCTGACGGCACTTGTTCCCCAGCACGGCACCCTGCTACGAGTCAGCAAAGATGGCCTTCGGACGGACATCCTCGCCACGGGGTTCCGTGCGCCTAACGGCGTCTGCCTCAATCCGGACGGATCCTTCGCTCTTACGGACCAGGAAGGGTTCTGGACCCCAAAGAACCGGATTAACTGGGTCACGTCCGGACGTTTTTATGGCAATATGTGGGGATACCACGACGTTACGGATACGTCCGATCGTGCCATGGAACCTCCGATCTGCTGGATCACCAACCGTTTTGATCGTTCGCCCAGTGAGCTGCTCTGGGTGAACAGCGATGCCTGGAAGCCGCTTAAAGGATCTCTACTTAATTTCTCGTATGGTTATGGCAAGATCTACGTGGTCCCTCATGAAAAAGTCGACGGCCAGATGCAAGGCGGAATGGCCGAACTCCCGATCCCTCCGTTTCCAACGGGTGTTATGAGAGGCCGGTTTCATCCCATGAGCGGCCAGCTCTATACGTGCGGGATGTTCGCCTGGGCGGGGAACCAACAGCAGCCGGGGGATTTTTATCGAGTGCGTTACACAGGCAAACCGATCTATGTCCCCGTTGGTCTTCACGCCAAGCGTCATGGCATTCAGATTGATTTTAGCGGGCCGCTCGACTCCACTTCGACGGCCGTGCCAGCGAATTTTACCATCAGCACCTGGGCGCTGAAGCGGAGCGCGAAGTACGGTTCCGATCATTACGACGAACAGACACTTAAAGTGACCTCATCACGCTTGCTCGAGAATGGCCGATCGATCTTTCTGGAGATTCCCGACATTCAGCCTACCTGGTGTATGGAAATCCAATATTCGATCAAGACAAGTGATGGGAGCCCCATACATGGGATGATTCACAACACGATTCATCATCTTGCGAACGAAGACTGAGCTTCGTCGATTCCCATGCGAGTCTCGCACGTCATTCCGAATCCAACAGAGCGCGGCGTCCTCGCGATCGAACTGGACGGGGGTGCTTCTCATGTCGCGACCAGGGCTACTGCGCGTTTCCGTGATCGACAGCCATACAGCAGGCGAACCGACGCGCGTGGTGATCGGTGGCGGTCCAGACCTTGGTCCAGGCCCGTTACGCGAGCGACTGGAACGATTCCGGCATCATTTTGACACATTCCGATCCGCCGTCGTCAATGAGCCCCGAGGGTCCGACGTCATGGTCGGTGCCCTACTCCTTGAGCCGACCGACCCGGATTGTGTTGCGGCCGTCATCTTCTTCAACAATGTCGGCTACCTGGGAATGTGCGGACACGGCACGATCGGAGTCGCCATCACGCTGGGTTACCTGGGACGCATTGCCGCGGGCAGGCACCGGCTCGAAACACCCGTGGGGGTTGTCTCCTTCGAGTTTGATGGCGAAAACAGCGCAACCCTTGAAAACGTTCCGAGCGATCGTTACGCGAAGGGGGTCACGGTCGAGGTCGAAGGTTTCGGGCCCGTGACCGGTGATGTCGCCTGGGGGGGTAACTGGTTTTTCCTCGTGTCCGAGCACGGCCAGGACCTTCGGCTCTCCAACGTCGACCAATTGACTGACCTGTCGTGGCGAATCCGCCGAGCCCTGAAGAACAACGGGGTCACCGGAAGAGGCGGCGCCGAGATTGACCATATTGAACTGTTCGGTCCACCACAGCGTCCCGATGCCGACAGCAGAAGCTTCGTGCTGTGCCCGGGAAAGGCCTATGACCGCTCGCCTTGCGGCACCGGTACGAGCGCCAAGCTCGCCTGTCTGTTTTCCGACGGCAAACTTCGCGAGGGACAGGTCTGGCGTCAGGAGAGCATTATCGGGAGCGTTTTTGAAGGCTCGATTCGCGTTGAAAACGGCCGATTGATCCCGAGCATCCGTGGGTCGGCATTTGTCAATGCGGAGGCAACTTTAATCCTTGACCCGCGAGACCCTTTCCAGATGGGAATCCGTTCATGATCCAGGGCGCCAACCGAGTGATCGTCATCGGTGGAGGCGTGATCGGAATGGCCTGTGCCCACTATCTCCGTCAATCGGGCCATGCCGTCGTGGTTCTCGATCAGGGGAAGATTGGGGGCGCCTGCTCACATGCGAATTGCGGTTTCGTCTGTCCGAGCCACGTGCTGCCTCTCGCCGGACCGGGTGTGATTGGAAAGACACTCAAAACATTAGTCGAAAAGAACTCGCCATTATCGATCAAACCTCGACTTGATCCGGCGCTCTGGAACTGGCTTTACCAGTTCGCCCGTCGCTGCAATACGGCCGATATGATGGAGTCGGCTCGAGCCATCCAGGCGATGCTCAACGCCTCACGCTCGCTTTACGATGATCTGTTCCGGGAGGAGTCCCTGGATGCGGAATGGGAAACCCGAGGCTTGCTCTTCGTGTTTCTTACCCAGAAGGCCATGGACCACTACGCGGAAACCGACCGGTTGCTCCGCGACTCCTTCCACATGGGGGCGACGCGCTACGACGGGCAGGCACTCAACGATCTCGAGCCAGCTTTAAAACCCGGCCTCGCGGGCGGGTGGCACTACCAATCGGACGCCCATCTTCGACCGGACAAGCTGCTTTCGTCCTGGCGAAGTGTTCTCGAGGCCCGAGGGGTCGAGTTCCTGGAAGGCTGCACGTTTCGAGGCTTCGATCGCGATGGTCGCGTGGTCCGAGCGGTGGAAACCTCACAGGGTCGATTCTCCGCGAACACGTTTCTGGTCACGACCGGAGCCTGGACACCCTTACTTCACGCGCAACTGGGTTGTCGAATTCCCATCCAGCCTGGCAAGGGATACTCACTCACGATGGCTCGGCCCAAAGTCTGTCCATCGATCCCGTTAATCTTCGAGGAACACCGGGTCGCCGTCACGCCGTTGAAATCAGGGTATCGTATTGGCTCGACAATGGAGTTCGCTGGTTACGACGAAACAATGAATCCGGCTCGGCTGGAGCTTCTTCGCCAAGGAGCGAGCCACTATCTTCGACAACCGACGGCGGAACCGTTGATGGAACAATGGTGGGGGTGGCGTCCCATGATTTACGACGGCAAGCCGGCCATCGGCCCATCGCCGTCGATCGATAACGTGCTGATCGCCGCCGGTCACGGAATGCTTGGACTCTCGATGGCTCCCGCCACCGGACGGCTTGTCGCCGAACTGATCGACGGTCGAACCCCGCACATCGACCCGACTCCCTATGCGTTGACTCGCTTCTGAGTCGGAGACGCTCGATCGAAACCGAGGCTGCTCCTCATCGGGTGATCCGAGAATCACCGAGACCTTCTCGCGGCGGCCCGTTCATCGACCTACAACCTGATCGTGCTGGCCGGCGAGGCTCCAGAGACGATACCCCGGCAGTCTGCTAAAGAGTTTCGGCAGAAGCGGAATCGAATCGCACCGACGGACCCGAAGGCGTCGCGCCGGCATTTGCTGGAATAAATTGAACAGAACTTCAACACGACGCTCAACGATCGGATTCCGCGCTCCCTGGCCCCGAGTCCGGCCGGCCTCGTCGTTGAAGAAACGGAACCGGAAGCAAGGCGCATCCCGGTTTTGGCTCGAGCAGTGAGTAGGCTTCCGCGAATTCCACGCCACACTCCGCCCCTCGTCGACGATGCATCGTCTCGTGGGAGTCCCAGATCGAATCGGGATTCTGGCTGATGTGCTTGTCCAACGCTCGACGCTTGATCGCGCGAACCGGAGCGATATCGAGGTACAGGTCAGGGCGAAATGCAATGGTTTGTTGATCAGTCATCACCTCGAAGAAGTAGAGATTCCAGCCGCCGTTTCTCTTGTAGCACTGCCAGACCAGGGAGCTGACAACATGGTGATTGGGATGCATGTCAAGCGGCCAGTGCGTCACCACGACGTCGGGCTTTACCTCGTCGAGCCACTTCGAGACATTTTGTAACGCCGATTCGTCGGCGAAGAAGTCTTCGTGAGCATAGGAAAAGAACTTGGGTCTTGCCCCCAGAACATTGCAGGCTGCGGTCCCCTCCTCGCGGCGGACTTCCGATTCTGGTCGGCCAAGGACACGACGATCGTCCCGATAGGCCGTCCCGTAGGCCACGATCACGTCGTGCCCTTGCCTCGTGAGCAGGGCAATGAGCCCCCCGGCCCCCGATTCGGGGTCATCGGGGTGTCCGCCAAAGACCACGATTTTCAGCTTCCGGGAGCTGGACGCCGTTTCCCCTGCCCGAGCGACCGGGAGCGTCGTGAGAAGGGCGGTTGGGATCACGATCCAGCAAGCAATGCGTTTCATGAGAATCTTAGCCCCTATCAGCCCGCGAGACACGTTCCAGATCCTCGAGGTGGAAGAGATTCCGAGGTCGCGACGTCATCACACGTCATTCAAAGCGGAGGTGCTTGACCGACTCGCCGGAATCACGTAGCTCGATCAGGGCGTCGACCCCGATTTCGAGATGCTTCATCACGTATTTCTCGGTCACGGCAACGTCGCTCCGAGACGTCTTGATCCCCTCGGGATCCATCGGGTTATCCGAAACCAGCAGCAACGCCCCCTTGGGAATGTGGTTAACAAAGCCGACGACAAAGATCGTGGCGGTCTCCATGTCGATCCCCGAGGCTCTCGTTTGCTTGAGGTACTCCTTGAATTTTTCGTCATGTTCCCAGACCCGGCGATTGGTCGTGTAAACGGTCCCGGTCCAGTAGTCGCAATCGTGCTCGACGATCATCGCGGAAACGGCCTTCTGCAAGCGAAAGGACGGGAGCGCGGGGATTTCGGGAGGCAGGTAATCATTACTCGTGCCTTCGCCTCGGATCGCGGCAATGGGCAGGATGAAGTCGCCGACCTTCGTCTTCTTCAATCCGCCGCACTTGCCCAGGAAGAGGACCGCCTTCGGTTCAACCGCCGAAAGCAAATCCATGACCGTGGCCGCCATGGCGCTTCCCATGCCGAAATTCATGATCGTGATACTCTCGGCCGTCGCGGTCTGCATCGGCCGGTCGCGTCCCAGAATCTCGACGCCAAACCGCCGCGCGAACAGCTCGACGTAGTGGTTGAAGTTGCTCAGGAGGATGTATGGCCCGAATTCCTCCAGCGGACGACCCGTGTAGCGAGGCAACCAATCTCGGACGATATCTTTCTTGGCTCTCACAAGACGTGATCTCCATGAATCAAGAATGACGGAACGCGCGTGGTTCGACACCCCCTGTTGGTCAGGCGCTCTTCCACCAGGTTTTGAGCAGGTCTCGGCTGAGCAGGAGATACTCTTTCTGGAGGGAAAAGACCTCGAGAGTGATCGTCGCGTCGTAGCCGATCGACTTCAGTCGTCGAACCCGCTCCGGCCAGTCCATGCCGCTTCGTGCCACGGCGCCTAGAGGAAGATGCTGATCGTGGGTTCCATCGTTTTCGGAAAGGTGTACATGTCGCAACCGGGGTCCGAGGCGGTCGAGATACTCATCCCAGCGATCGTAGGCGCGCTCGAGCTTCGCATGACCGCTGTCGAGGTGAAACTGAAGCAAGGGGATTCGATCCAGCAGCGCCGCGATCGATTCGAGCTGGCTGTGCCCTCCGTGGGGTATGTGCTCCAGAACGATCGTGATGCCCAGACCGGCCGCCTCCTCGCAGAGGGGCGCCAGAACCTCGTCATGCCAGTTCACCGCGTCTTCGAACGAGAAACCCGGCGGCGTCTTGCAGTAATGGGTGTTCATGACCCGAGCTCCGATTCGGTCGGCCGCCTTCAAACAACGGCGGAGCTCTCCCAGACCGGCACGCCGCAGGCTGACGAAGGGCGACCCGTACGGTAAGAACCACGCCGTGTGCGCCACAACGTCCAGCTTGTGGCGATCGAGGGCGCGTCGAACCGCACCCGGATCGATCCGATCTGGATCGGCCAGAGGCGGTTCCAACGTGAAATCCACGAAGTCAAATCCGTGCCGACCGATCCAGTCGATTTCCGCGATGGGATCTCGCGCCGGATGGTTCATCGCGCCGATCTTCATCGCCGATCACCTCCTGGGCCAACCAACTTTCGTAGGGATCAACGGTCCATTGCGACCCCTTGGCCGTCAACACCTCGTTTCATTCCAGCATAGTCGTTGACGCCCGGAAACCGTGACAAGAATCCCGTGGAACGGTTACTCTGAACACAGGTCAGAGGATCACGGAGAGACACCCATGAGTCGAGAACGATTCGAATCCGCCTATCAGGGTCAAGCACCCTGGGATATCGGCGGACCGCAACCCGAGTTCGTCAAACTCGAAGCGTCGGGGGAACTCGCGGGAACGATTCTGGACGTTGGCTGCGGCACGGGCGAGAACGCACTCTTTCTCGCCTCAAGGGGCCACTCGGTCTGGGGCGTGGATTTCGTGCCCATGGCCATCGAACGCGCACAGGCCAAGGCTCAACAACGAGGGCTCAAGGTGCCGTTCCTCGTCTTGAACGCCCTGGAGCTGGAGCAGCTCGGTCGATCCTTTGACACCATCATCGACTGCGGCTTGTTCCACACGTTCAACGACGAGGAACGTCCGAAATACGTCGCGTCCCTGGCTCGTGCGGTCCATCCTGAAGGCCGGGTTCATCTCCTCTGCTTCAGCGACCAAGAGCCTCCCGGCGAGGGTCCGCGCCGGATCACATCCCAGGAGCTTCACGAAGCGTTCCGCGACGGCTGGATCGTCGAAACCATTCGCGAGGCGCGTTTCGAAACCACCCCCGAGAGCGCACACTGGTTCAGCCCTGGCGGTCCCCGAGCCTGGCTGGCAACGATTCGCCGGACTTCGAACGAGGGGAGCCAATCGCTTCCAACGCCCGAGCCTTGACCTAGCGGGCTCGAGGCGGCGCGGAGCTCGAGAACGGCCGTGCGAACTTCCCTCCGAGCACGGCCGGTCCCTCCCGCAGGTCGCTCGTCCCTTCGACGTGTCCCTTCCAGCCAGCACCCTCGATAAGCACGGCGGCTTCGTGCTTGGTTGCCCCTTTCGAGGTGGCCAGATCCATGATCCGGGCCACCCCCTCGCCCGAGCCGGTCAAACGCACGATCGCCGCCTTGGGCGACACGAGTCCGGCGCCAAATCGCTCGACGGTGAGATGCGTCGTGTCATCCGTACTGTCGCCCGTCGACTCCGCGAGAATGTAGGCATCACTCGGGAACTCGAGCCCCTCGTAATCGGCCCCAACGTCGCGAATCGTCGCATGACAATCCACAAGCCTCAGCACGGCCGAAGGTTGTCCGAACCCCGAGATGAACGCGCCATCAAACACGATTTTCGACCGCCAGGCCACCAGGGCTCCGCTCCGGCCCGCCCCTTGGATCATCAGGTCGCGCAGCATGACCGCCGTGCCGGCAAACAGATCGATGGACACCGCGGTCTGATAGGCAAAATCACAATTCAGAACGCGAATGGGATAAAGGACGCCGAACCTCTTACAACCGATTCCATGGGCGGCCCCGTGGATCCTGAGACCTTCGAGGCGAAGATTGTTGACCTCGCCGATCCCAATGACCTGTCCGCTCGCGTACCACTGGGCATTGAGCCACAGGTCTCGAATCGTAACATTTCCCGCCGTCGCCGCGTAACCGCCGTGCTCCGGCAGGTCGAGCCAGAGCATCGTCGAGGGCCGGTTGTACGACCCCACCAGGTCGAGTACGCGATTCGTCGGAATGGTGTCAGGCACCTTCAAGTATCCCAGCAAGCCATCCTCGTTCGTGTCGTAGCGAAGCGCGTCATCCAGAGGTTTCCGGTCGAGGCGCTGCTGTCGCGGCGCTTTCACCGAATACAACGGCCGCGACACCAGCTTCAGGCCCGCCACGACGAGATCGGCCGGCGATCCGAACCAATCCCCGCCGCCCCAGGCCTGAGCGCCCGTCGCCCCGAATCCGAACGGAACCAGATGGTTCGCCACGAACCTCGATCCAGGCAACAACGAGTCGCCCCGCGGATTCGCCTTGACCAGGAGCCCGTTCACCCAGGCGGCGAAAACCCCGGCCTTAAGGTCCAGTTGGATCGTCAGACGCACAGCAGGACCGAGCGGGGCCTCGAACTCGAAATCTCCCCGTCTCGCCGCTCCGTTCGGGGCCCTGGTCGCGAATCGAAAGCTGTATCGACCCTTGCCCTTCTCGTTGGTCTTGTGAGCCCACAACGACCAGGGGCTCGGTCGGTCCTTCACGGACAATCCGCAGATCGCCACGCCGTCACCTTTGAACTCGGTCGGGATGGCGAACATAAGATCGATCGTCAGGCCATTGGCGGCCTCGTACCCCTTTTCCCCACCCTGGTCAAGCGGCCCCCCAAACGACGCCAGTCTCGTGTTGCCTCGAAGCCGGATCGCGGGTCGACCCGCCAGCGTGTCGAGGTGGTCCCGACTGAGCGGGAGCCGCTTGACGCCGAGGAGAAGCAGATCCCCCGCGTTCTCCGCGCCTCGGTTGATGCGAGACGCGAATCCCTCGCCCGACAGCGTCACGTCGCTTCGGTCGATCAGGATCGGTTCGTCGATCCACCAGTCCCCGGCGGGAACACGGACGAGCCCCGCCTGATCGGCTGGCAACGCATCGAGCGCCGACTGGATCGCCTTCCGAGTGGCCACGGCATTCTCCGGACCGGGCTTGGCCCCGAACTCCACGATCGACACCGCGTTCGGCGCGCCTCGAGATTTCGCGTTCGGCGAATCCGCCGAGAACGTCGAGTCCACGATCATGACCGAGAACGCCAAGGAAACCGTCAGGAGCCCGAAATCACGTCGCATGATCTTTGTTCCGTTTCTCGCCGAGGGAGCGAGGCCCCCCTGCTGGAACGCGTCCGTTCCTCGCGTTGCCCACCTCGCTTCACGCTAAAGTACCGGCCGATACACGGATTCCGAAACCCCACAATGCGCCGAGTTCCTTGAGAATCATGAGCGCACACGCTCGCGGACCGTTTGAATCGCGCTGGCCCGACTTGCGGCGATACCGTCCTCTCGTCATGATGACCAGCCCGACAAGGTGGTTACTCGTTCCTTCCCCACATCCGGAGTCCTCAACATGAATCGCGGACTAACCGTGGCGCTGACGTTCGTGCTCGTTGCTCCTCTGCTGCTTTCGGCCGTCGGCCGATCCTCCGAGAAGAAAGGGGCACAGCTCGCTCACATGGTCTTTTTCACGCTCAAGGATCATTCGAACGAATCCCGAGAGAAATTCGTCGCGTCGTGCCAGAAGTACCTCGGAAACATCGAGGGAACCGTCTACTTCTCGGTCGGAACTATCGCCGACGACGTCGACGAACCGGTCAGCGTCAAGGATTTCGACGTGGCCCTTCATGTGGTCTTCGAGAGCAAGGACGCCAAGCTCATGTACCTCAAGAATCCTCGCCACGACGAGTTCGTTCAGGTCAACAAGGACTCGTGGTCGAAGGTCCGGGTCTTCGATTCGTATTTGGCCGCGCACTGATCCGCAGCCCTCGCGACTCGCACCCCGATCACGTCTCTCCAACCCGCCAGGCTGGAGCGACCGACCGGCCCAAACCGCCTCCATTGGCCATGGTCCGGCTCGCTCCAGCCTCTCCACTTCCCGGCCGGGGACACCGCGCTGCCCCGTCGTCGAACCGCTTGACACGCGCCACGCCGCCCACTATATTCGTCTACACGAATGAAGAAAACGCCCTCAAACCTCATGACGCTGGATGATTCGGCAAAGCTCTTCAAGGCGTTCGCCGACCCGGTCCGGCTCCGGTTGCTCCACTTGCTCTCGGGCGACCGCGAGGTTTGCGTTTGCCATCTTCACGAGACGCTTGGCCTGCCGCAGCCGACGGTTTCGCGGCATCTGGCGTACTTGCGGACGCACGGGTTGGTCACGGGCCGGAAGCAGGGCTTGTGGGTCTACTACCGGCTGGCGCCTCCGCAGTCGTCCCTGCATCGAACGCTGCTCGAGGGTCTGGGATCGGGTCTGTCCGATCTGAACATCGTGCGAGAGGACCAGCGGCGTTTAGCTCGCATCGTGTCGTCCTGCGGCGACGGACTTTGATTTCAAACTCCCGCGATGGGATCGACGATCGCGCCACGCGATCGCCTCCCGTGGCACTGTTCCATCAACACGCTGGGATCTTTCCAAATGGCGAATCCTCTGGTCTCGTTGATCTGGATGGCATGCTTATTGACAATGGCGGCTGAGCCTCCGGCGACGGATCATCTCGACGAGGGATCGTTCGTTCGCGCGTTCTGGCTGATCCAGCGCTTCGGCACGCCAGACGCCGTCGATCCGCGCAACGACGAGCGAGTCAAGGGAACCCTGGTGAAGGCGCTCGGACGCGATGGTGTCTTAACCCCCAACGAACTGGACGGCCTGATGGATCCCTCGACCTTCTCCCGGCTCGCCGGCCCGGATAACACGCTGGGCGATGCTGAGATTCAGAAGATTCTGGACGACAATGCCCCTCCGTCGCGGACTCGACTCCTGCCGGAGGTCGCCTCGCACGTCGCGCTGCTGAGCACCTCGCTCGACATGATCGATGAACCTCACCAGGCGGCTGGCAGGCGGCTGGCGAACTGGATCGCTTCCCAATACCAGCCCGGCCGCCCCTTGCACATCACGGTCATCTGCACCGGGAATAGTCGTCGAAGCATCCTCGGCGCGACAATGGGCAACATCGCCGCCGCCTATTACGGCATGCCCGAGATTCGCTTCCACAGCGGTGGAACCTCCCCGAGTGCCTTCAACTCTCGCTCGATCGCCGCGCTGCGAGCGATTGGCGTCGAGGTGGAACCAACGGGGAACGAGGCCCCTCGCGGTGAGCCCGACACCCCGAATCCCACCTATCGGGTGCGTTGGGGAAAACCCGGCGCCTCGGAGGAGCTGCCTCTCGAAACGGTCGAATTCTCCAAGATGTATCTCGACCCGAGCAACCCGCAACGCGATTTCGCCGCGCTGTTGGTCTGCGGCGAGGCCGACGCAAGCTGCCCGGTTGTCAAAGGCGCGGCCCTGAGACTGTCGATGCCTTACCTCGATCCTAAAATCTACGATGGGTCGAGTTTCGAGGCGGCCAAGTACGCCGAGCGTCGCGACGATATCGGACGGCTGATGCTCTCGGTGATGCTCCAGGTTCGCAATCGTTTGTCCGCCAGGTAACTTGATCGGCCCCCTGAACCAGGAATTGAGGTGCGACATGTCCGAAACCATCCAGCAAGCGGTTCGATCCAAGTATGGTTCCGTCGCGACGCTCGGTCTGTCGAGCAATCACGAAGGCGTTCGCGCCGTGGCCGAGGCCTTCGGCTATTCGGCCGAGGAGCTCGGCGCCATACCGGCCGAGGCCAACATGGGGCTTTCCTGCGGAAACCCCACGGCCTTTGCCCACCTTCGAGAAGGGGAAACGGTGGTCGACCTCGGCAGCGGCGGCGGGCTCGACGTGTTCCTGGCCGCCCGGAAGGTTGGGCCTACCGGCAAGGCGATCGGCATCGACATGACCGAGGAGATGATCGAGCTGGCCCGCCGCAACGCCGAGAAGGCCCTCGCCGACGATGGTTCTCCCTTGACCAACGTGGCCTTTCACCACGCCACCATCGATCGTCTTCCCTTGCCCGATGCCTCGGTCGATTGCGTCATCAGCAACTGCGTCATCAACCTCGCTCCCGACAAGCCGGCCGTTTTCCGGGAGATCGCCCGGGTGCTCAAACCGGGCGGACGACTCGCTGTCAGCGACATCGCTCTCAAGCGGCCGTTGCCCCCCGAACTGGCCGATGACCTCATGGCCTACGTCGGCTGCATCGCCGGAGCGATTCCGATCGATTCGTATCGTCAAGAATTGCTCGATGCCGGATTCGCGCATGTCGAAATTCTCGACAGCGGCGCCGACCTCAACGCGTACGCCAAGGTCGAAAACCAGTCGGTTTGCTGCCCGCCACCGGCCGTCTCCGAGGCCACGATCGGTTCGGGTCTGCCCATCGCCAGTTCCGGTTGCTGCTCTCCGCCCGCGTCCAGCGACGACCAGGCCCTTCACGCTCGGCTGGCTGAGTTGCTGACTCGCTACAACGTCAATGATTATGCCGCCAGTGTTCATGTCTTCGCGGTGAAACCGCACTGATTCTCGGCTCGGACATCGGATCACCAACCGCCCCAAGCTCACGAATCGGGTTCCACAAACCTCATGGCCAACGCCGCATACGCCAGGCTGAGAGATTATCTCGAACTCGTCCGCTTCAGCCACACGCTGTTCGCCTTGCCATTTGCGCTTCTGGGAGCGGCGATGGCCGCGCGAGGGCCAGACGACTGGCGCGGTCGACCCCGGGACTGGCTCGGCATCCTGCTCTGCATGGCCATGGCGCGCTCGGCCGCCATGGCCTTCAACCGCCTGGTCGATCGCCGCATTGACGCCGCGAATCCTCGAACCGCGACGCGGCACCTGCCCAGCGGCCGTCTCTCGGTCGGGTCGGTCGCGGTCTTTACCGTCGTCTGCTCGGCCTTGTTCATCGCCTCCACTCTGCTCTTCCTGCCCAACCGATGGCCCTTGTTCCTCTCGGTGCCGGTCTTGCTCTGGCTCCTGGGATACTCGTTCGCCAAACGGTTCACCAGCCTGGCGCACTTCTGGCTCGGAGCGGCTCTGATGCTCTCGCCGATCGCCGCCTGGATCGCCTTGCGGGGCGACATCGCCTGGCCGCCGGTTCTCCTCGGGCTCGCCGTGTTGTTCTGGGTGGCCGGTTTCGACATCATCTATGCGTGCCAGGACTACGCTTTCGACCGCGACGCGGGGCTCCGCAGCATTCCCGCGAAGCTCGGAATCGTCGGCGCCTTGCGGCTGGCCGCGGCCTCGCATGCGCTCATGGTTTTGGCCCTCGTGACGCTCGGACTGGCCGATTCTCCGCCCCTCGGGCCGATCTACTTTACCGCCATCGTCCTCGTGGCTGTCTTGCTCATCTACGAGCACGCGCTGGTCCGCCCCGACGACCTGACCCGCGTCAACGTGGCGTTCTTCCAGGTCAATGTCATCATCAGTGTCGGGCTTCTGATGGTCGGCGTGGCCGACCTGCTTTTCTGAGCCGGGCCCGCATCGCCCCCGATGCCCCAGCAACGCTTCCCCGGAGGCGAGGAGGCGGTTCCAGCTCGGCTTTTCGAGAGCCGCCCTGCGCACTAAATTGAATTGAAGGCGCGGTGGCGAGCCGTTCGGCCGATCACGACGATCGGCATCCTCGACTCGAGGCTCGCGACGCAAGACGGCGTCCCGGAGAACCCTGGCATGCGTTCGTTGATTCTCAATTCTCGTCGGACCTCGCTGAAACTGGCGTTGCTTCTCCCCCTGCTTCTACTGGCTCGCTCGCGTGCTGCCGATCCGGCCCCCTCGACCGACCCTCCCGGCCTAAAGGATACCCAGGTCGGAATCGTCCTCGACGATGATCGCGGCGAAGTTCAGTTCCGTGCCACGGTCATCGGGCGAAGCGAGAACGGACTCCTGCTCCTCACCGCCGCCCATTGTGTCAAGCCCGACGACGCCGGCCGGACCGCCCGAGTCAACAGGGGTGACGCGTCGGCGCTCGCCCAGGTCGTCAGTGTCCTCCGAAATCCCTCGTATCGCGAAGGCCCACACCTCGACATCCCAGGCGCGGACAACGCCCTCGTTCGATTGCGGCTTGACCCCGACGATCCTCGATGCGGCACCCTGCTCCGTTGCGTCCGGCCAGCTCAGGTCACCTCGAAGCCGATTCCCCACCCAGACGGCCAGACGATTCCGATCTACACGATCGACAAGACCGAGGTCCCTCACGTCGTCCGGGCCGGCAACTATTCCAACCCGAAATGGCTTGAGTGGGGTCCCGCCTTCAAGCCGATTCCCGGCGACTCCGGCAGCGGTGTCTTCGTCTACCGCCGCACTCCCGACAATCAGCCCGAACCTATTCTGATCGGCGTCCTGACCGACGCCAGCGCCCGAGGCGGCGGCGCCTCCCTGATCTGCCTCCAACATGCCTGGATCGCCAGAGCCACCCGGCCAGCCCCTTCCGTGAACGAAAAGTAATCGGCGAACGAGCAGGTTCGGAGATCGCCGATCAGGCGTCCACGGAACACGGCCTTCCAACCAGGGAAAGCGGACCCCACGAACCGACGCGAGACTCGCGGTTCGTGGAATCCGCTTGAGGTTCGTTCGACTTCTGAACGAATTTCCGAGTCGTAGCGCTTTCGGGCACGCAAAGTCTTATCGAACATGATCCTCGAACGTGACCGCGGTCGACGCTGACCAATCCTCCTCGAGCGAACAAACCGACCACGAAACAATCCTTGTCGGAATTCCGATCGGTCTTGCGATTCTTGGGGAGAGGAGTCCGCCGGACAGGCGGATTGCCCAGGGATGGCGCCCCCCTGCCCTTCCTCGTTCCACGCACGGAAACCGAATCGATCGCGAGTGGGTCCCGGATTTCCTTCGCCGGGCTCTGGCGATCACCCTACACGCCCAACGATTTCGTGGGGAGTTTTCACGTTATGAAGACCCGTCGTTCCATTCGGCCGGTCGTGTCCAGCCTCGAAAACCGTATCGCTCTGAGCGCCGCGGGGGCAACCCTGCCGCCGGTCAACGCAGCTCCCATCATGGTCGTCTCGCACGCCTCCAGCCACACGACCCCTCCGACGACGACCAGCCACCACCAGCACGAAGGGTTCAAGCTGACGTCGTTCCTCGGACTCTCGACCACTCACTCGCAGCATCATCAGAACCATTCCAAGACTCAGGGTGGGCAACTTCCGCATTCTCCCACCAGCACCTTGCACCACCACGCCCATACACACTCCGGAAGCGGTCACCATCACCAGGGAAGCGGACATCACAAAACGCGTTGATCTGGTCTTTCGTTCGATCGAACCGATTCCCAGCAACGTTTTCGATCACGGCTCCGAACCCGTCGGAGCCGTTTCGATTTTCCAGGCCACCAGGCCCCCACCCAAATCCTGACCCTCCTTGCAATCCGGCGAAGACTCGGGTATCCCCAGGAGTGTTCCACCCGAGCCAGAGATCCCTTCGGCCCGAGGCCCGACGCTCGAACGAGACCGATCCCAACAGAGCGACGATCATGGTGACTTCTCGACTCGTCTTGTTGCTCGCGACCGTCATAACCGTCATCTTGCCCCCCTCAGCGAGCGCGCTGGACCTGACCCGCATCGAGCGCGTTATCGTTCGTGAGCCCGATTATCAGACGACAACGCCGAGGTACGCCCTCGTCGTGCTTGGACCCGAGGCAACCTCTCGAGTCTGGCTGGTGGTCGATGGCGACCACCTGTACGTCGACCGGAACGGCAATGGCGACCTCACCGAGTCGGACGAACTCGTCGCGGGAAATCGCTCGAAGGACGGCCAGGTGGCCCGCTTTCACGTCAAGGGCCTAAACGCCTGGGACGGTCAGACCGCCGACCTTCGCATCGTTCTGACCGGTGAGACCAACTTCTACGATGCGCTGGCCCTGACTCTTGACGGCGTGCCGTATCAATCCGTCTCGTTCGACAATGAAGGATCATTCCGCTTCGCCGACTCCGCCGCTCAGGCCCCCATTGTCCACTTCGGCGGGCCATTGCACATGTCGCTCCGCATTGATCAATCTCTCCGACGAGGCACGAAGTCGAGCGTCATGACCATGATCGGCTCTCGGGGCCTGGGAGACGGCGCCTTCGCCGCCCTCGACTTCCCGAGGGTTCCCGAAGGAATCCACCCCGTCGCCGACATCGAGCTGCCGAACCCCGTCGAAGGCGCGGCACCAATCCGGGTCCGACTGCCCCTCGATCATCGTTGCTGCACCTGCAACTTCCAGGGCGAGCTTCCGGTCCCCCCCGTCCTCGGCCCCGGCAAGGCCCGCCTCCTGCTCTCCTTTCCCGACTGGAAAGAAGCGAACGTTGCCCCAATCTTTGTCGAGATCCGGATCAAGTAGCCCCGTTCCGGGTCCTTCCAAAAGGCCGTTGCGGAAACGCCTCCCCACCACGATTCGAACCACGTCGCAATCGCCCGGCGCGGTCCGGCTTGATGGTTCGTTCAATTCGGACTAAAATTTCCGTAACGATCGGGGAACGCGATCCGCCGCGAACCCGAAGACCGAGAAAGGATGTGGGCTGGCTATGGCGAGCGACGCGTCGCGTTTGCGGCAGATCCGGGAGAAAGTTGACGCCGGGGTTCGCCTCAGTTTCGAGGATGGCCTGGCGCTCGAGGCGACCAACGACCTTTTCACCCTCGGCGAGCTGGCCAACCGGGTCCGAGAGCGTTACAACGGAAATTTCGCCTACTACAACGTCAATACCCACATCAACCCCACCAACGTCTGCGTCTACCGCTGCGACTTCTGCGCCTTCCGCGCCGATCTCGATGACGATCGGGCCTACGTCATGGACGAGGACCAGATCAAGCAGCGAGCCCGGCAAGCTCACGACCGGGGCGCCACCGAGCTTCACATCGTCGGCGGCCTGCATCACAAGCTCCCCTTCGAGTGGTACGTCGACGTCGTGCGTTGGGTCCGCGACGCCGCTCCCGAGATCCACGTCAAGGCGTATACCGCCGTCGAGATCGAGTGGTTCGCCAAGATTAGCCGCAAGTCGACGCGCGAGATCCTGCAAACCCTCATCGACGCCGGACTCGGTAGCCTCCCCGGCGGCGGTGCCGAAATCTTCCACCCCGAGGTCCGCGAGAAAATCTGCGGCGCCAAGGCGTCGACCGAGCTGTGGCTTGACGTTCACCGAACCGCCTACCAACTCGGGCTCCACTCCAACGCCACGATGCTCTACGGCCACATCGACCAGCCGAAGCATCGCATCGACCACCTGATCCGCCTCCGCGAGCTCCAGGACGAGACCGGCGGTTTCCAGACCTTCATCCCCCTGGCCTTCCATCCCGACAACTCCCGGATGGACGAGATCCCCAAGCCCTCCGGCGTCATGGATCTCAAGACCATGGCCATCAGCCGCCTGATGCTCGACAACTTCCCGCACATCAAGGCCTACTGGGTCATGCTCGGCATCAAGACGGCCCAGGTCGCGCTCGCCTTCGGAGCCGACGACCTCGACGGCACCGTCGTCCACGAGAAGATCTACCACGAAGCCGGCGCCGACACTCCGCAAGAGGTCACCGTCGCCGAAATCGAGCGCCTGATCCGTGAGGCCGGCCGCATCCCCGTCGAGCGCGACACGCTCTACCACCGCGTCGAACGCAGCAACAACGGCTGGACCGCTCGCGAGCACATCGACGTCCCCGCCCTGGCCGGCATCACGCGCTGAGGCCGGGTCTCGGCGGGAACGAAGCCGCGTCGCTCCCGCCGCCTGGTCTCAGGGAGACGTCGGTTCGGCTCATTGCGTTTCCAAAGCCTCTCGAAGCGCGATCAGGGACGCCCGGATCGCCTCCGCGATCTCTGTATTCTGGATCATCCCCGCGTCGTCGAGCCCTCGACCCTGCACCGGCACGACCCTGATCGCCTCGGGTACCATACGAGAGCCCATCGTTCCGAGCGTTTCCACGAGAGCCGCCTCCGCATGCACGGCACGCGCCGAGGCGTTGATCGTAGCGACCGGCTTCCCGAAGAATTCGCCGCTGCCCACCAGCCAGTCGAGCGCGTTCTTGAGACTTCCCGGGACGCCATGCGCATATTCCGGGCTGCAAATCAGGACCGCGTCCGCGTCTCGCACCAGCGACCGAAACGCCCGGACCGACTCCGGCGAGACCTCCTCCGCCTCGTCGTCCGGGTTGAAATGCGGGAGCCCCGCAAGCCCCTCGAAAAGCTCGACCTCGACACCCTCCGGCGCCAGCGCCCTGGCCGCTCGAAGCAGAGCCGTGTTCGACGAGGCCGCTCGCAGACTCCCCGAGATCGCGAGAATCTTCATCAGACCATCCGCTCCCATCAGGCCCGATTCCCACGCCCGCGTGCCGCGACCCAGCCGGCGGCTCAGGCCACCACCTCGAAGAGATGGCCGTTCGGATCGCGGAAGAACACGCGGCCATGCCCGCCGAACGAATCCGAGGTCTGCAGATTCTCCTGCGCCTCCGGCTCGTTCCCGAACACCACGCCCTTGCTTCGAAGCCGCTCCACCATCGCGTCGAACGTCGCCGCATCGACGCGAAAGGCCACATGTTGTCCCACCACCGTCTCGGCGGGGAAGTAGATCAGCGTCCCCGACCCCCCGAAATCGAGCCGATAGAGATCCCCGTCCGGCCCCGCTGGAACCGCCTGCCCGACCCCGAGAATTTCCGCGAGGAACTCTGCCGACGCCTCGGCTTCCCTCGCCAGGATTCCGACATGGTCGATAGCAAACATACAGGCCCCCTCGTTCCGGTCTCCGACGTCATTCTCCCCGATGCGTCAACCCTCGGACAGGATTCCTCCCCGGAGAGTTCGGTTCCTCTCCAAAACCGGGAAGACCCGGACGGCCTTCGGCACGGACAACATGGGAAGGGCTCGAATCACGGACAGACGCAACCCGGACCCTACCGGGCTGGATCGAGGCTCGAAAGAGCATCGCCAAACTAGCCGATCGGGATCGTTGCGATTTAACAAAAATTCACGAGGAAAGTCCTTGACCGACCCCGACCCGACTCGATACCGTACCCCTAAGACATTCGTCGCCAGCCCGATCGGGCATAGAAATCGGCAAAATAGGGAATCTCTCTTTGAGGATTGCTAACATGAACACCCCCCCCCTACAAGCGGCGTGCCTTCCGTCCCCTGACCGACGCCCTTGAGCCGATGAACTCGGTCTCCAGCCTGCTGCCCGGACACCTCCCCGCCCTGGCGATAACCGGCAACCCGGATCCGGAAACTCAGGTCGCCCTGCCTCCGACGGGCTCCACGCGGCGCTTCGCGTTGAGGGAAGCGATCCCGGCCTCGTCGGGTTCCCTCCCCGATCGCTATCTCGTCCGGCGGGCCACTCCCCCGGCCCTCGCGACGGTCGCGGCGGCCACCTCGCGGGATCACACGCCCCGGCCCGACTCTCGCTCGCGGCCACGTCCCCGTCCTCGAGTTCGCCCTTGCTCGTCGGCACCCCGGTTCCCGCCACGGCCCTGTCCATCGCCTCCCAGCCCCAAACAAGCTCGCACGGCGGCCTGACCCTTCCCGCGTGGGCCATGACCGCGACGGTCTCCACCACCAGCGCCCCGCTGCCGACCCCCGAGGCTCAGGCCCCCGCCCCCTCGGCCGTGTCGGTCGCCCCATCGTCAACGGACCCCGACGATATCCGTCCCTTGCAACTCGCCCCTGACGCCGCCGCCTTGCGATCCACCAGCATGCCCTCCGGAAATGGCCTCACCGTGAGGCCGCTCGACGGCGGCTCGGGCGGGACCGCGCAACCTCCGATCATCACGGAACTCGACGTGATCAACGGCATCCAGGGCCAGGCACCGGACTACACCTACAACGCCAATGGCGTGCCCGTCGGGGCCCCGATGGCGTTCCAGGTCCTGAGCCCCAGCCAGGACCTTCACATCGAGTCCATCACCTGGTCGGGCGGGACCGATTATGCTGGTTACTTCTCCGGGGATGCGGATACGCAGCCGGCCCCCCAGACCATGTCCGTGACCACAGGGGTCGATACGCACGGCAATGTCTATGCCTTTTATACGGATGCTTCTGAGGAGCCCTACACGGTCTCGGTCACCGTCACCTATTTCGAGGATCCGGGCAATCCTCACTGGTCCTCGGTGGTATTCACTTCGCATCGCCCGACGCAGGCCAGCCTCAGCGTCGTTGATCCGGGTGAGGTATGGTTCAGAAATATTCCCCAGACAGGCGAGGTTGGGCTGCAATACGAGAACGGTATCACGCTCCTCGCCACAACTGAAATCGGCGCATTTGAGGGCGACTTTATGTTTATGCAAACGGTTGATTCGACTTGGACGCAGACGGATCAGAACGGCGTCCAACAGACTCTGACGAATGCTGGCGGTGGGCAGAACCTCGATGACGGCTACATCGGCTTCTATGAGCCGATCGGCATGCCCATTGACGGGACCAACTCGGTCAGTTGGTTTCCTACACCTCCAAACACCTTTGAACAACACACGACGGACGATGATCCTGCGTTCACTGTTCTAGACAATTACCAGGCGTTGTCAGCCAACGATCGTTTTACGACCTATCTGATGTATCGACCGATGGTAGGGGGTGTCTGGATTGCCCTCTCACGGGCCGATTGGATCTTCGCAGGGTCCGCGCAGAGCCCGTGGCCCGCGGATTACCAGGTTTCTACACCGAGGCCGGTGATCACGACACCGCAACTCGGCGGTGAATTCCCCAGTTGGACGGGGAGGACCTCGGACCAGCACTGGCAATGAACTAAAAGGCCCCATCGGCTCGTGGGGCATGATGATGTTGAGGTCGCGCGGTCGGCTCGGAGGGCTCATCGGTCCGCGGCCGGCGGGTTCAAGCTCAGGGTGCTCAAGCCGTGCAAGCACCCTGATTCAAAGGGGAAAAACCATGAAGCGACGCACCGCCTTACGCTGGATGGGGGCCGCGGGGATCATTGGCGTTCGCGCCCTGGGATCTCCGTCGGCCCTGGCTCACACGCCGGATCCCGAGGAGTCGGAACGGAAGGACGATCACGCTGAGTTGGCCCGCCGTCCGCTCTCACTGCAAGGACGACCGATAAAAGAATTCGACGCCGTTGCCTTCAGTCCCGATGGCGCTTTCGTCGCCACCGTGGGAAGTTTCCCGCGCTTCGGCGCGCTTGTCGATTCCGCATCGCTCGACGGAAGCGGGCGACCGCCCCGGATCAAAACCTGGGGCCATCCGCCGGTGCTGCAGTTGTGGGACGCCGCCACGGGCCGCGAGATCCGGACCTTCACCGGCCATCCGGCGCCCATCCTTTCCGTCGCGTTTAGCCCGGACGGCGCCCGGATCGCCTCGGCTGGCGTGGAAAAATTCACACCCAGCTCGGAATCGATTCGAAAGAACGACAAAGATCGAGTCTCTGGTGTTAGTGGCTTCAGGGGACGTGAGCTCCACGCTTTCTGGAATGGCGGCCTCATCAAGATCTGGGACACCGCCAGCGGGCGCGAATTGCACACCCTGACCGGCGGCGACGATCGCCCCATCATCGCGCTGGGTTTCGGGCGGCTCCTGACGTCCTACGCGGCCAATCGCGTCGTCAACCTCTGGGACCCCGAGGAGGGGCGGCGATTGCAGTCCCTCGACGGCTTGAAGTTCAAGGACCAACTCGGCCATCACCCCTATTCCGACACCGATGTCTTCAGCGCCGACGCCACCCGGCTGATCTTCTACGGCCTGGGTCGCGGCTGGCAGTGGGACGTGCGTGTGCCCCGGGCCCGCGAGATCCGATTGCTGGGCGACGCCGCCGCCCCCGCGGCCCTGATGCCCGACGGGAGGCGGTTCGCGACCTGGAGCCAGGGCCGTGCGCCTCGGCTGTGGGACTTCCAGACGTGCGGCCTCGTTCGAGACTTCCGGCCGGGAGAGGGAGCCGCGGTCGAGAAGGAAGACACGGTCCGGTGGCCGGAACTGCTGAAGTTCCGTCCCGACGGGACCTGGCTGGCGGTGGGCACGAAGGATGGCGTGATCCGGCTCTGGGACGTCGCCTCGGGCCGTCGGCTCGGCTCGGTCCGCGGGCCCGAGGGCCCCGTCCGGGCGCTGGCCTTCCTGCCCGATGGGGTGATCCGCGTCGCCTCGGACGGCTGGAATCGGGTTGATCCCAAATCCTCCATTATGGAGATTCATCCTCTCTTGATCTGGGAAGCGCGATTCAAGTCATAATCCAGTGCTGTAGGCTGGGTCGAGACCTAGATCGAGCCCGGTAAGGAAGGCGGACCCCACCAGGCTACGAGGTCAAGGGTATCCATCATGATCCAATCGGATTGTCTCAAAGCGCCGACAAAGTCTTTTGCTCGACCGCTCGGGTGGACTGTTGCGTTCATCATCATGGTCATGCTAATCGCCGATTCCGCACAGGCCCAAACGGTCAGTTCTGGGCCTGGCCGCGGGGCTCTCGAGGAGGACGGTCAAGTGCGGACTGGGGAGAAGGCCGCCGAGACACCATTCCCCACCCGTCCTCTCGCCGGTCGCAGCGCCTTTATCAAAGCCATCGCGTTCGATCCCGCCGGGGATCGCCTCGTCGCCAGCTGTCGGCATCTGACCCTGGAGGATAGCAGTGGGTGGAGTAACTCGCTCCGGGTCTGGGATGCCAACACCGGGGCGCTTTTGCACATCCTCATGGGCGAGGGGAAGGGAGACGGCGATCCGCCGCCCGTCTTCTCGGTGGCCTTCAGCTCCAATCGGGGGGCCGGGAAAGCGGAGTGAGACGGGTACCTTGAATCCGAGGACCCGGGAAGTCCGACATCCCTGGGTCAAGGGCGCGGTCAAGGTCTGGAATGCGGAGACCGGTTCGGAGATCTGGACGCTGACGGAACCCGAGGAGCCCGTGCGCGTGGTTGCCTTCGGGAAGTATATTGCAGGCCTCGACTTCGATAATACGGTCTACTACTGGCATCCCGCGACGGGAAAAGCGATCGCGATCATGGCCTCCATGAAGTCTCCCAGGCGAGACTATTCCAATTCTTCTTACATGAATTCCTTCAGTTCCGATGCGATGCGCGTCGCCTCGATCGGATATGCCCAGAAGGACTTCGCGGACTCTCAGGCGACCGGGACGATCCTGAGGCTCTGGGACCTCTCCAGGAATCAAGCCCATATCCTCCAGACCCATATTCGATCCGCCTGGTGTGTTGCACTCAGCCCCGATGGATCGCGGATCGCGTGTACCGGTCCGGATCATTCCCTGAAGATTTGGGATTTCGCATCGAGATCGGTCGTCTTTCTCCGCGAGGGCGATCGAGACCGAAAGGTCCATCGAGGCGATGGTCCGACGGTTCTCGCTTTCAGCCCGGACGGCTCCCGGCTCGTGGTCGGGACTGAAAATGGCCTTGTCTCGGTCTTGGATGCGAAATCCGGGCAACTCATCAGGTCGTTCGAGGGGCCTCGACGCCAGGTCAAAGCCGTCGCCTTCCGCCCTCGGGGATTGCGAATCGCGACCGGAGGAGTCGAGTTGAGAAGTGATAAGGACATGATGGATGAGAATGGAGTCCGTAAATTCGAAGACGTCCTTATTTGGGAAGTTGAATTTCCCCCGGGTCCTTAGCCCTCTCGTTGTGTCGGATGCTCGTTGGTTTGGTGAGACTCCTGCTGGTCACTTGGCGAGGCATTCCTATCTCCCGGGTCATCTTCGCCGCGTTCCCGTGCTACCTCGACGACACCAACGGCGCCGCGATCGCCAGCCAAGCGATGATGGAGGCCCTGGCAAGGCACGGGATCGCCGTTGAGGTACTCTGTAGTACGATGCTCGGATGGGGCCGCGAGGTCGATCTAGGCGCCTGGCTCGCGGCTCGGGGAGGGGCGCCCGAGGCCGGAGGAGGAGACGCCTGGACCGGTGATCCGACCGGTATCCGGCCTGAGGGCTCGCCTCACTGGCGATTGATCGTCAGGGGTGTGCCCATCACACTAATCCCGGGCTCGACCCGGCCCCATGAGCCCGACGAGCGTGAGGTCCGGGATTTCCTCCAGACCTTCGCTGCCACCCTGGAGCGGTTCCGGCCCGATGTGGTTGTCTCCTACGGCGGCAGTTCGTTATCGCGAGCGGTCCTGAAGCGAGCCAAGGTCCACGGTGTGGCCACCGTCTTCCCGCTGCACAACCTCCGCTATCGCCGCCGCGAGCCCTTCGACGACGCCGATGCCGTGCTGGTCGCCTCGGAGTATGCGGCCGAGCACTACCGGCGGACGCTCGGCCTGCAATGCGTGGTGCTGCCCAACCTCGTCGATCCGTCGCGGGTGGTGGCCGACGACCGGGAGCCGCGGTACGTCGTGTTCGTGAACCCGACGATCGAGAAGGGCGCGGGCGTCTTCGCCCGGATCGCCGACGAGCTGGGCCGGCGGCGGCCGGACATCCCCCTGCTGGTCGTCGAGTCGCTCGGGACGGAGGCCGACCTCGTGGCGTTCGGCCTCGACCTGCGGGCCCACGGCAACGTCTTCCTCCGGCCCCACACGCCCGACCCCCGGCGGTTCTGGCGGCTGGCGAGGCTGGCGCTGCTGCCGTCGCTGGTCGCCGAGAACCAGCCGCTGGTGGCCATCGAGGCGATGCTCAACGGCGTGCCCGTGCTCGGCTCCGACCGCGGCGGCGTCCCCGAAGTCCTTGGCGCCGCCGGCACCGTCCTGCCCATCCCCCCCCGGCTCCACCCCGACATCCCCGAGTTGCCCACGCCCGAGGAGGTCGCCCCCTGGGTCGCGGCGATCCTCCGCCTCTGGGACGACCCCGCCGCCCTGGCCGATCTCCGTCGCCGCGCCCTGGCCGAGTCGCGCCGCTGGGCGCCCGAAACGCTGGAGCCGCGCTACGCCCGCTTCTTCGCCGATCTCCGATCAACCCGCCTCTCTTCGAACCAGCGCAACTTCTGAACTTAACCCGGTAGAACTCGCCATGACCGCGGGTGGCCCGGACAACGCCCGCGCGCGCCGACCCCGATCCGACTCTCGAGCCGCCTCGGGCCACTCAGTCATGCGCGCCCGAACATTTTTCCCACTCTTTCCGAAAATCCTCCCCCGATTCCTCGATAGTAAAAGACGAGACGCATTCGCTGTCTTGGCAACTTCGAGCGTCTGGCAACGACGACCTGAACAAACGTCAAATCAACCAGGGTGGAACAACTCATGGCGACGTCCGACTCTCGTTCGAATCCGAATTCGGAATCCAATCCGAACCGCAAGCCCTACACCCTCAGTCCGGCCGCCCTCCAGGCGCGGCAGAACAACGCGAAGCGCTCCACGGGGCCCAGGTCCGAGGCCGGCAAGGCCGTCTCGAGGCTGAACGCCCTCAAGCATGGCCTCAGCGGTGGTGTCCTCCTCACCCAGCAGGACGCCGCGGCCTTCCAGAAGAAGCTCGCCGACTGGAAGTACGACATCCTGCCCCAGGGACCGGTCGAGCACGAGCTTGTGGAGATCGGCGTGCTGGCCGCCGTCCGTGCCGGGCGGTGTCGTCGCGAGGACGAGTCCGGCCTGGCCAGGCGCCGGCGACAGGCCCTCGACCGCGTCGACCGGAAACGAGACCGGCGACTCCGCACGCTGGCCGGCGACTTCAACCTCTTTCCCGAGCAGGTCATCGGGCCGCTCCAGGAGTTCTCCGAAGGGGTCGACTGGCTGCTCCAGAAGTGGGACCTCCTCAAGCAGATCCTCGACGAGAAGGGATACTTCACGTTCGAGGAGGCCACCGTCGGCCTCGGCCTGCTGGGACAGACCACCTTGATCCGGTTCCGGCCCGACGAGCCGGCCGCCTTCTTCTGGCGCGACGTGCTGGCCGCCTCGCCCAACATCGACCTCGAGGAGCTGGATCGCTTCTACAGCACCTCGACCTCGCACCTCCGGCACATGGCCCGTCTGGCCGACGCCAAGGAAAAGCTCCCCAGCCAGGCCGAGGCCCGCGCCGGCCTTCGTTCCCTCGTCGAACGCGAGATCGCCCGGCTCGAAGCCTTGCTACAACAACTCTGGACCGAGGTCGACGCCCCCTTACGGGCCGAGGCCCCCGAACGCGTCTGGATCGACAAGAGCCGCCAGGGAGCCCTGCGTCGCCGCTACGAGGCGGAGCAAACCTCGCTCCTGTTCCGCACCCTCAAGGAGCTTTCGCGAATCCGCCGCCAGGGGCCCTCTATGGGCCGCGACCGCGATCTCGACGCTCAGCACGAAGCCGAATGGAAGCAACACCTTGCGTCGCAGCAAACCGCCTCGACATCCCCCGAGCCGGCATCCCGAAACGAACCGAAATCCGACGTCGAGCCGGCCCCGCGAAACGAACCCAGCACCGGTTCCGAGGAATGCCCCCGAACGTCGCCGGCCGCCCCCGAATCTCCCTCCCGAATCGAACCGAAAACCGAACGCGATTCCGGTTCCCGAAACGAACCGAAATCCACGACGCCCACGCCCGGAGGCTTCGCCACACAAATCTCAACGACCAAGGGGTTTGCGTCACCAATGATCCCCCCTGCCCGACCTGGATCGTCACCAAATTCCACTCCGGCTGGGCACAGCGATCCAACCACTCCGCCACGAACCGGATGACGCGATCGCCGGACCGGCGCCAAGAGGCGTCGCTCCCCGTGGCGATCGGTCGATGGTTCGTGCTGGAATGGCTCTTTGACAATCCCGAGTTGAGGTTCACACACACCGTGGGTCGAGATCGACGATGATGGTCCGCGCCGCGGGAAGCGATCGGGACGATCCGCCGGGTTTCTGAGCGGGCCCGACATTGCCGCTCGAGGATCGGCGCGGGTATCCTTGGGACAGGGTCGCCTTGCGCTCCGCCGCCGTCTCGCGCGTCTTCCGCAACCAGGACCGAGAGAGAGGATTGCGTCCGATGCCCAGCCTGGCCTGCCTCAACGGCAAACTGATGCCCCCGGAGCAGGCGAGCGTGCCGATCTGGGACCGCGGGTTCCTGTTCGGCGACGCCGTCTACGAGGTCTGCCGCATCTACGGCGGGCGCAACTGGATCGAGGACGACCACATGGCCCGGCTCCGACGCAGCCTCCGCGAGATGCGGATTGAAGGCGTCGACATGGACGCTCTCCTCGGGCGCATTCATGATACGATCGCCCGGAGCGGCATTCTCGAAGGAACCGTTTACATCCACATCACCCGAGGCGTCGCGCCTCGCCGGCACGCGTTCCCGAACCCACCCGTGCCCCCCACCGAGCTGATCGTGGTCCTGCCTTACGACGACACCGAGCAGGCCCGACTCCGCGAGACCGGGGTGGCCGTTTCCAGCCAGCCGGACCTCCGCTGGAAGCGCTGCGACGTCAAGTCGACCAACCTCCTGGCCAACGTGCTCGCCAATCAGGCCGCGCACGAGGCCGGCGCGTTCGAGGCGGTGCTCGTCGCTCCTGACGGCCGCGTCACGGAGGCCACCCACTCGTCCTTGCTCTGGATCCGCGACGGCCGGCTCGAAGCGACCCCGGAAAGCCCCGGCATCCTGCCTGGCACCACCCGACTCGCCGTGCTCCGCCTGGCCGAGGCCGAGTCGATCCCCTTCGCTGAGTCGGAGATCACGCTCGACCAGCTCAAACGTGCCGATGAGGTCCTGCTCTCCGGCACGACGATCGAGGTCATGCCGGTCGTC
>CAZRGV010000014.1:8171-15331 GCA_964599655.1 uncultured Isosphaeraceae bacterium | reverse complement strand
CAGGCCCCGTCACCCGTCGCCTCCAGGCCGCCTTCCGCAAGGCCCTGGCCGACTGGCTCGCCCCCGTCCCGGCCTGATCGGAGCTCGGTGAAGTTTCGCACACAAAGATTTTCATGCCTACAAGTCAAGAGCCGCTTCCGGAAGACCCGATCGAGGCCCATTTCCGCCGAGAGCCGATGACGGGGGCGGGGGTCACGGTCCTCGTCCTCGACGATGGCGATGCCGAGCGGGCCGAGGCGATCGCCCGGGGGCTCGTTCGGCTACTGTGCGATCGTGGCCGAGCGTCCGAGTCGAGGGTTCTGCCCTCGAAGTCTGACGCCGGCCTGGGGCCGACGCTCGTTGAGGCCGTGGCGGAAGCCAAGCTGCCCCTCGTGCTGGTCACGACGGCCGTCGAGCCCTGGACGTCCAAACATCTCGACCCGTTGCTGAAGTCGATCGACCGGTGCGACCATGTGATTGGCCGTCGTCCCGGCGACGGAGGTATCGCGCGCCTCCTGCGGTGGCTTCGCGGCCTGCGTTGGAGGCTCCTGTTCGCCCTGCCTGTGCTCGACCCGCACAGCCCTTGCCGGCTCCATCGACGGATCCCGCTGGCGGCGATCCCGCTCCAGTCAGAGTCCGACTTCTTCGAGATCGAGCTACTGGCCAAGGCCACGTTCCTCGGCCACCTGATCGACGAGGTGGACGTGCCACCGCTGGCCTCGGGCACGATCAGGCAGGAGTCGCTCCGACGGCACGACCTGGCCGACGTCTTCCGACGGCCGGTCTTCGTCCGGTCACGACCAGCGGAAGAGCCGAAGGGCCAGGAAGAAGGTGCCGACGGCCCAGGCGCTCAAGATGGCCAGGGCGGGCGCGACGGCCATCAGCCCCTCCCCTTCGAGCAGGATCAGCCGCAAGGCGTTGACGAGCTGAGTCAGCGGCAGGGCCTGAATCAGGGGCTGGAGATAGGCCGGGAAGCGGTCGGAGGCGAAGAAGACGCCCGAGAGCAGCCACATCGGGATCATGACTAGGTTCATCAGCCCGCTGACGGTCTCGGTGGTCTTGGCCCGGCTCGCGACCAGCAGTCCGATGCCGGCGAAGGCCAGGGCGCCCACGATCTCGACGACCGCCAGGAGCAGCAGGCTCCCCCGGATCGGCATCTGAAACAGGAAGGAACCCAGCAGCAGGAGCACGCCGACGTCGGGGATGAGGAAGGTCAGCCGGGCGCCAAGGACCGCCATTAGGAAGTGCTCACGCGGCATGGGCGTGGCCATGAACCGCTTCAGGAGCTTGGCGATCCGGAAGTTAACCAGCAGAAAGCCGATCCCCCAGAGTCCGCCCCCCATCGTGTTCAGGCCGATGAGGCCCGGGATCAGGAAGTCGATATATCGCGAGCCGAGCTCGGTCACCGGGTCATCCTTGACCGGCACGACATCGACGCGCCCCTTGGCCCGCTGGAGAACGTCATCGACGGCCGCCCGGGCCACGTTGGCCTCGGGCCGGGTTGGATCATAGTGGTAGGTCACCCCACCCGAGGTCGAGGGCTCCACCACCATCGACGCCTTTCCCGTCTTGAGCTTCCGCATCGCCTGGTCGAAGGGTAAGGTCGTGTAGGTGATGCCCGGCCGTCCGGCTCGCTCCGAGCGGCCAAGGTCGGAGTCCAGAGCCGTCGTGACCGCCTCCACCCCTGGCGCATCCGCTACCAGCACGGGGATCGTCTGCTTCGACCCGCTCTTGAACGCGACCCCGAGCACGACGGCCAGGACCGTGGGAAAACCATAGACCCAGAAGATCCGGGCCGGCTGACGGTAGAACTCGCGCAGCCTCGTGAGGTAAAGCTCGCGAAGCGAGTGATATTTCGACATCCCGGCATGCCTCAACCAACGGCGATCCAGCGGCGGCTCCTCACCGCCCTCCCTCAAGGATTGAGTATAGGCATCCGGGGTCCAATCCTCCACCTCGGTTCGCCAGACTGGCCGGACCGGGCCTTCATGTGTACGATCATGGCCTCGTGTTGCCCCGGCAGGCTCGCTCCGCCAGGCCGGCCGCTCCAAGACCTTTCCGAGACGCCAATGATGCGACCATTCGCCAAACTGCTCGCCACCCTGCTCCTTTTGACGGCCGACCCTGCCCTCGCCTGGCAGCAGACTGCCGACCACACCGAGAGCACGGCCGACTCCAAACCCGACAAGGATCAGGCCAAGGATACCAGTAAGGAGAAAGAGAAGAAGGACAAGGACGACAAGGAGCCGGTCGTCACGAAGCACGAGATCCGGATCGGCGACCGGACCCTCAAGTACACCGCGACAACGGGCTTCTTGCCGATCAACGACCGTGAGGGGAAGCCCGAGGCCCACATCTTCTACATCGCCTACACCCTCGACGGGGCCGGCGACACCTCGAAGCGCCCGTTGATGTTCAGCTTCAATGGCGGGCCCGGCTCGGCCTCAGTCTGGCTGCATCTTGGGGCGATCGGTCCCAAGCGAGTCCCCCTGCCCGACGACGCGAGCTTCCCCGCGCCCCCCTTCCAGCTCATCGACAACGAGCAGACCTGGCTCGACCGCACCGACCTTGTCTTCATCGACCCGGTCGGCACCGGCTACAGCAGGGCCGTGAAGCCCGAGCTGAACAAGAAGTTCCACGGCCTGAGGGGCGATATCGACTCGGTCGGCGAGTTCATCCGGATGTACCTGACCCGCAACGAGCGCTGGGCCTCGCCGCTGTACCTCGTCGGCGAAAGCTACGGTACGACCCGCGCCGCGGGCCTCTCGGATCACCTGGTCGACCAGGGGATCGCCCTGAACGGGATCGTCCTGGTCTCGTCCGTACTGAACTTCCAGACGCTTCGGTTCGCCCGGGGCAACGACTTGCCCTACGTCCTCTACCTGCCCAGCTTCGCGGCCACCGCGTGGTATCACAAAAAGCTGCCCAACGACCTTCAGGCCGATCTGCATAAAACGCTCGACGAAGTCGAACGCTGGTCGGCCGAAACCTACGCGAGAGCCCTGGAACAGGGCGACCGGCTCCCCGACGACCAGCGTCGCGAGGTCGTGCGCCGGCTCGCCCGATACACCGGCCTCGACGAGTCGTATGTCGAGAACAGCAACCTTCGCGTCGAGATCATGCACTTCTGCAAGGAACTGCTCCGCGACCAGAAGCGCACCGTCGGCCGAATCGACAGCCGTTACAAGGGAATTGACGACTCGGTCGTCGGCGAGAGGCCGGAGACCGACCCGAGCATCTCGGCCATCCGAGCGCCTTACACGTCAACCTTCAATCAGTACGTCCGTGACGAGCTTGGCTACCAGACCGATGTCCCCTACTTCATCCTCGGCGAAGGCGTCGGCAACTGGGACTGGGGCTCCCAGATGGGTTACCCCGACACCAGCGCCGCCCTTCGAGACGCCCTGGCCAAGAACCCTCACATGAAGATCTTCGTCGCCTCGGGCTACTTCGACCTGGCCACACCGTACTTCGCCACCGAGTATACCCTGGCCCACATGAACCTCTTGCCCGAACAGCGCAAGAACATCGAGACCGCCGAATATGAGGCCGGCCACATGATGTACGTCCACGGCCCCTCGCTTGGGAAACTCAAGCGCGAGGTGGCCGAGTTCCTGTCGAAGTCTTCGGGCCAGAAGGAGGACTGACTCTCTCGTCTTCCGCGGACCTCTCGGCCGGTCGGTTCTGGCTCGAAAGGGTGGTTCCCATGATCGTCCCTCGAGAGGAGCCCGGACGCTTCGACGTCGCGGCGCACTACGACGACCTCGACCGCTTCTACCGGGAGATCTGGGGCGAGCACGTTCATCACGGGCTCTGGACGACCGGCCGCGAGTCTCCCGAGGTCGCGGTCCGGCAGTTGATCGACCTCGTCGCCGACCTTGCCCGGATCAAGCCAGGGGATTCGGTCTGCGACGTCGGCTGCGGCTACGGCGGAACGGCCCGCCTCCTGGCTCTCGAGCGCGGCGCGATCGTCACCGCCTTGACCGTCTCCCAGGCCCAGCACAGCTATGCCCAGAGCCTCAATCCTGACGCGGATAACCCCCAGTACCTGCTCCGCGACTGGCTTGAGAACGGCCTGCCCGCCGACCAGTTCGACGTGGTCCTCGCCATCGAGAGCTCCGAGCACATGGCGAGCCTCACTACCTGCTTCGAGGAGGTCCTGCGGGTCCTCAAGCCAGGTGGCCGGTTCGTCGTTTGTGCCTGGCTCACCCGCGAGTCGCCGCGCTCCTGGGAAATCCAGCACCTGCTCGAACCGATCTGCCGCGAGGGACGGCTGGCTCAGATGGGATCGGCCCGAGAGTACCAACGGTTGATCCGGGAGTCGGGCCTCGAGCTGACTGAGATCCGAGACGTCAGCCGACAGGTTGGCCGGACCTGGCGGATCTGCCTTGGCCGGGCCCTCAAGGGGTTCTGCTCCCGTCGCGACTACCGCCGGTTCGTCCTCTCTCGCGACAACCCGAACCGGGTCTTCGCCTTGACGATGGCGCGAATCTGGCTCGCTTATGCAATCGGCAGCATGCGTTATGGCATCCTGACAGCCATCAAGCCGCCTTGATCGAGGGTCGGTGGGAAGGTCACATCGACCGCGATCGTCGACGCCCTCGACGGCCGGGTTTCGGGGCGGTCTCCGCCGGCTCGTCATCACGAAGGTGCCGGCCCGTCAGTGAAACAAACACGTCTTCGAGGCTGACCTGGCGAGTGGTGAGCCTTGCCAGGGTTCGCCCTTCGGCTTCCAGGCGGTCGAGCAAGGCGGGAATGGCCCGGTGCGGCTCCGCGACGGTCAACGCATAGCCATCGTTCTCGAGGCGAGCCGAGAGGACGGCGTCGAGGTCGGCGTAGGCCTCGGCCTCGGGGGCGATCCCTTCGATCGACACCGCGAACTCAACGACGTGCTCCCCACCGATCCTCGCGATCAGCTCCGAGGGCGATCCCAGGGCGATGACCTTGCCGTGGTCGACGATCGCGACCCGGTCGCAGAGCTTCTCGGCCTCGTCCATGTAGTGGGTCGTCAGCAAGGTGGTGCGGCCTCGTCCCTGGAGGTCTCGGATCACATCCCAGAGTTGCCGCCTTGCCTGTGGGTCGAGCCCCGTCGTCGGCTCGTCGAGGAAGAGTAACTCGGGATCACCCACCAGTGCGATCGCCACGGCGAGCCGCCGTTGTTGGCCGCCCGAGAGGGTCTCGACGAAGGCGTTGGCCTTGGATTCCAGGGCCACCCTGGCCAGCACGTCCTCGGGCTCCAACCCCTGGCGGTAGAAGCTCCGGAAAAGCTGAACCAGTTCCTTGACGGTCGACTTGTCCGGGAACCGCGTTTCCTGGAGCGTGACGCCGATCCGCTCCCGGATCTCCGTCTCATCGGTCGCCCATCGTCGACCCAGGACTTCGACGTCGCCGGAAGTCGGCTCGTTCAGACCTTCGAGGATCTCGACCGTCGTCGTCTTCCCCGCGCCATTGGGCCCGAGCAGTCCGAAGCACTCTCCAATTCGAATCTCCAGGTCGAGCCCGTTGACCGCGTCGACCGGTCCATCGCGGCCCGGGTAGCGCTTGTGGAGGTCCTTCACTCGGATTGCCAGGTCGCTCATCGATCCATCGTCCTACCGGAGAAATCGCCTTCGGAACGTCGGATCTTATTGTAAGCCGTGGATTTCGTCCCGCCCAGACCGACTCCCGTCGCGAGGACTGCCGTCCTCGATCGCTCGACCTCGATCGGGCATTCGTCTGGTAAGGTTTCGTCTCCTTCGGCCCCCCTGGATCGCTCTGCGGCAACTGGCCAACCACGCGACCTGACACCGAGGTCAGGTCGCCTCGAAGCTCAGGCGGCTCGGCGTCGAACCTCCGGCGACCGACCTCGTGTTCTGGGCCTTCGAACGCATGGTCCCTCCGGCCTGATATCTCTCAATCGGTGGATCCGTCGGCGTCCGGTCCCGCACTGCCTCCGGCGACTTGCATCGAGGCGGTGGCGGACTCGTTGCGAGTCTCGCCCTCGTGGCCGGACCACCAGCGGTGCCCCAGGGCCAGGCAGGCGGGCAGGAGCACGAGGTTTCCCAGCGAGCTGCCCAGCGTGGCGACGCCGACCATCGTGCCGAAGTTCGAGAACGGCACGAACTCGCTGAACCGAAGGACCGCGAACCCGACCGCCACCGCCAGGCTCGAGAGCACCACGCCTGGCCCGGTCACGAAGTAGCTGGCCATCAGGCTCTCGCGGAACGGTTCGGTCGTCCGGTGCCGGCGGAACTGGAGCAGGCAGTGGAACGTGTCGTCGACCGAGAGCCCGAGCGCCACGCTGGCCACCAGAGCCGTCGCGATATCGAGCTTGACCCCCATCCATCCGGTCAACCCCAGGACCAAGGCAACCGAGAGGAGTGTCGGCAGGATCGCCAACGCAGCCAGCCGGACGCCTCCGAACGCCAGGGTCAGCATGATGAGGATGCCTGCGGCCGACCACAAGAAGGTGATCCAGGACGATGCGATCACCCCGCGAGTCGTCTGGGTCAACAGGTAGGAAAGGCCCGTCACGAAGGAGGACGGGCCGAATTCCTCCATCGCCGAGGCGAGTCCGAGCGCTTCCAGGAACGTCTTCTCCTTCTCGAGGGCCGGCTGCTGCTCCGAGACCCGGATCACGAGCCGAGCCCAGCCCGAGTCGGGAGCGTCGGGCCGCTTCGGGCTCCAGAACCCTCGGAGTAGGTTTCCCTGTGGCGACGAGGCGATCAGGTCGAGCTTGGCTTGAAGCACCTCGTTCGCTTTCGCCTCGGGAAGCCGTGCGATCTTCCCTTCAGGATCGAGCACCGAGGCCAGCGATAGAACCTGCGCAATCGCTGGTTGGCCGTCTCTTTCGAGCGCGGAAACTCTGGATTCCAGCTCACCATGGGCCTTCAACGCGGTCAGGTTGAGGCGGTCGCCGGCTGGCACGACGAGCGAGACCACTCCGATACCGCCGAGCCGATCCTCGGTAAAACGGTAGTCCTGGACCACCCGGGTTAGCGGCTTAAACGCGTTAATGTAGTTGGATTCGTAGTCGAGTCCGACCATGCCCGCTCCCAGCGGCAAGACCAATCCCAGCACGCCCAGGACGATCACGGCCGGATGGTCGGCGATCCACCGGGTCAAGTGGTTCAAGGTCGTGGCGATCTTCGAGGACGAACCATGCCGGACAGGCCACTCGAGCGGGAACGGTGGGAGCATCG
>CAZRGV010000014.1:0-8150 GCA_964599655.1 uncultured Isosphaeraceae bacterium | reverse complement strand
ATGGGCGAGATCGCCATCGTCAGGAGCGACGCAACCAGCGTGCAGGCCGCCAGCACCGCGCCGAACTGAACGACCGGCACGACATTGCTGGTGAGCAAGGCCCCGTAACCGATCGCTCCGGTCAGGGCGCACCAAACGATTGGCGACATCACCGCCGCCAAGGTCGTCTCCGAGGCCCTGCGTCGGTCCCGCTCGCTCCGCAAATCGTCGCGAAAGTGGATCGCCAGGTGGCTGGCCGCCGGCATGGTCAACACAATGATCTGCGCGACCAGCGGGCCGCCCGAAAGCGATAACTTCAGGTCCAAGAACGACATGACCGCTTCGGCCGAGAGCCAGACGGTCCAGCCCGCCAGGATCGGCACGATGGCCCACCAAAGGCTTTGTGTCGCGGAGAGCGTGACCAGGCCGATCAGGCCCATTCCGGCGATGGCGAGTCGTCGGCCATCGATCTCGATGGCCGCGAATCCGTCGGCCAGCAGGACCGGCGGGCCGACGAGCGCCGGCCGTTTCAGGCCGTTCGCCCGCGCGAAGGCGTCGGCCTCGCGACGGAGCGCCGCGATGGTGGCCTTTGGGTCCTGCTCCTCCATCGGCTTGACGCGGACCACCAGCGCGGTCGTCGTGCCCGAGGCCGTGACGAGTGTCCCACGGAGCAAGGGATGGGTGGTGATCTTTTCCCGAAGCTCCGCCAGCCTCGCCGCGTTCGCGCGTCGAATCGCGCCACCGATCGTGAAGGGGCTATCGGCCTGGCTCAGAGACGCGATGCTCGACCGGACCGCCCGAAGCGCCAGGTTTCGAGCGAAGGAGGGCAACGACTCCAGGTCGATCAACCGGTCGTCGACCTCCCAGAAGAGGGGCATCGCGTCGAGCGACTGGACGTCGACGACGGCGTCGATCCGGTCATGGCCGATCAAGCCAGCAAGACTGGCAACGCGAGCCATCCCCTCGGGCGTCAGAAGCTTGGGGTCGTCGTAGGTGATGAAGATGACGTTGTCGTTACCGAACGCGGCGGAGGCTCGTTGATAGTCGAGGACCGCCGGATCACCTTCCCGGAAAAACGAGGTCAGCGACTGGTCGTACCGGACGTGTCGGTCCAGGACGATCAAACCGGCCAGCACGAGAACCACGGCACCGAAGGCGACGAAGCGTGCCGAGAGGAGAAGTCGGATCACGGCGGGGGTCGTCCTTGGCGGTTGGCAAGCGGCCGTCCCAGCCGCTCGCGAGGAGTCCCTACCGTTTTAGCGCGAAACGGCTCCGGCGTCGAGGCCAGCTCGACCGATGACCAGCGGCCTACTTGACCAACAAGAGCCGCAGTTTGTCGTAACCCGCCCAGAGGGAATAGGCCGCGGCGGCCGTGAGGCCGATCATCGAGAGCCAGAGAAAGATGTCCCAGACCAGGCCGGGCGTAATCCGGCGGTCGGTCCGCTGGTATCGGAGGAAAACCGCGGCCCCCGCGATGAACGGCAGGGACAGGGCCTGCATCACGCCGCCAAAGGTGACCATCAAGACGAGGTCGGTGTAGGACAGGAAGAGCAGGAAGCCGAACGTCGGCAAGAGGACGCAGAAGATGCGCACCCAGCGAAGGCGGAGATCCTCCCGGGTCGGGTCGATGAACCGGTTGACCCGGAGGAAGTCGGTCAGGATCCGGCTGTTGCCGGCCGTCGCCGCGAAGAGCGTCGAGTACAGGACGGCAAAGGCACCAAGCACGATGAACCAGACCGCCACCCGGGGACCCAGAACGGGTTTGTACATCCCAGCAAGCGTTTCCAGCATCTGGCTCTCGGGCAAACCGTTGCCGTTGGTCTGGCGATAGAGCACCGATGCCCCGAGCAGGTAAAAGGCCAATGTCGAGATGGTATATATCACCATGCTGACCCAGGCATCGAGCCGCAGCACGCGCATCCAGCCCCGAGCGCGAACGGCCCAATCCTCCGTCGAGTCTCGAGGGCCCACATGCCTCGCGTAGCCTTTCTCGATGCACCAGTAAGGATACGCCAGGAGCTCGCTCGCCCCGACACCGGTGATGCCGAACATCGTGAACGCGGCCACCACCGCGCCGGTCGGAATGCGGAACGTCAGGCCCGAGGCCAGCTCCTTCGCCGAGATCGCGTGGTCGCCGGGCAGCAACGCCACGCAGACGACCGTCATGAACGTGAACCCAACGACCAGGACCGTCGAGGCCCGTTCGACCAGGCGATAGCTGCCTGTCGAGAGCATGGCGATCGTCACCACCGTGGTGAGCAAGGCCCAGGGCCATTCCGACCGCAGGGCCGGAGGGGCCTTTGTCGTGTCGGTCAGTGCCATCTGAATCGCCTGGCCAATCCCGCCGATCATCGCGCCGATCTGCATCTGCGTCACGACGATCATTAACAGACACCACCAGACCAGCAGGATGCCAGGGCCGGGCAACTGCCGGAAGCTGGCGAACGTGCCGTTTCCCGACGAGATCGCGTAGCGTCCCAGCTCCACCTGAACGAACACCTTAATGAAGCAGCTCAAGATCACCAGCCAAAGCAACGCGAAGCCAGCCTTCGCTCCCAGGTTCGTGGTCGCGATCAACTCGCCCGTTCCCACGATGGCCCCCGCCAGGATCAGGCCAGGGCCGATCTGAAGGAAGGCGCGCCCCAGGGAAGTCGGCGGGTCCTGGATCGCGTCAAGCGGTGGAGCCGTGGCACTCATTGAGATTCAACGGGTTCGGGACGGCGAGGGTGGGAGAATTTTCAAGCGATCATCGTACGAGGCCTCCCGGACGGGTGCAACCATCTGCCCCGTTCGAAGCCTACGTCGCAGGTCTTGTTCGTGGCGCTCGATCGCCGCTCAGACCGGCGCGCGACGTCCCGACCTCCAGTGCGGCGCGGGAATGCCACCGGGCCTCGAGGCCGAAACGATCTCGGCCAGAACGCGCAGCAAGCGGGCCCGGAACGCCGGTCGCGCCAGGGACTCGGCAATCTCCCTGGCTCGAAGCGGGTCGTGGGGACAGCCTTCGGATTCCCATCCCTCCACGGCCGCTCGCAGGCCCTCCGACGACGGCTCTTGATAGAGCCGACCGACCTGATTGGTCACCGTCTCGGCAGCCCCCCCCTGCCCCAGCGCCAGGACGGGAGCCCCACAGGCCAACGCCTCGACGGGCACGATGCCGAAGTCCTCGACGCCAGGAAACAGAAGGGCCCGGCAACGTCGGTAGTGGTCTCGAATGATCTCATCGGGCTGCCAGCCGAGAAAGCTCACGGTCGGTCCCGCCAGACGTTCGAGCCGCGAGCGGTCGGGGCCTTCACCAATGACGAACAGGCGACGACCCATCGCCGAGCACGCCTGCACGGCCTGATCGATCCGCTTGTAAGGAACAAGGGCCGAGACACAGAGGTAGAAATCTTCTCGAGGGACGTCGGACGGCGTGTAGAACGCCGCATCCACCGGCGGCATCACCACCTGGCTTTCTCGCCCATAGCAGCGCTGGATGCGCTCGCGAATGGTCTCGGAGATCGCGACGAAGTGGGTCACACCCGAGGCCGAGGCGCGGTCCCAGTCTCGAAGCTGGTTGAGCATCCAGCCCGCCAGCGCGCGACGCACGGGCCGATCGTGCCAGCTCTCAAGGTACGCCTGTCGACCATCCCAGGCATATCGCATGGGGGTAAAGCAGTAGCAGACGTGAGGGACACCCGGTGGGACTCGAACCGCCTTGGCCACGCAGTGACTGAGGCTGACCACCAGGTCAACCTTTCCCACGTCCCAAAACCTCGCCGCGAGCGGCATCAGCGGCAGAAGGGCGCGGTAATGCCGCTGGACCCGTGGCATCCGCTGCAAGGGGGATGTTCGGATGTCCATAGACCCGATTGTCGATCCCACCGAGCCGGGTCGATGAATCAACGTGTGCAACCGGGCGTCCGGGAAGATCTCGCAGAGCACTTCCAGGCACTTCTCGCCACCTCGAAGGCCCGTAAGCCAGTCGTGAACGAGTGCCACCCGGAGTCCGTTCAGAACCGAAAGACCCGCGTGTGGCGGTGCCGAATTCGCGTCGCTCCGCGCGGTGGCGTCCATGCCAGTCTCCGATTGAATTCGCTCTGCCCAAGTCGCATCGAGCCGAGGTGCCGGCCAAGGCTAACCGAGTCGGGTGATCCTCGCAAGGCGGGGACGACGCGTCGCTTGGCGATCGCGTCGTCTCCGGGCGCCCCATGTCCGAACCGCCGGTCACTCCACGCCGAGCAGTTCGATCTCGAAGACGAGCGTCGCGTTTGGTGGAATCACCGGGGGTTGCCCCTGGGGTCCGTACGCCAGATCGGGGGGGATGGTCAGCTTGCGGACCTCGCCGACCTTCATCCCGACCACCCCTTGATGCCAGCCCTGGATGACCTGAGAAACACCGACGCGGAACTCGTAAGGCTCGCCGCGATCGCGAGAACTGTCGAACTTCTTGCCGTCGAGCAGCGTGCCCACGTAGTGGACCTTGGCAAGCTGACCCGACTTGATCTCGGGGCCGGATCCGGGCTTGATGGTCTCATAGGTGAGCTTGGATTCGGTGGTCACGGTTTGACCCGGATTGGTGGGCACGGCGGGCTTGAGCTCGTTCCCGAGTGGAGGGGTCGGCGGCTGAACGGCCCCCATCGCGGCCTGTTCACCGAGGGCCTCGGCCTGCTCGCCCTCGGGAATCACGATCTCGGGCTTCGTGCCCGGCAGAACCACCTCGACGACCTCGGGGGGGCCACACCCCCAGACCGCAAACCCCAGAACCAGCAGGGACCACTTCCAAGAGAACCTCATCTCGGCGTTCCTTTCGGAAGAATCGGGTGTCGAGCCAAGAAAGACCAATGAATGCTCTCGGCCAGAGCCGGAACCGAAACGGCTCCCGAGACTTGCATTATGACGTGCCGCCAACGTCCTCGACCAGAGGCGATCGGCTCGAAGAAGCCTGCGGCTGACCCATCCCATCGTTCTCCAGAAGCCGGACGAGCGTCACCGCGATTCGGCCCGAGAAGCAGACGTCGACATCACCACCGGGACGCCTCGCCCTGGATTGGTAGACACCCGTATATTCACAGATGCCGTCAACGACCTGGAATTCGAGGGGCAAGGGGGACAAGTCGAGTGGACAGAACACGATACGAGGCTCGGGAGCGTCTGGTTCGAGGTGGGGAAGGTTGACGTTCCAGAACGTGCCCGGCTCGTAAGGCTTTGCCATGAGCAAGGTGAGCACCCGCCGGGCCCAAGCAATCGCGCGATCCCAGTCGAGGACCCGACCCTTGACGATGTAGTGCGAGAGGGCGATCCCCGGACGTCCGTGGAGTACCGCCTCTCGCACGGCCGCGACGGTGCCCGAATGGAACACGTCAACACCGAGGTTGCCACCCGCATTGATTCCCGAGAGGACCCACTCCGCCTGGGTCGCGAGATGGTGGAGGCCCAGTCGAACACAATCGGCCGGCGTCCCCTCGACGGCGAACTCCCCGCCTCGACGCTCCACGCGAATCGGCCGGTGGGTTGTCACGGCGTGCCCGCAACCCGACTGTGGACCGTCCGGGGCAATGATCGTCTTCCGTCCCAGACCCTCCGCGGCGCGTCTCAGGGCGTCCAGACCAGGGGCATCGATGCCGTCGTCGTTCGTCAGAATCAAGAACGGTCCGGTCGCACTCAACGGTTTTGTCCCCCTTCCGCCCAGCGAACCCTCGCATGGAATCGACCGCCTGGGATTGTAACGTCCGTGATGGAAGAGAGCCCAGCCCTCCCAAGAGCCAACCTTTCAGAACCTCCGGTTGGTGCCTCACCTCTTTCGAGCGCGTCCGTCGGTTGACAATCCCCAGGACGACTGCTACCATAATTCTCGCCGACGGGGGATTAGCTCAGTTGGGAGAGCGCTTGCATGGCATGCAAGAGGTCAGGGGTTCAAGTCCCCTATCCTCCACTTCTTCTCGAACCAAGAGCAACCGACTAGGGCCAACGCTCGAGTCGGTTCTCTTTTTTTTGGAACCCCGGTGCATGACAGCCCCGACTCGCTCATCGGCCGCTGGCGAACGACGCGGGAAGCTGGTTCGACGACTTTGTACCACTCTCCTTCCTTCAACCCGTCACGCGCACTATCTTTCCTTCCGAACAGCTCGCACGAGTCCAGGCTAAATTTCGACGTCTTTTGCGCGGGTTTGTGTGTTAAACCACTCCTTTTGACACCTCGTGGGATGGAATGCTCAAGCCACTCGTCAAATCGGTCCTGCCGGATTCGGCCTGGAACAAACTCAAGTACTGGGTGCTTCGCGAGAACCTGCCGGCACTCGCCGCCCAGTTCGGCACTGACAAGTGGGGCTCCCACTGGTACGCGCAGCATTACCAAACACATTTCGCTCCGTTCCGAAAACGTCGAATCCGATTATTGGAAATCGGTGTCGGCGGTTACGAACAGCCGAACTATGGCGGGCATTCCCTCCGAATGTGGAAGGCCTACTTCCCTCAAGGCCAGATTTTCGCCATCGATATCCAGGACAAGTCCGCATTGCAGGAAGAGAGAATCCGCATTTTCCAGGGCAGCCAGAACGATGTCGAATTCCTGACGCGGTTCGCGGAAGCCCACGGACCCTTTGACATCATCATCGACGACGGAAGTCATGTGAACGAACACATGATTACGTCATTTAAGATTCTGTTTCCTTACGTCGTGGATGGCGGAATCTATGCCCTTGAGGATCTGCAAACGTCGTACTGGCCCGATTATGGTGGCACGGAGGTGCCGGGGGAAAAGCCGACTGCGATCTCGATGGTGAAGGATTTGATCGACGGATTGAACTGGGAGGAGTTCTTCGAGCGACCGCCTCAACCGTTCGACGCGCAGATCCGCTCCATCCATTGCTATCACAACCTGGCAATCATCCACAAAGGGGAAAACCGCGAAGGGACCAACAAGGAGGTCGCATCGAAACTGACCTGAAACCAAGCTCAGCGAGAGTGGATCTTCCCTGGGGGAGTAAGAGGAGTCGAGACCTGGTCGAAGACACGGCTCGGTCGCGAATCCTCAAACTGATGCCCGCATCTTCCCACATGAATGGAAAGATACAACCGATCGCCGCGCCGGGTTCCTTCCGAAAAACGCTCGCGGCTTCGGACTTCTGGTCGAGGTCATGACCAACGGTGAGCGCCTTGCTCGTGTCGCTCTCACGGACTCCACGTTCTCCCGAAAGGGCGGGGACTGGGTCGGGAAGTGCCTGATTTGCAATGGACCGATCGCCTTCGACGCGAGGACCGGTGAAGGAGCGACCCTGGAACACATCCGGGCCCGGAGCCGTGGCGGAACCGACGAGTTGACGAACCTCGCCATCGTTCACGCCCGATGCAACGCGGAAAAGGGCATCCGCTGGGACCCGAAACGGCGGCGATCCTCGACGGATTACGACCGTTTCGTCGAACGGATGCTCGAGAAGCGTCGCGGCCGATGGCGCGAGGATGCTTCGAGCAACTCGTCCTCCGCGCGGGACGATCATTAGCGGAGGTTCTGAATTCCGCGCGCGGAGCGACTCAGGCGAGGAGTTCGGAGATCGGTCCAGGTCCATCGACCAAAGTAACCGTCTCGCCCTCGGGAGTCTGGACCCTGAGGGTTGGGTCGAGTCGGAGGCTTCGGTAGATGGTCGCGAGCAGTTCGGGGGGCGAGACGGGCCGATCGGCGGGCTCGGCGCCTCGGGAATCGCTTGCGCCGACGATCTGGCCACCGGGGGTCCCACCGCCGGCCACCACGGCGCTCCAGACCCCTGGCCAGTGATCGCGGCCGCCCGCCGGATTCCGTCGAGGCGTCCGCCCGAATTCGCCGGACGCGACCACGAGCGTCGAATCGAGGCGCCCGCAACGATCCAGGTCGTCGATCAGAGCGGAAAATGCCTGGTCGAACATGGGAAGGACCGTCGACTTGTAGTCATCCAGCGAGCTGAACGGCGCGCTTCCATGGCAATCCCAGCTCACTTCATTGAACACCGTGGGGAACATGTTCACGACGACGACCCTCGAACCGGCCTCAACCAGTTGCCGCGCGCGGAGGCAGCTTCGACCGAAGCGGGTCGTGCCGTAGGCATCGCGGATCGACGCGGGCTCCCGATCGATGGCGAGCGCGTCCTCGACCGTGCGCGCCGGATCGAGCTGACCGCCGGGAAAGCCGGCCGAGTGCCCGGTGGAGCTGCAGACGC
>CAZRGV010000013.1:59679-72041 GCA_964599655.1 uncultured Isosphaeraceae bacterium | reverse complement strand
CACCGCCCCCTCGCTCCTCCCACGAGCGCGGGGGCGGTGGCGTTTTTGCGCGCGTTGCTCGTCGCTGTTCCGTTTTTGACCCTGGGATGCCGTGAGAAACCGGACTTCGCGCCAGACGACTCCATGCTTGCGCTAGCTTGCCTTGCATTGGATCGTCCGGGCGCTCGGCATGAGGTTTGGTCTTGTGCTCACAAGCTTTGACAACATATTAGTATTTGCTTGATATTCGTTAATAATAGAGCGATTCTGTTAATCATCCGTGCGTTGCAGGATCGCGCCTCGGGAACATGGACGTGTCCAGAACGCGGTTGTCGCATCGAGCCTGAATCGATTCGCGATCGACTGAAGAATCTGGGCTCGGTGGTCGGGCTCGGACCGACTGAAACCGTAGAGGGTGGGTCCCCAGGAACTCTGCCCCACACCGACCAGCCCGGCCGATCGCATCGCGTCCGCCACGGCTTCGAGTTCCCGGCTCGCGTAGAGTCCTCCTTGAGCCGGGGAGAAGCACTCGCCGACCCTGCGTTGTAGCTCGGTCAGGGCATCGCCGAACGTGGGAAGATCGTCTTCGAGAACGGCTGGCAGAAGCCCCAGAAGGACGAGCCTCGCGAGGCGGTCGGTGACGGCATCGGGGATCGGAGGAAGCGCCTGGAATGCCTGAGCCTCGTCGGGTCCGTGCAGGCCGGGGGGAACGGTCGGGATAACGACCAGAACCGACCAGGGCTCTGGCCATTCGAGCCTGGCAAGCAAGGGTGGCACGCCACCCGTCGGGCCCCGACCACCATCAACGATCAGGCCACCATGGGCAAATCCGTGGAGACCAATTCCCGATCGCCGGCCGCGATCCGTCCACTCGGCCAGTGTCGGAACCGAAACGTCGGGACGTCCCCAGTGCTCGGCGAGCACACGGGCGATCGCCAGGCTGAGCTGCGTGCCGGTTCCCAGACCCACATGCTCGGGCGGAGCGCGATGAATTCGAAGCCGAAGCGATTGCCGAACCGCGTTGGGGTTCGGCTCTCCCAATCGCCCCACGACCCGACGAGCCACCTGAAGCGCACGATCGGCCAGCGGGCCCTGGGCACGCCAGTCGGTCGAGGGCTCGGCCGAGATCTCCAGCCCAGGCTGCTCGATCATCAGTCCCACGCCACCGAACTGTCGGGGGGCCTCCGGCCCATGAGCGAGCAGGCCGAAATGAAGACGGCTCGGGGCTGTTAGTCGAATGCGCATGAAGACAATATTAGTTCGTTTTCTCGATGGTTTGTTCGATACCCTGCGCGGTCGCGACGGCTCGAACATGTTCCGTCAACAACGCAAAAGCGGTCCGTTCGGCCTCTCCGCCGGTTTTCTCGACGAGAATCCCGAGTGCTCGGAACTGGTCGAGGATCTCCGGCAAGGGGATGACGTTGGTTCTGGTGGCGAGGATGGCCGCCTCGACCACCGCATGCTTGGCGCGGTTCAGGCCGAAGAAATCACGGAGCCGGCCCTCGGCGAGTGTCGTCGCCTCGATCGTTGTGCGGTCCTCGCGATCGTCGATCGAGGTGACGCGGAATTCGTAATAGCGGCATGCCTCCGTGAGAATCCGACCTCGCACGAACTCGGCGGGGCGCGTCCTAGCCTGCGGCTCAAGGCCGATCGCCGTCCTGGCGAGCAACAGGACATCGTCGGTCACGTGCAAGACCCCCTCGCCGGTCGCCTTCAGGTTGCGGTAGGTGGTCGAAGTTCTGTAGGGCCTCAACACGAACCGCCGCATTTCGGGCTCGACCCGTGGGCCCATCGGCGCCACGTTCAGGCGATCTTCCACGTCCAGAGTGGTCACAATCCCTTCAAGTATCACGATCGAGGCACTCTTGTCGAGGGAATCACCATGAGCTATAGACGTTGCACCAAATTCAATTATCGGAATTCTCTGGCATTTTGTACTCTTATCCGTTTGTGCCGAAATCCGCCTCTGGCTTCGACCGTGCTCGGTGGCTCGCCTCCGGCACGGTGAGGAAGCCCCAGTCGAGCGATTGGTCTTGCCGGTAGGATTTGCTCAAGGTGAGCGCGGTCTGAGCCTTCATCAGTTCATATCCAAGGTAGAAGGCGTGCGAGGGGTCGTCGACACTCATCTTTTCGAAGAGACGGAATGGGTCGGTGTCGGTCAGGAAGTGACTGCCGTTGATGGCGTAGAGGGTTCCGTCCTCGGCGAAGATTCGCCAGTTCGGATCCTTGATCCGGCGGGCGAGCTCGGAGAGGTACTCAGGGCCGAAGTGGTCCACCTTCGGGTCGCGGAGCATGATCAGTCGCGGTTCGAGGTGTTTGGGGAGCGTGTGAAACCGCACCGCGTGGTAGGAAAGCCGTCGGGCCAGGTCGATCTCTCGCACCGAGGACCGGGCCCAGTTAATCACGGCCGTTGTCAGGACGCTCTGGACACCGAGTTCCTGGCAGAAGCCGATGAGAAGCATGTTCACGCCCGACGAGTCGACATCCGTCAGCTCGGTCAGGTTGCCGATACCCATCATCATCGCCGCGTCGGGATAACGCTTTCGAACCTCGAGGTAGCGGCCGAGCGAGGCCGCGAAACCGAAACCGATGGGTTCGAGAATCGGGTCGATGCGGAAGGGAACACCTCGGCGATTGAGAACGTTGATTGTTTCGTCGAGACCGTCGAGCGTTCCGGGCTGGTCGGGGATCGCGACGACCTCGACGCCCCAGTCGGCGGCCTGTTCCCGGTTGGTTTTCTGGACGCTCAAGACGAGGTCGGCCCCGGCCCGGATGGCGTCTCGGGCTTCCACCGGGTCGAACGTGTCGATCGAGACGCGATGACCGGCCTCTCGAAGCGCGGTAACCGCCTGGGCCACGCCTTGCCAGGGGCCGCCGGGGTCGCAGCCCAGATCGATCCGGTCGGCTCCTTCGTCGCGAAAGCGTTCGGCCATCGCGAGGATCTCCGTGAGGCTCAATCGAGGGGCGTGGTTGATCTCGGCGAGGATCTCGATGTCGAACGCGCCGTAGTCTTCCTGATGGGCGTCGGCCTGACCGAAGTGACGAGGCAAGTCGCGGAGATCTTCCGGACCCAGTTCGACCGGAATGCCCCTTGCCTGTTCGAGCACCGGGGACAGGTCCCCTTTGCAATGGCCGGGCAGGATGACCCGGTCGATGTTCGGTGGGATTTCCAGGTGGCGGCCGACCCACCTTGGCGGCATCAGGGCCGCCACGGAGATCGGCAGGACCGCCACCTCGGGGTAAAACCCCGCTCTCGGCGCGAGGTCGTCGAGCACCTTCCGTAGCGCGAACTCGGCCAGGCGGCCGGTCACGAACAGAATGCGAGGAGCAGCGGAGGTTCCCGTGGGTTCCACGATGAGTTGCGACCCTTCCGAATGGTCTCAGCCGGGCGGCTCTACATCCCGTACCGGTCGGTTGACTCAATCACCTGGAATGCAATCCCATCCATCGGCACATCTTCGCGAGGTTTCGTTCATCGCACGGCACCGCCATTGACGCGCAGGATTTGACCGGTCAGAAAGGCAGCGTCGGGGCCGACGAGAAAGCGAGCGACTCGAGCGACATCCTCGGGAGTACCCCAGCGGTCCAGGGGGGTCTCGCGGCGAACTCGCTCTTGCCAGACGTCGGAGGCGGTCTCTCCCCAGGCGGTTCGGATCCAGCCGGGGGCGACGGCGTTGACGCGAACTTGGGGCGATAGGCTCAGGGCGAGGCTCCGAGTGAAGGCCATGATGGCCCCCTTGGTCGCGGCGAAGAGCTCGCCGGAATCGCCCTCCATACCCGTTTCCGCCTGGTCCCAGCCCATCGTGACGATCGTGCCGTGGCCCTGCTCTTTCATGCGGCGGCCGACCTCTCGACAGAGCCGCATCGTGGCAACCACGTCGACCGACCAGAGCAGGTCGAGCTTGGCCTCGAAGGGCAGTCTCGCGGAGGAACCGGTCAAGGTGTCGGCGCCGGCGAGATGCAACCAGGCGTCCAACCCGCCCCAGAGCGTCCAGGCCTGTTCGAGCAGTCGGTCGCCCGCGTCGCGATCGGCCAGATCGGCCATGAGGATCTCGGCCTGCCCTCCCCGTCGGCGGCATTCGGCGGCCACGTCCTCCGCGGCCTGGCGTGAGGTACGGCCGTGCACGATCACGGAGGCTCCACCCTCGGCGAGGGACAGAGCCACCGCCCGGCCGATGCCGGAGGTCGAACCGAGCACGGCGGCTCGAAGGCCAGAAAGCGCAAGAGGTTGAGACGACACGGCCATTCCTATGACCCGAACCGAAACGAAGCGAACCGGCAATCCTGACCGCGTCCAAGCGGCCCTCTTCACCCGTACAGTTTACCGGAGGAAACCCGTCGGGGGGAGCCCCGATGCAAGAGCCGCGTGAAGGTCGCTCGGGTTCCGGTCGAACTCACCGGGTCCAACCGAGAATTAAAACGACGGAAACCTTTTTAGAATTTTGACTTGCGCCGTTATTCCTACGCGTTTCCAGGCGTCCTAAGACCCTGTCAAGGGCCTCGGCACGACCACGAACGGAGGCCCCGAATCCTCAAGGTCCGGGCGATCGAGGCCGGACCCTATTCGCGAAACTAGGTAAGCTTTGTCGGTGATGAGGAAAATCAGTCAAGATGGGTAGCTTTTGGCCATTGGCGTTCAAGACGGAATTTGGGGTGAACCGATCCAAACCAGGTCGGAGGCTGGCGGCGGAGTCCGGCTGGGGACTCTCGCGAGTGGCTGGCCCAGGCCTGGAGACTGCCCGATGAAGACACCCACCGTGCCCCTGACGTGGAAGACACGGGTGTGCATGCGATGGATCCTGGTGGTCGTCGGTCTCTTGGTGTTCTGCGCGCTGCGACCGCCCTGGGCGTTGGGTGGCTTGGCCGAGCGGCGAACCCCTCTCGTCGTGGCGATCCAGAAGGCCCAGCCGAGCGTGGTGAGCATCTCCAGCGAGAAGAAGGCGGCGTCGACGAGCCGCTGGCCGTTCTCCCCGGAAGAGGCGCAGCGGCCGAGGGTGAGCGGCATGGGAACCGGGGTCATCATCGACAGCAGAGGCTACATCCTGACCAACCAGCACGTCGTCGACAAAGTTCAGGGAATCGAAGTCCATCTGTTCGATGGCTCGGTGTACTCGGCGAGGCTGCTTCAGCAAGATCCGGCGATGGATATCGCCCTGCTCAAAGTGGAGGCGGGCCGCCCGTTGCCGGCCATCACCATGGGCTCGTCGTCGGACCTGATGATCGGCGAGACGGTCATCACCATCGGAAACGCCTTTGGCTACGAGAATACGACGTCGGTTGGCATCATCAGCGCCCTTGGGCGAAACGTGACCCTGTCCGACGACCAGGTCTACCACAACTTGATCCAGACCGACGCGTGCATCAACCCTGGAAATTCGGGGGGCCCGCTGATCAACATCGACGGCGAACTTGTCGGGATCAACGTGGCGGTCCGCTCGGGAGCGCAGGGGATCGGATTCGCCTTGCCGATCGACGACGTCAAGAAAGCCACGGTTGATCTGATGAGCACTCGTCGGCTCGCGCAGACGTGGCATGGGCTTGTCGCCGGTGAGATCTTCCGGGGGCACCATCGCGCGGTGGTCCTTTCCGACATCCAGTCGGGCAGCCCGGCCGAGTCCGCAGGATTCCAGCCGGGCGACGAGGTCGTCCGCGTCGGGGATCTCAAGGTCACGACCCCGCTCGACATCGAACGAGGCTTGCTCGATGTTCGGCCTGGCCAGCGTGCCGAGGTGCTTGTCCGCCGCAGCGGTCAGGAAAAGACGCTTCCTCTGGAGCCGCAGCCGGTGGATCGGGTCCAGAACACCGATTCCGGCGACACGATCTGGCGCCTGCTTGGCCTGAAGATCACGCCCGTTTCGCGCGATTACGTGAAGGTCGTGTCGACGAGCTTCCGTGGCGGGCTCTACGTGCAGGCGGTCTCGCCGGGTAGCCCAGCGGCTCGGGCGCTGATCCAGAAGGGGGATATCCTGGTCGGCATGAACGTCGGCAATCGCGATTGGGAAACCATCCGGCCGGATAACATCCTCTACATTCTCCGACAGCCCGAGGTCGCGCAGAATCAGTCGGTGCAGTATTACCTGGTCCGCCGCAACGAATTCGTTCAAGGGCAGTTGACCATCACCGAGGTGCCTCAGACGGGTGTCAGGCGATGATCGAGCCGAACTCGAGGACGTCACGGCCGATCAGTCGGGCTCGGCCAGCCTCTTTTCGATCGCTTGCCGGTTCCGTATCGTGGCCAGGACGTCATCGCACGCGTTGCGGAACGTCCAGGTTCCGGTTCACGATCGAGTGGCAGTCGGATGAAGGTGGTCATCGCTCCGGACAAGTTCAAGGGGAGCTTACCGGCCCCCGAGGTCGCGACCGCGATCGCTCGAGGGCTGGCCCGCGCCTGGCCCGAGGCGGACGTTGACCTCGTTCCCATGGCCGACGGGGGCGAGGGAACGGTTGAGGCCCTGGTCAAGGCCACATCCGGGATTCACCGCGAGGCGACGGTGACCGGGCCTCTCGGCGAACCGGTTGCGGCCCGCTTCGGCCTGCTCGGCGACGGCCAGACCGCGGTCCTGGAAATGGCCGCCGCGTCGGGCCTGGTGCTCGTGCCAGCCGACCGCCGCAACCCCTTGCGGACCACGACCCGAGGAACCGGCGAGTTGCTTCGGGCCGCTCTGGATGCCGGCGCCAGCCGGGTGATCCTCGGCATCGGCGGCAGTGCCACCAATGACGCCGGCGCGGGACTGGCCCAGGCGCTTGGGTTCCGCCTTCTCGACGCTCAGGGCCAGGAGCTGGAGCCTGGCGGCGGCGACCTGGGACGACTCGATCGGATCGACCCAAGCGGGCGAGATCCTCGCCTCGATCGGATCGAGCTGGCGGTGGCCTGCGACGTGGACAACCCGCTCTGCGGTCCGAGAGGCGCCTCGGCCGTCTTCGGTCCGCAGAAGGGGGCCACGCCGGAGATGGTCGCTCGGCTCGACCACAACCTTGCCCATTTCGCCCGAATCGTCGAGCGAGACCTCGGGGTGACGATCGCCGACCTTCCCGGCGCGGGGGCCGCGGGGGGCCTGGGAGGCGGCCTGGTCGCCTTCGCCGGCGGCAGGCTCGAGCGCGGCGTTGATCTGGTCATCCGATCGGTTGGCCTTGGCGATCGGCTCAACGGGGCCGTCCTTTGCCTGACGGGCGAGGGGTCGCTCGACGAGCAAACCGCCTCGGGCAAGACGGCCGCCGGCGTGGCCCGACTGGCCCGCTCGCTGGGCGTGCCGACGCTCGCCCTGGCCGGCACAATCGGTCCGGGGGCTGAAGCCGTTCTCCACGAGGGAATCGATGCCTACTTCAGCATTTGTCCTGGACCCATCTCGCTCGACGAGGCCATCCGGGACGCGGCCCGCCTCCTCGAACACGTCGCCGAACAGGCCGTTCGCACGTTCCTCGCGGGTCGACGGGCCGCGAAGTCCGACGGCGATCCAGGAAGGTCACGCTCATGACCGGCCCCCGAAACGTTCCCGATGACCTCGCCGCGACACCGTCGAGGCCGATGGGCGAGTTCGGGCTGATCGAATGGATCCGGGCCCGATCGTCGGCAAGCGGCGCGCGGGTCGCGCTGGGAATTGGCGACGACTGCGCCTTGCTCCGGTTCGAACGCGGGGTCGAGCTGCTGGCGACGACGGACATGCTCATGGACGGCCGCCACTTTCAACTCGACCGCGATGGGCCTGAAGCCGTGGGCTCCAAGGCGATGGCGGTGAACATCTCGGACATCGCCGCGATGGCCGGTGAGCCCAGGGCCGCGCTCGTGGCGGTGGCCTTGCCCAGGGAGCAAGCCGTCACGATCGCGCAACGGCTTCACCAAGGCATGATCCAGGTGGCGGAGCGGTTCGGCGTGGTTCTGGCAGGCGGCGACACCAACGCCTGGAACGGCCCGTTGGTCATCTGCGTAACCCTGCTGGGAGAGGCCACGGCGCTCGGACCGGTTCGGCGGTCAGGAGCCCGGCCCGGTGACGTCATCGTTGTGACCGGACCTCTCGGCGGCAGCGTGTTGGGCCGACACCTCCGGCCCGAGCCGAGGGTAGCCGAGGCCCTGGCGCTCCACAGGGCCGCGGGGAAGGGGCTTCACGCCCTGATCGACATCTCGGACGGCCTGGCCTCGGACCTGCGCCACATCGTCGACGAGAGCGGTGGCCTCGGCGCCTTGCTCGACGCGAAGACGTTACCCATCCACCCCGACGCGACGATCCTCTCCGCCCAGGACGGCCGCGAACCGATCGATCACGCCTTGTTCGACGGAGAGGACTTCGAACTCTGCGCCGTGCTGGCTCCCGAGGACGCCCGGCGCCTCCTGGACCGGCCCCCCGAAGGGGTCCGGCTCGTGCCTGTGGGCACCATCACGGCCGAATCGGGGCTTCGGATCCAGAAAGACCGCGGAGTCATTGAGCCCCTGGAACCAGGCGGCTTCGACCATTTGACCTCGCCTTGAACGAGACCGAGCCCGCATGAAGATCGAGACGACCCCCGAGGGACTGACGATCGAGGTGGCCGACGAGGGCGAGACCGAGCGGCTTGGCCGGGTTTTGGCCGATCAGGTCGTGCCAGGGACCACCATCGGTTTGGTCGGCCCCCTGGGCGCGGGCAAGACCCGCCTCGTTCGCGCCATGGCCGAGGCCCTGGGGGTCGAGCCGGGGGCCATCGCCAGCCCAACCTTCGTTCTGATCCACGAGTACGAAGGCCGGCTGCGCGTCTACCACTTCGACACGTATCGCCTGGCCGATCCCGATGAATTCGACGCCCTCGGAGCGTCGGATTACTGGGATGCGGGGGGGCTTTGCCTGGTCGAGTGGGCCGACCGAGTGGCCGACCGCCTTCCGGCCGGTGCCTGGTGGATCCGGATCGAGCCCGAACCTGGTCCCGCTCGCCGGTTTCAACTGGCTCTGCCCCGCGAGATTGCCAGCCAGCTCGCCGATCGCCTTTCCCGACCGTCCTGAACCGCGATGCGGATCGGTCCGTGATCCGACGCCGAAGCAGGTCCGGACCTTTGTGTGGTGCGTCGTCCGCGGTCGCGTGGCACGGACGCGATTTGACGAGACGCCGCGCTGGAACCTAGAGTTGCGCCGGCATTCTCTTGTGAATTGTGGTTGGGTAGGAGACCGGACATCGTGAGCATTTCGGCCCCGAGCACATTGCCGTCGATCGAACTGGAGACGAAGCCCGCGTTCCGTCCCAAACCGGTGACCGACTTCGCGTCGGCCGGTCTGTCGACGGCCATGATCGAGAGCCTCGTGTTGAAGTTTCTCCTGAACATCGGAACGGCGTCCGGGCGCCGGATTGCCGACGAGCTCGGCATGCCCTTCGGGCCGTTTCCGGAATTGCTTCGGAGTCTCAAGAACCAGCAGATCCTGTCTTACGTCAACTCGGCCGCCGCCAACGACTTCTACTACTCGCTGACCGACCTCGGGCGTGCTCGGGCCAAGGCGTACTTCGAGGAATGCGCCTACGTGGGAACGGCGCCGGTGCCGTTCAAGGACTACGTCGAGTCGATCGCCGCCCAGACCATCGCCCACGAGCAGCCGAAGGAGGCCGACCTTCGACGCGCGTTCTCGGACCTCTTGATCTCGGAGGAGATGTTCCAGACCCTCGGCCCGGCCATCAATTCGGGTCGTGGCATGTTTCTCTACGGCTATCCCGGCAACGGCAAGACCTCAATCGCGGAACGGATCACGAAATGTTTCGGCACCACGGTCTGGATTCCTCGCGTGATCAACGCCGAGGGTCAGATCATCAAGCTCTTCGACCCCGCCAACCACGAGCCGATGAGTGTCCGCCAGGGCGGAATCCTTCGCGAGGACGATGCCGACGATCGCTGGATCGAGATCAAGCGGCCGACGATCGTCGCCGGCGGTGAACTCACGATGGACAACCTCGAGATTTACTACGACCCGGTCACCAAGATCAGCGAAGCCCCGTTGCAAATGAAGAGCAACAACGGCACCTTTCTGATCGACGACTTTGGCCGCCAGCGCATGTCGCCGATCGAGCTCCTGAACCGATGGATCGTTCCTCTTGAAAAGCGCTACGACTTCCTCACGCTGGCCAACGGCAAGAAAATCCGGGTGCCGTTCGACCAGCTGATCCTGTTTTCGACCAACCTGGAACCCCGGCAGCTCGTCGACGAAGCCTTCCTCCGCCGGATTCCGTACAAGATCCATGCCGCCGACCCCTCCGAGGAGGCGTTCCGCAAGCTCTTCGAGATCTTCGCCCCCAAGCTGGGCTTCGAAGACTTCAACCAGGAAGCCATCGATTATCTTATTGACAAGCATTATCGTCAAGTCGACCGCCCGTTCCGCGCCTGCCAGCCTCGCGACCTGCTGCTTCAAGTGCGCAACTACTGTATTTACAATGACTTCGAGCTGACCCTGAAGCCCGAGTACTTCGACATCGCCGCAGGGAACTACTTCACAGTGATGTAACCATGCCCAATGGACCGAGAGGTCCCCTCTCTCCGGATCGAGGCCATCGGCGGCCGACGCCTCGCCGACTTGAGCATGGGGCGAGGCATCGGCCGCTCGCCTGCTCCCCCCTGCCCCTCGACCACATCCTGACCTTCCTCCCATCGCGTGGAGCGAAGTGGAACCGTTCCTCCCACCAACCGCCCCGTCGCGCGGTTGTTTCCACGATCGGGTTGTCTTGAGACAAGAGACCTGTAGGATGGATGGGCCTGTCGCCTCGCCCCCCGAGTCGATGGACCGCCGGCGGAAACGCCCCTCTCTCCCTCGCCTGGAACCTTGCCCCGAAGTTCGATCTCTCGGACCAAGGCCATGGTCATGGCTCCGGGCCTGATGGCGTTGCCCGACGTCGTCCGTTCGTCGAGCCGAGCGGGTCGTTGGAAAAATCTGGCGCGTTCACCGTCCTGGCGCGGACTCTCGCGAGGATTCCTCGAAACCTCGACCGCGACCAAACCTGAACCTGCTGGGCTTCGATCGAATTCTTTGGAGACATGAGAACGTGCGGTATCGACCTCTTGGACGAACCGGTTTGAATCTTTCCTGGCTGAGCTTCGGCGCGTCGTCGCTGGGACAGGAGTTCCGGTCCATCGATCTCAACGAGGCGATCCGCGCCGTTCACGTCGCCCTTGACCTGGGAATGAACTTTATTGATACGTCTCCCTATTACGGCCGGGGTTTGAGTGAGTGCCTGCTCGGCATCGCCCTTCGCGAGGTTCCAAGAGACCGATACTACCTGGGGACCAAACTCGGGCGATACGACGTTCCGCACTTCGATTTCTCCGCCCGGCGGGTCGTCGAGAGTGTCGACGTCAGCCTGAAACGACTGGGCGTGGAGTATCTTGACATCATCCTTTGCCACGATATCGAATTCGTGGACCTGACACGGATCGTCGAGGAAACCCTTCCCGCTCTCCGGAAAATCCAGGAGCAAGGCAAGGCGCGGTTCATCGGCGTCAGTGGTTATCCCATGAAGATTTTCCGGTCTATCCTTGACCGGACGGATCTCGACGTCGTTCTATCATACAATCACTATACGCTCCAGAACACGATGCTCGCCGCGTTGGTTCCGTACCTCCAGACGAAGGGAGTCGGCATCATGAACGCGGCCCCCTTCTCCGCGAGGTTATTGACCAACGCTCCCCTGCCCCCCTGGCACAAGGCGACAGAGAACGTGCGATCGATCTGTCGTCGGGCCGCGGAGCATTGCGCCTCCAAGGGCATTGACATCGCGCGGCTTGCCCTTCAATTCTCTCTGTCACATCCCGAGATATCGACCTGCATCGTCGGCTCGGCCAACGCCGAGAACGTCCGCAAGTGGGCCCAGTGGGCCGAAACGCCGATGGACGAACCGCTCCGGGACGAAGTGCTGGACATCCTCCGACCGATCCACAACTGGTTCTACGTGGAAGGTCGTCCCGAGAACAACGACACGATGCCGGCCGGCTGAAAGGAACCCTGGATGAAAGCCTTAACCCTTGAAGCTCCCCAGCAATGGAAGCGCGTCGACGTTCCGGCCCCATCTCGGCCAGGCCCCGGCGAGGCACTCGTCCGTGTTCATCACGTCGGCATCTGCGGCACCGACATCAGCGGCTATCTCGGCAAGATGCCGTTCTTCAGCTATCCTCGAATCCCCGGCCATGAACTGGGAGTCGAGGTGCTCGAGGTCGGCGACGGCGTCGCCAACGTCTCGCCGGGCGACCGTTGCGCCGTCGAGCCTTACATCAACTGTCAGACATGCTACGCGTGCCGTCGAGGCAAGACCAACTGTTGCGAGACGCATCAGACGCTGGGCGTGCACTGCGACGGCGGCCTCCGGCCTCGGTTTCTCGTGCCGGCCCGAAAGCTCCATATCTCTCGCAAACTGGCGTTCGAGCAGCTTGCGCTCGTGGAAACCCT
>CAZRGV010000013.1:29994-59660 GCA_964599655.1 uncultured Isosphaeraceae bacterium | reverse complement strand
CGCCGTCGATCGCGCCGCCCTGCAACCCGGCGAGTCCTGCCTCGTCATTGGGACGGGTCCGATCGGACTGGCTGCGCTGGAGTTCGTCAAGCTCAGTGGCGCGAAGGTCATTGCCCTCGATATCAACGAGCAACGACTCGAATTCTGTCGGAATGTCATGAACGTTCCGCATTCGATCAAGCTCTCCGAAACTCTGGAAAAGGACCTTCGCGACCTGACGGACGGCCATCTGCCCGACGTTGTGATCGACGCAACCGGCAACTCCGCCTCGATGTCGAACGGCTTTGGGCTGATCGCGCACGGCGGCCGACTTGTCTTTGTCGGCATCACCACCGAGGAGGTGCACTTCCGCCACCCGGTCTTTCACAAGCCCGAAGGCACCTTGCTCTGCTCGCGCAACGCTCTCTCGAACGACTTCAAGACGATCATCGAACTCATCGAAAACGGCCGGCTCGACACCGGCCCCTGGATCACGCATCGCACGCCGTTCGACGCGTTGATTGATGTGTTTCCGTCCTACACAAAACCAGAAACCGGCGTCATCAAGGCGGTCGTCGAGATTGGCGATTGAAGGAACCAACTCACCATGACAACCCTTCCCGAGACCGTCTTGCAGTTCGGCGCGGGCCGATTCCTCCGAGCGTTCGTCGACCGCTTTGTCCAGCATGCCAATGACCAGGGGCAAGCCGTTGGCTCCGTGGCCGTCGTCCAGTCAACCCCAGGCGCCCGGGCTGATCTGCTCAACCAGCAACCTGATGGCTATCATGTCTTGATTCGAGGCTACGAGAACGGTCAACTCGTCGATCGGGTCGAAACGGTGCAAAGCATTCGACGGGCCTTGATCGCTTCCGAACAATGGGACCAGGTGCTCGAACTGGCCCGTTCGCCAAGATTGAAGTACCTCGTGACCAACGCGACCGAGGCCGGCTACTCGATGGATGCCGAGGACACGCTGGGCACGAGGCCGCCCCGTTCCCTGCCGGGCAAGCTGACACAGGTCCTCTGGCAACGCTTCCAGGCGGGTGAAGCCCCGCTGGTGATGCTCCCTTGCGAGCTCATCGAGCGAAACGCGGAGAAGTTGCTCGACCTGGTCCGCACCCAAAGCCGGCACTGGTCGCTGCCCGACGCATTCGAGCAGTGGGTGTGCGAGCGATGTTGGTGGCTCAAGAACCTGGTCGACTGCATCGTCACCAACGGCCCGGCCGACCATCCGCTCGCCTCGAAGGACCGGCTCTTGCTGTGCGCCGAACCCTACGCCCTCTGGGCCATCGAGCGCCCCAGTCGAGGCGAGCCGCCGCTGTTCCAGGATCCAGCCATCCGAATCGTCGACGAGTTGGCCCCGTATTACCTGCGGAAGGTTCGCATCCTCAACGGCCTCCACACGGCGATGGTCGGGAAGTTCGTTCCCGCCGGCTTCGAGACCGTGCAGCAGGTGCTCGCCGATCCCGAAGCGGTGCGGTGGGTCCGCGGCCTGCTCTTCGAGGAGATCGTGCCGACGCTCGCCTATCGCGTGGCGGAGGTTGCCGATTTCGCGGATCAAACGTTCGACCGGCTTCGAAACCCGTTCCAGGCACACCGGCTCTCGGACATCGCGCTGCACCACGCCGACAAGGTCCGGGTACGGCTCCAACCGACCTTTGAAGAGTATGAAAAACTGTTTGGAAAGCCACCCCGAAGGCTGGCCGAGGCCATGGCCTTTCAACCCGAGTCGGTTTCGGCCCGTTGACGTCGTGTATGGGTTCCGAGCGCGAGTCGTCTCGTGAACGTCGCCCGACCTGAACGCACGCCACCGAGAGGAGTTCCCGAGTGATCCGCTCCAGCGTCACCGTCAGCCTGGTCCCGGAAGTTCGAGGGGGCCCGTTCGTCTTCTGGGACGATCTGGCCGAGGCCTGTCGCAAGACGAAGGCGATCGGCTTCGATGGTGTCGAGATCTTCGCGCCGTCGGCCAATGCCGTCGAGACCTCGGGGCTCCGGGGCTTGCTCGATGAGCACGGACTCGCCCTGGCCGCAGTCGGCACCGGAGCGGGTTGGGTCAAGCACCGCTGGCATCTGTGCGCGCCGGATCCGACCTCGCGGTCGAAGGCACGCAACTTCGTCCGTTCGATCATCGATTTCGCCGGCCCGTTCGGTGCGCCGGTGATCATCGGTTCGATGCAAGGCCGATTCGGCGACGGTGTCGACCGTGAGACGGCCAAGGGTTACCTGGCCGAGGCTCTCGAGGAACTCGGCGAATACGCCCGGCAATACGACGTTCCGCTCCTGTTCGAGCCGATCAATCGCTATGAATCCAACATGGTCAACACGGTCGAAGGGGGCGTTTCACTTCTTCAGCGGCTTTCCACGAAGAACGTCAAACTTCTACCAGATCTCTTTCACATGAACATTGAGGAAGTTGACCTTGCCGCCGCCCTCCGAGCGGGAGCGGGTCATATCGGACATCTCCACTTCGTCGATTCCAACCGCCGGCCCGCTGGCCTGGGTCATATCGACTATGCCCCGATCGCTCAAGCTCTCCAGGAGATCGGCTACAACGGATTCGCATCCGCCGAGGCCTTGCCCTTTCCCGATCCCGACGCGGCGGCGCGCCAGACCATCGCCAGCTTCGACCGGTTCTTCCGGCCCAGCAGCGCGGATTTCAGAACGGGGACAGGCACCTCGAAGACTCGGAGCCAGTCCCCGTTCTGAAACAGCGTCTCCGCCATTCCCATCGATCTCGTGAACCCGATGATGGACACGAACGATCACCCTGATGCCCTCGACGGTGATCCCCGGCGGGGATGCCTATCGCTCGACCCTCTCACGATCCCGACCGGCGACCAGCAGCGCGATGCGAACCTGTTGCGGTCGATCGGCGTTCGCATGGATTGATCATCATGCCTCTGACGATCGACGCCCACCAGCATTTCTGGCAGTTGAGCCGGCCGTTCGATTATGGGTGGCTCAACGCTCCTCAGAACGGGCCGATCCGGCGCGATTTTTTGCCCGAGCATCTGGAGCCGCACCTTCGCGGTGTCGGCGTCGATCGTTCGATCTTCGTCCAGACGCAGCACAACCTGGAGGAAAACCGCTGGGTTCTCGGCCTGGTGGAGAAACATGACTTCGTGGCCGGCGTCGTTGGATGGGTCGATCTCGCCAGTGAGACTTGCGAGGAACAGCTTCTCGAGTTTCGGCAACACCCGAAATCCGTCGGGATTCGTCACATCACGCAGGATGAACCCGACGACGATTTCCTCGTTCGCGACGACGTCCTTCGCGGTCTTCGTGTGCTCGAAAAGCAGGAAGTCCCCTTCGACCTGCTCGTTCACGTCAAGCACCTGCGCCACGTGCCGGCGCTGGCCCGCCACTGCCCCTCGTTACGAATGGTGCTTGATCACCTGGCCAAACCCAGGATCAAGGATCGACAGGTCTACGACTGGCTTCCTCAGTTCCGGGAGGCCGCCTCGTTCCCGAACGTCTTCTGCAAACTCTCCGGCATGGTCACCGAGGCCGACTGGCGGCACTGGACCGCCAGCGACCTCAAGCCGTATGTTCAGCACGCGCTCGATGTCTTCGGACCGGAACGATGCATGTTCGGATCGGACTGGCCGGTCTGCGAACTGGCCGGTACCTACGAGCAGGTTTTCGAAGCGTTGAACGCGGCACTCGGCCCGATCAGCGATTCGGAACGCGCCGCAATTTTCGGCGAGACCGCGTCGCGCTTCTACGGCCTGTCTGAGACAAATCTTTGACGAACCCGAGATGAGGGAATCACTTCTGACGATCGCGTACCAAGGACCGGAGCGGCCGCGGGCCGCTCCGGTAGGGCGGATCATGTCCGTTGGACTTCTCGTAAGAGCCCGGCCAGAATGGCCCGCTCCGACCGGTTGACGCGTCGTCGACGGACGTTGTTCAGTGCGGCTTCCTCGACGACACGTTTCTCGGCGTCGTTGGCCGGCTGGTAGCGACGGTAGAACGCTCCGAGCTCGCCAACAACTTCGGCCTCCAGTTCGATGATGACATCCAGGTTCGACCGTTCGTCCTGGGCCTTCATGGCGCCCCGTCGCCGCTTTGAATTCCCTTCCTCACCGAAAAGGCCGAACCCGGAATCGCCTGACCGTATTTCATTCAGATTGTCGGACATTCGTCATAACTCCCCGTTGATCGTTCTTCGTAACAAGACAGAGGCCCGAGGGAAATGGGACGACCCTGTCATCTAATAACATCGAGGAAAAACCGGAAAACTATCGGAGAAAAACTCGAACGCACGCGAGGCCGGATGCGGCATCCTCATCACGAGCCCACGGTCGTCCCTCGGCAAGATGTTCCAAACGTCCAGAAAATCGACGTTTTGAGAAGAAACAGGATTGAAGCGAGTCCAAACAGGTCGTTTCACATCGGGCCTCATCGCAAGGTTGTCTGGAAAAAGAGTCTGGCGAGGGAGAGAGGCACGGAGTATCATGAAGCATTGGCTCGAAAGCCGAAGGTCGTGAATCGGGTTCTCAAGCCACCCACCCAAAAACGCCTACCAGCCATCCCTCACGAGACTTGCGTTGAGCTCGGGACGCCCTCCGACATCGCACGCACGCCGCTGGAACGCCTAGACGGGAGCCACCTCATGACTTTGCGGTCACGTTGCCGGACGAATCCGACGGGTCGAACGCTCCCCGTGATCGTGATGCTTGCTGCCTTGCTGGCGGCGGGGCACGCCCTCGCGGACTCTCCGAAGGCGAAGATCGACTACAATCGGGACATCCGTCCCATCCTGTCGGATGCTTGTTACGCCTGTCACGGTCCCGACGAGGAGCAACGGAAGGCGGGTCTGCGGCTCGATACTCCCGAAGGCGCATTGGCGGAGCTGAAAGACGGCGTCAAGGCCATCGTGCCGGGCGCGCCGGACGAGAGTGAACTCATCTTCCGGATCGAGGAAGACGATCCCTCGATCCACATGCCGCCCGCCAAGAGTGGAAAAACCCTGACCCCCGATCAGGTGGCGTTGATACGGAAGTGGGTCGAGCAAGGGGCGGCGTGGTCGTCTCACTGGGCGTTTCTGCCCCCACGGCGGCCCGCCCTGCCGGAGGTGTCCAACACAACCTGGCCTCGGAGCCCGATCGATCGGTTTATCCTCGCTCGGCTCGAAGCCGAAGGGCTGCAACCGTCGCCCGAAGCCGACCGCGAAACCCTGATCCGTCGCGTCACGCTCGACCTGACTGGGTTGCCTCCGACCCTCTCGGAGGTGGACGCCTTCGTCAACGACCGATCACCCAACGCCTACGAGAAGGTTGTTGATCGCCTGCTCGATTCCCCCCGGTATGGCGAGCACATGGCGCGTTTCTGGCTCGATGCCGCCCGTTACGGCGATACCCATGGCCTTCACCTCGACAACTATCGCGAGATCTGGCCCTATCGCGACTGGGTCATCAAAGCCTTCAACGACAACAAGCCGTTTGACCAGTTCGTGATCGAACAAACCGCCGGCGATCTGCTCCCCAACCCAACCCGTGACCAGATCATCGCGACCGGGTTCAACCGCGCCCATGTGACCACCAACGAAGGGGGTGCGATCGAAGAGGAGTTCTACGTCCGAAACGTCATCGACCGGGTCGAAACCAACGGCACGGTCTTTCTCGGACTGACCATCGGCTGCGCCCGTTGCCACGACCACAAGTATGACCCGATCAAGATGCGAGATTTTTACTCGCTCTTCGCCTTCTTCAATAGCCTCGACGGCAGCGAGATGGACGGCAACGCCGCGAAGTACCCACCCGTCGTTCAAGTGCCAACCGAGGCGCAAGAGTCGGCGTTGAAGTCCATGGACCAGAAGATCGCCGAATTGCGCGAATCGATCCGCGACCAGGTCGCCAAGACCTCGTACGACGAGTCGATCGACGCGAACCTTCCCGAGTTCGTCGCTCGAGCCGATTACGTCTGGTTCGACGACGCCCTTCCGCCCGGCGCGCAACCCACGAACAACGACAGCAACGGCAAGCCCTGGGACTTCGTCACGATGCCCGAGCATCCGGTTCATCGCGGCGAAAAATCCTTCCGACGGTCCGCGGAGGGCCAGAGCCAGCACTTCTTCACCGACGCGAAGCCGGCGCTCAAGATCGGTGAAGGGGACACCCTCTTTGCCTACGTCTTCATTGATCCAACCAATCCGCCCAAGGAAATCATGCTCCAGTGGCACACGGACGGCTGGAAACACCGCGCCTACTGGGGCGAAAACCTGATCGAGTACGGCAAGGACAAGTCCACGGAACGGCATCACGTCGGTCCGTTACCCGTGACCGGCAAGTGGGTCCGCCTGGAAGTGGAAGCCGCCAAGGTCGGCCTGAAGGCGGGTTCGACCGTCTCGGGCTGGGCCTTCACGCAGCACGGAGGAACCGTCTACTGGGACACGGCTGGGCTTGAGACGTGGACCCCGCAGGAGGGCCAGACCTACGAGACCCTCTCTTCCTGGATTCGAGCCCAGCGAGCGATGGGGGCAGCCTCCTCCTTGCCCAAGGAGCTTCAGGAGATCGTCAAGCTCGACCGGAGCAAGCGGAGCGACGCCCAGAAGGCGAAACTTCGGGATTACTTTGTCGAACATGCCTATGCGAAGACGCGATCCATCTTCGATCCCTTGCACCAGCAACTCGCCGACGTCGAGAAACAACGGAACGATCTGAACAACCAGATCTCCACAACCCTGGTGTTCAAGGAAAGCAAGCCGCTCAAGCCGGCCTATATCCTGAAGCGAGGCGAGTACGACCAGAAGGGGGAAAAAGTCGACCGGAAGGTACCGGCATTCCTTCCGCCACTGCCCGACGACGCGCCTCGCGACCGGCTCGGCTTCGCCCAATGGTTGGTCGATCCGAGTAACCCGCTCGTGGCCCGGGTCACCGTGAACCGTTTCTGGCAGCAGTTGTTTGGAACGGGGCTCGTGAAGACATCCGAGGACTTCGGCTCACAGGGGGAACCACCCAGCCATCCGGAACTGCTCGACTGGCTTGCCGTGGAGTTCCGTGAAGGCGGCTGGAACACCAAGTCGTTCTTGAAACAGATCGTGATGTCAGCGACATATCGACAATCGTCTCACATCACGAACGATCGGCTCGCGAAAGATCCCGCCAACCGGCTTCTCTCACGAGGGCCCCGATTCCGGCTCGACGCCGAAATGCTCCGGGATCAGGCACTCTTTCTGAGCGGCCTGCTGGTCGAACAGGTCGGCGGACCGAGCGTCAAGCCACCCCAGCCGCCCGGTCTCTGGGAGGCAGTCGGCTACACCAGCAGCAACACGGCGAAATTCGTGGCCGACCAGGGCAACGAGAAGGTTCATCGTCGCAGCCTGTACACCTTCTGGAAGCGAACCGCGCCCCCGCCTGAAATGAGCATCCTGGACGCCCCGTCGCGCGAGGCCTGCACCGTTCGTCGCGAGCGGACCAATACACCACTCCAGGCGTTGATGCTTTTGAACGATCCACAATACGTCGAGGCAGCCCGCGGGCTGGGTGAGAGAACGCTCCGCGAGGGGGGATCGACGCCCGAAGATCGAATCACCTTCATGTTCCGGCTCGTAACCGCCAGGCGCCCCGACGACAAGGAGTTCCGCGAGCTGATCGCGGCATACCACGATCTTATGAAGACCTACTCCGAGAACGTCGAGGCGGCCAAGAAACTGATCACGACCGGAGAATCGAAGCCCGACGCCACCCTGCCGCCAAACGAACTGGCGGCCTGGACGATGATCGCGAACCTCTTGCTCAATCTCGACGAAGTGATCACCAAGGGCTAACCGAACAGAGAGGCCAGCCATGGATCCCATTCGAGAACACGTCCAGGCAATCACGCGCAGGCATTTCTTTGGCCGGTCCGCGGTCGGTCTGGGTTCGGCCGCGCTCGCGTCGTTGCTGCCCTCGCCTCCTGGCCTCGCGGCATCGGTCCCATCGACGGGTGGCTTGCCGGGTCTGCCGCACTTCGCCCCCAAGGCCAAGCGCGCGATTTACCTGTTCATGTCGGGCGCGCCGTCGCAGATGGACCTGTATGACTACAAGCCGAAGATGGGCGAGTGGTTCGACAAGGACCTGCCGGAAACGGTGAGAATGGGCCAGCGGCTGACGACCATGACCAGTGGTCAGGCCCGATTCCCGATCGCTCCGTCCCGTTACAAGTTCCAGCAGCATGGCCAGTCGGGCGCCTGGGTCAGTGAACTGCTGCCCTGGACGTCGAAGATGGTTGACGACCTCGCGATCATCAGATCCGTACACACCGAAGCGATCAACCACGACCCGGCGATCACCTACATTTGCACCGGCCACCAGCTTCCCGGCCGGCCCAGCCTGGGAGCCTGGCTGAGTTACGGTCTCGGCACCGAGAACCAGAATTTGCCGGCCTTCGTGGTAATGACCGCAAGCTGGACAGGCCGGAAGGACGCTCAGGCCCTCTACAATCGCCTTTGGGGTTCCGGCTTCCTGCCCAGCAAGCATCAAGGGGTCGCACTTCGCTCGATCGGCGATCCGGTGCTCTTTCTGACGAATCCTCCAGGCGTCGACGGCTCAACGCGCCGTCGCATGCTCGACACGCTGGCCCATCTGAATCAGAAAGAACTTGCCGAAGTTGGAGATCCCGAAACCCAGGCGAGGATCGCCCAGTACGAGATGGCGTTCCGAATGCAGTCCTCGGTTCCCGATCTGATGGACCTCTCGGGCGAATCCAAACAAACCCTCGATCTTTATGGTCCCGACGTGACGAAACCCGGCACATTCGCCGCAAGCTGCTTGCTGGCCCGCCGAATGGCCGAGCGAAACGTGCGCTTCGTGCAGATCTTCCACAGAGGCTGGGACCAGCACGCGAACGTCGCGCATGACCTGCCGAACCAGTGCCGTGACATCGATCAGCCGAGCTACGCCCTGATTCAGGACCTCAAGCAGCGGGGCTTGCTCGACGACACGCTGGTCATCTGGGGCGGCGAGTTTGGTCGCACGATCTACTGCCAGGGCAACCTCACCAAGGAAAACTATGGCCGAGACCACCATCCCAAGTGCTTCACCATGTGGATGGCTGGCGGTGGCATCAAGCCCGGCGTGGTTTACGGAGAAACCGACGAGTTCAGCTATAACATCGTGAAGGATCCCGTGCATATTCATGATATCAATGCGACGATCCTCCACTGCCTCGGAATCGACCATCGCCGCCTGACCTACAAGTTCCAGGGCCTCGACATGAGATTGACAGGCGTTCTGGACCAGCATCCCATCAAGGGTATTCTGGCCTGAACCATTCGGGCGTCGTTGATCGCGACGATCTCGCCGGCAGGTCGAATCGTCTCACCAAGGCCGCTCGGAAAGGTGGTCGCCGTCACCCTTGAGTGCGCGGCAACCACCCCGAGTTCGCCTTGACGTGATCTCGCGGGCGAGGGATACTCCGGTCGCTCCACGAATGCCCGCGATTCCGGCCAAGCCCCCAATGCCTACAGGAAAGCGGTGACTCAGGCGCCGGTGCCCGGGCGATACCTCAGGGACGAGGTCTGTTTGGCCTGCGCACTAATAGATCATATCAGCATCAATTGACACGTCTTTTCCGCCGGCCGAAGCCGACCACAACGCAGGACACGGAACGTCATGCCATGCTTCCGAGCGCGGGCCGCGACGGCCCTTCTCTGCTTCCTTCTTTCCGGCATCGCTTCGGCCTCTACCGATCAGGATCCTCTTGAGTCCGCACGATCGCTGCTTGAACGCAATGATGCGCGAGGATCGATTGCCCTACTCGAAACCGCTCTGCCCACGGCGTCGGCGAACGACCGTTCCTCGATTCTCGAATTACTCAGGACCGCCTACAACCTCGCGGCGCAGCAGGCGGACGCCGCTGGCAACCCGCAAGAGGCGGAACTCTATCGCGAAAACCTCGCGATTCTGGATCGTGCTTCCAAGCCTCGACCCAACCCGCCCGCCCCGCTTCCAAATCTCTCTCCGACGACCGACGGGGAAGTCCTCGATCTTCCGAAAGCGACGGCCCAACCGCCTCGAAACGCGCGGGTCGATTCCCCTTCCCAGCCCACCGAAGCCAGTCCGTTGAAAGCGCTCGAGCCGGGCCCGATCGCACCCGACTCGGAACGTGGGATCGATGCTGTCTCAACGAAGACAACCCACGGCCCCAAGGCTTCGACAGAGTCGACATCCTCTTCCTCGAAGTCAGATTCCGCGACAGCGCCTTCTCCAACTGATCTGAACGAGCGGGAACTGGCTCTGGCGGATGCTTCGTTTCTGGCGAAGCGATACGACGAAGCGGGAACGAGGTACGCCTCCCTGGCCCGTCGTGGGACGCTGCCGGACTCTCGAAAAGATGCCTGGGCCTACTGCCGACGATTCGCCGTCGTTCGACGAATCAACGCCCCGCCTCGGACGCGCGAGGAGTGGGCCTCGATTCATGACGAAATCCTTCGAATCCGACAGTTGAGTCCCAAGAACTGGTACGACGAATATCTCCGAAACCTTGTCGTCGAACGCTCAGCCCAGAGTCGCAAGGCCGATCCCAAGAGAATCATCCTCCGAGGCGCCTCGCCCGACGACGGCCAATCCGTTCCGTCCCGTGAGGACAAGAACGCACCGGCTCTCGCACCGGCTCGTGATTCGAGGGATGTGCCCACTTCGCCTCGACGCCCCGCGGAACCTGCGCCTTCGAACCCCGGCACCACGTCGACGACGTCACTCAACCCGCAATCGTTTCCGGGTAAGCCGGCAGCCCCGTTCGGCAACTGGCAGGTGTGGGAAACCCCGAACTTCCGCATTCTGCACGCGAATGAAGAACTCGCGCGGAGAGTTTCACGAATCGCGGAAACCATCCGCGAGGAGCAAAGCCGCCGATGGACGGGTGCGTCGCCGAAGATGACCTGGACACCCCGTTGTGACATTTATCTCTATCCGACGGCATCGATTTACAGTCAGATGACGGGTCAGGCGGAGGAGTCTCCCGGATTCTCGACGTCAGGACTGATGGCGGGGCGTGTCACCGCGCGCCGGATTAACCTTCGAGCCGATCATCCCGGATTGGAAACGGCGATCCTCCCGCACGAGGTGACCCACATCGTCCTGGTCGACTTATTCTCGGAACAACAGATTCCACGATGGGCCGACGAAGGAATGGCCGTCCTCGCTGAACCTGTCTCGGAACAAAGCCGTCGCGCCTCGGAGCTGGCCAGGCCGCTGGCCGAGGGAAAATTATTTGAATTGAACAAGCTCATGGCCATGGACTATCCCGATGGGAAGCACTGGCCACTTTACTATGCACAGAGTATCTCGCTGACGCGATTCCTTGTCGAGCAGGGGAGCCCGGCGCAGTTCATCCAGTTCGTGCGCGACACCCAGCGGCAAGGAATCGAGGCGGCGCTGAAAACGAGCTATCAGATCGATGGATTTGCCGATCTGCAGAGAAAATGGCTGGCCTACGCACGATCGATGCCAGAGATCGCGGACACCGTGACCGAGATCGCGCAACGTGAACTCAAGTCAACATCTAAGTAGATTTTCTGACGACAGAAAGCCTCACCCTGGAGCGGTTCTCATAAAACCGCTTCGATCGCGTTCTCAATCTCGCGATCCTCGAATTGGTCCACCTCCAGAATTCCGCCCCCCGGACCAAGCCGCACGATCCAGCCTCGACGGAGAGGTTCCAGCCCAAGGGCCCTCGCGGATAGGAGCAGACGGAGCCGCTCGTGTGCGACCGACACGGAGGCCTCGGCCAGCACGGCGAGTTGCCAAACTCCCTCGGAATCGCGAAAGGCAAACTCCGTCCTGCCTCGAAAGGTCGTCGCGTCCTGCGATCCCGGCGGCCAGGTCAGCACCCACTCGATGGCTCGAAGGATCTCCGTTGATCCGGCTAAGTCCTGCGCGACACGACTGCGAAGCCAGGTGGAGACCCGGAGGATGGTTTCCTCCACCAGATCGGCGGAAGCCATGGGGATGACGACCCGCGCCGCGCGCTCACCAACGCTCGAAAGCCGGCTCAGATCCAGGGATTCCGAATCGTTGAGTATCGCTCGAAGGAGTCGGTCCACACTCCTGGCGGTCGGTTCGAGCGCGCGCAATGCATCAAGATCCATCCATCGAGGGCGGGAAATGGAAGTCGGAAGAGGCAGCTCTGGCTCGAGACGACTCTGTTGGATTGTCCGGGCGACCGCCAGGTGATTGCGAGCGGGCTTTGACCTGGCGACCCGCTGCGTTGCTGGCGGCTCTTGAAGGATCACGTGAACGGCGGGCAAGGTCCAATCCGACGGCAATCGCGCCTTGCAATGGCCGGTTTCCCGGTCGAAACGATCCGCGAGAAGTCGAAGCGCCGGGGATTTCGGCTCCTCGGTCGCGGACAGGCCGGCCGAAAGAATCAGCGCGTCGCGTGCTCGCGTCACCGCAACATAAAAAAGTCTGAGGGCTTCTTGCTCCTCTTCCCTGGCTTCGATCTGGCGAAACACGGTCCATCCGAGACTTGTGCCGCGGCTCTCACCGGTGTCGGGATCGTTCGGCGGTTGCACAAGAATGCCAAGATCGGAATGAAAGGTGACCCTGTCGCGTATCGCGGGAATACCCCGATCCAGGTCGGGAACCACCACGATCGGGAACTCCAAACCCTTGGCTTGATGAATCGACATGAGACGCACGGCATCGCCTCGTTCATCAACCGTCGCGGCTTGTTCCTCGCGAGGGGGCTTGCGTAAATCGGCGCGAAGCCGGGCCACGAAGTCGGCGAGCGTCATGCCTCCCTGAGCGTCAAAACGGCGCGCCAGCCGCACGAGTTTCCGGACGTTCGCCCGCTTCCGCTCCCCCAGATGTTCTCCGAGCAGGGCCGCCTCATAACCCGACTCGTCAAGCGCGCGCTCAAGAGTGGTATCAATCGAAACATGATCTTTCGTTGAGCGCCATCGTCTCAAGGACTCATGGGCCCTCGCAATTCGCTGGCGATCTCGCGCGGAGAGATCCTCGATCGACTGATATTGCAGGAGGCCCGTGGGAAGGTCGCCGCCACGAGCGACCAACCAGTACAGGCCCTCATCACTCACTCCGAAAAAAGGACTTCGCAGAACACCGGCCAATGCCAGCTCATCGAGCGGGTCCTCGATCGACGAGAGCAGGTTGATCAGGTCGAGGACTTCCTGTTGAGCGAAGAAGGCCGCGCCACCGACGATGTAGTAGTCGAGCCCTTCCTGGACCAGGGCGTGCTCATAGGCGGCGGCGTCGTTGAGTGTTCGGAAGAGGTACACAACATCTCCCGGGTTGGCATCGCGAAGGCAGGATTCCTTCGAGTCCCAGATCGGCCAACCCGCGTCGAGCCGATTCTTGAGATGCCGCGCAATCCATCGGGCCTCGGTGGCTCGTCGTCGCGCGACGGGCGTTTTTCCCGTCTGGTCGTGCGCCGGGTCCTCCGCCCAGAGAAACTCGATCACCGGCGGTTCCTCGTGCGAACGAGCCCTCGACGCCGCTCGAAGCAAGTGTTCTTCTCCTCGAAAATGATCGCCAAAGAGCGCGTTCACAAAATCGATAATCTGGGAAACACTTCGAAAGTTGTCGGTCAACGCGAGTTGGCCCGCGACCGGAAACCGCTCGCGAAACTCCTGGAAAAGCTCGGGACGTGCGCCTCGGAATCGATAGATCGACTGCTTGACATCACCGACCAGGAACAACCGTCCCTGGCAAAGCTCGGGGCCTGCCAGGAGCTCGAGAATTTCCCCTTGCACCGGGTCGGTGTCCTGAAACTCATCAACCAGGATGACCTCGATGGACTTTGAAAGTTCTTCACGAACGGACGGAGGACCATCGCGTAGCAGGTCGCGCGTCTTCAGCAGCAGATCGTCGAAATCGATCATGCCGCGAGAGCGTTTCCAATCGTCGTACCTCGCGACGGCTTCCGAAGCGAGCCTGGCGAATCGAACCCCGTACTCCGCCGCATCGAGCGAGCCCGACTCGTCGAACTCCAGAGCCTGGCACGCCTTGTCAATCTCGCCGCGAAACGTCGTGAGCCTCGCCTTGACTTCCTCGAACGCCTCCTCGGACGGCCAGTCGCTCTTCCCGCCGCCCCCTTTTACCACCGCGTGTTCTCGAAGGGTCGAAAGCAACCCGACAGGATCCGCGCTGCCGGTAATCAAGGGCACATGTTGTCTCATGAAGTCGATACGTTTTTGCATTACATTATGAGAACATGGATGAGCATCGAACAGATGGATCAGGGATTCGCCACTCTGGAGAATCGATTCGAGGATTCGTGGGCGAACCTTCGATTTCCACGCGGATTCCCAGATCGCGACGATCTCGTCGGGTTTTCGCAGGGCCCAGGACTGGTAGTCGTTCCCTCCTCGATCGGTTATCAGGTCGGTCAGCTCCTGGCGGACGGCGGACAGTCCGAACTCAACGGCGAGGATTCGGAGATCCTCGTTACCGCTGGCGAGCCATTGTCGAAAGCACGACGAGAGCGCGGCGTCCCGGAGGGTCGGAGCGATCGCTTCCTCGACGATCGCGAAACCGGGCTCGATCCCCGCCTCGATCGGAAACCGTCGAAGTAATTCGCCGCAGAATCCGTGAAACGTCCCGATCGGGGCCGCCTCGAGCCCTCGAAGAATGGATCGCCAGTAGGCGGCGTCGACTCCTTCATCGAGCCGTCTTCTACAGGCGAGCCGGACTCGTTCGCGAAGCTCCCGAGCCGCCTTTTCGGTGAACGTCAATGCGACGATGGAGCGAAGCGGAAGGGGAGTCGGGCCCTCCAGGAGTCGGAGGAACCGCTCGGTGAGAACCAGCGTCTTGCCACAGCCCGCACCGGCGCTGAGTGCCACGCTGGCACCCTTGACGTGAAGGGCCGACTCTTGCTGGGACGTGAGCGATTGAGGTCTGACGGGGACGCTCATGAGTCGGCTCCCATCGAGGGAGCGTCCTCCCAGGTCTTCGAGGCGTGTCGAACCTGGGCAATACGGCAAACGGAACGATAATCACAAAAACGTGTACAATCTTCCAATCTGGGATGGACCGGGAAACAGGCCCTCCGAAGTCGATCGACCAGCTCCAGCACGAAAACTTCGAGACGTTGAAGATAGTTTCGCCAATCCTCATCGAACGTCACGGTGCCCGACTGGATCTCGGCCATTTTCTTGACGCGCTTGAACCCTTTATCCCTCAAGGCCCAGTAGGCGACATCGAGCGGAGCGGCCTCCTCCCCCTTCAAGATGACTTGTTCGACGGCCATCGCATACAGCGGCAGTTGCATGGCCAGGCCCGACTCGACCTCTCGACTCCCGGGACAGGAGCCTGTCTTGTAGTCGATGACCCGAAAGAGTGTGCGATCGGGAGTGCGGACGACATCGATCCGGTCGATCATCCCTTGAAGTCCGACGGCCCGGTTCCCGGTCCCAAGAACGAGCCCTTCATGGGGCGAGGAGGCTTTTCCGAAGGCCACCTCGAACAGGTGGCATTCGACCTCCTGGGGCGATTGCGAATACGCCTCGAACTGGCTGGCGTAACGTCGACCGGTTCGCTCGAGCCGTTCGGCTTCGATGCGTCGCAAGCCTGCGTCGACGTCGGAAATGGGCTCCGAGAGGTGCTCCAACACGAGGCGGATCACCGGTTGGATGCTCGCCTTGACGCGCTCGGCCAGCGATTCGCCGGCCTGGGAAGGTTCGTCCCGCAATCGCGTGTGCAACGTTTCCAGGGCGCTATGGATCAAGCTGCCGCGACCTGCGTAATCGTCTTCGAGTTCCTCGCGGTCATCGGTCGGTTCCAGTCGGAGCACGTATCTCTGGAAGAACTGGAAGGGGCAAAGCGCGAACGATTCTAGCTGGCTCGGGCTGAACGCGAGGCGATTGGGACCGAAATCCTCGGCGATGCGACGGAGGATTGCCGGGTCGGACAGTCGACCATCGTAGCGGCCGAATCCCTTGCGTTTCAGCCGGCGCTCCGACACGAGCAACGCCGTCGCGGTTCCATCGAGCGAGGGTCGATGCCGCCGTGAACTCGCAAGTTCCGCAAGGGCCTTCAGGGCCTCCGCACGCCCCTCAAGGGCAAGGCCGACGGTCCTGACCCGCCACTCGGCGGGAGAACCCACCATGGATGCCGGGAGAATCGGCGTGAGACGTCGAACCTCCGCGTGGCATTCCGCCCAGGTCTCAGGCGCGAAGAGTCGTCGAACATCCTCCAGGAATCCCGCGGCAAGCAGGGACTGTCCCTTCTCATCCGTCGTGGGGTAGATCAACGTGAGCGACGCCCTGGCCGAGTTGACCGTGTCAAGGAAGCGGCGCATCTCCCTCGCGTAGGCACGATCCAGCGGACTGAGGCTCGACTCGCTGACCTCGGCCTGGGCCACGGTGGGGTCGCGATCGATCACGTCCCGCGCGGGGAAGGTTCCCTCGGCGAGATCCGTCAGCACAAGATGACGCGCGCTCACCCCGGCGATCTCGTCAACCGTCGCGATCCGAATTTCCCCAGGGAACTGGGCCGGGGATGGAATCGAAACATCCCGAATGATCGATTCGACTTCGTGAGTGAATTCCGACCAGAAGAGGATTTCCTCTCCCTTGCCGAGACGTTCCTGAACGGTCGCGTGATCGTCCAGGATGTTCCAGAGATGCTCCAGGGCCCGAAGTCCGACCGCATCGTCCGCGGCAAGGTTGAGCGTTTCGGCCAGGGCGCGGAGTCGCCGGTTCTGAACCCGCCACGTCGCGGGTCGGTCGAGCGCGCCGAGAAGCTCACAAAGCCGATCAAAGACGGCAAGCGCGGTTTGTGCTCGCTCCGCGCGGCGGAGTCGTCGACGATCGTCCTCACCGTGGGTCGGAAGACTGGCCCGCCGCAGCGCTTCGCGGATCGGCTCACGGCCCCGAAACACGCGCGTCTCTCGAATGCACTTGGCGGTCATTGCCAGCGCGCCTGGATCGCGGAGTTCCGACCAGTCAGGCCGCAGCCGGCCGTTCTGAAGCAGATGGATGACGGATGAGGCCTCCCAGCCATCGACGGCCACACGCATCGCCGCTCGGAGAGTGGCGATCACGGGTTCCCTGGCAAGGGAGCCGGCAATTTCGGCCGATGCGGGAATTCCCCAAGACCGGAGTGTCTCCCGCACACGTTCGCCCTGTTCACTCCATCGAGGAACAACGACCACGACGTCATCGGGATCGCAACCCGAACGGAGGCACTCGCGAACCCGACCGGCCACGGCCAATGCGGCGCCTTCCCCTTCCGGAGCCCCTTGCACGGAGAGTCCGTCGGTCCGGTTCAGATTTGGGGAAGGTCCGAGGCGGAAGAGGCCGCGCTCGATTCCAAGAAGTCCAGCGGGTCGATCGTCGGTCGTGGTGAATCTTGTCTCGAGGAAGCCCTCGTTCAACAGGGCCTCTCGAATCGGCGCGATATCGGCGAAGACCTCTTCGCGGCCCTCCTCGGGATCCCAAGGCAGGAGGACCCGGATCGTTGCGGACCGCCGAGAGAAAAACGATAACGCCCGAGCGGCGGCTCGACCATCTCGCGACGGATCGAGCAGGATCACGTTGCCGGGCGTTCGTAGGTTGGAGGGAGGAGAGCGGAACAGCCTTCGCGACGCCCAGACGGAGAACCCTTCCGCGTCTTCCGCGTCGATTTGTTTCAAGTATCGGCGGTATCGGAAGAAGACACTCCATTCGTCACGATCAGCGCCAAGCGGTGGCTCGTCGTCGGAACGAAACTCGGCGCGCGTCCATGCGGCGATTCGGCTCTGGAGGCGTCGACGATAACCCGACGTTTCCGCAAGAGCTCCAACCTCGCGAAGCAATCCGTCGCGACGTGCTCGATCGATCGCGAGCCCCAGGACCGCTCGGACTCCGGACGGGGAAAGCCAGCCGGGACCCGTTTTCAGCCCCGCGCGAACCTCTCGCCAGAGGTCGATCCACGTCCAAACGCGAAGCCCGCGCACAAGGCCTCGTCGCCGGGCCAGTTCGTGCTCAATTTGCCTACGAGCCAGGGATGAGGGGACGATCCAGAGCGCCTGAGGGTCGGTCTGTTCGTCGGCCAACGCGCGATCCCGGAGGAGCGCCAGACTTGGACACGTCCACAACGCGCGCGTTCCCGGCATCGGGTCGATCCTTCCGGGTCGCGATCCCGCCCAGGATGAGGGCTGACAGGAAAACCAGGTATACAGAAAAATACCACAATCGACCGGCCCGGACAACCCGGACCAGCCAGAGGATCGCCGCGTAACCGACCAGTCCTGCCAGGATCGTGGCCGAAATCGTCTGAAGGACTCGTTCCGCCGTGAGGAGGGAAACGTCCACCTTTCGCAGCTCGAGGATCGCCGCCCCGAACACCGCTGGAACCGAGATCAGCAGGCTGAATCCGACGGCCCAGACCCGGGAAAACCCGAGTCCGAGCGCCGCCGCGATCGTGATCCCACTCCGGCTGACTCCCGGCAGCGGGGCAAACGCCTGGGCCAGACCCACGAGGAACGCGTCTCGAATCAAGGTCTCGTTCGGACCCTTTTGGCCGCCCTTCATCCGGGTCGTCAAGGTCAAGAGGATGGCGGTCGTGAGAAAGCCAAATCCGACCACCGTCAGGCTCTCGAACGACTCGTCGATCAGCTTTTTGAAGTAGAGGGCATCGGGAATCAGTGGCAACGTCGCCACGATCGCCAGCAGGCCGACACGGAGCACGTTCGAGCGGTCGAAGCCCGATCGGACGTGTCCCGCGCCGAGCAAACCTTGGACCCCCTCGGCGATCTCGCGGCGATAGTGAAAGACAATCGCGGTGGTGGTTCCGACGTGGAGCATCACGTCGAAGAACAGGTTCTCGGCGCCTGTGGTCGTCGTCGAGGTCGACTGGGAGCCGACAATCTGGAACAAAGCCAGGTGGCCACTGCTCGAAACCGGCAGGAACTCGGTGACACCCTGGACCGCGCCCAGAAACAGAGAGGTTAACCAGCCCATTCCCAGAATTCTCTCGTTACTGGTTTGACTCGCCACAGCGCTCCGGACGCGCTGACCCTTCGTTCCCCGTCTTAGCTTACGACACGGCCCATCAATGTGACGCGGATGACCCTCGCAACGTTGGCCAGGCAACGACGAGGTAGATCGCGCCACTATAGATGGTGAGCCCCACGGCCGACCAGGTCACCACGTCGCGAAGCCAGAGCGCCGGAGTCGACATCGACCATCCAAGCGAGAAGAGGATGAAGATAATCGACAAGCATTGGAACAAGGTCTTGAGCTTCCCCGTCATCCTCGCGCCGAAGGCCACCCCTCGGCCCTCGATGAGACTTCGAAGGGCCTGGACGATCAGTTCTCGGACGACGATCACCGTCACCATCCAGGGGGCCAATCCGGTCCTGGGCACGGGGAGCAGGTAAATCAAAGCCCCCGCCACAATCACCTTGTCGACCAGCGGATCAAGCTGGCGACCGATGGCCGACTCCTGGTTGAGCAGTCTCGCGAAGTAGCCGTCGAGCGCGTCGGTCAGGGACGCGATCACAAAGACCGCCATGGCCGACAGGAACAAGCCATGTCCGATCAATTCGAAGACCACCACCGCGAGTCCCAGACGGGCCACGGTGAGGGTATTCGGGACGTTCCAGAATCTCGTTCGAGGCGAGGCGACACTCAACCCGGCGGCGTTCTGATCCATCTCATCGGCCATCAGGTGTCGACCTTCGGTAAACTTCCACGAAATCGTACTCCGCCTGCGCTGGGAACGCGGCGTCGTCTCGGGGACCGGCCCAGTCCACGCCCTCCGATGTCCAGAGATTCATCATCAATTGTTGCGGCAGTTCCGGAACCGGCTGCTTCGGACTCGGGGGAGACGGCTTGGTGTGGATGAGTCGCCCGTCGACATACCATCGGACGTGGGTTGCATCCCACTCGAATGCATACTCATGAAACGCGGCCGACGCGTCGAACCCCAGTTCGAGAATCGTCGGCGACTGATGCTCCAGATCCCCTTGATTGTGGGTCGCCCCCTCGGGGCCGGGGTTGTAGAAAATATTCAGGTGGATCTTGGTGGGATCTTTTCCCAGAAACTCGATGTCGATTTCCTGCCAGGGACTATCGATAGGTGAAGAAGGACGAGACGACCGAACTTCCACGAGCCGCCTTCATGCGGACCACGAATCGGCCATGACGGAAGAAGCCTCCGGGCGGACGCGTCCGGAGCTCACCCCCCGTGTACTGTCGATCCTGAAACGACTCCTTCTTGAGACTCAATCGCATCCGCCCGTCCTGGAAGGTGACATTCTCCGGGCGAAACCGTGAGGCGTTGCCATCCCAGGTGTGGGTGGCTTTCTCCCATCGTCGCGCGTCAAATCGATCGAAATCGTCTCGAAACACGAGGGTCCACGGATCTTCGCTCTGGTTCGCGGTCCCCACGACGGAAATCGTCGTCAGAAGCAGGGGAACGAACGCGATCATGCCGAGTCGCTGTCGCACGGAACCCTCCCCGCAAGAACGAGGCGCCCCATCAACTGGGAAGGATCGTAAACGGCGACGAGGGCCGTTTTCGAGGCTTCGGTCGCGGTCGGCGTGCGCGGGGCGGCCCCGCGACGGCCCGCGCGACCAGATCATACCCCCTCGCCTCGAGAATGTCACAGCTTACGAGGTCGCCAGACTCCAGATTCCGACCCGAAACGTACGTGAGCCCATCGACGTCGGGGGCATCGGCGAAGGTCCGACCGACCCATCCCCCCTGCCCGTCGGCCGAAGGACCGTCGATGAGAACATCAAGCCGTCGTCCGACCAATTGCTGGTTGAACGCGAACGCGATCGGCTGCTGCGCGGCCATGATGCGGTCACGACGCTCGTTCTTGACCTCCTCCGGCAGGTGATCCGGCAATCGGGCCGATGGGGTGTCGGGCTCGAACGAGTACGTGAAGGCCCCGAGTCGCTCGAAGCGGGTCTCCTCGACGAACGAAAGCAACTCCTCGAACTCCGCCTCCGTTTCTCCCGGAAAGCCGACGATGAACGTGGTTCGAAGGACCAGGTTGGGGATCGTGGATCGCAATCGATTGATGATCGCCTCCGTCTCTGCCCTCGTATGCCTCCGATTCATCACCTTGAGCAAACGGTCGTTGATGTGCTGCAAGGGCATGTCGAGATAGGGCAAGATCCGCGACGAATTGGCGAGGGTCTGGTAAAGCTCGTCGGTGAAGTAGTTTGGGTAATTGTAGAGCACCCGAATCCAGTCGAGTTCTTCGATCTGATCGAGCTCTCGGAGCAGGGCGGCCAGTCGAGGCTCGCCGTACAGGTCGAGTCCGTAGTAGGTCATGTCCTGCGCCACGAGATTCAGTTCCCGGACGCCGTCCTCGGCGAGTTGCCGGGCCTCACGGACAACCTCTTCGATCGGTTTGGTCACGTGCTTCCCCCTCATGTAAGGGATCGCACAGAACGTACAAAGCCGGTCGCAGCCTTCCGACACTTTGAGGTAAGCCAGGTGCTTCGGCGTGATTCTCAGTCTCGCGGTGTCGTCCTGGGCTCGAACCGGGGCGGGGCGAAAGACGGTTCGTTGCTCCTGGAGACTCCCCATGATGCGATCGGCGGCGCGGGCGATCTCCTCTCGTCCGAAGACTCCCACGATCTGATCGACTTCGGGCACCTTCTCCAGAAGCAGCTCCTTCTCGCGTTCGGCCAGGCAACCAGCAACCACAACCCCCTTGATCAGGCCGGCCTTCTTCCGCTCGAGCATCTCGCGGATCACGCCCAGCGATTCCTGCCGTGCGGCGTCGATGAAGCCGCAAGTATTGATGATGACTAGGTCCGAGGTCTCAACCTCGGGAACCAGATGATAGCCATCCCGCGCCAGCAGTCCGAGCATCCGCTCGGAGTCGACGAGGTTTTTCGGGCACCCCAGACTGACGAAGGAAAAGGTGCCTTTCACGTCGGCGGTATCACTCATGAATGGCTTTGTATCCGCCCCACGACTCCGGGGCAATGGGATCGGACCGGGAGGAAGGGTCGTTCCTGAACGTCCTCAGGTCCAAACGGGTAGGCAGGAATCCAGGGTAAAAGGCTCCACCACGGTCCGTCAAGGGACAAGACACGGTCCGGCATGGGCCGGCGGTGCCCGTCGGCGGCTTTCGTCGCTGTGGTGGTTGATTCTCTCGGGGATTCGGGTGACAATCCGCCCTCACGGTTCGATCGGAGTGGTCGTCGGGCCGTTTTTCGAGGAATCGGAGCAACGGTACGTCATGGCCTACTGGCTCTTTAAATCCGAGCCCGAATGCTTCTCTTTCGCCGATCTGATGGCTGCCCCAAAACGGACGACAGGCTGGGACGGTGTGCGTAACTACCGGGCTCGCAACTTTTTGCGAGATCAGGTTCAGCGAGGCGACGGCGTCCTGTTCTATCACTCGAATGGAAGCCCGCCTGCCATCGCTGGCATTGCCGAGGTGGTTCGCGAGGCGCATCCCGACCCGACCGCCTTCGACCCGGACGCCGAGCACTACGACCCGAAAAGCGACCCCAAAAACCCGACCTGGGTCCAGGTTTCCATCCGTGCCGTGCGTCCCATTGATCCGCCGCTCGGCCTCCCCTTCCTCCGGACCATCTCCGTCCTTTCCGGCATGGAGCTTCTCCGTAAGGGAAGCCGACTCTCGATCCAGCCCGTCACTCCCGACGAGTGGACGACGATCCTGGCTCTGGCCGATGGCTCCGAGCGCTGACCGAGCCTGCCTACTGGCTTTCCCGAGGACAACCCGCGATGTCGAAGATTGAGCATTTCGCCCTGTTCACCGACGATCTCGAGACCTTGAAGACCTTCTACCAGGACACGATGGGTCTTCGCGTCGTGCTCGACAACAGCAAGGCCCCCGTCGCCGGCTACTTCCTGGCCGATGACGGCGGATCGGTGCTCGAGATCATTGCTCGGCCGGCCGGAACTCCTGCCGCGAACACACGATACGTCTGTCATGTCGCCTTTTATGTCGACGATTTCGCCGCCGCACGCGCCTCACTCGAAGCGCAAGGAGCGATGTTCGAGACCGACACGTTGCTCGACACCGACGACTTCAAGACGGCCTTCTTCCAGGACCCCGCTGGAAACCGCTGTCAGATCGTCTGGAGATCCCACCCGCTGGGAACATGATTCCGACAGCGAACCAGAAAGCCCGAAGCCGGATGGAGGCGGGCGGCTCAGGCCGTTCGCTCCTGCCCTGTCCGGCAGGCGAGATAGAGCCCCCAGAGCGCGAACGCCCCCCCCAGTTCCTCCGGCGGGCGGGCGTTTCCGTGCTCGAGGTGCCACGCCTCCCAACGCTCGATGACCTCGGGGGTCAGAAACGCCGAGAGCGGGACCGGCTTGCCCTGTCGAGCCATCCAGGTGGCGTGCCGGACAATCGCTTCGAGTTCGAGCCCTCGAATCGCCGCCGCCTCATCAAGCGAGAAGCCGCGGTCGAGCAACCTCCAGGTCCACTCCTCGGTCGGCACATAGCCGGCCTTGCTGATTGGCGCCGGACGCGGTGGAACCTTGGGTTCCGGCCCAGTCGCGTCTGGAGCGGCCTCTTCGATGCGTTCCACCCCGAGCGTCCCATCGCCTTCCGCGACCTCCAACGACTCGGCCCGGACCGTCGAACTCGGTCGAGTCGCGTCTTCGCGGGAGCCCGGAACATCCTCGGTGGATGGATGCAAAAGATCGGGTGCTTCCCGGATGGCCGTCAGAAGGGCCTCGCCGAAGCGCTCGAGCTTGGCGGGGCTCATTCCCTTGATCCGAAGCAAGTCGGACGGTGTCCGGGGCCGCTCGCGGACGATGGCTTCGAGCGTCTGATTTCGGAAGATGCAATAGGCGGGAACGTTCGACTCGCGGGCCCAGTGGTTTCGGAGGTTTCGCAACCGTTCCCAGAGAGGATCTCCGACGTTGGAAAAGGATGAGGTCTCGTCGTGTTCTTCGGAGGAAACGACCTCGGGCCCGTCAACCGGCAATCGCGGAGGAGGAGCGGCCGTCCCTGAGTCTCGTCCCATGGCCACGCGTTCCAGGCCTCCGTTTCGAATCTTGTCGACGAGGTACTCCGGCAAGGGCAAGCGAGGCGCCTCGTCGTCTTGCCGACGCAACCAGGCCCAGCCCGGTTCGCTGAGCTGAAGCACCGGCTTGAACCGGTCCACGTCGCGCGACTCGACCAGGCCGATCGACGTCAGCGCGTCGAGAATGTCGGCGACCTCCTTTTGCGTGAAACCGCCGTGCGCGAGAATGCCGAAGGTGCTCAAGGCGGTCAGGCCGCCTCGTGCCATCCGTTCCGAGCTGGAGCCGACAAGCATCTGAGCGATGGCCGTCTTGCCAAAACGGCCCTTCGTCCTGGCCACGCCTGAGAGGATCTTGAGCAGGACTTCTCGTCCGGCAGGGGTATCAATCGGCCGTGTCGAGATGGGCTCGGCGGCCTGGGCGTCGGTTCCACAGTGATCGCAACGGCCGCAGTGGGTCTCCCTGGTCTCGCCGAAGTAGCCCAGCAGGTAGGCCCGACGGCATCGCGACGTCTGGGCGTACTGGATCATCCGCTCGAGCTTCTCGTATTCCTGCTGCTTCCGCGTGTTGAGCGAGGCGAAGTCGATCGGCACGTCGCGAGACCGACGCTCTCGGTCGATGATCCGTACGGCGTTGCCCCGGAACGGAGGGATGTAGTCGATCGGCAGTTCGGACGTCAGGTTGCGAATCGCTCGGACCAGGGCCTGGCGATCGATTCCGAGCGCGCTGGCGAGCTCGTCGGGATGGAAGTACACCGGTTCGCCAAACCGTCGGTTGACCAGCCCTTCCAGGCCGATCAGCACCAGCCGCTGAACGTGGGCCTGCGTCCCGAGCCGATCGACCAGGCTGGGCTCGTCCGGCTCGGCGTTGATCCGGATGATGGCCATGTTCTCCCGAGGCCGGAGCCGCTCCAGGGCCCCCGCCCCTTCGAGCAGCTTGAGCGCCGTCCCCACGGCCGACTCGTTCAATTCGAGACCCGTCGCCTCCTTGATCTCGGCCTGGGTCAGCTCGATCGGGTCGGCGTCCAGACCTCGCAGGTAGTTGTAAACCCGGAAGACCGCCTCGCGAGGCGGGTACTCGTTCTCGATGAACAGCTCCTGCAGGAACCGGTCGCCGGGGGCGTAGAGCAGAACGCATTCGGCGGGCAAACCGTCGCGCCCGGCTCGTCCCGCCTCCTGGTAATAGGCCTCTAGAGTTCCTGGCATATTGAAGTGAATAACCGAACGAATATCGGGCTTGTCCACCCCCATGCCGAAGGCGTTCGTCGCGACGACGATCTCGGCCTCTCCGGCCATGAACCGATCCTGCGCCTGGGATCGTTCCTCGCGAGGCAAGCCCGCGTGATAGATCACGGTCGACCGTCTCAGGTCGTGTTCCAGGAAGCGGCCGACATCCTCGCAACGCTTCCGGCTGGAAACATAGACAATGGACGACCCTGGGTTGCGTTCCAAAACGGAGGCCAGGGCGACCTGTTTGTCCGAGTCGCGGCGGGCCTCGATGACGCCGTAGGTCAGGTTCGGGCGGTCGAACCCGGTGACAAACTGGGCCGGTTCGTGCAGGTCGAGTTGGTCGGCAATATCACGGCGAACGAGGTCGGTTGCCGTGGCCGTCAGGGCGTTGCATGAGGGCATGCCGAGGGCCCGTCGAGCCTGGCCGAGCCGAGCGTAGTCGGGCCGGAAGTCGTGCCCCCACTCGCTGATGCAATGGGCCTCGTCGACGGCCAGCAACGCGGGTTTGATTCGGGCCATCGCCTCGACGAACCGAGGGCTTCGAAATCGCTCCGGGGCCACGTAAACGAGGTCGAAGCGCCGTTCCTCGATCTCGATGAGCCGGACGTGCTGCTCGCTCGGGTCGAGGGTGCTGTTGATCAGGGTCGCCCGGATGCCCCGCTGGCAAAGCGCGTCAACCTGGTCCTTCATCAGGGCGATCAAGGGACTGACAACCAACGTGAGACCGTCGAGACAAAGCGCCGGAAGTTGGTAACAGAGACTCTTGCCGCCTCCGGTGGGCATGACACACAAAACATCCCGGCCCCGCAAGACCTGCTCGATGACCTCACGCTGGCCGGGCCGGAACCGCTCCAGACCGAACCGCTCGCGAAGGGTCCGTTCCAGGTCGCTCGCGCTTTCGGCCACACGCATCGGCGGCATACTCCGGGGTCAGGTCCTCGACGTAACAGTATAGAGCAAACCGAGACCGGTCGCGAGCGCGAGGCGATCCACGAAAGAATCCGGTTTTTTCGGCAAAGTTCGCTCAACCCTTAAAGACAACTCGACCGATACCGAAAAATATCGGACCCGCTGGGCCCCTCCCTGCCCGGCTCCCCCTGTCCTCTTCTGGGAGACCAGGACTATGGATGTTCTCTGCGTGGGGATGTACCGCGCCTGCTCGACCTGGCAGTACGAGGTCGTCTCCCATCTCGTGGAACGGCATCGAAACGGGCGGCGGCTTGGCTACCTGACCGGAGAGGAATACGCCGAGCTCGAACGACGAGAGGGAACGGATCAAGGGTGGCGGGTCATCAAGTCGCATGAGGAGCATCCAAGGTTCGCGGCGGCCCTGGCCGAAGGTCGAGCCCTGGCGATCTACGCCCATCGGGACCTTCGGGACGTGGTCTACTCAATGCTCCACAAGCGAGGCGTCGATTTCGACGACTTTCTTCAACAAGGCATGATCCATCAGGTTCTCGCCAACCACCGCTTCTGGTCGAAGCAGCCGCGCCGGCTCACCCAGCGTTACGAAAACCTGATCGTGGACCCATCGACTGGCGTGAAAGAACTCGCCCGGCACCTTGGCATTGAACTCGCAACGGATGAGGCGGAAGAGATCGCCGCCGAGTACTCACTCGAAGCCAATCGCCGACGGATCGCGGAGATCTCCCGGCGCCTTCAGTCGCAAGGAATCGACCTGAGCGACCCGGCCAACTTCCAGCGGTGGGATGCCCGGACCTTGCTTCACTGGAACCATCTGCGGGAAGGCCGGATCGGCGACTGGGTCGACCGGGCCACGCCGCGGGAGCGACGAATCCTGGCGCGCCTCGGGACGCGATGGCTCGCCGCCCACGGCTATGTCGCCGACGACGCACCATCACCTCGCCCGAGCCTTGCTCGGCGACTCCGCGACGAACTTGCCATGGCCCGGGGCTGGCTCACCTGTACGCTGCGTTGCACCTCGCTACGACACCCCAAGACCGCACGGGTGGTCAAGCGGCTCCTCGGTATCGCGTCGGACATGACGCCGCTCGGCCCGGTCAAGCCTCGCATTCGGACCGATATCCCAGGCCAGGCGAGAGCCCCGCACCAGGCGCTCCGACACGGGGTCGAGGCGATTCGCTGACGACACTCACCCCTTGATCACACCAACCGGCCGCAATCGGGCAACTTTCTTCGAGATGCCCGCCTGGTCGACGACCTCCACCACCTGGTCGACGTCCTTGTACGCGGCGGGCTGTTCCTCCGCGAGCCCCTTGTAGCCTCTGGCCTTCGCGATGATGCCGATGGCGTCAAGTTCCTTGTCGATCCGGCGCCCCGCCGCGAGCTTGATCGCCGCCGTCCGGCTCATCATGCGACCCGCGCCGTGGCAGGTGGTGCCGAACGTTTGCGACATACTCCCAGGCTGGCCGACCAGCACCCAGGACGCAGTCCCCATGCTTCCGGGGATGATCACCGGCTGGCCGATCCCCTGGTACACGTCGGGGATCTCGGGATGCCCGGGCGGAAAGGCCCGCGTCGCGCCCTTGCGATGGACGCAGACCAGCTTCTTCTGGCCGTGATCCACGTCGTGCTGCTCGAACTTGGCAATGTTGTGCGCCACGTCGTAGACCAGTTCCAGGCCGAGTTCTTCCCAGGGTTTCTCAAAAATCCGAGCGAAAACCTGCCGGGCCTGGTGGGTCAAGAGCTGTCGGTTGCACCAGGCGAAGTTGGCCGCGGCCCGCATGGCACCAAGGTAAGCCTGGCCTTCCGGACTTCGCACCGGCGCGCAGGCAAGCTGCGCGTCGGGCAGAGTAAAGCCGTACTTCTTGGGAGCCCCTCGAAAGGCCGTCAGGTTGTCTTCGCAAACCTGATAACCCAGCCCTCGCGAACCCGAGTGGATCAGGACCGTAACCTGTCCCTCGTGGAGCCCCATGACCTCGGCGGCTTGCGGATCGAGAATCCGGTCGACGACCTGGACTTCCAGGAAGTGGTTGCCCGAGCCGAGCGTGCCACACTGCTCGGCCCCTCGGGCAAACGCCCGGTCGCTCACGCGGTCGGGGTCGGCTCCATCGAGCCGGCCTCCCGCCTCCGTGAAGTGCAGGTCGCGTTCGGTTCCCCAGCCCTTATCGATGACGTATCTCGACCCTTGCTCCATCAGGCGGTGCAACTCGGGCTTGCTGAACTTGAACGGCCCGGTCTGGCCGACCCCCGTGGGGATGTCGCGAAAAAGCTGGTTGATCAGGTCGCGAATCCTGGGCTTGGCATCGTCCCAGTCCAGGTTGGTCCGGAGCAACCGGACACCGCAGTTGATGTCGTAACCAACTCCGCCCGGCGAGATGACCCCCCCTTCCTCCGGGTCAGTGGCCGCGACGCCACCGATGCAAAAGCCATAGCCCCAATGGATGTCGGGCATGGCCAGGCTGGCCTTCTGGATGCCGGGCAACGTCGCCACGTTGGCGACCTGCTCGGGGCCCTGGTCCTTCCGGATTTGCTCGATCAGCGTCTCGTCGGCGAAAATCAGGCCGTCGACGCGCATGTCGTCGCGATAGCTTCTCGGAATCTTCCACTGGGAGGGACCAACTTGCTCCCGCGGACCTGTATATTCGGGCACCGGGTCTCTCCTCTCGATGGCCAGAGCCGTCAGACACCGGAGCGCGAAACCAGGTTCACCGCGTCCCGCGCGGTTGAATCCGAATCGCCCGCAAGTCCATCAACGCCCCTCGAATTCGCCCCGCCGGGACGAGGTCGAGCCGCTGCCGGCCAGGTTCGAGCGTGACCTCCCCCACCTTCGCCTGCTGGTACTGATCCCAGGTTCCCGTGCCGACGACCTTCCCCTCGATCCGGTTCGAGCCGATCGTGAGGACAAAACCCTGGCCCGCCGTGTTCTTGTCGCAGGCCCAGTCGAACCAGACCTCGTAACGTCCAGGGCGATCGACCTCGAACCGCCAGGCCGCTCGATCGTCCGGCGCGCTCCACCAGCCGAGGTTCTTGTATTGCGACTCGAACGTCAGGCTTGAGCCGTAAATCTCGGCGTTCTCGGCCTTCAGAAGAAGGGTTCCGTCATCGAGCGGCTGGATCAGCATGGGCTGATTGCCGGGCAAGCTCTTCGGCGGCGGCCCGCTCGACTCAAGGAAGGCCACAAGGTCGGCAAGGTCCTTCTCGGTCAGATCTTTCTCCAGCCCCTCCGGCATCAAGGACTGGCCCGAGCCCGCCATCGCCTCGATCTCGGAACGGAGCAAGACATCTTCCTTCCCTTCCTGCCGCCGCAACGTGACGCTGTTGGCCGTCTCGGCGGCGATCAGTCCCGTCAAAACCCGGCCGTCGGTCGTTTCGACCGAGTAGTTGGTATAGATCGCCTCGAAGGCTCGGTTCGGGTCGAGAATCGCGACGAGCAGCGACTCGGGCGACCGATCCGTCAAGGCGGCAAGGTCGGGACCGACCTCGGTTCCTTCCCCCTTGAGCTTGTGGCAGGTCGCGCAGACCTTCTTGAAGATCGCCGCGCCGGCGTTCGGATCGCCGGGATGATTCAGGGCCTTGCGGTAGCGATCGACAACCTCCTGTCGCGTGCCGCCAGTCGCCGCGAAGACCGCTTCGGCAC
>CAZRGV010000013.1:22815-29979 GCA_964599655.1 uncultured Isosphaeraceae bacterium | reverse complement strand
TTGTGGTCGAGCAACCGGCGACGGTGAACCGAGCCCACCTCGGCGGGTGGTACACAGCCGTCTTCCAGGGAGGAGAGAAGCGACTCGGCCCAGGCGTCTCGACTGAGCAACGTGTCCAGAATCGCGTCGCGGAGCGAGGGCGCGTACTCCTTCCAGTCGGCCAGCAAGGTCTCGGGAACCTTCGGGTCGTTCGATCTTGCCAGGGCCCCGAGGGCCGCCTGGCGAACCTTCGGCGAGACGCGGGGACGGAGGAGGCGACTCAACCGCGCTCGGCTTTCATTCGAGTGAGGCCTCGCGGCCAGCAAACGCACGGCCAGCACGCGCCGATCGTCGGGAACCGAATCCTCGTCAACCGCCTTGTCGGCGGCCTCGGCCAGCTTCGAGGTCACCAACAAGTCATTGCGGACCTTGCCGAGATCGACGTTCGCCCAGCCTCGCTTCCGGGCGTCCGGAATGCGATCGAACCCCTCGCCGAGCGCCACCGCGGCGGCCAACTGCCAGTCGGCGAACCGGCCTTCGAGCCCCGGCGTGACGATCCGCTCGACCAAGACTTGGAGGCCCTTCGCGTCAGGATTCGAAAGGAACGTGGCAAAGAGCGGATCGAAGGTCGAGGGCGGCGGTGGCTGGCGATCCGCCTCGGCCAGCAGGGCGGAAAGAATCCGGGCCGCATGGGGCGTGGCCGACGTCAGGGCGGCAGCCCTGAGCCAGGCATCATCGCCGTCGCGCTGGAGGATCCGAGCCAACGCGAGACCGGCCTTCGTGTCATTCCAGTCGCCCAGCCCGAGCGCGACGCCAAGGCGAACTCGAGGCTCGGGATCGTCGACCCGCCGAAGCAAGGCCTCCGCCACGGCCGGCGCGTCGCCCGCCAGGCGACCGGCCTTCTCGGCCGCGAACCGTCGAACCTCGGCGTGTCGATCGTTCAGGGCCGCCACGATCGGCTCGGGCGTCAGCGCGCCGAGCACCTCCAACGTCGCGAGTGCCTGCAAACGAACCTGGGGCCGCGCCGACTCGCGAGCGAGTCGGGCGAGCGCGGGCGCGACCGACCGATCATTCCTGTGCATGAGCAATCGCTGAACGGTATCGCGTTGCCAGCCGTTGGGGCTGTCCAACGCGGCAACCAGGCCACTGGAATCGAGCCGATCGAGCCGGAGGATCGGGCGTGGCGACTTCGTCACCGGATAAACCCGGTAAATCCGGCCCATGTCGTGCCCGGCGCGGAGGTCGAGCTTCGCTTCCCAGTCGTCGGGAATCCACTCGGGATGCTCGATCACGTAACGATACATATCCGCAATCCAGAGCGCACCATCCGGTCCCGTCTTGATCTGCGTTGGTCGGAACCAGTTATCGCTGGACGCGAGGAACTCGCGGTCGGTTTCGCCAGGAGCGCGGCGGCCGTGAAACGTCACACCTTCGGAATCGAGAACTTCGCGTCGCACGAGGTTATGAACCGGCTCGCTGACGAAGAGACTCCTCGAGACGTTGGGCCCGAAGAGCTCGTCACGATAGGGAGACGGACTGTTGGCCGAGGTCACCCGGCCGGCGTTGTCGAGATCGTTGAACCGAGCCAAAATCCGGCTGACGGGGTTGAGGCCCCGATCCGAGTCGAGCAAGGCTCCCGGCGCCGCGATCGCCACGCGAGGATTCCGACGCAACTGGGCGTCGGTCAGAACGAAATGCCATCCCCACACGCTGTTGTTGTTGCCGAACCAGTTGCCCCAGTCATCGCGCTGTCGGCCGAATTGCGAGTGGCCAGCCTCAGCCTCAAAAACCCCTTCGTCGGGACGAAGTCGAAAGTCGCGACCGTGAATCGAAACCGTTTCACCAGTCTTCGACGACGTGATGCCTCGCCCGCTGTCGGCATCGGCCCCGTAAACCCAGCCATCCAGTCCGAGCACGAACCCGTTGACCCGGTGCTGCGGGTTCGCCTCGTTGAACCCCCGAAAGAGAACGTCCTTCCGATCGGCCTTCCCATCTCCATCCGTGTCCTCGGCGTAAAAAATCTCCGGAGCACATGAGATGAGCACTCCGTTACGCCAGCACATGACTCCGTTCGGATAACCCAGGCCGTCGAGAAACAGGGTCGATCGATCGTAACGGCCATCGCCGTTGGTGTCTTCGAGGAAGCGCACGCGGCCGGACGGCTTGCCCTTGCCATCCTCCCCAAGGGGATAATCCCCCATCTCGACGACCCAGAGCCTGCCGTCGGCCCCCCAGTCGAAGGCGACCGGATCTTGAACCAGGGGCTCGCTGGCGACGAGCTCGACCTTGAAGCCGGGCCGGACACGGATGGATCGGAGTGATGCCTCCGGTGACTTGCCCCGGGGCTCGACGTCCTTCAACAGGTCGTTGAATGCGCGACGATCCACGAGGTCGGGAAGTTTGGCCGTGTCCTCGTTCTGCCACCAGAGATGGCGTGAGTGGACCCAGAATCCATTGTTTTCCACGACGCGACCCACAACCGGGTCCTGCCTGGTGCGGACCATCCTCGGAAGGCGCCCGGGAGCGTCGCCCTGGCCGGCCATCACCTTCCGCGACCAGCCAGACCTCATCGAGTCGAAGAGATAGATTCCATACTCTTGATCATTCGAGTAGACCAGGTCGAGTTGCCCGTCTTCGTCGAGATCGACGAACCGCAGGCCGGCATCCCGCCAGGCGTGCTCGCCTCCGCCGGCCTGCTCCACGATGCGTGCCTGGCCGGGAAACGAAAACCCGAGCCGTGTCCATTTCCGCTCGCCTTCCGACCAGGCAAACACCGCGTTTTGGTCGGGATTGGCGATCACGAACTCACAACGTCCATCGCGGTTCAGATCGATGAGCCGGACTCCGGCCTCCCCGGACTCGGTGATGGTCCACAGTGGCTTGCCTTCGAGTTCGAGCCCCTCCACGAGCCGACGGTCTTCGACCCAGCCGCTTCCTTCAAACGTCCAGCCCGTTCGAGTTCCGTTTTCCCTCGATTCGCTGACGATCAAGGACGCGCGGCCATCCTCATGAAGCACACCGAAGTGGAACCCGTCGATGGGTTGCGGGTCCCTTCCGGGTTTGAAGAATTGCGCGGGGCAATCGGCGACTTGCCACGAGTTCTCCGACGGCTTCCAGACGCGGGTTTCCCGCCTCTGGGGATTACTGATCAGCACGTCCAGGTATCCGTCGGCGTTCAGGTCGAGGAGTCGGACGCCGTTGTCCTTGCCCGACTCGGCTTCGCGGAGCGACTGGCCGCCCAGGAGATTCTGATCGATCCGCTCCTGAGCCTCTCGGAAGTTGAGGAACTTGACTTTCTTGCCGTGCGTTTTGACCGTATGGTCGATCAATTCCACGATCTGTTCGTTCTTGATCCAACCGTGCGGATGAAACACCAGCGTGAAGACCCCCTTTTTGAGGACGATCGCGTCCAGCGCGGCCTTGAGGTCTTCGACGGTCCTGGGGTTGTTCGGCTTCTGGAGATTCTGGGCCTCCCAATCGCTTGGCACCACGCAGGGAAACTCCCAGCAAAGCCGATTGATCACGTACGGGTATGGATAGTTCTCGATCGTATTCACGAACGATTTGAACGGCAGATACTTCCGGAACCGCTCGCGGCCATCAGGGTCATCGACCAGCGAGCGAGGCAACTCCGGATCGTCGGCGGTCAAAATGTTGAAGACCGACGAGTCGATGGTCAGGAACTTTCCATCCGGACTCGTTTTGTTGAAGATCTCGGCATAGAAGCGCGGGCTTGGCGTGTTGAGCGAATCGCAGCAAGGCATTCGGAAGGCGACAGGGCGGTTGCCGGGGATCTTGTTCAGCAAATCGACGCAGCCGTGAACCGTGTCTCGAGCCGCCGCGAAGTCCCCTTTTTGGAGCAGGGGGCATGGGTGAGCGAGCGTGTGGACATCCATCGAAAGCCCTTCCTTGAGCCATTTCTGAAGTTGCGGATCGGCCGGATCCACCTTGCACGTCATGATGCTCAACGGCGCCCGACCATCGATCTGTTTGAGCCGCTCGAGAATCGGTCGGAGATACGCCTCATATTTCGGAATATTGTCTCGCATGTCGTCGATCGCGAGAACCACGACCGCGTCGACACCGTCCTCGCCCACCCACTGGGGCGTGGTCAGCCTGGGGAAATCCCGGCCGACGTAATAGGGATTGTCGACCTCGTCGAGATAAACGAGGCGGTTGCCCTCCGCCCCGAATCCCAGAGACGCCCCGAGAACCAGGAGCAGGCCGAGAAGGAGTGATCGAGGGTGCATGGCGCAGGGCTCCCTTGCAAAGTCGGAATCCGCCGTACGGAACTCAGGCCGGCGCTGCGATCGATTGTCCGCCACCTGGACGATGTCGTCCACCGTGAACCGACGCCGTACAAACCCGGATGCAATGACCGCCATGTCGCGACGCCGATTTCTTCCAGTCGCCGCTTATGGCTCCGAGGCCACCTCCGATCGCGAGCTCGTCTCCGGGGCAGGAAAGCAGAGCCCGTTGCCGTCGAAGGGAAGTCCCGGCATCGGAACCCGAATGATCTGTTCGATCTGCGTCCTGGCCGAGTCGCGCACGAACAAACCACAAAGGGGATCTTGATAAACGAACGTCCAGCCACGAACGAGCGTCATCAGGTTGAACACCGGGCGATGGCGGTCGACGAGAACGATCGACACCTCGGGTCGCCGGATCAGGGCGCTCCAGTCTCCGACTCCATCGCGAAAATTCAACTGTTCCTGATAGATCGCGTCGTCGTAGACCGTCTCGCGTCGCCCGTCGAGCGAGACTTTTAACCCAGGAGCCAGGTGCCAGATCGCGTACTCTCCCCAGTCGTAGTCGATCACGAGGTTCCCTCGCACACCGCTGGCCTTGAGAATCGCAACCGCTCTGGCGGGCAGGCGGAACTCTCGAGGATCGAGCCGGATACATCGAAACGACCGGAGCGTCAGCCCCAGCAAAACCAGCGCGGCGAGGGCCAACGGCACGGCCAGCCAGCCGCGTCGCCCCCAAGCAAGCGAGGCGTTCTGGTTCCCCTTCCAGGCGTCGGCGATGTGCTCGCTCGCGAGAACGACCACCGCGATCTCGAACAGGGGCAAGTGCCTGGCGGCGATCAGTGGCGCGACGGCCGTGACGGCGAATACCGCGATCGAGCCCGCCTCTTTGGGACGCTTGCTCCCGAGAAAACCCGCGAGGGCGACCGCCAGCAACAACAGGGTGATCGTCCCGGCAACGCTCATGATCTTCAAGGGTTGCCACTCGGTGATCTCCGGCCGGGGCACGGTCGCCGTCCGCAGCAGGAACACCAGCAGTTTCGAACCATACGGGTTGAGCAGCAGGGCCGCGAAACTCGCCGACAGAACGACGAGCAACCAGGAAACCGAGGCAAGTCGCCGGCCGCCTGGTTCGTCCGTTCGTCCGAATCGCCCCACGGCCCGGAACACGACCCAGAGCCCCAGCACGCCCACTCCCGCGAGAAACCCGCCGTGCAAGTTCACCCACACCGCCAACAGCAAGGGCGCCGCCGCGAGCACCCAAACCCTTCCATGCTCCGCCGCGTGAATCAGGAGCAGAATTAATAGAAAACCGACATACGTGTAAACATGAGGTCGAATGGTGCCCAGCCCCAGCCGGAGCGGTATCGCGACAACCATGAGCAGGATCCCCGCCTGAAGCGGAGTGAGCCCCTGGCGCCTCATGTGCCGATACATGAGTCCGAGAATCAAGGCGGTCAGAGCCACCTTCAGGGCGATCAGACCGGGCGCCCCAGCGGTGTCGTAGGCGAGGGCGAAGGAGACTTCGGCCAGCCACTCGTGGTTGATCCAGGTCGAACCGCCGGTCAGGAACGAGTAGGGATCCTGTGGGAGGACCCAACCGGCCTTGAGCGTGTCTTGACCGAATCGGACATGACCCCAAAGATCGGTGTCGGCCACGGAGTCGGCCAGGTAGAAGAGCGTCAGACCGAAAAAGAAGCCGGCAAAAGCCAGGTCAAGACCGCGCCCGGACTGGCCCAGGCGCGGCGCATCGTCGCCGGAAGACATCAGACCATCCTCGGGGCCGAACCGACTCGATCCCGAGCCTTTTGCCAGGTCATGGAGGATCTCTCCTACGAGGTCTGGCCCTGGATGGAGCCCCAAACGGTCCGAGCCGACCCGGACCTCGGGGCGCCCCCCCGATCCTGACCCATCGCTCAGGCCGGTAGCTCCGTGTCAAAGCCGTGCTGCTTGCGGTGGACCGGTCCGTCATACGCCTTCGAGCTCTTGAACAGCTCGAAGCGGCCATCGCCGGCAAGCCGGGCCGTCTTCTTTTCCAGCGACGCCCGCTCTTCGGTCGACATTGGCGTGAAGTCGCGCACGATCTTGAGGTTCTGCTCCAGCACCGCCATCGAGTCGATCCCCGAGACAAGCGAGGCGATCGGCAGCGACAGAACGTAGCGGAGCGCCAAGTCGATGGGAACCCCGGCATCGGTCACAATCTTCCCATTGCCGCCGAGGCTCTTCATGCCCAGAGGCGCGATACCCCTCTGGTTGAGAACGGGCAAGACATGGCGCTGGAAGCTGCGGAAGTTCGCGTCCATGACGTTCAGGGGCATCTGGACCGTCGCCCAGTCGTAGGGCTTTCCGAGCATCTTGAGATGGATCGACGGGTCCTTGTGCCCGGTAAAACCCAGGTAGCGAACCTTCCCCTGTTCGACCGCCTTCAGGGCCGTCTCGATGGCGCCACCCTCCTCGAAAATCCAATCCGGATCGTTGTCATAGACCATCTCATGGAACTGCCAGAGGTCGAGGTGGTCGGTCCTGAGGCGGCGAAGGCTGTCCTCCAGGTTCGACTGAGCGTCCTTGGCGGTCCGGCCGCAGCACTTGGTCATCAGGAACACCTTGTCGCGACGGCCTCCCTGGGCGAGGGCCTTACCCATGCGCTCCTCGGCGAGACCGTCGTGGTAATCCCAGGCGTTGTCGAGGAAGGTGATTCCCTCATCCACGGCGCGCTGGATCAACGCGAGGCTTTCCTGCTCCGAGAGCTTGGCCGGCACGGTGCTGTGATAGCCGCCCAGGCAAATCATCGTGACCTTCTGGCCGGTCTTTCCGAGCGGTCGCAAGGGAATGCCACCCTCGTTGACATCCGCCTCGGCGGCGGCCGACGCAGCCGCGACGCCCGCGGCCGCCAGGCCCGCGGCGCTGGCCTGCAGAAACTCGCGGCGGTTGGGAGAGC
>CAZRGV010000013.1:0-22791 GCA_964599655.1 uncultured Isosphaeraceae bacterium | reverse complement strand
CTGCGTTTCGCGTCACGATTGGCCGATCATGCGTCCACGTCCCTCGGGAAGGTGAGCGGACTCCGGTTCGCCTGTCGCGGCAACTCGCGCGCCGGTTCAGGCACGAGATTCGCTTGCGGAGTGGGTATCGGATGGGACCGACGCCGCCCCCTCGGCGTTCCCTTCGCCGTGATTCTAACGGTCCGGCCGCGTCATTCCAGACAGGGATCGGGCTCGAATTGAGCACGACGAACGGTCTTTCTGTCTCGACACCTTTTGAGGTTCCCCCCCGTGACCGCTCGTCGCAAGCCGTTTTCGATGGATCACCCGGTCATCGTGCTCTTCGTGATCATCGCGGTGATCGCGTCGATGTCGCTCGCCGCCGAGGTCTTGAAGCCTCTGGCCCTCTCGATCCTGCTGGCCTTCGCCCTCTCGCCGGTCGTCCGAGCGTTCGAGCGCCGAGGACTACCGCGGGTTCCTTCCGTCATCCTCACCTGCGCCTTGGCGCTGGGGGTCCTCGGCGGGGTCAGCGTCGTCGTCTTCAACCAGATCAACGCCTTGGCCGCCGACTTGCCGAAGTATCGCCTGAACATCCTTCGCAAAGTTCGGATGCTGCCGCCGAGCGAGGAAAACAACCTCGACAAGGCATCGAAGGTGCTCAGCGAGGCCGTTGAGGCCCTCGATGAACCCAAGTTCAATCCCAATATCCAGGACGTTCGCGTGGTCGAACAACCCACCTTTCGCGACCGGCTGGAAACGGCCGTCGGACCTTATCTCGAGTTCATCGGACTGGGAACATTTGTTCTGATTCTGGTGCTGTTTCTGCTCATGGGCCGTGAGGATTTGCGCGACCGAATCGTACAGCTTTTCGGGCGGCGATGGATCACGTTGACCACCCGCACGATCGACGACGTTGGACAGCGCATCAGCCGTTATCTCGGGATGTTCGCGACGGTCAACTCGGCCTTTGGGCTCACCGTTGGGGTAGGACTCTGGGCGCTGGGAGTCCCCTTCGCGGTCCTCTGGGGATTCCTGGCGGGAATGCTCCGGTTCATCCCTTACGTCGGCCCCGCCGCCGCGTTCGGCCTTCCCTTGATCTTCTCCTTTGCCCATTCCGAGGGAATCTGGCAACCGCTTTCGGTCGTCGCGCTGTTCCTGGTGCTCGAAATCGTGCTCAACTCCCTCGAGCCGGTCCTCTATGGTCGAACCACCGGCGTTTCGGCCCTGAGCCTGCTCGTGGCGGCGATGTTCTGGACCTGGCTCTGGGGGGTCTTGGGACTCTTGCTCTCGACGCCCTTGACGGTTTGCCTGGCCGTGCTGGGCAAATATGTTCCTAGCTTGAATGTCTTTTCGATCCTCCTCGGAGAAGAGGCCGAACTGGACCCGGATGTGCGCTTCTACCAACGGCTCCTGGCCTTTGAACAGGATGAGGCGACCGAGATCGTCGAGCAAGCCCTGGCGGAATCTCCCCTGGCTGATGTCTACGACCGAATCTTGATCCCGTCGCTTTCTCGGGCCGAACGGGACTTCGCGCGCGGCGAGATCGACGAGAGCGAGCAGGCGTTCATCTGGCGGGTCATTGGCGAGATCGTCGAGGAAACCGATGCGACGTCCGGCGCCGGAGCCGTGGCAGCGCCTCGCGTTCCACCCGGGGAACTGGCTCCGTCCAGCGTGATCGGCCTCGCCGTCAACGACCGGGCCGATGCCATGGTCCTCAACATGCTCCGTCAGCTTCTCGCCAGCGAGGGTGTCCCGATGGAGATTCTCGCCAGCAATGATCCCCCCTTGAAACTCACCGAACGCCTCGCCGAGCGAGATCCGAAACTGCTGATCGTGTCGCATTTGCCGCCGGTCGGATTGACCTCCACTCGATACCTGGTGCGCCGTCTCCGCGCCAGGCTCGACCGCCTCCCGATCCTCGTCGGCCGCTGGGGAGATGGTGGGAACACCGAGGCGACCGCCAAGCGTTTGAGCGAGGTCGGCGCCTCGCGCGTCGTGTTCCGCCTGGCCGACGCTCGCGACAAGATTCTCAACACCATCGCGCCTCGGTCCGAATCCGAGGCCGGACCGGCTCCCATCGAATCCGCCCCCGCCTTGGTCTGAACAAGGAGGTCGAGAATCCCGATCGGAACCCCGTTTTTCCTACCTGGAGGGTCGGCAAGGCCCGGTTGGCTCGTTATCCTGATCGGCGAGAATGCCGGGCCCTCCTTCGCCTTACGATCCTGGAGCCGATCCGCCATGTCGTGCCGATCCTGGTCGCGCGTTGCCTCGCTCGTCGTTTCCTTCCTGTTCGTCCTCGGGATGCCCGACACCCAAGCCCAGGACGCCAAGGGCTGGAAACCGCTGTTCAACGGCAAGGACCTCAACGGCTGGACCTTCCGCAACCCCAAGGCCAAGTCGGTCTGGGTCGTTTGCGACGACGTGAAGCTCGACCCGGCCGACCCGTCCCGGCTCTTGCCGATGGGCCAGGGTGGCGGTCCGGACGCCGTGCTCCTCTGCGGCGACGATGGTCGGGGCTCCGACCTGTTGACCACCGAAAACTTCGACGACTACGAGCTGCACGTCGAGTTCAACGTTCCCAAGGGCAGCAACTCGGGCGTCTACAACCGAGGGCTCTTCGAGATCCAGATCTTCGACAGCTTCGGTGTCGAGAAGCCGGCCTTTCACGACTGCGGTTCCCTCTACGAACGGGCCGTTCCGCCCGAGAACCTCTCCCGGCCGCCCGGAGAGTGGCAGACCTTCGACATCACCCTGAAAGGCAAGCGACTGACCCTCGTCTGGAACGGTAAAACCGTTTACAAGGATATCGACATCCGTTATGGAGAAACCGACAAGGCCGCCTTCGAGCGTCTGAACATGGAGAACGCCAGCAAGCCGCCCGAGCTTCGCGTGCGGCTGGAGGAGAAGGACGGACGGTACGTCGGCTACTTCGGCGAGGGCGGCACGAGAGCCGGACTTCCCGGCCCCGATCGCCCCGGCCCGATCCTACTCCAGGGAGACCACGGCCCGGTCGCCTTCCGCCACCTCCGGATCCGCCCGATTCCGAAAACCGAAGAATGACGATATCCTGTGATGGGTCGCCCTGTTCGGCGGGTACTTGGATTCTCAGGCGGCCGGATCGGCAGAGCCTTTTCGATCACGCGAGACGCTCATGAATTCTCTCCGCTTCACGCTGGATTACGGCCGCAAAGGGTTGGACATCGAGCTGCCCGCCGATCGGGTGGTCGGCCCGCTCGAGATTCAAGACGTCGCCCCCTTGGCCGATCCCGAGCAGGCCGTCGAGGCGATGCTGGCCTCTCCGATCGGCTCACCCCCCCTCGCCGAAATCGCCCGAGGAAAGCGCACGGCCTGCATCCTCGTCTGCGACATCACTCGACCCGTGCCAAACCCGACGATTCTCCGGCCCCTGCTCAAGGTGCTGCTCGAATCCGGCCTGAAGCGAGAAAACATCCTGATTCTCATCGCGACCGGCCTGCACCGGCCGAGCACCGAGGCCGAGCGCCTCGAAATGCTCGGCGAGGAGATCGCCGCGTCGTACCGAGTCGAGGACCACCACGGCACGCACCTGGAAGAACACACGTTCCTGGGCAAAACCCCCCGAGGCGTGCCCGCCTGGATCGACACCCGTTACGTCCAGGCCGACCTGAAGATCACGACCGGCCTGATCGAGCCGCATCTCATGGCCGGTTACTCCGGCGGCCGAAAGCTCATCTGCCCCGGCATCGCCGCGCTCGAGACCGTCAAGATCTGGCACGGACCCCAGTTCCTGGAACACCCCAACGCCGATTGCGGGATCCTCGAAGGCAATCCGGTCCACGAGGAAAACACGCTCATCGCCCGGATGGCCGGTTGCGACTTCATCGTCAACGTCACGATGGACAAGGACCGAAAGGTCACGTCCGTCGTCGCGGGCGACATGGAGCAAGCCTTCCTCGAAGGCGTCCGCTTCGTCGAGCGCGTCGTCAAGGCGCCGGTTCGAGAGCCGGTTGACGTCGTGGTCACCTCGTCCGCGGGTTATCCGCTCGACACCACCTTCTACCAGGCCGTGAAAGGCTTGACCGGCTGCCTGCCGATCGTCAAGCAAGGCGGCACCATCATCCTCGCGGCCAGCCTGTCCGAAGGGATCGGCAGCCCGGAATTCGCCTCGCTCTTCCAGGACAATCCCTCGCTCGACCTCTTCATGGAGCGCATCCTGGGCAAGGATTACTTTGTCCTCGACCAGTGGCAACTGGAAGAACTCGCGAAGGTCCGTCGCAAGGTGAAGGTGAAACTCGTCAGCGACGGCCTGTCCGCCGACGTCCTCTCCGGACTCTTCGTCGAGCCCGCGCCAAGCGTCGAGGCCGCCGTCCAAGAGACCCTGGCCGAGTACGGCCCCGACGCGAAAATCGCCGTCATTCCGAAAGGCCCGTACGTTTTGCCGGTCCTCGCCGGCTGACCGAACCATCGTCGTCCGCCCACCAGGCGAACAGTCGAATCGGGGTGCCTTCGGGATCGGCCAGTCGGATTTCCCGGTACCGCTCCTCCCGATTCTCGATCGGTTCCGGAACCACCACGCCCCACTCCGCCAACCGTCGTCGCTCGGCGTCGAGGTCGTCCACCTGAAAGAGCAGATCAACCGCCTCGCGCCCACCCGGCGATTCCGACCCTTTCAGGGCCAGTCGGGCCGGACCGGCGTCAAGCAGGGCAAACCGATTCCCCTCGTCGAGCCACACCAGACTCAGGCCGAGCACGTCCCGATACCAGGCTATTGCGTGATTCCAATCACGCACTCGAATCTCGACCAGGAACAGTTTCGGCGGGTTCATTTCGTGCTCCCAAGGCAGGCTCGAACGGGGCCACGACGGCATCGCTCCAGACCGGTTGGCGTTGACCGTTGTCGGTAATTGGCTAGAATTTCCCGCGAATTGGTTCGGATTTCTCCCGGATTGTGACGTTCGATCCGCAACTCATGCAAGGCCCGGTGATGTCGTCGGAAGAGAAGCGAGAGGACCTGGAAGCGGTTCGCCTGGAGAAGTTGGAGCGGATCGCCGCCCTGGGCCTGGACCCGTGGGGGCAACGGTTCGACAACCACCAGGCCATCGGCGCCGTCCGCAAGCTTCACGCGCCCGAGTCGGGCAGCGAGGAGAAGGGGCCGAGCGTTCGCGTGGCCGGTCGAATCGTGCTCCGTCGCGGTCAAGGGAAGGTCCATTTTCTCCAGCTTCGCGACTGGACCGGCCAGATCCAGGTCATGCTCGGCATGAAGCAGGTCGGCGAGTTGGCCTGGGCCCTGTCGCAAGAGCTTGACCTGGGCGACCTGATCGGCGTCGACGGCTCGCTCGGCTACACCCGCACCGGCGAGTTGACGGTCTTCGCCGAGAGCGTGACGATCCTGGGCAAGAGCCTGTTGCCGCCTCCCGAAAAATGGCACGGCCTGACCGACATCGAGCAGCGAAGCCGGCAACGCTACGTCGACCTGTTCAGCAATCCCGAGTCGATGCAGACGTTTCTTGGCCGCACCAAGATCCTGGCGGCCTTCCGCCGCGTGCTGGCCGAGCAAGGGTTCGTCGAGGTCGAGGGGCCGACGATGCAGGCCATCGCCGGAGGTGCCGCGGCCCGGCCGTTCGTCACGCATCACAACGCCCTCGACATCGACCTCTTCTTGCGAATCGCGCTCGAATTGCACCTGAAGCGCCTGCTGGTCGGCGGCATGGAACGGGTCTTCGAGCTGGGCCGGGTCTTCCGCAACGAGGGGATCAGCCGCAAGCACAACCCCGAGTTCACCATGCTCGAGGCCTACCAGGCCTACGGCGACTATTACTCGATGATGGACCTGACCGAGGCCCTCATCGTCGGCGCGATCGAGGCGATCGACGGCCAGTACCAGCGCCCCTGGGGAGACTCGATCGTCGACTACACCCCGCCCTGGCCTCGACGCACCTATGCCGAGCTCTTTCTCCAGCACGTCGGCGTCGGCATCCACGACATCGACGGCGTCCGTGCCAGGGCCGAGGCGCTCGGACTGACCACCATCGGCAAGGATCACGACGTCCTGGTCGGCGAGCTGTTCGAAGAACTCGTCGAGGATCGCCTCGAAGGGCCCGTCTTCGTGCTCGACTACCCGGCGGCGCTCTGCCCGTTGACCAAGCGGAAGGCCGCCGACCCCTCCATCGCCGAGCGGTTCGAGCTCTTCGTCCAGGGCATGGAGCTGGCCAACGCCTATACCGAGCTGAACGACCCGGTCTTGCAGGAAGCCCTGTTCCGGAAGCAGCTCGCTGGTCAGAAGGCCGAGGACTCGATGGCGACCATGGACGACGACTTCGTCCGGGCCCTCAAGCACGCCATGCCGCCCGCCGGAGGGCTCGGCGTTGGCATCGACCGTCTCTGCATGCTGCTGCTGAACAGGCCGAACATTCGAGACGTCATCCTGTTCCCCCTTTTGAGGCCCGAGGGAAAAGGCTAGACGTCGGCGTCCCCTTGGATGGGGGATTGTCGTTTCCACGCCGGTCGGATCGATTCCAGGGAGGGAGCGGCCCGCGATGTACAAGTATCTGCTCTGCTGGCGGTATCTCCGCACCCGCTACATCGCGCTGGCGAGCATCATCAGCGTGATGCTCGGCGTGGCGACCATGATTGTCGTCAACTCGGTCATGGCCGGTTTCGCCGAGAAAATGCGAGACCGGCTCCACGGCGTGCTCTCCGACGTCGTCGTCGAGTCCTACTCGTTCGACGGCTTCCGCAACCCCAACGAGATCATGGCGCTGGTCAAGGACATCGGCGGCGAGCGGATCCTCGCCATGGCCCCGACCATCGAGACGCCCGGCATCCTGACCATCACCTACGGCAACGAGCCGATCACCAGGCCCGTTCAGATCATCGGTGTCGATCCCAGGCAGCGCGCCTTGGTGGGAGACTTCGCCGAGTTTCTGGTCGGAGATACCAACGAACGCCGACCAGCCTCGTTCGACGTCGATCCGAAACTCCGGGCTCGTGCCCCCGCCGGCCAGGTCCTTCAGGACATCGGCGAGGCCAGCGACGAGGATGCCGAGATCATCGCCATGCTGGAGCAGCACGCACGCGAGGAGGTTCCCGACCTGGGCGCCATCCTGGGCTACGCCACGGCCACGGTTCATCAACCGGGAACCACCTCCGACCTGTTCATCGCCCCGACCGGGGCAAAGATCTCGCTGACGTTTCCCTCCGCCGGCCGGAGCGTGGAGCCCCGCCGCGATAGCTTCACCGTCGTCAGCTTCTTCCGGAGCGGCATGAGCGAGTACGACTCGTCGTTCGTGTTCGTCCCCATCGAACGCCTGCAATACCTCCGAGGGATGGGGGACGGCAAGGGGCACGGCGCGGTCAACCAGATCCAGGTCAAGGTCCGGCCGGGCACCGATCTCGACCAGCTCGCCGCCCAACTCAACGCCGCGCTCTGGGAAAAGTGGCCGACCCGCTTCCATGTCCAGACCTGGGAGCAGAAACAAGGCCCCTTGCTGGCCGCCGTGGCCGTCGAGCAGAGCATTCTCAACATCCTGCTCTTCTTCATCATCGCGGTGGCCGGCTTCGGCATCCTGGCCATCTTCTCGATGATCGTCGTGGAGAAAACCCGAGACATCGGCATCCTGAAATCGCTGGGAGCCTCGACCTCGGGCGTTCGGGGAATCTTCCTGGCCTACGGCTTGCTGCTCGGCCTGGTCGGCAGCGGCGTCGGAATGCTCGGCGGCCTGCTCTTCGTCTGGAACATCAACACGATCGAAGACTGGCTCAGCCGCGCGCTTGGCCACAAGGTCTTCGACGACACGATCTATTACTTCAACGAGATCCCGACCCTCGTCGAGCCGAGAACCGTGCTCTGGATCGTCGGCGGAGCGCTGGCGATCGCCGTCGCGGCCAGCGTCTGGCCCGCCCAGCGAGCGGCCGGGCTCCATCCGGTCAAGGCACTTCGTTACGAGTAACACCGAATCGTCGGAAAGGCCCTTCTCTTGCAGGGTGGGCAGGGCCCAACGAACTCCTTGCGGCTTCGAGAGACCGGTGGGCGTTGCCCACCCGACAAACGACAACGAATCCCGCCGATTCGGCCGAGGAGTCGGTTGCCACGCAAGGCCGAGGAACGCCCAGGATCCAAGGAGGGAAGAATCGATGTCGGTCCACCTGTCTGCCGTCGGCCTGGTCAAGGGCTACCACAAGGGCAAAGTGGCGGTTCCCGTGCTCCGCGAGGTCGATGTCGAGGTCGAGCACGGCGAGTTCGTGGCGATCGTCGGGGCGAGCGGCTCGGGCAAGAGCACGCTCTTGCATGTGCTCGGCCTGCTCGACGCGCCCGACGGCGGTGAGGTTCACCTCGAAGGCCGCCGGATCGACCCGCTTCCGGACCGCAAGCGCGACCTCCTCCGTAACCGCACCTTCGGCTTCATCTTCCAGTTCTATCACCTGCTGCCGGAGCTCTCGGCGCTCGAGAACGTCATGACGCCCCTCTTGATCCGGCATGGCCTGGTGTCCTACCTGGGAAAACGCCGGACCATCCGCGCCGAGGCCGAGGCCCTGCTGGAACGCGTCGGTCTCGGCCATCGTCGGACGCACAAACCCTCCGAACTCTCGGGAGGCGAGATGCAGCGGACGGCCATCGCCCGCGCCCTGGCCGGTGAACCGCGAATCGTCCTGGCGGACGAACCCACCGGAAACCTCGACGCCAGCAGCGGACAGTCGATTCTCGACCTGCTGCGCGACTTGAACCGCGAACGCGGGCTCACTATGATGATGGTCACTCACGACGCTCAAATCGCCGCGCAGGCCGACCGGATTGTCCGCCTCGCCGAGGGGCGTATCGAGGAGTGGGCCCCCGCCCTGGCCTGACGAGACGGGCCGTCGCGGGGGCCGCGTCGCCTCGGGATCGGGGCGAGGGGTCGACCCGGTCCTGAACACAACCTGACGCCACCCGGCCGAGGTGGGTCGAACCATGACGGCCCGCGGCACCCGGAGTCCCCTCGGATGAGCCTCAAGGTCTACATCGGCGGCAAGCTCTACGACAAGGCCGACGCCAAGATCAGTGTCTACGATCACGGCTTGCTCTACGGCGACGGCGTCTTCGAGGGAATCCGCTCCTACGCTGGTCACGTCTTCCGCCTGAAGGAACACATCGACCGGCTGTACGACTCGGCCCGCGCCATCCATCTCGAGATCCCGATGTCTCGCGAGGAAATGGCCAAGGCCGTGACGGAGACCCTCGCGGTCAACAACCTCAAGGACGCGTACATCCGGCTGGTCGTGACCCGTGGTGCCGGCAGCCTCGGCCTCGACCCTCGCAAGACGACCGACCCGCAGGTCATCATCATCACCGACTCGATCCAGCTCTATCCGGCCGAGCTCTATGAACACGGCCTGAAGATCATCACCGCCGGCACGATGCGCAACCACCCGGCCGCGCTCAATCCTCGCGTCAAGTCGCTCAACTACCTCAACAGCATCCTGGCCAAGATCGAGGGGACCAACGCCGGCTGCCTGGAAGCCCTGATGCTCAACCACAAGGGCGAGGTCGCCGAGTGCACCGGCGATAATATCTTCGTGGTCCGCAAGGGCGCTCTGCATACCCCGTCGCTCGATTCGGGCATCCTCGAAGGCATTACCCGCGAGGCCGTGATCGAACTGGCCCGGGACGCCGGCATCTCGGTCGTCGAGCGCGCCATGGATCGCCACGACATTTACACGGCCGACGAATGCTTCCTCACCGGCACGGCCGCCGAGGTGATTCCCGTCGTCGAGTGCGACGGCCGGCCCATCGGCAACGGCAAGCCCGGTCCGATCACCAAGGACCTGCTGAAGCGATTCCACGCCCTGGTCCGTGGCGAGCAGCCCCGCTAACGATCCTCCACTGGCCGACGAGAGGGGACTCGACCGTGGTCGAAATCCGCACGATCCTGGCACCGACCGACTTCAGCCACCATGCCGAAAGCGCCTTGCGTTTCGCCTGCGGCCTGGCGGAACGGCTTGGCGCCACGTTGCACCTGCTTCACATCCTGCCCGAGATCATCACGCCCGTCGGCCCCGAGCCAATGCTCGTGCCAACCTTGCCGCCCGAATACTTCACCGACTCGGAGAACCAGTCGCGAGAGGCCCTCGAAAAGGCCCTCAAGCCCGATTGGGGCAAGCCACCGGCCGTCGAGTACGCCGTCCGTTGGGGCGAGGCGGTCGACGGAATCGTCGGATACGCCAAGGAACACTCGATCGACCTGATCGTCATCGCCACGCATGGCCGAACCGGCCTGAGCCACGTCCTGCTCGGCTCGGTCGCCGAACGCATCGTGCGAGAGGCCCCCTGCCCCGTGCTGACGATTCGCGACAAGCAGACCGGTTGACCTCGCTCCCCCAGGCGCGGGCTCTCCTCCGTCGACGACGCGCGCTGTCTCGATCTTTCCCTCCTCTCGGGTACGTCCTGCCGTGAAGCTCGCCCCCGCCGCCTCGGTCCAGCCGTCGCAGATCCGGGCCATCGCCTCCCTGGCCGACGAGCATCCCGGCACCCTCCGCCTTTTCGTCGGCGAGGATTCGAGGCCCACGCCCGACTATATCAAGGAAGCCGCTCGGCGGGCCATCGACGCCAACAAAACGTACTACACCCCCAACGCTGGCTACCTCGAAGTTCGCCAGGTCATCGCCAACCACCTTGCCGAGTTGCACGGCGTCGACGTCGACCCGACGCGGCAGATCGTCGTGACCGCCAGCGGCATGAACGCCATCGTCCTGGCCATCCAGGCGACCGTCGGTCCAGGCGACTCGGCCCTCGTGCTCACACCCCTTTGGCCCAACACGGCCGCCGCCATCCGCGTCGCAGGCGCCGAGGCGATCGAAATCCCGCTTTCCTTCCATCCCGAAGGCTATCGGCTCGACTTCGATCGACTCGATGCCGCCGTCAAGCCGAACACCCGCCTTCTCGCCCTCGCCAGCCCGGGGAATCCGACCGGCTGGCGGGCCACCCTCGACGACTGGCGAAGACTCGTCGCCTTCTGCGAGCGGCACGACCTCTGGCTTCTCGCCGACCTGGTTTACGAGCGAATCGTCTTCGACGAGAAGGTCGCCCCAAGCCCCTTGACCCTCCCCGAGGCGCGGTCTCGCCTCATCGTCGTGCAAAGCCTGTCGAAAGCCTACCGCATGACCGGCTGGCGCATCGGCTACGTCCTCGGCCCGCCCGAGCTGGGCCGGACAATGACGTACCTCCAGGAATTCGTCGTCAGTAACGCCCCCGGAATCATTCAAGAAGCCGCCCGAGTGGCCATCCTCGAAGGGGAACCGTTCATCGCCGAAATCCAGGCCGGTTACGCCCGCCAGCTCCGAATTGCCGCCGAACGCCTGCGCGCCCTCCAGGGAATCGACCTGGCCGTTCCTTCCGGTGCCTTCTACGTCTTCCCCAGACTCAACGGATTGACCAACTCCTTCGCCTATTGCCAGCGGCTGGTGCGAGAACATCGCGTCGGACTCGCGCCGGGAAGTGCGTTCGGTTCCGGCGGTGAGGGACACGTCCGACTCTGCTTCGCCGTCGAGGAACCGATCTTGATCGAGGCCCTCAACCGCTTCGAGGCCAGCTGGCAATCGGGCCTGGTCGACGGCGAAACGTCGTCCCAGCTCTGAGCCGCGTCGAACCCCGGAACCAATTCGCCATGAGCCAACCCGATCGACGGATTCTCTACCAGGGACGCAAGATCGATCTGGCACTCCAGCGCGTGCGGCTGGCCGATGGCACCTTCGACGATCGAGAAGTTGTGCTCCATCGCGGCGCGGTCGCCTTGCTCGCGATGGTCGACCACGACCACGTTTGCCTGGTCAAGAACCAACGTTACGCCGTCGGCGAAACCTTGCTCGAAGTTCCCGCCGGAACACTCGACCCGGGCGAATCGCCCGACGCGACGGCCGCGCGGGAACTTCGCGAGGAAACCGGCTATCTGGCCGGTCGGATCGAGCCCCTCGGCTCGTGGTGGGTCTCACCCGGCGTGTTGAACGAGCGAATGTATCTCTACCACTGCCAGAACCTGACGCCCGGTCCGACCGAGCACCAGGCCGACGAGCGGCTGGAACCGGTCGTCGTCGCCTGGGACGAGGCGGTTCAGATGGTCTTCGACGGGCGAATCCACGACGCCAAGTCCATGCTGGCGATTCTGATCGGCGACCGCCTTCGGCGCGAGGGCCGCTGACCGATCCATCGCCCCCGCGTCGCGTCGCGTTGGGTCGATCGGTCTCAGGGCCGTTCGACCCGGAAACCGCTCGGAACCAGGGACACGTCCTCCGGGCTCAGGCCCAGACCCGGACGACGTTCCTTGTTGAGGTAGATGTCCTCGTCGAACGGCGGCAACTTCCGGCTTCGAAGCCAGCCCACGTGGTTGTCGCTGAACAGGACGTTCTGGCCGCCTCCGCCGTGGGAGGGGCTGTTCCCATCAAGAACGCGACAGAAGTCGTCGAGCGGCGGCTGGTCGGCCAGGACCGGAATGACCGACTGCAGGCGCGAGGACACGGGCTCCACCCCCTGCCCCCCTCGATGGAAGCCGACGTTGTACGCGTACTCATCGGCAACGATCCGCTGGCAGGTCTCGGGCGACCGGCTCATCAAGGATTGAAAACTGCTGGAATCCGGCAGCGAAATGAGCCTCGCCCGGTGTCCCGGGCAGGTCAGGACCGAGGTGTCGTGGAGGACCCCGGCGTCGCGGAGCTGGACCGCGTAGTAACCGGCGGGGTAGTTGTGGGGCGGCTGAGGGTAGTCTCCGCCGTGGCTGGTCGAGTAGCGGGAGAGGCCGACTCCCAGTTGCTGGAGGTTGAAGGCGCAGCCCGCCTGCTCCATCTGGGCCCTCGACCGGTGAACCGCCGGAAGCAGCGTGGCCAGGCCCGCGAGAAAGATGGCCGCCGCCACGGCCACATCCGCCCAGCGAAACGGAACACTCACCGGAATCAGGTCGAGGAACCGGCGGCGTCGAGAGCCTCGCTCCACGACGAAGGCGATGGTTCGGTCGGCGAGATCCACGGGCGGGTCAAACGGATCACCATCGTCGAGCAGCAAGAAAATGGCCTGGGCGAGTCGCGTGGAACGGTCCGCCAGTTGCTTGTCCGAGGCGATTTGTTGCTCGATCAGTTCACGGTCGGCGTCGTCGAGAAGCCCGAAGTGATAATCCAGCAGGTCTTGGGCGTTCATCGGAATCACTCGCTTCCGTCTTGTTTCGAGGCCCGGGCCATCTCCTGAAGCTTGGCCAGGGCCGCGTGCAGGCGGGATTTGACCGTACCGACGGGAATCTTGAGCACGTCGGCGATCTCGCGGTACTTGAGGTCTTCGTAGTACGCCAGAATGAGAGTCTGTCGCAGGGGTTCGGGAAGCTTCTCGATACTCCGACGAACCCACTCCTTTCGTTCCTCGCCCTGAAGGTTCGCCAGGGGACCCGGCGTTTCACTGACCAGCAGATCGACCAGGGCGCTGGGCTCCGACTCGCCCGTCGACGACCGCAGATCGAGGCTGACCGTCGGGTGCCGGCCCGCCTTTCGTAACGCATCAACCGCCTGGTGAGTGGCAATCGAGTACAGCCAGGGCCGCACGGGGCGGCCCGTCTCGTACAAACCTCGCTTCAAGTGAACCTGCAAGAACGTGTTTTGGAACACGTCGTCGGCCAGCGATTTGTCGCCGAGGTAGCGCGCCAGATAGCGGTAAAGCTCGCGCTCGTACCTCCGCACCAACGCGTCGAAGTCCTCGGGTCGGCCCTCGTCGCGATATCGGCTCAGTAATTCCTCGTCCGTCAACTGGGCGAGGTCCTCCGCCGCTCCGAGGGCCTTCATCATGGGTACGTCCCGACGCCGCGGAGGGTTCGACGCTGCGTTCACAAGATGGAAAAAAATTCGAGGTTCCGGACACCGCCTGCAACCCGCACGACGTAACCAATAGTCTAGGAACCTTGTACAGTCAGTCAAGCCGCACGCCCACGTCGATCCCACCCGGAGAGCGATCCGAGGCCGCTTTCCCCAAGCGCCCCGAACTCCCAGAGGTCGACCCTCGATGGAACGCGACTCAACCCGAAGACACTCCTTCACGAGGACCCGATCCACCCAACCTCGCGCGGCGGGGAATCGACATTTGAACAGTCCCTGACCCAACGGCGGCGGCGGTCTTGGTTCGAAATGTTACGCGAAGAGTCGCGAAAGCACACGTCCGCCCACGTCGGTCAGCCGCTCGTCGCGACCGTTGTGAAGGTAAGTCAGCTTCTTGTGATCGAGCCCCATCAGGTGGAGGATCGTGGCGTGCACGTCGTTGACGTGCGCCTTGTCGTCGATGGCGTTCAGGCCGATCTCGTCCGTGGCGCCGAGGATCGTGCCGCCCTTCACGCCGCCGCCGGCCATCCACATCGTGAAGCCCGTCGCGTTGTGGTCTCGCCCCCGACTTCCCCCCTGGGCGACCGGCGTCCGGCCGAATTCCCCGCCCCAGACCACCAGCGTGTCGTCGAGCAGGCCGCGCCGCTTCAGGTCGGTCAACAGGGCTCCGACCGGCTTGTCCGTCAGGCCGCACATCTTCTCGTGATTGGCGTCCAGGTCGTCGTGCGCATCCCATTGCATGGCGACCGGTCCGCCGCCGGAATAGACCTGCACGAAACGAACCCCGCGCTCGACGAGCCGGCGCGCCAGCAAGCAGCGGGTGCCGAACTCGGCCGTCCTCGAATCGTCGAGCCCGTAAAGCCGCTTCGTCTCCTCGGTTTCCTGCGAGAGATCGACCGCCTCGGGGGCCTCCGACTGCATCCGGAAGGCCAGCTCGTAGCTGGCGATCCGCGCCGAGAGTTCCGCGTCGTCCGGCTCCAGGTTCGTCTCGTTCATCGAGCGAATCAGGTCGATCGTCCGTCGTTGCTGCGTCGACGAAAACTCGTCGGTCGCCGGATGAAGGTTCAAGATCGGGTTCGGACCGCTTCGGAACAAGGTTCCTTGATGGACCGCCGGCAGGAATCCCGCGCCCCAGCACGGCGCCCCTCCTTCCGGCGTCCCTTCCGGCTGGGTCATCACCACGAACGCCGGCAGGTTGTCGCTCTCCGACCCGAGGCCGTAGGTCACCCAGCTTCCCAGACTCGGATACCCCATGAAGATCCGGCCCGAGTTCATCTGGTAATGCGCCGGCGCGTGGATGACGCTGTTGACCCAGCACGATCGGATCAGGGCAATCGTATCGGCGTGCGGGTGCATATGCGGCACGAGGTCCGACATCTCCATGCCCGACTCGCCATACTTGCCGAACTTGCGATGGCTTCCCAGGCAGAGCGGATCACCCTCGACGAACTGGCTATGGACCTTCCCGAAACTGGGCGGTAGGGGCTGACCATCGAGCTGGTTCAGCGCTGGCTTGGGGTCGAACAGATCAATATGGCTCGGTCCGCCCACCATGAACAGGAAGATGCAACGCTTGGCGCGGGCCGGGAAATGAGGCACCTTCGGCGCCAGCGGATTCCGAGGCGACGCCGCTCGACCCTCCGACTCGAGCAGGTGGGCCAGCCCGAGAAGTCCGAACCCGCCCCCCATCGTCTTGAGAAACTCCCGGCGGCTCCGTGGCTGCCAGACTTGCGGCCCGGGGCAACGTCGCGGTTGACGTGGTTCGGACATCGTTTCCTCTCCCTCTGCGATCGGCCGACAATCGACGGCCTCAGCCTCGACGATCCAGCTCGGCGAACAGGTCGCGAAGCACCCGTGGAAACCCCGGCAAAACCTCGGCCCCGTCCATGGTCGTTGACTCGTCCAGAACCTGGAACGACCCGTCAGGATGGTCGACGCGAACCGTGCGGTTCCGACGATCGACCCCCCACATCCAGCGCACGCCAGCGTCGACGTCGTCGCGTCGCTTCCGCTCGATCTCACCCGGCGTCTTCCCCTCGCTGAGCACTTCCAAGGCCGGATCGGGCACGAGCTCGGGAATCGGCGTGTCGGGAACCTTGCCGCCCGGTATCCGCTCCCAGGCTGCGAAGGCAACGTCGGGAATCCGGATCAGCCCCGGGACGAGTCGCATCAAGCCGTCGGCACCCGTCACCAGCCCAAGGCTCCGAGGAAGAACAAACGCCCGGAGAAAACCGGCGATTGCCAACGCCAGGATCGACTCGCGATACCCCAACGCCTTCTCCACGAGCACGCCGTCGACCAGCTCGCAAGGCCGGTCTCCCCGTTGATCCGACTCGAGAAGGTCGCGCTCGGTGGCCGTCCCCACCGGTGGAGAAACTCGCACCCTTGACGGCGCGATGTTCCCCAGCCGGTCGAGCCGAGCGTGCAGGGTGTCGATGGATCGCGTGGTCGTGTTGGCCATCTCAGGGCACGTAAATGAACTCGTTGCGGTTCAGCATGGCCATGGCAAAGTCAACCCATGCCGCGGCCTCGGCTGGGTCGGTTCCTTCCGGTACGTACGAGGGAACGGCCAGGGGCTGGCCCTCGCGGGCAAGCTGCCGAAGCAACGCGGTCTGCGCGTCGAGGAACCGCCTGGCCTGTTCCCGCTCCTCGGCGCTCGGATCGCGCGACAGAACGAGGCGGTACGCCCTGCTGATCTGAGCGTCGGCCTGACCGCGAGAATCGCGGTACAACCGGCCCGCCAGGCCCTTGGCCCGTTCAATCCCAAAGGCGCTGTTCATCAGGATCAAGGGCTGAAGCGCGTGCGTGCTGACGTCGCGGCGGGGACAGGCGATCTGCGTGTCGGGAGCGTCGAACGCGTCGAACATCGGGTAGCGAACGTTCCGCTTCCGGTACAGGTAGAGCGATCGCCGGTTCCGTTCGGCCAGGTCGGGCGTTTCCGGCCAGAGGTCGACGACCTCAGCCTCGGTGAAAATCAGGTCCTCGATTTCCTTCTCGATGGGAACACGGACACCAGGCCCGCCCATTTTCGGGTTCAACTCCCCGGTGACGGCCAGCATCGCGTCGCGGAGGGCCTCGGCCTCCAGCCGTCGGCGGTTCATCCGCCAGAGCAGCATGTTGTCCGGATCCTCGCGGGCTTGAGACGTGTTCACATAATGCGACGACTGGCGATAGGCGGCCGACGTGACCATCAGCCGGTGGATCGCCTTCATCCGCCAGCCATTGCGAACCAGCTCGGAGGCCAGCCAGTCGAGCAGCTCGGGATGGCTGGGCGGCTCGCCTCGCACGCCGAAGTCGCTCGGCGTGGCGACGATCCCTCGACCGAAGTGGTGCTGCCAGAGCCGGTTGACGATCACTCGGGCCGTGAGCGGATTGTCGGGCCGGGTCAACCACTTCGCCAGGGCCAGGCGCCGGCCCGTCGTCGACTCACTCTCCGACACCGGCGCGCTCCAGGCATCCTCGGACTGCGACGTGAGGATCACGCCGGGCGGTCGGGGAATCACCTGCGGACCGTGCTGCTTCGGGTCGCCTCTGGGATGGACGAACGACGGCGGCGCGTCCTTCGACTGATCGATCAGGGCCATCGCCTTGGCGGGCGGAGGCGGAAGCGTGATCTCGATCTCGTGAATCGCGCGCTTCAGACGCTCGCGCTCGGCGTGGTCCTTCGGGTTCTTGGCCACGGCCTCCGCCACTTCTTCCCAGCGGCTCGTGAGGGCCTTCTGGGCCCCCTCGGCCATCTTCTTCTGAATCGGCGTTCGATCCTTGGGCGGAATGGCCAGAACGGCCTTCTCCGCCTCGGTGAGCATCGCCTCCTTCTGCTCTCGGAGCGCCTTGCGGTAGGGCGCCTCGAGTTCGGCCATCCGCTGGCGAAGCGGCGCGATCTTGGCGTCGACCGCCTTCTTGGCCGATTCGTAGGCGTCTTCTTCCGCCTTGTCGGCGATCGGCACGTCCACGAACTGAGCCGCGGCGAAGAACGACTGGAGCCGGTAGTAGTCGGTCGTGGGCAGCGCGTCGAACTTGTGGTCGTGGCAACGGGCGCAGCCCAGCGTCAGCCCGAGGAAAACCGAACCCACCGTGCCGGTCACTTCGGTCAGCTCGGTTTGCCGTTTGACCTCCGGCTCGATGTTTCCACCCACGACCTCCCGAGGGCCGCAACGGCCGAAACCGGTCGCGATCAACGCCTCGTGGTCGCCGGGCTTCAGCTCGTCGCCGGCCAGTTGCAGCGTGAGGAACTGGTCGTACGGCATGTCGTCGTTGAGCGCCTTCACCACCCAGTCGCGATAGCGCCAGGCGTCGGGCCGGTCGCCGTCGAGCTCGAAGCCGTTGGTGTCGGCGTAATGGGCCAGGTCGAGCCAGTGCTGCGCCCAACGCTCGCCATAGCGCGGGCTTGAGAGCAACCGATCCACCAGCCGCTCGTACGCGTCCGAGCCTCGATCCTCCAGGAACCGTTCGACCTCGCGGGGCGTCGGCGGCAGGCCGGTCAGGTCAAACGTCAAGCGACGGATCAGCTCGATCCGGCTGGCCTCCGGCGCGTGTTCGAATCCCATTTCCTCGATCCCGGCCAGGATGAACCGGTCGATCGGGTTCTTTACCCACGATTCGTCCTTCACCGAGGGCGGCTCGGGCCTGGACACCGGCTGATAGGCCCAGTGCTCCCGCTGTTCGTCGTCGAACGTTTCCGGCGGTGCGATCGCGGGCGCATCGCCGGACGGCTCATCGGCTCGAACGAGAACGAGCCCGAGAACAACAATCCCAACCGCGAGCAAACCAGGAACGAGAATCCGTCGAGGCATGAGCAATGGCCTCCCAGGGAAGGTATGGCTGGGGCCAGGGAGGGAGAGTCTCTGCCGAGAACTCTATTGTGGCAGGAAACCGTCAAGAAGCCAAGCAAGGACGTCCGCGGATCCCCTCGGAACCGAATCCGTCTGGAACCAAGACAAGACGGGTCGGAGGCCCCTCGGACGTCTGACACGAGGAACGCCCCGACCCTGTTCGCCTTCCACGCCGCTCAAGGAAACCGCGATCAAAGCAGCTCGCGAATCAGGCGGCCTTCATAGTTGACCAGGATCGGCCGGCCGTCCGGCGTCTGATGCGTCGTGTCGAGCGGGATCCCCAGCCGATCGTAAATGGTCGCCGCCACGTCCTCCGTGAAGTACGGGGCCTCGACGGGCGCCTCGGCCAGGGCGTTCGTTTGCCCGACCGCCAGCCCAGGCTTCAGACCGGCTCCCGCGAACAGCGCGACCGACGCCGTCGACCAGTGGTCTCGGCCCGCCGACGGATTGACCTTCGGCGTCCGACCGAAATCGCTCAGGCAGACGACCAAGGTCGTCTCGAGCAGCCCCCGATCCGAAAGGTCTTGCAGCAACGACGCCAACGCCGCGTCGAGGTTCGGCAACAGCCGGTCCTTGAGCGATCGGAAGTTGTTCTGATGCGTATCCCAGCCACCGTTGGTGACCGTGACGAACCGCGTCCCCGCCTCGACCAGCCGACGGGCCAGCAAGCACCCCTGACCCAGCGAGTTCCGGCCGTAGCGGTCGCGCTGTCGAGGATCTTCCCTCGACAGGTCGAACGCCCGCTTGGCCTCCGGCGACGTGATCAGGCTGTACGCCTTCTTGTAGAAGCTATCGGTCGCCTCGAGCGCCGCCGGCGTTTCCTCGATCGACGCCTCCCACGTATCCACCGCTTGCAAAACCTTCATCCGATGATCGAATCGCGAACGGTCGAGCGACCCGGTCAGGCTGACGTCTCGCACCGTGAAGCTCGGGCTCGACGGATCTCCGGGCAAGACGAACGGGTTGTACTGGTCCCCCAGGAAGCCCGCGACGCCGCCGCCGAACCGCTGGTCGATCGACGTGCCGACCTGCACGTAAGGCGGAAGGCTCGTCTTGTCCCCAAGCTCCTTCGCGATCACCGCGCCGTAGCTCGGGAACGTCAAGGCCGGGTTGAACTTGTGGCCGCTCATCATGTAGGCGTCGGCCACGCCGTGCGACCCGTTCCTCGGATTCAACGAACGCAGAATCGAGTACTTGTCCTGATGCCGCGCCAGCATCGGCAGCGGGTCGCAAAGCTGGATGCCCGGCACGTTCGTCTGGATCACATCAAACTCGCCCCGGATCTCCGACGGGGCCTCCGGCTTCGGGTCGAAGCTGTCGATGTGGCTCAAGCCGCCCTGAAGCCAGATCAAAATGCACGAAACATCCTTGCCCTTCCGGCCCGATCCCGCCGCCTTCGCCTCGGCGCGGAGCAGGTCGGGCAGGCTCAAGCCCAGTACCCCCAGCGATCCAACCCGCAAGAAGTGGCGTCTCGAAACGCCGTCACAGCTTCGGTTCGAGCCAAAGGACCATTGAAACATCGCCCGATCTCCCACTTCGGATCCAACGCGCGGGAACTCCACGGCGGTTTGAAGCAAAGTTTAACACCGATTCGCCCCGCCAGGCAAGTACGTCTCGGCCCATTCGTAAAACAAGACACCCATGCATGTGCCATGCGGCGACAGCGGCCTTCGTTCCGTTCCTGGAGGACTGGAGATCGTCAGGGGGTCGAGCCGAGGGCCTTCAAACCCGTATCATCGGAAGAATGCGCCGCGAGGTCGAACGGGGTGTCGAACGTCCCGAAATCGAACCCGACGGCGCGGCCATCGGGGAGGTCGGTTCCCTTGAGCGCGATCGAGTTGCGGCAGGTCTCCAAGGTCTTCTCTGGTGGCGTTCCCGCCCTGGTCGACGTCAACCTCGTCGTCCGTCCGGCAGAGCGGCTGGCGGTGCTCGGGCCCTCGGGCTCGGGCAAGAGCACCTTGCTCCGCATTCTCGCCGGCCTGGAGTCGCCCACTGCGGGCGAGGTCTGGATCGGCGGTCATCCCGGCGTCGAGCTCGCGCCCAGGGCCAGAGACGTCGCGATGGTCTTCCAGAACCCCACGGCCTACCCGCACCTGAGCGTCTTCGAGAACCTCGCCTTCGGCCTTCGCGCCCGACGGTTCCACCGCGACGAGATCCGCCAGCGCGTCACCGAGACCGCCGAGGCCCTTGGCCTCACGAGCCTGCTGAACCGGAAGCCGTCCGCTCTTTCCGGAGGCCAGCGCCAGCGCGTGGCGATCGGCCGGGCCATCGCTCGACGTCCCGCCTTGCTCCTGCTCGATGAGCCGTTCTCCAGCCTCGATGCCCCGTTGCGCGCCTCGCTGCGCGCCCAGCTCATCGAGCTCCAGGGCACGATCGGATTCACGATGATCCACGTCACACACGACCAGGCCGAGGCCATGGCCCTGGGCGACCGCGTGGCCGTCGTCGATCGCGGTCGGATCATCCAGGTCGGCTCCCCCCTGGAGATCTACGACCGGCCCGCCAACCTCGCCGTCGCCCGGTTCCTCGGCGCCCCTCCCATGAACCTGCTGCCTTGCGCGCTGGAGCCCACCTCCAAGGGCGTTCGGCTCCGGATCTCGGGAACCCACGGCGAGCCGATCACCGAGGTCGACGCCGGCACCCCCTGGCTCGCCCCGCTCTCAAACCGGGGACCGGGACCGTTCGAGCTGGGCCTTCGCCCCGAAAACGCGAGGATCGTCTCCGAGGCCGGTTCGGTCGATCCGTCACGTCCGACCGTCCCCGCCGAACTCCATCGCATCGAACCCCTCGGTCACGAAACACTCGCGTTCCTGACCATCGGCCCGCACCCGTTCGCCGTCCGATGCCCCCCGCTCCAGCCCCTGAAGATCCGCCAGCGCCATTGGCTCCAGCTCGATCTGAACCGCGCCGCCTGGTTCGACCCCGTTCAAGGCCATCGCATCGACGGAACCGCCTGATCCGGAACCGACCGCAACCATCGTCCTCCGCCCAATCCGCTGCCCTTCGTCGAGCGGGCACCGCCCACCGATCTTCTGGCAGCGCAAAGGGTTCAGTGGGCAATGCCCACCCGATCACTCGAGCAATCTTCCGGATCGGACCGTCCCGATCCCGTCGTAAATCCCCCTCGGCCCGGAAATGGCGAACGGCCCGGCATCCCAAAGAGGGAAGTGCCAGGCCGTTTCCAGGTTCGCGTCGTGGGAATCCGAGTCGAAGCGCGACCCAAATCACGAAACACCGCCGCGCCGCGGGTTACTTGCCCTTTTCAGGCTTCGCCTGGGCCTTCATCTGGTCCTTGTCCATCCCCTGCATCATGCTGCGGAACTCGTCCTCAGCGGCCTTCTGCTTGACTTCGAGGTCTTCGGGAGTTCCCTCTTCAATGCCCGATCCACCACCGCAGCCCGTCAGTCCGATCGCCAGGACGCCCAGGCCCAACCAACCCTTGAAAGCCTTCATGAGTTCGCGGTCTCCTCTTGGCGGCAATTCCATCGAATTGTGCCGACTTGATTGATGATTCAAGAATCCACTCGAAATCCGCGTTTCCGTCATGGCCCTCGACGCCATCGCCGCCACAGGCATAACTCGTGGAAAACACGGGCCGGCGCTCACGTCAAGAATCCTATGATCGGAAAATACGGTAACACGAACATCCAGAAATCGGAAGACCCGGAAAGCGGAACTTGAAGGAACCGCTCCCCGGGTCGTTCGCCATTCCGATCAGACGCTGACAGGTGTGTTCAAATTCCGATCACTGATATTGATCCGAGCTGACCGTCTCGCCCAGGTTGCGCGAGCCGATCGCCCACCACGGCTGCAGGCCGACCGTGTTCTTGATGAAGTGCACCGAGCCGTCCGCGAACGCCACGTTCACGCCGCCCGGGTGGTTGCTCGACGGCGGAGCCGAACCGAGCGCCCCGACGAACGTCAGCCAGCTCGCGTCACTCGGGTTATGGCACGAGTTGCTGTTGGGCGGACCCACGTGCAGGTAGCTGTTGACCGCGATGTGCCAGGGATAACCCGCGATCCAGTACAGGCCGTTGCCGTTGGAACGCTGCATCTGGGCACCCACCGGCAGGTTCTTGCACGAGTTGACGAAGTTCAGGATGTTCTGAGGCGTGTCGTGCTGGACCGAGCCCACCGGCGCCACGTAAATCGCGCGACGCGAGTTGACCGAGCCGACCGG